>NZ_CANROA010000005.1 GCF_947632095.1 uncultured Microbacterium sp. | reverse complement strand
TGATCCTCGGGGACCTCGACCCCTACCCGCCGACCATCACCCGGCGCGCCTCACCCCCACCGAATGTCCGAAGAGCCTGAAATCCCCGATCATCCGCTGCGCCGCGGGGACGTCATCCGCTGCGCCGCGGGGACGTCATCCGCCGAGAGGGCGAGATCGGCGAGGGCCGCGCGCATCAGGTTGCGCAGGCGGGCCGATATCGGCACGTTGCGATTGTCATGCATCAAACGTCGCAGGTGCTCCATCCCGGTGACCGGATCGGTCGCGGTGAATGCCCGAGCCGCCAGCAGCGCCGCATAGGGCCATTCGAGGGATGCCGGATGTGCCGTGGTGAAGTCGCACAGCATCTCCACCGTTTCCGCGGGGGAGTCCCGGTCGAGGAGAGCCGCTGCGCGGGCGAGGTGTTCACGGGGCCGGATCGTGTCATCGGAGGATGCTGCGCGCGCCGCATCGAGAATGGCCTCAGCGCCGGCCTCATCGCCGCGCATCGCGAGGATGAACGCTCGAGTGCCGAGTGCGTGCCGAGCCGAGGTCTCGTCGGGGCCGGGGCCGCGCTCGTCCAGCGCGTCCTCGGCGTCATCCAGTCGGCAGTCGTTGATGTAGGCGTCGATGGCGAGACCGAGCAGGCGCCGGATCTCATCGATGCGGTTCATCTGCTGCGCGACGGGCAGCGCCGGGATGAGTGCCCGCAGGGCATCGGCGGCCCCGGCCGCGGCGGCATGGTCGGCCGTGCCGGAGAGCAGGATGAGCTCCGCGGCGCGGATGCTGAAGCACTGCGCGGGATCCTCGGATGAGGGGAGCCGCCGCAGCTGGGCGAGCGCCGCGCGCGCCCGGGCCAGGCTCTCCTGCGAGGGCACGCGGTTCAGGAGGGCGTCCGACGCGTGCGGGGTCGGCTGAGGGCCGATGAGCGTCGAGACAAGGTCGAAAGCCGCCTCGGTGGGCGTGCCCGGCGCGGCCTCCGGAAGGGGGAGCATGGCGTCAATGTAGCCACGGGGTCGGGGCGATGCGCCCGAATCGATACGCATCAACACGGAGATATGTGAAGTCGTCCGAGGCGTGCCGGGCGCTAGTCTCAGACGAGATGTGAGCACCGTGTCGGAGGGACGCCCGTGGCCGTCAAGAAGCAGAACGTCAAGTCGTATACGCATCCGTTCGCGCAGGCGCTGCGGCGCGGCATCGAGGTGCGCGGCGTCACGCTGACCTGGGTGCACGATGCGATCGCCGCACAGGGTGCTCCGGTCTCGGTGGCCACTCTCAGCTCTTGGCGATCGGGAGCGCGCATGCCCGAGGGGGAGCGCTCGCGCGAGGCCGTCGAGGCGCTGGAGCAGGCGCTCGGGATGCCGTCGGGCGCACTGACCGGACTGATCGGACCGAGTCGGCGCACGGGCCGTGTCGGCGAAGTCGAGTTCCCCTGGGGCGACGAGCAGTTGGGCGCCGCGGTGGAAGAGGTGCTGGCGGAGTTCCCTCTGGAGCGGCCCCTGCGCACCCGTGAGCTGACGACGCAGGTCGTCGCCGATGTCGGCCCAGGCCTCGGGGTGACCCAGCGGGCGACGCGCTCGCTGCTGCAGTCGACGACGGGGGTCGTCACGGCGATCCCGATCCTCGAGGTGATGCCCTGGGCGTCGGGCACCGCGCCCACCTTCCACGCCGTCAGCGGTGGGAGGATCGCGCAGACCGCGGCCCACTCCAGCGGTCGCGTGTTCGGCGCAGTCGTCGAACTGGATCAGCCGTTGACCCCGGGAGACACCGTCATGCTCGAGACGCGCGTCGAGTTTCCCGCAGACGGGCCGCCCGTGCGAGAGGTCGGCCACGGTGCGGCTCGATCCATCCGAGAGCTGCTGCTGTGGGTGCGGTTCACCCCTGATGCGCTTCCAGGCTGGTGCAACCTCGTCGATGACCAGCCCGGAGAAGCGCTGGATGTCACGCCGTTCCCGCTCGGACAGGGCGGCGCAGCGAATGTGGTGCGTGCGCCCTGGGGGCCGGGCGCGCTCGGAATCCACTGGGGCGATGCTCCGGGCGGGCATCGCTGATACGGCCGGTGCTGGTCGGTCAGGTGGTGGAGCGCATGCGGGACAGCGCCTCCTGGATCTCGCCGGCAGCTGCGGCGATCGAGGTGTCGACCGCGGACACGGCGGCATGCATGCGTGCGGTGGCACCGGCATCCGTCGGGTGCTCATCGGCTGCGAGCACGGCGTCCTGTGCGGCATCCAGCAGGAGGGCCAGTTCTGCGACGTGATCCATGAGGGGCTGCACGTCGGCGCTCGCGGCGAGGAAGCCGGTCCATCGGGCGAGGGCGTGGCTGATCGCGCGCCGCTCCGCATGGATGCTGTGCAGCACTCCCTCGGGGCCGCCGGAGACGTCGATCGTGCGCGTCACGATGCGGCCGCGGGCGATGTGGCTGTGCTCCTCGTCGGCGAGCGCGTGCAGCATGTCGATGAGGGCGAGGCGGGTGACGGGCAGCCAGCGCTTGTGGGCGGCTGCGTTCATCCACCGTTCGATGAACAGCGAGGTGAGGAGGAACGTCAGCACGCCGGCCGCGATGCCGGAGAGGATCACGGCCTGCTGCCAGAGCCCGGTGGCGATATCGAGCCAGATGACCACGATGCAGACGGCGATGATGGCGATGAAGCCGATGATGTGCATGAGACGTTGACGGCTCTGAGAGTGCGCAGGCGACGACATAGGAGACCCCCTTGTGAGCCCCACCATAACCAAACGGCGAACCCTTGCCATCCCGCCACACCCTCCGCTAAACTTGAGTCACTACCACTCAACTTTTAAGGAGACCTCCAGGAGGAGCCGATGACCAATCCCGCCCAGGAAGAACAGCAGTCCGCGCTCGAGCAGTTCGGCATCAATCTCACCGATCGCGCCCGCCAGGGCAAGCTCGATCCGGTAATCGGCCGCGACGGCGAGATCCGCCGCGTCAGCCAGGTGCTCACCCGCCGCACGAAGAACAACCCCGTGCTCATCGGTGAACCGGGAGTCGGCAAGACCGCTGTGGTGGAGGGGCTGGCCCAGCGCATCGTCGCCGGCGACGTCGCCGAATCCCTCAAGGGCAAGGAGCTCATCACCCTCGACATCTCCGCCCTCGTCGCCGGTGCCATGTACCGCGGCCAGTTCGAGGAGCGCCTCAAGCAGGTCCTCAAGGAGATCGTCGACTCCGACGGGCAGATCATCACCTTCATCGACGAGCTGCACACGCTCATGGGCGCCGGCGGCGGAGAGGGCTCGGTCGCGGCATCCAACATGCTCAAGCCCATGCTCGCCCGCGGAGAACTGCACCTCATCGGCGCGACGACGCTCAACGAGTACCGCGAGTTCATCGAGAAGGATGCCGCTCTCGAGCGCCGCTTCCAGCAGGTCTACGTCGGCGAGCCGACGGTCGAGGACAGCATCGCGATCCTGCGCGGACTCAAGGAGCGCTACGAGGCGCACCACAAGGTCGCGATCTCCGATAGCGCGCTGGTCGCCGCGGCATCCCTGTCGAACCGGTACATCCCCTCCCGCCAGCTGCCCGACAAGGCCATCGACCTCATCGACGAGGCCGCGTCCCGCCTGCGCATGGAGATCGACTCGGCCCCCGTCGAGATCGACGAGCTGCGGCGTCACGTCGACCGGCTCAAGCTCGAAGAGCTCGCGCTGAAGAAAGAGAAGGATGCCGCGTCGAAGGAGCGCCTCGCGGCTTTGCGCGAGGACCTCGCGGCCCAGCAGGAGAAGCTCGATGAGCTGCAGGCCCGCTGGGAGCGCGAGCGCGCCTCGCTCAACCGCGTCGGCGACCTGAAGACGAAGCTGGATGCCGCGCGCATCGAGGCCGAGCGCGCGCAGCGCGAGGGCAATCTCGAGAAGACCTCGCGCCTCCTCTACGCCGAGATCCCCGAGCTCAACCGTCAGATCGCGGAGGCGGAGAGAGCGGATGCCGACACCGCCGACCGCATGGTCAACGACCAGGTGACCGAGGAGGACATCGCCGGCGTCATCGCGGCATGGACCGGCATCCCCGTCGGCCGTCTCCTGCAGGGCGAGACCGAGAAACTGCTGCACCTGGAGGGCGAGCTGGGCAAGCGCCTCATCGGCCAGAAGGAGGCCGTGCAGGCGGTGTCGGATGCCGTGCGCCGCTCGCGCGCAGGCATCAGCGACCCCGGTCGCCCCACCGGGTCGTTCCTGTTCCTCGGCCCGACGGGCGTCGGAAAGACCGAACTGGCGAAGGCCCTGGCGGAGTTCCTCTTCGACGACGAGCACGCCATGGTGCGCATCGACATGTCCGAGTACGGCGAGAAGCACTCCGTTTCGCGGCTCGTCGGAGCCCCTCCCGGGTACGTCGGCTACGAGCAGGGCGGGCAGCTCACCGAGGCCGTGCGCCGACGCCCCTACAGCGTCGTGCTGCTCGACGAGGTCGAGAAGGCGCACCCCGAGGTCTTCGACGTGCTGCTGCAGGTCATGGACGACGGGCGCCTCACCGATGGGCAGGGCCGCACGGTCGACTTCTCCAACGTCATCCTCATCCTCACCTCGAACATCGGCTCACCGATCCTCATCGATCCGACGCTCGACCTCGATGTGAAGCGCGAGAGCGTCATGACGATGGTGCGCCAGGCGTTCAAGCCCGAGTTCGTGAACCGGCTCGACGACATCGTGATCTTCCAGGCGCTGAGCGAGGACGACCTCGCGCAGATCGTGGAGCTCGCGGTCGACCAGTTGCAGCGGCGCCTGCACGAGCGCCGGCTCACTCTCGCCGTCACCCCGGATGCCCGGTCCTGGCTCGCCGAGCGCGGCTACGACCCGGTGTACGGAGCCCGCCCGCTGCGCCGGCTCATCCAGAACGAGGTGCAGAATAAGCTCGCCACCGCCCTGCTCTCCGGCGGCGTGCGCGACGGCGACACGGTGCGCGTCGACGTCGCCGCCGATGGATCGGGGCTCGTGCTCACCGCCGTGTGAGCGCATCGGAAGCCACAGAAACGAGGCGCCGCGGGATCGATCCCGCGGCGCCTCGGCCGTTGCCGCTACCCTCGGGGCATGAGATTCTCCGGTCGGTTCGTGCGCGTCTTCCAGTGGATCGCCCCGGCAGTGCTCCCGGTGATGCTGTTCTACGGGCGATTGCTCTTCGGCGGCCCCCCGGGGTGGTTCCTCGTGTTCGGCGTCATCCTCGGTCCGATCCTGACGATCGCGCTGTACATCCCTCCCGTGCTCACCGCCTTCGACCGTGAGGCGCGCGCCCTGAAATCGACGCGCATGGCGTACAACATCGCCAGCTGGGTCGCGTGGGCGGCGGTGCTCGGCCTCGCCTTCACACTCGTCGACGTCGGAGACCGCGGCGACAGCGGCGGCTCGGTGCTCACAGCCTGGGGAATGGCCCAGGACCTCAACGAGACGCTGTTCATCGCGTTCGGGATCATCATGATCGGCGGCTGGATCGCCGCCATCGTCTGTGCCGTGATCGGCATCGTCGTCGGGCGCAGGGCGATGCTCGCACCCGCAGCACCGCTCCCGCAGCATCCCTTCGCCCCGCGCGCCCCGGTGGCGGACCCCTACGCGCCGAAGCCGCCGTCCACGCCCGGGCCCCCGCCGCCTCCGCCCGGATTCTCCTGATGTCGGATGCCTGCGGCAGGCTGGAAGCATGACCGCAGAACCCTCGACCACCTCGGCTCATGAGGCCGCCCTCGCGGCGCTGCGCGAACTCGTCGGGCGCGACGACGCCGGCTTCCACGACGGGCAGTTCGAGGCGATCGAGGCGCTCGTCGGCGGTCGGCGCCGCGCGCTCGTCGTGCAGCGCACCGGATGGGGCAAGTCGGCGGTCTACTTCGTGGCCACGGCGCTGCTGCGCAGCCAGGGCGCCGGGCCCACCGTGCTCGTCTCGCCGCTGCTCGCGCTCATGCGCGACCAGATCTCCGCAGCCGAGCGCGCCGGTGTTCGCGCCGTCTCGATCAACTCGACCAATGCGCACGAGTGGGACGACGTGCTCGCCCAACTCGACCGCGATGAGGTCGACGTGCTGCTGGTCTCTCCCGAGCGGCTGAACAACCCCGCCTTCCGCGAGCAGCGGCTACCCGAACTCGTACGACGCATCGGCATGCTCGTCGTCGACGAGGCGCACTGCATCAGCGACTGGGGCCACGACTTCCGTCCCGACTACCGGCGCCTGCGCGACCTCATCGCTCAGATGCCCGCCGGAGTCCCCGTGCTCGCGACGACCGCCACGGCCAACAGCCGTGTCGTCGCCGACATCGAGGAGCAGCTGGGCGGGGCGAGTGAGGTGCTCACGATCCGCGGCCCCCTGGCCCGGGCGTCCCTGCGACTCGGCGTCCTGAGCCTGCCCGATGCGAAGAGCCGCCTGGCCTGGCTGCTCAGCCACCTCGACGACCTGCCCGGCTCGGGCATCATCTACACGCTCACGGTCGCGGCCGCCGTCGACACCGCCCGGCTGCTGCGCGAGCACGGGCACGAGGTGCGCGCATACACGGGGCAGACCGACGCCGATGAGCGCGCCGAGTCCGAGGGCATGCTCAAACGCAACGAGGTCAAGGCGCTCATCGCGACGAGCGCGCTCGGCATGGGGTTCGACAAACCCGACCTCGGCTTCGTGCTGCACCTCGGCGCACCCTCATCGCCCGTGGCCTACTACCAGCAGGTCGGCCGTGCCGGCCGTGCGAGCGACAACGCCGATGTGCTGCTGCTGCCCGGCGTCGAAGACCGCGACATCTGGCACTACTTCGCCACCGCCTCGATGCCCGACAAGGAACGGGCGATGCGAGTGCTGTCCGCCCTCGGCGACCAGCCCCTGTCGACCCCGGCGCTCGAAGCGCTCGTCGACATCCGCCGCACCCCGCTCGAGCTCCTGCTCAAGGTCCTCGACGTCGACGGCGCCGTGCAGCGGGTGCAGGGCGGCTGGGTATCCACCGGCGCCGACTGGGTCTACGACCGCGAACGCTATGAGCGCATCGCCGCCGAGCGCCGGGCCGAGCAGCAGCACATGCTCGACTACGAGCAGACCCGCGGCTGCCGTATGGAGTTCCTGCAGCGCACGCTCGACGACACGACGGCTGCTCCGTGCGGACGCTGCGACAATTGCGCGGGCATCTGGTTCGACAGCGGCGTCTCCACGACATCGTCTGCCGCAGCATCCGACTCCCTCGACCGCGCCGGCGTCGCGATCGAGCCGCGGCGCATGTGGCCCACGGGCGCCGACCGGCTCGACGTACCGGTGAAGGGGCGCATCCCGGCCGGGGAACAGGCGGACGAGGGGCGGGCGCTGGCCCGGCTCACCGACCTCGGCTGGGGAGGCTCATTGCGCACGCTGTTCGCCGCGGGAGCATCTGACGGCCCGGTGCCGGCACCCATGCTCGACGCCTGCGTGCGCGTGCTCGCCGGGTGGGGCTGGGCCGAGCGCCCGGTCGCCGTCGTCGCGATGCCGTCGCGCTCGCGGCCCGAACTCGTCGACTCCCTGGCCCAGGGCATCGCCGGGATCGGCCGGCTGCCCTACCTCGGCGCGTTGGCCCCGGTCAATGGCGGTCCGTCCGGGCAACCCGGTGGCAACAGCGTATTCCGGCTCGCGGGCGTCTGGGGTCGGTTCAGCGCCGACCACCTCGATATCCCGCCCTGCCCCGTGCTGCTCGTCGACGACCAGGTCGACAGTCGATGGACGCTGACGGTGGCGGCGCGGACTCTTCGGCAGTCGGGCGCCACGGCCGTGTTGCCTTTCGCCCTCGCGCTGCGAGGGTGAGGCGCCGGCTCCCGCCCATCGCGAGGGGAGCCGGCACCCGCGAGATCAGGCGTTCGCGATCACGGTCTCGGTGAGCGGGCGGCGCTCGCGCGGAGCGTTCTCGCGCTCCTGCAGGGCCTCCGGCAGAGCCGAAGCGTCGCCCAGGTCGCCGACCGCGATGACGGTGAACGGCACGAAGCGCTCCTCCAGCTCGAGAACCTGAGCGAGGGCGGCGGCGTCGAGACCGCTCATCTGGTGAACGGCGAGCCCCTCCTCCTGCGCCTGGACGGAGAAGCCGGCGACGGCCTGACCCAGGTCGTAGGCGGCGTGGCTGATCGGGGTGCCGTCGGCAGCCGCCGTCTCGGCGATCGCGACGACCAGCGCCGAGGCCGCGGGAGCCCACATCTGGTTGAAGCTGACCAGGGTCGCGCTGACGGCCGTGTGCAGATCGGTGCCGCGACGGGCCACGGCGAAGCGCCAGGGCTGGCTGTTGTACGCGGACGGCGCCCAACGGGCGGCTTCGAGCGCGGCGGCCAGCTTGTCCTCGTCGATCGTGGTCTCGGCGTCGAAAGCGCGGGGACTCCAACGCTCGGCGATGGCGGAGATGACAGGGACGGAGGTCGAAGCGGTGCGCTCGATGACGGACGTGCTCATGGTGCCTTTCGGGGGTCGGTGCCGGTGCGGACCCCCTCGTCCATCGTGCAGCCAAAACAATTCAGTACCGCGCCATGCTAATGCCCATCGGCGTGCATCCGGTGAAGGTTTCCCGAGCTGGGGAGAATTCAGAGAACCCTCTCCGGTTGCAATCGCCCGATCAGCCCTTCAGCGCATCGCGGAACTTCACCCGCGCGCCCATCTTCAGCAGCGAATTCTCGTAGATCTTCGCGCCGAGCGCGATGACGATCGCGCAGGCGGCGAGCATGATCGCCATCGACAGCAGCGGCTCCCACCACGCGGCCTCGTCGAAGAACAACCGGATCGGCATGCCCACGGGAGCCGAGAACGGTACATACGACAGCACGGTCATCACGACGGGGTTCTCGCCGAAGAAGATCACCAGGAAGTACGGGATCATCGTCAGATACATCACCGGGGTCAGGGTCGCGCCGACATCCTCCTGGCGCGAGACCAGGGCGCCGGCCGCGGCGAACATCGCCGACAGCAGCACGAAGCCGAACAGGAAGAATGCTGCGAACCAGACGACCGGGGCGCCCAGCAGCTGCAGGACCTCGGCCTGACCGGTCACGATCAGTCCGATCGTGCCGACGGCGACGAGCAGGATGATCTGCGAGATCGCGAGGATCGTGTTGCCGATGACCTTGCCCGCCAGCAGCACGCGTGCCGGGATCGCCGACAGCAGGATCTCGACCACACGGGTCTGCTTCTCCTCGACGACGCTCGTCGTGATCGGTGTGCCGAACGACAGCGCCGACATCATGAACACGAGGCCGAAGCCCAGGCCCAGCAGGTAGCGCAGACCGCCGTCATCGCCGTCCTCGGCGAGCAGCTCCACCTGCGGAGTCTCCGACAGCATGAGCATCAGCTGCGTCGGCGTCGACGACTCCGCGATGATCGTGACGCCGGTGGGGGAGGAGGCGTCCTCGACGAGCGCCGCGTCGGCATCGCCGTCGCGGACGGCCTGCTCCGCGGCGTCCCGATCGGCGACCGCGGTCACCTCGTAACCGGGAACGTCCTCGAGCGCGGAGGCCGCAGACCCCGTCGCCACGATCGGCGTGCTGCTGGGGTTCGACGTGGCGATGCCTGCCCAGATCACACCCCCGAGGGCGATGAGCAGCAGGATCACGGTCGAGATGATGTATGCCTTGCTGCGCAGCTTGGTGCTCATCTCGCGCTCGGCGACGAGCCAGATGCCCTGCGCGGTCGACAGGGTCGGCGGGGTCGAGGTGCTCACTGGATGACCTCCTTGAAGATCTGGGAAAGAGTCGGATGCTGCGGGGCGAAGCGGTTCACGGCGCCGCCCGCGAGTGCCCGCTGGAGCACGCGCTGCGCGATCTCGGGGGATTCGGCATCGAAGACGGCACTGCCGCCCTCGAAGTCCACGACGCTGACACCCGGCTCGGAGCGCAGCCAGCCGAGGTCCGCTGCGGTTTCCAGTTCCCAGCGGGGAGCCGAGTGCTGCTCGCGCAGCTGCTCCCGGGGGCCCGCCGCACGGATCGTGCCGCCCGCGATGATGACGAGGTCATCGCACAGGCGCTCGACGACGTCGAGCTGGTGCGAGGAGAACAGCACCGAGACGCCGCGCGCCGCGCGCTCCTGCAGAACGCCCGCCACTGTTTCGACCGCCAGCGGGTCCAGGCCCGAGAACGGTTCGTCGAGGATCAGGACTTCGGGATCGTGAACGAGCGATGCGGCGATCTGGGCGCGCTGCTGGTTGCCCAGGGACAGCGCCTCGATGTTGTCGCCGAGGCGTTCGCCGAGTCCGAGTTCGGTGAGCAGCGCGGTGGCGCGTTGCGTGGCATCCGCCTTCGAGAAACCGTGCAGACGTGCGAAATAGGTGACCTGCTCGAGCACCTTCATCTTCGGGTAGAGCCCGCGCTCCTCGGGCATGTAGCCGAACTGGCGTCGCGCCTCGGCCGTCAGCTCGCGCCCGCCCAGCGTCACCGAGCCGCCATCCGAGGTGAGCAGTCCGAGGATGATGCGCATCGTCGTGGTCTTGCCCGCGCCGTTGCCGCCGACGAAGCCGGTGAGGTGTCCGGCGGCCACCGGGAAGGTGATGTCGTCGAGCACCCGGCGTTCGCCGTAGCTCTTGCTGATTCCTGACAGTTGCAGGGTTCCTGAGGTCATACCTCCACGCTACGGAATCGCCGGCGCCGCCCCATCCCCCGCCCGGTGGATTCTTCGCGTCCGTCTTGCGGGGGAGGGCGCTTCAGCGGATCGAGCGCCGGAGCGCGAAGCGCACGAGAAGGCCCGCGGCCAGCGCCCAGAAAGCCGCGCTGATTCCGAGTATCGAGAGGCCGGATGCGGCGATGAGGAAAGTGACGACGGCGGGCATCCGCTCCTCGGCATCCGCGACCGCCTGCTGCATGGCCGCACCGAACGCGGCGAAGAGGGCCACTCCGGCGACCGCGGGGATCACGGCAGCCGGGGC
The DNA here is from genome assembly GCF_947632095.1 of uncultured Microbacterium sp. Lineage (GTDB taxonomy): Bacteria > Actinomycetota > Actinomycetes > Actinomycetales > Microbacteriaceae > Microbacterium. The sequence goes on along the minus strand of NZ_CANROA010000005.1, from coordinate 73,928 downwards.
GAGGATCACGAGCGCCGAGAACGCTGCTGCGCATCCGCCGAGCACCAGGTATCCGCCGCCCGTCGTGACTCCCGCGACCCAGCGTCGCCGCGGATCGGGGTCGGCATCCGGTGCTGCGGCGAGGGCCGCGCTGATCGCGGCGAGATTGATGCCGTGACCACCGGCCGGGGCGCCCAGGGCGGTGCCGATCCCTGTCACGAGCATCGCCGGACGCCAGGGGACCGTGTACCCGTAGCTGCGCATGATCGCCACACCCGGCACATTCTGGGAGGCCATCGTCACGATGAACAGCGGCAGTGCGATGCCGAGGGCGGCTCCGGCGGTGAACGTCGGGGCGACGAATTCCAGACGCGGCACGAGCAGCGCAGCATCCACGCTCTTGCCAGAGCCTGCGAGGGCGATCGCGATCACGACGGTCGCGGCGACGAAGGCCAGCGGCACCGCCCAGCGCGGCGCGAAACGGGCCGCGATCAGCCAGGTGAGGAGAACGGGCAGAACGCCCGCGGGGTTCTCGGTGAGACCGAGGAACGGGGCGAGGCAAAGGGGCAGCAGGACTCCGGCGAGCATGGCCTGCGCGATGGATGCCGGAATCCGGGTGATCACCCGGCCGAAACCCGACCAGAGGCCCGCGAGCAGGGTGAGCGCCGCGACGAGGATGAACGCCCCGACGGCGGCGGGCCATCCGCCCTCGACGGCGCCGGTCGCGGCGAGGAGCGCGGCGCCGGGCGTCGACCAGGCGACGGTGATCGGCATCCGGAAGCAGCCGGCCAGCACGATGCAGGCGATGCCCATCGTGACGCTGAGCGCGATCAGGCCGCTCGTCGCCTGCGCCGACGTCGCGCCGACCGCGGCGAGCCCGGTGAGCACGACGGCGAAAGAGCTGGTGAAACCGACGAGCGCCGTGACGATGCCCGCGAGGATCGGTCGCGACAGCGGTGCGGGCGCATCGGGCATAGGGGTGAGATTAGCGGGTTCGGGAAAAGTCTTTCATTCGTGGGAATAGAATCTGCCGGGGTGCTCGTTGACACCCGGTAGAACGTCCACGGCTCTCCGAGCCCGAAACAGAAGGAATCTCCTGTGACCCGCACCATCGGCTACATCGTCGGCAGCATCTCCAGCACCTCCATCAACCGTCGCCTCGCGCGCGTGCTGGCCAACCTCGCCCCCGAGGGCACCGAGCTCGTCGAGATCGAGATCAAGGACCTGCCCTTCTACTCGCCCGACTACGACGGCGAATTCCCCGAGGTCGCCACGAAGTTCAAGCAGGCCATCGCCGACGTCGACGGCGTCATCATCATCACCCCCGAGTACAGCCGCTCGATCCCCGGCGTCCTGAAGAACGCCCTCGACTGGTCGACCCGCCCCTACGGCGAGATGTCGTTCTACGGCAAGCCGGTCGCCGTCATCGGCACCTCGGGCTCGGGCGTCGCCACCGCCGCCGCCCAGCAGCACCTGCGCGCGATCCTCGGACACTTCAGCGCTGTCACCATGGGTCAGCCCGAAGGCTTCATCCAGGACCGCCCGGGCCTGTTCACCGAGGACGGTCAGGTCACGGACGACTCGACCACCGGCTTCCTCTCGGGCTACCTCGAGGCGTTCAACGCGCTGATCTCGCGCGTGCAGCACGCGAACCAGCTCAGCGCCTGATCACTCGATCCCGCGTCGCGTGATCTCCTGATCCCGCTTCCGCCGAGCCCCCGTCTTTCCGCGAGTCCCGTTTCGGGGCACCGGCAAGACGGGGGCTCGGCGCGTAGACGGGGCTCGACGCAGAAGGCCGAGTATCAGCCGACCAACCGGTGACGCAGCGTCAGCACGACGGCCTGCACCCGGTCGCGGGCGCCGAGCTTCTGCAGGATCCGCGAGACGTGGGTCTTCACGGTCGCCTCGCCGATGAACAGCCGGGCGGCGATCTCCGCATTGCTCATCGCCTCGGTCATCAGCTCGAGCACCTCGGCCTCACGATCCGTGAACGGCTCGGCGAGGGTGAGAGCGGGGCCGGATGCCGCGGGGACGGCGCTCACGGGCGCCGGCGTCGTCGCGAACCGCTGCACGACCCGTCGCGTCACCTCCGGAGCCAGCATTCCGTCGCCGGCCGCCAGCACGCGGACCGCGGCGACGAGATCCTCGGGGCCGCTGTTCTTCAACAGGAAGCCGCTGGCCCCGGCATCCAGCGCCTCGAAGAGGTAGTCATCCCGATCGAAGGTCGTCACGATCGCGATCGCCGACTGCACATCGGGGTCGGCGACGATCAGACGCGTCGCCTCGATGCCGTCCATATCGGGCATCTGCACATCCATGCTGATGACGTCGGGGTTCAGCTCGGCAGCCAGGCGCACCGCTTCCGCCCCGTTCGCCGCCTCGCCGACGACCGTGATGTCGGGCTGGATGTCGAGGATCGTGCGGAATCCCGCCCGCAGCATCGCATGGTCGTCGACGATCAGCACGCGGATGGGGTCGGTCATGCGGGGGATCCTGTCAGCTCGGCGGTGGTCGCGAGCGGAACCTGCACGCGCACGCGCCACCCGCCGCGCTCGCGGGGTGCGGACTCGATCGTACCGCCGGAGGCGAGAGCGCGTTCCCGCATGCCCAGCTGTCCGAGCCCCGGTCGCGGGGTCAACGCGATGCGACCGGTGTTGACGACCTCCAGCTCGATGGCATCACCGAGGTAGCGAAGTCGCACATCCGCGCTCGCCTCCTGCCCGGCGTGCCGACGGGCGTTGGTCAGCGACTCCTGAGCGATGCGGAACAGGTTCACCTGAACCACGGACGGCACAGCGGCCTCGTCACCGACCACCGTGAAGACCGTCGGCATGCCGGCGGCGTTCGCGGCATCCACGAGACGCGGGATGTCCGAGAGGGAGACGGTGGATGCCGCATCCTCCGGTTCCTCGCCGGAAGCGCGCAGCGTCTCCAGCAGGTGCCGCAGCTCGCTCAGCGCGGTGCGCGCCGACTTCTCGATATCACCGAGAAGCTCCTTCGCCTTCGTCGCATCCTGTTCGATGACCAGGCGTGCGGCACCCGCCTGCACGCCCATCACCGAGACATGGTGCGCGACGACGTCGTGCAGCTCCCGGGCGATGCGCACACGGTCCAGGGCCACGGCCTGCGCGGCCGTGATCTCGCGCTCGCGTTCGAGGTCCGCGGTGCGCTGCTCGAGAGCCGTGCGCTGCAGGCGGGCGTTCCACGTGCGCTCGCCGAAGTAGTAGGCGCCGGCGAAGTAGAGCACGTTGATCAGCACCTGAAGCATGATGTACGCCACGTAGGGCGACATCGCACCGGCGACGACCTCTGCCTCGGTGGCGACCTCGAGAACCGAGAAGTAGGCCGAGAACATCAGCCAGATGAACATTCCGATGATGATCGCGACGCGCACGATCATCGCACCGCGGCGGTTCCGCATCCACGCGCCCACCGTGTAGAGCGCGATGAACACGGCGATGTTGCCGGCGAAGATCTCGGGAAGATGCATCGTGACCGCCACGAAGTACGCGACAGAGACGATGACCGCCACGGCCGCCGGCCAGACGCGACGCCACGCCAGCGGCGCCGAGGCGAACACCAGGTACACGAGGGCCTGCCAGAGGGGGGGCCTGCGCCTCGCCGTAGATCTCGGAGATCGCCGACAGGGCGGCGCTGACGACACCGGCGATGAACACGACGCCGGCGAGCAGCAGGTCGTAACGGCGTTCGCGCGGTGTGAGCGCGGGGAGTTCTTCGGCCATGATCTCCACGCTATGCCCGTGCGCGCCCCCGCACATCCGCCCCGCGGCGGATCTCGAGGGCGCGACGAGAAGGGGTGGACACGCGTTCATGACGGGTGGATGCTGGCACAGGGGGAGTCGAGAGAGGAAAACGCATGTCCACGAAGGTGTTCGTCAATCTGGCCACGGCCGACCTCGACCGTGCGAAGCGGTTCTACACAGCCCTCGGCTGCGAGATCAATCCGCTGTTCACGGACGAGAACGCGGCGTGCGTCGTGTGGAGCGACGACGTGTTCTTCATGGTGCTCACCCGCGAGTACTTCGCGACGTTCACCACGAAGCAGGTCGTCGATCCCGCCGGCGCCGCGCAGGTGATGGTCGCGATCAGTCGTGAATCGCGCGATGACGTGGATGCCGTGCTCGCCGCCGGTCTCGCCGCGGGCGGGGCTGAACCGAAGCCGCCCCAGGATCTCGGATTCATGTACTCGCGCGTCCTGGAGGACCCCGACGGCAACATCCTCGAGTTCATGCACATGCCCGAAGAGGCCGCAGAGCAGGGGCCGGAGGCTTTCCTCGCCGACGGAGCGTAGCGTCAGGCGAAGATCATCGGCAGATCGTCGTCGTCATCGTCGCCGCCGAAGTCGAGATCGACGGCCACCGGGACGTGGTCGCTGGGCTGCGTTCCCTTGCGCTCGTCGCGGTGGATCTTCGCGCCCGTGACGGCATCGGCCAGCGCCCGGGAGCCGAGCACGAAGTCGATGCGGATGCCCTCGTTGCGTGGGAACTTCAGTCGCTGGTAGTCCCAATAGGTGAAGCCCTCGGGGATCAGCGGGCGCACGACATCGGTGAGACCGGCATCCTGGAACGCGAAGAACGCCGCGCGCTCCTCGGGGGAGACGTGCGTCGAGACGCCCTCGGCGATGTCAGGATCGCCGTTGTCGGAGGCGAACGGGATGATGTTGAAGTCGCCGACGAGGGCGAGCGGCAGATCCGGATCCTTCTGCAGGTCGGATGCCGCGGCCTGGCGCAGCTCGTCGAGCCAGTGCAGCTTGTACGTGTAGTGCGGGTCGTCGAGCGAACGGCCGTTGGGAACGTACAGGCTCCACACCTTCACGCCGTCGATCGTCGCGCTCAGCGCACGCGCCTCCAGCGGGGCATCCGGCCCGTCATAGCCCTTCTTGAACCCGGGCTGGCCCGCGAACGACGTCTCGATGTCGCTCATCGGCAGGCGGCTCGCGATCGCGACGCCGTTCCACTGATTCAGCCCGTGCGCCTCGACCTGGTAACCCGCAGCCTCGAACTGCGCGTAGGGGAACTGCTCCGGCTTGCACTTGATCTCCTGCAGGGCGAGCACATCGACGTCTTCACGGACGAGGAACTCGACCGTGCGGTCGACACGGGTGCGGATGGAGTTGATGTTCCAGGTGGCCAGGCGCATGCATCCAGCCTACGGGCGTCGGCCGACATCGTCGGCGTGCCGCACGTCGACGCTCAGCGCTCGGCGGGGTCGGCCGTTCCCATCAGCACACCGCGGGCGAGCGTGTGGAAATGACGGTTGAAGCCGAGCACGGCCGGCGTCGAGTCGGCAGCGATCTCGAGGGATGCCACATCCAGGGCATCGACGACGAAGAAGTAGCGGTGCACGCCGGTTCCTGCGGGCGGAGCTGCGCCGATGAAGCGCTCCAGACGCGCCTCGTTCGGCAGCACCTTCGCGCCTCCGGGCAGCGAAGCGGTCGTCCCGTCGCCACCGCGCAACGACATGGTTCCCGCGGGCAGATCGTAGACCGCCCAGTGCCAGAAACCCGATCCGGTCGGGGCATCCGGATCGAAGCAGCTCACCGCGAGGCTCTTCGTGCCCGCCGGAGGCTGCGACCACTCCAGCGCCGGAGCCCGGTCCTCTCCGCCCCGGTCAGCCGACCAGGCGAACAGCGGCAGCGGCGACCCGGCGCGAAAGTCGGGGCTCGTCAGCTGCAACGGCGCGACGGGGCGCAGCTCGGCGAGTTCCGCATAGGGATCGAACGAGAACATGGGGCCTCCTCGGCATCCGGTGTCCCCGCCACCCTAGGGCAGACGGCGCGCGAGGGACAGGAGTCATACACTGGATGCCGTGACCCTCGACGCAGACCGCCAGTCCCTGCTCGCCCTCATCACGGATGAGGCGGTGTTCCACGGTGATTTCACGCTGTCCAGCGGTAAGAAGGCGACGTATTACGTCGACATGCGCAAGCTCACCCTCGACCACCGCGCCGCCCCCGCGATCGGGCGCATCATGCTCGACCTGATCGGTGACCTCGATGTCGCCGCCGTCGGCGGTCTGACCCTCGGTGCCGATCCCATCGCGAACTCCGTCATGCACGCCTCCGTCGCGACAGAGCGTCCGCTCGATGCGTTCGTCGTGCGCAAGGAGCCCAAGGACCACGGCCGCGGCCGCCAGATCGAGGGCGCCGACGTCGCCGGCAAGCGCGTCGTCGTGCTCGAAGATACTTCCACGACCGGCCAGTCGGCGCTCAAAGCCGTCGAGGCCCTGCGCCGCGAGGGCGCCGAGGCCGTCGCCGTCGCCGTGATCGTCGACCGCAAGACCGGCGCGCAGGCCGCGATCGAGGCCGAGGGTCTGCAGTGGCTCGCCGCATTCGACCTCGACGACCTGGGGCTCGACCCGCAGTAGCCTCGTGGGCACCGTCCGCCGGCGGACCCCCGTGGACGTGGCAACGTTTTCATGGGATTCTCCCTGAGGAGGAGTGCGACATGGGCGACCACACCGATGGCGGCAGGCGACCGACCATGAAGGACGTCGCCGCCCGCGCGAAAGTCGGCCTGTCTACGGTCTCCCGTGTGGTCTCGGGAAAGAGAGGCGTCTCGCCGGCGAAGGTTCGCGCCGTCGAGCGCGCAGTGCGGGAACTCGGCTACAGCCGCAACGAATTCGCGCACACGCTGCGCACCGGATCGGCCCGAACGATCGGCGTCGTCGCGACCCGCGTATCCGACCCGTTCTACTCGGAGCTCATCGCCGCGGTCGAGGCCCGTGCCCAGCGCCATGACCTGCTCGTGCTCGTGGCCTCCAGCGGGGACGACCCATATGAGGGCGAGCGCGTGCTGCGACGCGTGCTCGGCCGCCGGCTCGACGGGGTGATCGTCGTCGCCCATGAGGAGACCGACCACGCCTTCCTCGCCGCGGAACGGGAAGCCGGCATGCCGATCGTCTTCGTCGACCGGCCGCCGAAGGGACTGGCCGCCGACATCGTCATGGTCGACAACGAAGGTGGCGCGGCGGATGCCGTGCACCATCTGGTCGCGGCAGGTCACCGCCGCATCGGCTGCATCGCGCACGCATCGGGGCGGTATACCTCGGAGCGGCGACAGGACGGGTACGCCACGGGTCTCGCGTCCGAGGGCATCCGCCTCGACCCGGCGCTCGTCGTGACCGTCGAGGACGAGGTCGAGGTGTGCGTCGAGGCGCTGCGAGAGCTGTTCGCACTGCCCGATCCGCCCACGGCGCTGTTCATCACCAACAGCCGCACGACGAAGGCCGTCCTGAAGGCCCTGCGCCTCGTCGGCCGGTCGCCGGCGCTCGTCGGCTTCGATGACTTCGACCTCGCCGAGCTCATGCACCCGCCGACGACGACCGTCTCGCAGGATCCCTGGTCGATCGGGGATGCGGCCGCGCAGCTGCTGCTCGAGCGCATCGCGGGGCTTCGGGGGCCGTGGCGCCGGGTGGATCTCGGCACCCGTCTCATCGTGCGCGGTTCGGGAGAACAGGCTCCGGAATGACTCCCGGATCGTGACATTCGCACCCTTGAGTCTGGCAACGTTTTCAGACTAGGGTGGCAGGACTCCCGCCGAGGGTGCGGGTGTTCGCAAATCCAACGGAGGATCACATGCGGAAGTCACTGGCCGCGGTCGCCGGTCTCGCAGCAGCAGGACTCATGCTGGCGGGATGCAGCGGCTCCAGCGGCGATGGGAACGGCGGCGGCTCCGCCGATCAGGTCGAGGTCTTCACCTGGTGGGCAGCCGGATCCGAGAAGATCGGCCTCGACGCGCTCGTGGACGTCTTCAACACTCAGTACCCCGATATCGAGTTCGTCAACGCCGCGGTCGCGGGCGGTGCGGGCTCGAACGCGAAGGCGGCACTCGCCTCACGCCTCGAGGCCGGTGACCCGCCGGACTCCTTCCAGGCGCACGCGGGCGCTGAGCTCACCGACTACATCGAGGCGGGCCAGTTGCAGGACCTCAGCGGGTTCTTCGCCGACGAGTCCCTCGGCGACGTGTTCCCCGAGTCCCTCATCGAGCGCATCACGGTCGACGGCAAGATCTACTCGGTGCCCAGCAACATCCACCGCGCCAATGTCACCTGGGTCAACACCGAGCTGCTCGACGCCGCCGGCATCGACCCGACGAAGGCCCCCGCCGACATCGATGCATGGCTCGCCGACCTCGAGAAGGTCAAGAAGTCGGGAGTCGAGTCGCCCCTGTCCCTCGGCACCGAGTGGACCCAGATGCAGCTCTTCGAGACCGTGCTGCTCGCCGACCTCGGTGCGGACGGCTACTCGGGCCTCTGGGACGGCACGACCGCCTGGGACGACGCGGGCGTCGCCACCGCGATCGGCCACTACGGCGACCTGCTCGAGTACGTGAACAGCGACTTCGCCGGGCTCGACTGGGATGCTGCGACGCAGATCCTCATCGACGGCGCCGCCGCCTACAACGTCATGGGCGACTGGGCCGAGGCCGCGTTCGTGCAGGCGGGGTGGACCTACGGGACCGAGTACACCACGTGGGCATCGGCCGGAACCGAGGGGACGTTCGACTTCCTCGCCGATTCGTTCACGCTCCCCGAGGGCGCACCGCACGAGGACGCGGCCCACGACTGGCTGCGCACCGTCAGCTCGGCCGAGGGGCAGCAGGCCTTCAACCAGGCCAAGGGATCGATCCCGGCGCGCACCGACGCCGACCCGGCCGATTACGGCGCCTACCAGCAGACCGCGATCGAGTCGTGGGCCAGCGACACGGTCGTCAGCTCGCTCGCGCACGGCGCCGCCGCGAAGATCTCGTGGTCGACCGACATCTCCTCGGCGATCGGCAAGTTCGGCACCGATAAGGACGCCGCAGCCCTGCAGACCGCGCTCGTCGACGCGGCAGCGAAGGCGCTCGGCTAAGACACGGCACGGCGGGCGGATGCCGCGGGCCCGAGCCCCGGCGTCCGCCCGCCCGTCGCCCGCGCTCCGCGCGGCAGAAGGGACAAGCGATGCACAAGGGCATCCGCAACTGGGGGCCGCCGCTGCTCCTCATCTCACCCACGGTCATCGTCCTCGGCATCTTCGTCTACGGTCTCATCGGCATGAACGTGCAGGTGGCGATGACGAACCGGCACTCTCTGCAACCGGCGACGGAGTTCGTCGGACTCGACAACTTCATCTCGTTGCTGCAGGAGGATCGCTTCCTGCACTCGCTCGCGAACCTCGCCGTCTTCACGGTCGTGTTCATCATCGGCACGATGGTCTTTGGGTTCCTCTGGGCCTGGATCCTCGACAAGGGCGTGAACGCCGAGGGCGTGTTCCGCAGCATCTACCTCTTCCCGATGGCGGTCTCGTTCGTGGCATCCGGTGTAGTCTGGCGCTGGCTGCTGAACTCGGCCGAGGGCGACCGCGCATCGGGGCTGAACCGTCTGCTCGAGGGCATGGGGCTCGGCTTCCTGCAGAACTCGTGGTGGAACACCCCGATCTGGGGCATGGCCGCGATCGCGATGCCGGCGATCTGGCAGCTGTCCGGATATGTCATGGCGCTGTTCCTCTCGGGCTTCCGCGGCATCCCCGACGAGCTGCGGGAGGCTGCCCGCATGGACGGTGCGACCGAGTGGCAGCTGTACCGGCACGTGATCTTCCCGCAGCTGAGCCCTGTCGCCCTATCGGCGCTCGTCATCGTCGCGCACATGTCGCTGAAGGTGTTCGACCTCATCATGTCGGTGACGGGATCGATCTTCCAGACCGAGGTGCCGCACACGTACATGTGGGTCGCGCTCACCTCGAACGACTACGCGAAGGCGGCTGCCATCGCCACCGTGCTGCTCGTGCTCGTGTGCGTGTTCATCGTCCCGTACCTGGTCCACACGGCCCGCGCCGAGAGGAACGCCCGATGAGCGTCAGCACCGAACTCACCGCACCCGTCCGCACGGCCGCGCCCGCGGCATCCGGTCGGGGGAAGCGGCGCATCGGCCGCACAGCGAAGTACGTCCTGCTCATCGCGTTCGTCATCGTCGTGCTCATGCCCGTGTACGTGCTCATCGTGACGAGCCTGAAGCCGCCGAGCGACGTCAGCCCCGGCACCTCGTGGAACCTGCCGGTGCGCTGGCCGTGGGAGGCCGCGACCGAGGGCGGCGCGACGGGCTTCGACAACTGGAAGTCCGCGTGGTCGGCGCTCGCCGCGCCCCTCGGGCGCACGTTCCTGCTCGCGATCCCCGCGTCGCTCATCTCGGCGATGCTCGGGTCGATGAACGGGTTCGTGCTCTCCCGGTGGCGCTTCCCGCACGCCGACCTCGTGTTCACGTTCATCCTCTTCGGCATGTTCATCCCGTACCAGGCGATCATGACCCCGCTCGTGCAGATGAAGACCTCGCTCGGGCTGCCGAGCGACATCTCGACGCTGCTCATCGTGCACATCATCTACGGCCTGCCGATCTGCACGCTCATCTTCCGCAACTACTACGCCTCGATCCCGCACGAGCTCATGGAGGCCTCCCGGGTCGACGGCGCCGGCATGCTCGGCACCTACTGGCGCATCGTGCTGCCGCTGTCGCTGCCCGGCTTCGTCGTCACGATCATCTGGCAGTTCACCTCGGCGTGGAACGACTACCTGTTCGCCCTGTTCCTCACGAACGTGCAGGGCGGGCCGGTCTCGCTCGCGCTCGTGAACCTCTCGCAGGGCGCGCAGCTGGCCAACTACGGTGCGGCGATGGCCGGCGCGCTCATCGCCTCGGTGCCCACGCTCATCGTGTACATCCTGCTCGGCAAGTACTTCATCGGCGGCCTCATGAGCGGTTCCGTGAAATCGTGACGCGGGTGGCACTGGCCGTCGATGTCGGCGGCACGAAGCTCGAGGGCGCCCTCGTCACGGAGTCGGGAGAGATCATCCGGGGCAGCCGCAGCCGGCGCGAGACCGGCAGAGCGGCGACGGCGGCGTCGCTGGACGACGCGCTGGCAGCCGTCGTCGCGCATGCGCTGTCCCGTCTGCCCGAGGACGCCGAACTCGTCGGCGCCGGCATCGGCAGCGCCGGGCCCGTGGATCGCGGTTCGGGGTGCATCTTCCCGGTCAACATGCCGGATGCCCACGGGTACCGGCTCGCGGCTGCGGTGACGCGCGCGGCATCCGGAATCCTCGGCCGTCCGGTTCCTGTCGCCTTCGGCCACGACGGTGGTGCGCTCGCCCTCGCCGAGTCGTGGCTCGGCGCGACGAGGGGAGCGAAGGCATCGCTGTCGATCGTCGTCTCGACCGGGGTCGGCGGCGGATTCGTCATGAACGGCGAGTATGCGCCGGGCGCCTCCGGCAACGCCGGGCATCTCGGGCAGGTGCGCCTCGGCGGCGCGCTGATGCTCGAGGAGATCGCCTCCGGTCCCGCGAGCGCGGCCTGGGCGCAGTCCCAGGGGTGGGCGGGCGCGACCGGCGAGGATCTCGCGCGGGATGCCGCCTCCGGCGATGCCATCGCCCGAGCCGCGATCGAGCGGTCGGCGAAAGCCGTTGGCGAGGCGCTGGCGGATGCCGCGACCCTCGTCGACCTCGACATGATCGCGATCGGCGGCGGCTTCTCCCGGGTGTCCGACGACTACATCGATCTCGTTCGGCATGCTCTCGTGGCATCCGCCGCGCACGACTACTCACGTCGTGCGCGCGTCGTCCGCTCGGCGCTGGGCGATGAGGGGCCGCTCATCGGCGCCGCCGCCCTCGTCCTGCGGTAGGCGACCGCTCAGCGCCGGTCGTCCTCGTCCCAGGGGCCTTCCCACCAGTTGCCGGAGCCGCCGTCACCGCGCCCGCGGCGCGAGCGCACCATCTGCACGATGACGATCGTGAGCGAGCTCACCCCGATGAGGATGAGCACGAGGAACAGCAGATCCTGCTGCGTCATGGTCACTCCTGGGCGGAGGCCCCGGGCAGCAGATCGGCCACCGAGTTCACGATCTCGCTCGGTCGGAACGGGTACTTCTCGATCTCGGTCTGGTCGCTGATTCCGGTGAGCACGAGCACGGTGTGCAGTCCCGCCTCGATGCCGGCGACGACATCGGTGTCCATGCGGTCGCCGATCATACCGGTCCGCTTGGAGTGCGCACCGATCTTGTTCAGCGCCGAACGGAACATCATCGGGTTCGGCTTGCCGACCACGTACGGCTCCTTGCCGGTGGCCTTGGTGATCAGCGCCGAGATCGCGCCGGTCGCGGGCATCGGCCCGTCGATGCTCGGGCCCGTGGCATCCGGGTTCGTCGCGATGAAGCGTGCGCCCTTGTTGATGAGGCGGATCGCCTTGGTGATCGCGTCAAAGGAGTAGTTGCGTGTCTCGCCGACGACGACGAAGTCGGGGTTCGTCTCGGTCATGATGAAGCCCGCATCGTGCAGGGCGGTGAGGATTCCGGCCTCGCCGATGACGAACGCGGATCCGCCGGGCTTCTGGTGCGCCAGGAAATCGGCCGTGGCGAGAGCCGAGGTCCAGATGCGGTCCTCGGGGACGTTCAGGCCGCTGGCACGGAGGCGGGCCGAGAGGTCGCGCGCCGTGAAGATGGAGTTGTTCGTGAGCACCAGGTACGGCGTCTCGGAGGCCTCCCATCCGGCGAGCAGCTCAGCCGCACCCGGGATGGCATCGTTCTCGTGGACGAGGACGCCGTCCATGTCGGTGAGCCAGCATTCGATCTCAGCGCGTTCAACCATGGCCCCAGCCTATTGGCTCGGGGGTGGATGCTACGCCGTGAGCCAGATGTTGTCGGCGGCGCCGTCCGGCAGCTCGATCTCGGCGTCGTCGACCGCGATGCCGGTGGTGGTCGAGCGAACCTCTGCGCCGACGACGATGCCGGCGTCCTGCAGGAGGCAGAGCAGGTCGGGGTCGACGTCGCTCACGCGCAGCACGCGGCCGGTGTGCCCGGCGGCGGCATCCGCGAGGAGAACGAAGGGGACGCGCTCGACGGAGCCGTCGGCGTCGGGGATCGCATCGCCGTGCGGGTCGAAGCGGGGGCGGCCCAGAAGCGCGTCGATTCCCTCGAGCAGACGGTCGCTGATGGTGTGCTCGAGCACCTCGGCCTCGTCGTGCACCTCGTGCCAGCCGTATCCGAACTCGCGCACGAGCCAGGTCTCGATCAGTCGGTGGCGCCGCGTCATCTGCAGGGCGCGCGCCTCGCCGGCTTCGGTCAGGCGCACGGCGCCGTAGGGCACGTGCGAGACGAGGCCGGCGGCCGCGAGCTTCTTCACCATCTCGGTGACGCTCGAGGGGGCGATGCCCAGTTTTCCCGCGAGCTGCGACGGCGTGATCGGGGCATCCTGCCATTCGGTGTGCGCGTAAACGGTCTTGAGATAGTCGTCTGCTGCTGGGGATGCCACGGCTCCACCCTACGCCGAGAGCCGCGTGATCCGGCGGCGCTAGGACACGCCCGGGCGTGATCCGGCGTTCCGCTACAGTCGGAAACGGATCATCGGATTCCGCTGTCGTCCCGCTACCCACGGGTCACCCGAGGCAGTGCCGAGATCTCACCCGAATCCCCCTCTACCCATACTGGGAGCAGTACTCGTGCGTTCACGACGTCCTGTCGCGCTTGCCGCGGCATTCACCGTCGGCCTCGGCAGTCTTCTGGCTGCCGCGCCGGCCTCCGCAGAAGACACCGCTCCGGCGGATCCGATCGCGCTCGCCGCAACCGCGGCCGCGGAGATCCTGACCGAGACCCGTGACGAGGACAGCGTCGTCGGCTACGGTCGGACGACGGATGGCGACTCGGTCGTCTTCGTCAACGAGACCTACATCGGCGATGACGGCCTCGTGGCCTTCACCGACAAGCTCGACGTCGACAAGGTGGCGTACCTCGGCGAGGTCGTCGCACGGGCGAACACCGACGTCGTCGGCGGAGCCGGATACGCCGGCGTGCCGACCGAGCAGTTGGCCGGTCAGGTCGCTCTGTGCTCGATCGGCTTCACGGCGTGGAGCCCGACAGGAGATCCCGCTCTCGTCACCGCCGGCCACTGCGGCGGCAATGGCACGAACGACTTCGTGCACCTCACCAAGCCCACCGGCGACACGGCCGGCGGTGGGAAGGGCATCGAGTCCAACGGCACGGCGCTCGCCGGAAAGTTCGGCTTCTCGCAGTTCGGCGGCCCGGGCAACACCCCGGGTGCGGACAACACTCCGACGTCGACGGACATCGCGGTCATCGACATCACGAACACGAACCTGAACCTGCTGCCGGCCGTCACCGACTGGACGACGTCGGCCGCGAACGACCTCGCGGCGAGCACGATCGCCATCACGGGCGTCTCCGACCCCGTCTCCGGCACGGTCTCGAAGTCGGGTCGCACGACCGGCTTCACCACCGGCAGCACGAAGGTGAAGATGCCGTACACGGACGGCAGCATCGGCGAGATCGAGATGCTCGACGGCTACCTGCAGGTCTCCGGCAAGTGGGTGCACGGCTTCCTGGGCGGTGCTGAGACCTCCAGCGGTGATAGCGGCGGGGCCGTGTTCCAGGGCGGCAACGCCGTCGGCATCGTCAGCGGCGGGCCGGCGGAGACCCCCGCGCAGGGCGATGACTGGGCCTGGTACACGCGCCTCAGCGACGCTCTCGAGATGACCGGCGGATACACGATCGCCCTCGACGTCGATGAGCCGACCCCGGCGATCGCATCGGGTTCGACAGTGGATGCCGGCGCAGCCGTGACCGTCACGATGCCGGAGAACGCCCTCGATCTCGAGGTCTCGGGCGACGCCTCCGCGAGCATCGCGGTCGCGAATGGCGCGGCCGTGCTGACGGCGCCGACGGCGCCCGGAACGTACTCCTACGAACTGACCGCGGTCAACGGCTTCAGCCGCTCCGACTCGGTCGCGTTTGCGATCACGGTGCAGCCCGAGGCCGTTGCCGCGCCGGTCGTCACCGGCCCGGAGATGGTCGTGGCCGTCGGCGGCACCGAGGGAACCGTCGCGCTGACGGGCACGGGAACGCCCGGAGCGGTGATCACGATCGCCGGACTCGGCGACACGACGGTGGCCGCAGACGGCACGTGGAGCGCCGACGTCGACCTCTCGATCGGCTTGTACACGCTCTCGATCACGCAGACCGTCGCCGGCGTCCCCTCGCCGACCGCGACCCTCACGGTGCGCGTCGCCCCCGATTCGCCCGTGATCACCTCGATCGCCTCCGACGAGGTGTTCGCTGAGACGGATGCTCCGACCACGGTCTCCGGCACGGCTCTGCCCGGTGCGACGATCACCGTCGTCGTCAGCGACAAGGCTCCCGTCACCGGTGCGCTCGGCGCGACCGCACTGTCGCAGGCGGCCATCGGTGCGACCGTCGAGGCTCACGCCGCGGTCGCCGCAGACGGCACCTGGACCGAGACGATCGCCACCGATGGCACCGGATCGTACGTGCTCTCCGTCACGCAGACCTTCAACGCTGAGACCTCGGTTGCCGCTTCGGTCGACTTCGCCGTCGAGGCGGATGACGATCCGGTGGATCCGGTTGACCCGGTGGACCCGGTGGACCCGGTTGACCCGGTGGATCCGGCTCCTGTGGACCCGGATGCTCCGACAGGCCCGGCCGTCGATGAGACTCCGGGCGACGACATTGCGGCGGCTCCCGCCGGTCAGACCCCTGCGGGCGACGAGCTGGCCACGACCGGTGGCGAGAGCGTCACGCCGTACGTGCTGACCGCGGCCGTGCTGCTGCTGCTCGGAGGCACTGCGGTGTTCTTCACCTGGCGTCGCCGATACGCCTGAATCCGTGTGATTCGATGAAAGGCCGGTGAGGGGCTCCCCTCGCCGGCCTTTCTCGTTCCCGCGGCGAGGGCTCCCCGCGGCATCCGGACTACGCTTGTTGAGTGACCGAAACTCCTGAGCGCACCACGCACGGCCTCGGCCCCTGGGAGGGCGAGTGGCCGGAGGGCGACTGGTACGACCCCGAGCTTCTCGCGAACGGCGATACCCGCAACGTGATCGACCGCTACCGCTATTGGACGATGGAGGCCATCGTCGCCGACCTCGACACGAAGCGGCACGGGTTCCACGTCGCGATCGAGAACTGGCAGCACGACATGAACATCGGATCGATCGTGCGCAGTGCGAACGCGTTCCTCGCCGATACCGTCCATATCGTCGGCCGCCGGCGCTGGAACAAGCGCGGAGCCATGGTCACCGACCGGTACCAGCACGTCGTCCACCACGAGGACGTCGAGTCGTTCGCCGCGTGGGCCGCCGGAGAGGGCCTCCCGATCATCGCCGTCGACAACGTCGTTGGGGCCGTGCCCGTCGACCGTGCGGAGCTTCCCGAGAACTGCGTCCTGCTGTTCGGCCAGGAGGGCCCGGGCCTCACCCCGGAAGCCCTCGCCGCGGCATCCGGGCACATCGAGATCACCCAGTACGGCTCGACCCGATCCATCAACGCCAGCGCAGCCGGCGCCGTCATCATGTACGAGTGGTGCCGGCGCTACGCCTGATCCTCAACCGAACCGTGCGGAGAGTGCGACGCGCTCCCCCCCCCGGTGAGCGCGACGCTGTGAAAGCGGCCGCTCACGCCTGCGGCCGAGATCCCCGCGTTGAGGCCGAGGGGATCGCCCACGACCTCGTTGACATGCTTACGTGCGAAGAGCAGCGCGACGGCGATGAGCGGGTTGCGGCTGTTGAGCTTCAGCGATCGCACCTCGACGACAGCATCCGGTGACACGCACAATCTCACGGTGGCCGACACCGATGCCGTCAGCCGCTTCCACTGCACCCGTGCTGATGCGCGGATCTTGAGTCGAGAGGCCCCCGAGCCCCGCACGTCGAGCGAGACGCTGCGCAGGCCGATGTTGGCCTGCGCGAGCAACGGCCGAGCTATCGCGGCGATCAGCGGGGCGATATCGGCCGTGCGCATCGAAGCGTCGAGGGATGCTCGTCCTCCGCCGGCGCGAGGGGCGAGCATCCGGTCGCTGGCCGGCTCATTCTCCATGAGCGGCTCGGCGAACACGGCCCATTCGATCGGGACGTCCCGTGCACGCAGATCGACGTCGATCGGCATTCCTTCTATGCGGAGCGGGGAAGCATGCAAGCGGAACTCCCGCAGCATTCCGCTCTCGCGCATGAGAGGCTCCGGCTCTGCGGCCGTCGCCTCCGAGCGTGCGCCCGATGAATTCTCCGGCTGCACGTCGACGCGCAGATCGAGATCGCGGGCGTCGAGGTCGAGCCGGCGCAGATCGAGGCCGTCGAGTGCGGCATCGATGCGTATGCGCTCGAGGCCGTGCAGTCGCGTTTCTTGATCTGCTGTCGACCAGGAGCACAGCGTCGCCTGCAGCCACTGCTCGACCGTGCGGGAGTCATGCGGCCACGAGTAGCTCATGGTTCCATCCTGCCGGATGCCCCTGGCCTCCGGCATCGCGGAATCACACCGCGCTCAGCCACCGGCCGGTCTTCACCCGCCATCCGAGCGTTGCGAAGCGGGCGAGCATGAAGACGCCGAAGAACGCGACAGCAAGCCAGGTGACGCCCGCCGTGCCGGTGACTCCGACCGCCGTGATGATCCACAGCGCGGGCAGGAACGGCACGAGGTTGAGCACGCCGGCTAGCGCGAGGTAGCGCACATCGCCGGATCCCATCAGCACGCCGTCGAGCACGAACACGACCCCGGCGATGGGCTGCGCCACGGCCAGCACGAGCAGCGCCGGCATGATGAGCCGGGCGAGCTCTGCATCGCCGGTGAAGGCGAGGCCGATCACCCCGGAGAGCGCGGCGATGACTGCTCCGACGGCCACGCCGAACCACGCGCCCCAGGCGACCGTGCGGCCGAGGATCTTCTTCACACCGGGCAGATCGCCCGCCCCGAGACCCTTGCCGATCAGCGCCTGCGCGGCGATCGCCAGGGCATCCAGTGCGAAGGCAGCGGCCGAGAAGATCGTGAACACGACCTGCCAGCCGGCCAGCTCATCCGTGCCGAGACCCGTCGCCGCGCCGACGGTGAGAAGAAGTGCGAGACGCAGACTGACGGTGCGCAGGAACAGCCAGCCGCCCGAGCGGGCCGATCCGCGCACGCCTTCGCGCTGCGGGCGCACCGAGGCCTCGTGGCTGCGTGCGAGGCGGCCGATGATGATGACGTATGCCGCGACCATCGCCCACTGCGCGGTGACGGTGCCGATCGCGGATCCGGCGATGCCCCAGCCGAAGCCGTAGATGAACAGCAGATTCAGCAGGGCGTTGGCGGCGAAGCCGAAGCCCGCGATCCACAGCGGGGTCACCGTGTCCTGCATGCCGCGCAGCAGGCCGGTCGCCGCGAACACGATGAGCATCGCCGGCAGACCCCACATGCTGATGACCAGATAGGTGTCGGCCTGCTCCGAGACCGCGGCCGATGCTCCGAACAGGTCGACGAGCGTCCGCGAGGACAGCGCGCCGACCATCGCCAGAACCGCGCCGAGTCCCAGCGCCAGCCACATGCCGTCGATGCCGACGGAGACCGCGTCCTTGTGCTCGCCGGCACCGAACCGGCGGGCGACTGCCGGGGTCGTCGAGTACGCGAGGAACACCATCAACCCGACGATCGTCTGCAGCACGGCGCTCGCGATGCCCAGCCCCGCCAGCGGCACTGTTCCGAGATGCCCGACGAGCGCGGCATCCACCATCAGGAACGCCGGCTCGGCCACGAGCGCTCCCAGCGCCGGCACCGCCAGCCGCAGGATTTCGCGGTTCAGCGTCAGGGGTCTGCTCACCCCACGAGCCTAACGAGGGGCGCGGACAAAGACGGGGATCAGAGGAGCTCGGCGCGCAGCTGCTCGGGCGACTTCGGCGACAGCAGGCCGGGTGCGACGTCGTAGACCGTGCGCGCGCCGACCTGGCCGTCGGCGTTCATGCGGTGCACGGCGCGGGCGTAGGCGACGAGAACGCTCGCCGTGAACTCCGGGTTGCTGCCGAGCGTCAGGCCGTACTCGATCGTCTGCGTCGCCCCGTCGCCGGTCACGCCGCTGCGGATCACGAAACCGCCGTGCGGCATGGCCGCGTGGTCGCGGGCGAGCTCCTCGGCGCTGATGAACGTGATCGTCGTGTCGTAGTCGGCGAAGTAGTCGGGCATCGTCACGATCGCCTCGCGGACGACGGCGGGATCGGCGCCCTCGGCGAGCACGACGAAGCACTCGCGCGTGTGCTTCTGGCGGGTGGTGAGCTCCGGACGGTCCCCGCGGCGGACGGCGGCAACGGCATCCTCGCTCGGCAGGGTGTACTGAACGCCGCCGGCGACGCCCGCAACCCTGCGGATCGCGTCGGAGTGGCCCTGGCTGAGGCCGCGTCCCCAGAACGTGTAGGTGTCTCCATCGGGCAGCAGAGCCTCGCCGAAGACGCGGTTGAGGGAGAACATCCCCGGGTCCCAACCGGCCGAGATCAGCGCCGTGGTGCCGGCGGGGCGCGCCGTGGCGTCGACCGCCGCGAAGTGCTCGGGGATGCGCGCGTGCGTGTCGAAGCTGTCGACGAGGTTGAAGCGGGCGGCGAGGGCTGGCGACTGCACGGGCAGGTCGTTCTTCGAGCCGCCGCAGAGGATCAGCACGTCGATGTCCTCGGATGCCTCGTCGAGGGCCTCCATCCGGTGCACGGCCACATCGCTGCCGCGGGTCGCGACGTCGGAGGGATCGCGGCGGGTGTAGACGCCGACGAGAGTCATGTCCTCGCTGCGCTCGATGGCTGCCTCGACACCGCGGCCGAGGTTGCCGTAGCCGACGATTCCGATGCGGATCTGGGTGGTCATGCGGGCGGGCTCCTTCTCGGACGGCGGAAGACACCAGCGTATCGAAGACGTCTGTGGATGCCGGGGCGATGTCGGATGCCGCGCATAGAGTGGATGCATGACTGATGTCCTTCCCGCAGGTCTGGCGACCGAAGAGTTCAGCACCGAGATCCGTCCGCAGGACGACCTCTACCGATACGTCAACGGGCGGTGGCTCGACCGCACCGAGATCCCCGACGACAAGGCGCGCTGGGGGTCCTTCCACCTCCTCGCCGAACAGGCGCAGGACGACGTGCGCACCATCATCGAAGAATCGCAGAACGCGGTCGAGGGCACGCTCGAGCGCAAGATCGGCGATCTGTTCACGAGCTTCATGAACACCGAGCGCATCGACGCCGACGGCATCTCCCCGCTCGCCCAGACCCTCGCCGAGATCGACGGGGTCGACAGCATCCCGGCACTTCTGAGCCTCGCCGGCGCCTACGAGCGCGACGGTCGCGCCCACCTCATCGGCCTCTACATCGACGGCGACCCGGGAAACCCCGAGCGATACGTGCCGATCCTCGTTCAGGCAGGCCTCTCCCTGCCCGATGAGAGCTATTACCGTCTCGAGAGCTTCGCCGAGACGCGCACCGCCTACCGTGCGCACCTCGAACGGCTCCTCGCGCTCGCCGGCCTCGATGACGCCGCGGCACGCGCAGATCGCGCCATCGCGCTCGAGACCGAGCTCGCCGCCCACCACTGGGACAACGTGCGCAGCCGCGACGCGGTCGAGACGTACAACCTGCAGACGTGGGACGAGCTGCAGGCCCTCGTCGGCGTCGACCTCGCCGGGTGGCGCGAAGCCGTCGCGCCGACCAATACCGCAGCCTTCGATGAGATCGTCGTCTCGCAGCCGAGCTTCTTCGCCGGCCTCGGCGGCCTGCTCGTCGCCGAGCGTCTCGATGCGTGGAAGGACTGGCTGCGCGCTCAGGCCGTGCACGCCGCGGCCCCCTACCTTCCTGCCGCGTTCGTGCAGGAGAACTTCTCCTTCTACGGCACCGAGCTCACCGGCGTGCCGACGATCCGCGAGCGCTGGAAGCGCGGCGTCTCGCTCACCGAAGGCGCACTCGGCGAGGCGATCGGAAAGGTCTACGTCGAGCGGCACTACCCGCCCACGGCGAAGGCCGCGATGGACGAGCTCGTCGCGAACCTCATCGAGGCCTACCGGCAGAGCATCGCGACGCTCGAGTGGATGAGCCCCGATACGCGTGAGCGTGCGCTCGCGAAGCTCGACGCATTCACCCCGAAGATCGGGCACCCCGAGGTATGGCGCGACTACTCCGCCCTCGAGATCGACGCCGTCGACCTGTTCGGCAACGTCCGTCGAGCCTCGACGTTCGAGCACGACCGCAACATCGACAAGGTCGGCGCTCCCATCGATCGCACCGAGTGGCACATGCCGCCGCAGATGGTGAACGCGTATTACAACCCGTCGATGAACGAGATCGTTTTCCCCGCGGCGATCCTGCAGTACCCGTTCTTCGACGTCGAGCGCGACGCAGCCGCCAACTACGGCGGCATCGGCGCGGTGATCGGCCATGAGATCGGCCATGGTTTCGATGACCAGGGCAGCCGTTATGACGGCACCGGCAAGCTCGAGGACTGGTGGACCGACGCCGACCGTGCGGCGTTCGAACAGCGCACCGCCGCTCTCATCGCCCAGTACGACGCGCTCGTCCCCGCAGGGCTCGCCGATGAGCACACCGTCAACGGTGCGCTGACGATCGGCGAGAACATCGGCGACCTCGGCGGCCTCGGTATCGCATTGAAGGCCTATGAGCTCTCGCTCCGCGGAGCAGACGACCCGGTGATCGACGGGCTGACCGGCGTGCAGCGACTGCTCCTGAGCTGGGCCCAGGTCTGGCAGCAGAAGAGCCGGGAGGCCGAGACGATCCGTCTGCTCACGATCGACCCGCACTCGCCGAACGAGTTCCGCTGCAACCAGATCGTGCGCAACATCGACGTCTTCTACGAGGCGTTCGGCGTCACGGAGGGCGATGGCCTCTACCTGCCGAGCGACGAGCGGGTGACGATCTGGTGATTTTCCACAGGTGGTGACGGTGGGCGGGTATGCAGGGCTACGATAGCCAATGCCGCTGGGGGCGTCTCCCTCGTGACGGCTTTTCCCTGTATACCCGTCATGGGAAGGAACACGCGTGGGCATTTCTCCCGAGCCGACGCCGTCCGATGTGCTGCGCAGCACACAGCGCGGCGGACGCCGTCGACCGCAACGGCCTCCCGGAGGGCGGCGGTCGTTCGATGCGACGTTGCGGGCACTGGAGCAGCTGGCAGCATCCGGAGCGCATGTCTCGGTGCACGTGTCCGACCTCGACAGCGGCAAGCAGGTCCTCGCGGGCGATGACCATGTGACGATGCCGATCGGCGGGCTCGGCGTCGTGCCTCTGCTGATCGAAGTCGCCGCAGCGTTCGAGAGCGGTTCCCTCGATGCGCTCGAGATCGTCGAGCGCTCAGACACCGAACCGGTGACGGTTTCCGGGATCTGGCGCAACCTGCGCGCCCCTGCACTCCCGCTCGGCGACCTCGCGATCCTCGCGGCCACGGCCGGCGACCCGATCGCGGTGAACATCCTCCTCAACCGTGTCGGTCTGCACCGGGTGCGCGCGCGCCTCGAGTCCCTCGCGCTGCGCAGGACCGCAGTCCTCGACCGGATTCGTGATGAGCGGGGCCCGGATGACGCGCCCCACGTCGCGGTCGGAACGACCCGTGAACTCGCCGCGCTGTTCTCCGCCCTCGTGAACTCACGGGTCGTCGATGCCGCCGTCAGCGCACAGGTCTCGGAATGGCTGAGCCTCAACCAGGACCTCAGCCTCGTGGCATCCGCCACCGGCCTCGACCCGTTCGCGCACGATCACGACGCGCACGGGCTCCTGTTCGTGAACAAGACCGGCCGTGACCGCGGCATCCGCTCCGAGGCCGGTGTGCTCGCCGGGCCCCGTGCCGGCATCTCCTACGCGATGACGGTCGGCTTCGATGATCTGTCGATCACCCACCGCCTGCGCGTGCACGATGCGTTCCGCACGCTTGGCGTCGAGCTCATGGAGTACACGCACTGACCGGTGCGGGTTCCCGGCTCAGAACGGGCCGAACTTCCGCTGAGGATCCAGACCCGCCACGATCGGCTCGAGGGCTTCTGCCAGCGCGGCCAGCTGCTGCTCGTCGAGCCGGTCGAGGACGAGTTCGTGCACCGTGGCGAAGTGGTCGGGTGTCGCGAGCACGAGTCGGCGGCGCCCCTGCTTCGTGATCGTGAGTCGCACTGACCGGCGGTCTTCGGTGTTCTCCTCACGGGCGATGAGATCGCGCTTCTGCAACCGTGACACGACCTTCGAGGTGCGGGGGAGCGTGGCGTTGGTCGCTGCGGCGAGATCGCTCAGCCGCATGGCGCCGCTGCGCTGCAGGGCGCTGAGCAGGATGAATTCGTAGTGCGTGAGCTGCGCGTCGCGCTGCAGCTGCGCATCGAGTGCGGCGGGCAGAAGCTCGGCGGTGCTGATCAGGGCGAGCCAGGCGCGTGACTGCTGCGGGGTCATCCGGCTGAGCTGTGTTGCCATGTCATCCATTCTGTCGGCAACGTCGGTTCAGCGCGGCAGCGACGGGCGCGGTTCGACGGGCGGCGACTTCGGAATCAGCAGCGTGAGCACGAGCGCGATGATGCCCGCGCCGATCGCCAGCCAGAAGCACACGTCGAACGCCTCGCGGGTCGGGATCGCGACCCCGTCGACCTCGACGCTCATCGCCGCGAGTACCGCGCCCATCACGGCGGAGGCGCTCGAGGTGCCGACCGAGCGGAAGAGCGCGTTCAGTCCGTTCGAGGCACCGGTCTCGTTCGCCGGCACGGAGCGCATGATGATCATCGGCATCGCGGCGAATGTGAAGCCGATCCCGACGCCGATGATCGCGTTGGCGATGAGGATGTGCACCCACTCCGACGACCAGATCAGCACATACGTGTAGGCGAGGACGATCGCGGCCGTTCCGGCGGTGAACAGCGGACGCGGCCCGATGGTGCGCTCGAGCCATCCCGAGAGCGGCGAGATCACCATCATGACGAGACCCGCGGGCATGACGATGAACGCGGCGGTCAGCATGTCGAGCCCGAAACCGGAGCCCGTCTCGACGGGCAACTCGAGCATCTGAGGGAAGGTGACGTTGGAGGAGAACAGGGCGAAGCCCATGCCGATCGCCGCGATGTTCGTCAGCAGAACGGCGGGGCGGGCGGCGACGCGCAGATCGAGCAGCGGCTCCGCGGTGCGCAGCTGGTACCGGCCCCACAGCAGCAGCACGAGGACTCCTCCGATGACGAAGCCGAGCCCGAGGGGCGACGTCCATCCCCATTCCGCGCCGCGGGAGACGTAGAGGAGCAGGCCCGAGAGCCCGATCGCCAGGCCGAGCGCACCGATCAGGTCGAGGCGGCCGGGGGAGAGGAGCACATCCTCGGGAACGAAGAAGAACACGAGCACGAGGCCGATGACGCCGAGCGCGGCGGCGAGCCAGAACAGCGCATGCCAGTCGGCGTTGAGCGCGAGGTAGGCGGCCAGCGGCATGCCGAGGGCTCCGCCGACGCCCATCGTCGCGCTCATGAGGGCGACCGCGGTTCCCAGGTGCTTGGCCGAGAGGATGTCGCGCATGATCGCGATCCCGAGAGGTATGACGCCCGTCACGGCGCCCTGCAGAGCTCGCCCGATGATGACGCCGACGATCGATCCCGAGACGGCGGCGATCACGGAGCCCACGACGAGGAGGGCGAGGAGCACGAGCACGATGCGTCGTTTGCCGTACATGTCGCCGAGTCGACCGGAGATCGGCGTGGCGATCGCGGCGACGAGAAGCGTGATCGTCACGACCCATGTGGTGTCGGCACGGGAGGCATTCAGCAGAATGGGCAGCTCGGCCTGCAGGGGCACGACGAGCGTGAACATGAATGACGAGCACAGACCGGCGAAGGCGAGGACGGCAACGGTCAGCGCCCGATTCGGAGCGCGTGAAAGCCTTTTCCTGGCTTTATCGTCGTCCGCCGTCACGCCCCCAGGCTATCGGTGCCGATCGGGGTCGGGGGCCGTCAGTCCTGATGCAGGTTGGGCGGTGCGGTCGAGGCGCGCAGGATGAGCTCGGGCTCGACTCGGGGGATCTCGCCCACGGGCGCTTCGCCCTCGATCTGCGCGATGACTCGGCGTGCGGCTGCCGCGCCGACCTCTTCGAAGGGCTGGCGCACCGTGGTGAGGGCGGGAGAGGCGTAGGCGGCGAGGGCGATGTCATCGACGCTGACGATCGATACGTCGTCCGGAACGCTGCGTCCGGCTTCGTGGAGCGCGCGCATGACACCGAATGCCATCTCGTCGCTCGAGACGAAGACGGCGGTGGCGCCGGGGATCGCAGCGAGGGTGCGTCCGGCGCGGTAACCGGATTCGCTCGTCCAGTCGGCGGGAAGCACGGGCGGCGGCTCGATCCCGTGCTCGCGCAGGACCTGCTCCCACGTCTCGCGGCGCTGCACGCTCTCGGTCCAGTACTCATCGCCCGAGACATGCCAGACGGTCTCGTGGCCGAGGTCGAGAAGGTGTTCGACGGCGAGGCGCGCGACGCGGGTCTGGTCGACGGCGAAGGCTGCGTCCTCGTCGGCGGAGACGCGCACGTTGCGGGTCGAGGGGGTGCGCTCTGTTCGCGCTCTCATTCCGGGGTGGTCGAGGGAAACGGGCACGCCGAGCACGATTCCCTCGGCGCCCTGGCGCTCGAGCAGGTCGAAGGCGGCCTCGATCTCTTCGATCGGGGCGTGATCCGAGACGGATGCCGTCGTGACGGTGTAGCCGTTCTCTGCGGCGACGCGTTCGATTCCCACGCCGAGCGCGGCGGTGGAGTAACGGTTGGTGCTGAGCACGATGACGCCGAGGATGCGGGTGCGTCCGGAGGCGAGGGATGCCGCGGCGGCATGCACGCGATAGTCGAGCTCTTCGACGGCGCTGAGCACGCGCCGGGCCGTTTCGGGGCGCACATTGCTCTGCCCGGACATGACGCGGGAGACGGTCTGCGCGGAGACGCCCGCGAGGCGCGCGACATCGTTCTGATTGGGAGCGCGATCAGCGGGGGACCGTCGGGGTGACATGCCTCTAATGCTAGTGATTCAGAGCCTTCATGGCGAGGAGAACTTCGCCCGGTGATGAGATAATGTGAACGCAAACAGTTTTTGTCATGCCAGACAGTGCAGTGACGCCTCTCAGGACGGATGATCTCTTCCGGCGGCGTGCGCGCGGTCATGCTCGACAGGCATCCATCACGCGCCGGGCGACCCCGGGCGCGATAGTCACGCAGGAGTCCCTGATGAATGAAGCAGTCTCGCCGGCCGCCGGCCAGAGCCCGGCGATCGTGTGGCAGGAGGGGCAGCTGCTGCGCAACGGCAAGCCGCACCGCATCCTGTCCGGAGCGATGCACTACTTCCGTGTGCACCCCGACCAGTGGGAGGATCGCCTGCGCCGTCTCGCCGCGATGGGCGCGAACACGGTCGACACCTATGTGGCGTGGAACTTCCACGAGCGCACCGAAGGCGACGTCGACTTCACCGGCTGGCGCGACCTCGAGAGGTTCATCCGCCTGGCGGGCGAGGTCGGCCTCGACGTCTTCCTGCGCCCGAGCCCCTACATCTGCGCCGAGTGGTCGAACGGCGGTCTGCCGTTCTGGCTGACCGGTCGCGTCCAGGCGATCCGCTCGAGCGACCCGGCGTATCTCGCGGCCGTCGACCGTTGGTACGACGAGCTCATCCCGCGCATGGTCCCGCTGCAGGCGGCCTTCGGCGGACCGATCGTCGCGGTGCAGATCGAGAACGAGTACGGCTCGTTCGGCAGCGACCACGACTACATGCGCCACCAGCGCGACGCGCTCACCTCGCGCGGCATCGTCGAACTGTTGACGACCGCCGATGGCCACACGAGCGACATGATCGCGCACGGTGCGGTGGACGGCGCTATGGCGACGTTCACGTTCGGCACCGGCGTCGACGAGGCCGAGGCGCTGCGCAAGCCGGGCCAGGCCCTGATGTGCTCGGAGCTGTGGGGCGGTTGGTTCGACCACTGGGGCGAGCAGCACCACGTGCGCTCGGCCGAGAGCATGATCAGCACGGTCGATGAACTGCTCGCGGCCGGCGGCTCGGTCAGCATGTACATGGCGCACGGTGGCACGAACTTCGGTCTGTGGGCCGGCGCGAACCACTTCGGCATGATCGAGCCGACCATCACCAGTTACGACTCGGACGCCCCGATCGGCGAGGACGGCTCGACCAACGCGAAGTTCGACGCGCTGCGCGCGGCCTTCGCGCCGTTCCACGAGAACGAGCTGCCGCCGGTCCCGGCAGCGAACCCGGTGCAGCCCGCGCAGACGGTCGCGCTGACTCCGACCATGGGCCTGCGCGCGCTTCTGGAGACGCTCCCCGCCGTCGGCGAGGCGAGCGCCATGCCGCAGACGTTCGAGCAACTCGGCGTCGAGGACGGCATCGTCGTCTACCAGGCACGCATCGACGTGCCCGCGGACAGCACGGTCACGATCGACGGTCTCGCCGACCGCGCCGTGGTCTACATCGACGACGAGCGCATCGGCGTCATGGAGCACGACGGCGAGCACACGCTGTCCATCCCCGGCGGTGCGCGCCGCGGCATCCTGACCTTGCTCGTCGAGAGCCTCGGCCGCATCAACTACGGCCCGCAGACCGGTGCCCGCAAGGGCATCGTCGGAGGGGTTCGCATCAACGGCCGTCGATTCGTGCACGGCTGGACGCACCGCGCGCTCCCGCTCGATGCTCCGACCGCTGACGGTACTGACGGCACCGACGGCACCGACGGCCTCGCGGTCGCGACGGTGGAGGTCGAGACCCCGGCGGATGCCTGGATCGCCCTGCCCGGCGGAGTCAAGAGCCTGGTCTGGCTGAACGGATTCCTGCTCGGCCGCCTCTGGAACCGTGGTCCCCAGGTCACGCTCTACGCACCCGGTCCGCTGTGGAAGACCGGGGCCAACGAGATCGTCGTGCTCGACACCGACGGCCTCGCGAGCGCCGTCGAGATCCGCGAGACGGCCGAGTACGGCCCCGTCGAGGAGTTCATCGGTTCCTGACGCTGATTCGAGAAGGGCGGGATGCTTCGGCATCCCGCCCTTTCGTCGCTTCCTACTCGCCTGCCATCGCGCGAAGCGCGGCCAGGTGCCCGTCAAAGGCGCGGCGCCCCATCGGAGTGAGCGTGACGGTGGTGATCTGACGGGCATCGGAGCGCTCGAGTGAGGCCTGCTTGCTGCTGCGGAGGTAGCCGAGCTCGACGAGATTTCGAACGGTCTTCGAGAGGTTCGCCTCGCTGAGCTGGAGGGTCGTCGCGATCGCCGAGAAGTCGGCGCCATCCAGGGGCCGGAGCATCGCGCACAGACGCAGCCGG
Organism: uncultured Microbacterium sp.; assembly: GCF_947632095.1. GTDB lineage: Bacteria > Actinomycetota > Actinomycetes > Actinomycetales > Microbacteriaceae > Microbacterium. Next base: position 45,854 of record NZ_CANROA010000005.1, on the reverse strand, counting down.
GTCGGCGCGTGGATCGCCTCGTCGAAGCGGGGCTCACTTCGCACGACGCACCTCTGATGCATAGATGCGGTCGTAAGCGATGACGCCGAGCCAGGCGAGAATGCCGGCGATCGCAGCGACGACGAGAACCCAGCCGCGCAGGCCCATGAGTGCGAGCACCGCACTCATCCCGAGCGACACGAGGATCAGCAGGGTGAAGCCGACCAGGAGCGCGAGACCGCGTGGGCCCGCAGGGCGTGAGATCTTCAGGCCGCTGCGTCGACGGAAGTAGACCTCGACACCGACGAAGACCCAGGTGCTCGAGAGGAAGAGCAGCCAGGCCCACTGGAAGCCGGCGGCAGGGCCTGCGACCAGCAGTGCCACCCCGAAACCCTGCGCGGGAGCGCCCCACCAGGTCTCTGCTCTCATTCGCTTCCCGACGCGTTCGCGATCGTTGGCGATGGTATCGAGTGCTTCGCGCGCGGACGTCACATGCTGCTGGCCTTCGGAGTCACTTTCCATGAAGTTGAGTCAATCACTTGACGAGGAGTTAAGCAATCTGGTGAGTGAGATCGGTGGATGCCGTTTCGAGACTGTCTCTCTGGCCGAGGTTCGCGCATGCGGGACGAAAGACATGGCTTCGGACGCCTCTGGAGCCAGGTTTTCCTTCTCCCTCGCGCCGCGCACCCGCGCACGCCGCCGATGCACGCCGGGTACGACGACGAAGGGCTCGCGACCAGCAGGTCGCGAGCCCTTCGTGAATGCGGGTGTCAGCCCTTGACGGCGCCGGCCGCCAGGCCCGAGCGCCAGTAGCGCTGCAGGCTGAAGAACAGGATGATCAGCGGGATCACGCCGAGCAGCGCGCCGAGCATGACGGCGCCCTTCTGCGGGGCGAAGTAGCTCATCATGCCGTAGAGGCCCAGGGTCACGGGCTTGAGCTCGGCGCTGGAGATCATCATCAACGGCAGCAGGAAGTTGTTCCACGTGGCGACGAAGATGAACAGGAAGATCGTCACCATCGCCGGCGACAGCAGGCGGAGCACGATCGTGAAGAAGATCCGCGCCTCGCTCGCGCCGTCGATGCGGGCGGCTTCGAGCAGCTCGGTGGGCACCGACGTCTCGGCGTAGACCATTCCCAGGAAGACGCCGAACGGGGAGACGGCCGAGGGGATGATGATCGCCCACATGGTGTTCGCAAGTCCGAGGGCCTGGAACTCCATGTACAGGGGCACCGTCAGCAGGGCGACGGGCAGCAGGAGGCCGGCCATGATGATGCCGACCGCGAGTTTCTTGCCGGGGAAGACGAACTTCGCGATGGCGTATCCGGCCATGATCGCGAACAGCGTGCCGATGACGCCGGCGGTCGTCGAGTACAGGATCGAGTTGCCCACCCAGCGCCAGAACAGGCCCTGGGTCCAGTTCATGAGGCTGTCGTAGTTGGCGTCGAGGTTCCACTCGGCGAACCAGAACCCGAAGGTGCGCGTCAGGTCGGAGTTGCTCTTGGTGGATGCGACGATCACCCAGTAGACGGGGACGAGGAAGTACAGCGTCGCGACGACGAGCGCGATGATGCCGAAGGTCTTCGCGACCGGACCGGGGGCGATGGAGCGCGGGGGCATGTCGGGGTGCGAGACCTTGGATGGGCGCGCCTTCTTGGCGCGCTCGGGTGCGGTGATCAGGCGGGTGGTGCTCATGTCAGTTGGCCTTCTTCCGCTGCAGGAGGGCATAGACGACGGCGAGGGCGCCGGCGATGACGGCCATCAGCAGCGAGTATGCGGATGCCGGACCGCTGCCCGATGGCGAGATCTGACCCATCATCGAGTTGTAGGTGAGCATCATGGGTGTGTAGTCCAGGCCCATCCAACGGTTCGCGCCCTGCATGATCATGGGCTCGTTGAACAGCTGGATCGTACCGATGATCGACAGCAGAACGGCGAGGAGGGCGGCGCCGCGCACCATCGGGACCTTGATCTTCATGGAGATCTGCAGGCCGTTGGCTCCGTCGAGGCGGGCGGCCTCGTAGAGCTCGTTCGGGATCGATTGGAGGGCCGCGAGGAAGATCAGCATGTTGTACCCGGTGTAGGTCCAGGTGGTCATGTTGGCCATCGAGGCGAGGATCGTGCCGGGGGCCATGAAGTCGGTTCCCTCGGGCAGGAACGGCATGAACGGCGACACCTCGGGGGTGTACATGTACAGCCAGATCATGGCGGCGATGACGCCGGGGATCGCGAAGGGGAGGAAGAACGAGAGCCGGAAGAACGCCGGGCGCCGCACGAGGAACGAGTCCAGCAGCAGGGCCAGGGCGAGGGCCGCGATGATCATGACCGGGATCTGGAACGCGGCGTAACCGACGACGCGCGCCATGCCGAGCCAGAAGGCCTCATTGGATGCCGCGGCGGCGAGGTTGTCGAATCCGACGAAGGTGTCGACGGCTTCTCCGCCGCCGAACAGGCCGCCGCCGGAAGACACCTGCGAGAAGAACGCGGAGCGCACGGAGATGATCAGCGGCACGAGGAAGACCAGGATGAACAGAAGGGAGAACGGGGCCATGAACAGCCAGCCGTTGCGCGCTTCCTGGCGGGCGCGGAATCCCTTCTTCATGCGCGGCCGTCGGGGCGCGGCCTCAGCAGTAGTGGTCACGGTGTGATCTCACCTTTCGGGAAAATGGTCCGGCGGAGGACACGTTATCGTGCCCTCCGCCGGCGCTTGCTTGCTCTGTCGGGCAGAGCGGGTTGTTACTCGGCGACCGGCAGACCGAGGTCGGTCAGCGCCTTGACGGCCGTGTTCTGCGCAGTGGTGAAGATGTCGGCGACCTTCTTGTCACCGGCGACGACACCGGCCGCGGTCTCCTGCATCGAGGACAGCGTGGAGAAGCCGGGTGCGTAGGGGAAGTCCGGGTTCATGTTCGCGGTCGCGGTCGACAGCTCGGCGAGCACGTCCTGGTTGCCGAACTGGCGCAGCATCTTCTCGGGAGTCTCGGGGGTGCCGTTGCCCGCGACGACGAGGCCCTGCGACGAGAGGTCGTCGATCTGGGTGTTGAACCAGTTGGTGAACTCCATGGCCTCGGCCGGGTATTCGCAGCCCTTCAGCGCTGCGACGCCCGAGCCGCCGTCCGGGCCGGAGAGCTGGCCAGCGCCGAAGTCGGGCAGCTGCGCGATGCGCCACTGGCCCTCGGCCTCGGTGCCGTCGAGGGTGTCGAGCAGGAAGCCCGCCTCCCACGCTGCGCCGATGTGACCGATGAGGGTCGTGTCGTTGAGGGCGGCGGTGAAGGGCTCGCCCCAGCGGTCGGCCTTGAGGGTGTGATCGTTGTCGAGCAGGCCCTGCCAGAGGGCTGCGACGACCTGCGAGCCCTCGCCCTCCGTGTCGACGACCCATTCGTCGCCCTCGGTGGAGAACCAGGTGTCGCCGGCTGCGGCGGACTGCGCGGCCAGCCAGTGGGTGGCCTCGTCCGCCGAGAAGGCGGTGATGTACTTGCCGGCGGCTGCGGCCGTGGCGGAGTCGGCGTTGAGCTCGTCGAGCGTGGTCGGCGGGGTCAGGCCCAGCTTCTCGAACTCGGCCTCGTTGTAGAAGTAGACGAGGGGGCCGACGTCCTGGGGGAGGCCGACGACGACGTCGCCGACGCGCATGCCTGCGTAGGCGCCCGCGGAGAAGTTGTCCTTGTACTTCTCGGCGTGCTCGGTGACGTCCATGAGGAGGCCCTTGACGTAGAGCTGGGGGGCCTCGGAGTAGCCGACCTGGGCGAGGCAGGGCGCGTTGCCGGCCTTCACGTCGGTCTCGAGCTTGAGGATCATGTCGGTCGCGGCGCCGTCGAACTTGGTCGTCTTGACCTGGATGTCGGGGTGCTCTTCGTTCCAGCGCTCGGTGATCTCGGCGACCGTGGCCATGTTCTCGCCGTTGTCGAGGCGGTGCATGTACTCGATCGTGATCGGCTCGCCGTCTGCGGTGCCCGAGTCGGACGAGCTGCACGCGGCGAGGCCGAAGGCCGAGAGCGCGCCGACGGTGACGACCGCGGCGGTGCGGGTGAATCGTGTGGTGGCCATGAGGTGTTCTCCCCTTTGAGGGTCATGTGACTGACGGTGAGGCCGGATGCCGGGCATCTGTGCCTGTGGGAACCATTAAACATCTAAATGTTTGCGTTCACAACCGTGAATGCCTTGGCCGTGACTGCACTGTTATGCGGCGATGTCGTGCGCTGACATTCCGGCGCCGGCGGCTGTTCCCGCGCCTCGGGTTCCGTCTCAGGGGTTTCGCGGGGCAGACTGGGGGAGTGCGAAGCATCCGTGAACTCGACACCGTTGAACTCATCATCCAGGCGCAGGCCCTGCTCGACAGCATCCGCGGCCCGGAGCGCGTCATCGACGCCGGTACTCTGCGTGCGCTCCAGCAGTCGGGCAACTACGTCGTCGGGCTGTTCGACGATGAAGCCGGCGACGAGCGCATGGTCGGAGCATCCATCGCCTTCTTCGGGGTCCCGGGAGAGCGCACGATGCACTCGCACATCACCGCGCTGCTGCCGGAGTACCGCGGCCGCGGCTGGGGTCGTGAACTCAAGGGCCACCAGCGCCAGTGGGCGTTCTCGCGCGACGTCGGCCACATCACCTGGACCTTCGACCCTCTGGTCGCGCGCAACGCGCACTTCTTCCTCACCGTGCTCGGCGCGCGTGTGACGGGGTACTCGGTCAACCATTACGGCATCTTCGGTGGCGGCGACGCCGGTGACGCGAGTGACCGGCTCGACGTGCGCTGGGCGCTCGCCGACATCGCCAAGCCCCCGGCGGACGACGCGGACGTGGCGACGCTCGAGATCCCCACCGACATCGAGGCGATGCGCGAGAGCGATCCCGAGGCCGCACACGAATGGCGCCTGCGCCTGCGCGGTGAGATGGAACCGCTCCTCGAGCGCGGTCTGAAGATCGTCGGCTTCGACACCGCACGCGGGTACCTCTTCACCGAGTGAGATGAGGGGCGGCGGCTCTGGTTGAATGCTCGAGTGAGCGCAGATACCGAGTTCGTACAGCATCCGGCCGACACTCCATGGCACCGGCTGCAGAATGTCGGCGAGACGCCGGATGGCGCCTGGATGACGGGCGGGCCCGCCAAAGCCTATGAGAGCGTCGCGATGCGACCCCTCGAACCGTTTCTCATCCCGGAGAAGCCGCGCGGCGGGGAAGCCGACCCGAGCACGTGCCGTAGCTGCCGTCCGAGCGAGTTCACGATCTGGCAGGACGAGCACTGGCGCATCGACGGCGGGTGGGAAACCGGCGGGCTCCCGTTCATCGGCGCCATCCAACCGCGCGAGCACTGGCTGCTGGAGGATGCTCCGGTAGATGTGCTCGCGGGGCTCGGGCCGCTCATGCAGCGCATCTCCGAAGCGGTGAAGACGATTCCGTCAGTCGCCCGATGCCACTTCTCTCGGTGGAACGATGGTGCGGCGCATCTGCACCTGTGGGCGTTCGCCCGCCCTGAGGGCATGATGCAGGGGCGCGGAGCCGTGCTCTCCTACTGGGACGGGATGCTGACGGAGATGCCCGAGCAGATGATGCATGAGCACATCGAGATCGTCGCCGAGGCGCTCGCCGCGGGCGGCGGGCAGGCCTTCCCGAATCGCTGACCCGGCATCCGCGCGTCGTGATGTCGGAGGCCGGTGGCAACCTGGCGGGTATGGACGATGCGATGGGGCGACCGGGCGGCTCGGAGGAGAAGCCGGCGGTATTCTTCCGTGATGCGGGGGCGTTCCGGCGATGGTTGGAGCGCCATCACGCCGACGAGAGCGAGCTGTGGATCGAGACGCGCAAAGCGCACGTCGCCGATCGCGGACTGACATGGGCGGATGCCGTGCCCGAGGCACTGTGCTTCGGATGGATCGACTCGGTGTCGCAGCCCATCGATGAGGATCGACGCCGGCAACGCTGGACGCCGCGCAAGCGCGGCAGCACATGGTCGAAGGTCAACGTCGCGCATGCCGAGCGCCTCATCGTCGATGGGCGTATGGCGCCGGCAGGGATCGCCACCGCGAAGCGGCCGGCGACCCGCATCGCCCGTGCGCAGCAGCTCGTCGAAGACAGTGCGGCGGGGCGGCTCGTGCCCTTCGCACGCCCCGGAAGGCCTCCGGCCTGGCGGGCCGGGCGGCTGCGGCAGCATCCGCAGCATCCGCAGCATCCGCAGCATCCGTCGAGGGCTGAACCCCCGCGAGGGCGCGGATAAGATGGAAGCAGGCGCGGCATGTCCGCGATCCGCTTCATCCACTCCCTCTTGCGACCATTGGAGCCACCGTGGCCGAACAGTCCCGTCTTGACAAGGTCATCAGCCTCGCCCGCCACCGCGGGTTCGTCTTCCAAGCGGGTGAGATCTACGGCGGTTCCCGTTCAGCATGGGACTACGGCCCCCTCGGCACCGAGCTGAAGGAGAACATCCGTCGGCAGTGGTGGCAGACCTTCGTCCGCGGACGCGGCGACATGGTGGGCCTGGACTCCTCGATCATCCTCCCCAAGCGCGTGTGGGAGGCCTCCGGTCACGTCGCAACCTTCAGCGACCCGCTCGTCGAGTGCCTCCAGTGCCACAAGCGCCACCGCGAGGACCACCTGCTCGAGGCCTTCGAGGCCAAGAAGGGCCGCAAGCCCGAGAACGGCATGGCCGATATCGCCTGCCCCGACTGCGGCACCCGCGGCAAGTGGACCGAGCCCAAGTCGTTCTCCGGCCTCGTCAAGACCTACCTCGGCGTCGTCGACGACGAGTCGGGCCTGCACTACATGCGCCCCGAGACCGCGCAGGGCATCTTCGTGAACTTCTCCAACGTGCTCACCGCGAGCCGCAAGAAGCCCCCGTTCGGCATCGGTCAGGTCGGCAAGGCGTTCCGCAACGAGATCACGCCCGGAAACTTCATCTTCCGCACCCGCGAGTTCGAGCAGATGGAGATCGAGTTCTTCGTGCCGCCGGCCGAGGCCCAGGAATGGTTCGAGCACTGGGTCGAGGCCTGCTGGAACTGGTTCGTCGACCTGGGCATCGATCCGGCGAACATGCGCCAGTTCGACGTCCCCGATGACGAGCGCGCGCACTACTCCGCCGGCACCATCGACTTCGAGTACCGCTTCAACTTCGCCGGATCCGAGTGGGGCGAGCTCATGGGTGTCGCGAACCGCACCGATTTCGACCTGTCGAGCCACTCCGAGGCATCCGGCCAGAGCCTGACCTACTTCGACCAGGCATCCGGTGAGCGCTACACGCCCTACGTCATCGAGCCGTCCTTCGGCCTGACGCGTTCCATGATGGCGTTCCTCGTCGACAGCTACGTCGAAGAAGAGGTCCCCAACGCCAAGGGCGGAACCGACACCCGCACGGTGCTCAAGCTCGACCCGCGGCTGTCGCCGGTCAAGGTCGCCGTTCTCCCGCTCTCGCGCAACGAGAAGCTGTCGCCGCTGGCTCGAGAGGTGGCCGACTCGCTGCGCGGCCGTTGGAACATCGACTTCGATGATGCGGGCGCCATCGGCCGCCGATACCGCCGTCAGGACGAGATCGGTACCCCGTTCTGCGTCACGGTCGACTTCGACTCGCTCGAGGACAACGCCGTGACCGTGCGCGACCGCGACACGATGGCGCAGGAGCGCGTTCCCGTCGCCGAGCTGAACGAGTACCTGGCCGCGCGTCTCAAGGGCGCCTGACCCGCGAAGCCCTTCCATCGAGCTCCCGTCCTGCGTGCAGGGCGGGAGCTCGACGCTTTCGTTGCTCTCAGTCGGTCGCCGTGAGTGCCATGCCCTCTGAGCCGCCGGCCTCGATCCAGGCGAGAGAGCGATGCAGGATGCTCTCGAGCACGGAGATATCAATCATCTCCAGGTCGCGGATGTACAGGCATCCGGCGCCGGTGGTGTGCGGCCCGAGGACCGCGAGGGCATCCGCATGAGCATCGACGCCATCGAGCAGATAGATCGTCGTCGCGCTCGCGCGCGGGGCGAACGCGAGCAGTGGCGAATTGCCCTCCGTGCCCGTCGGATAGCGATAGTGGCAGGCGCCGAACCCGATGATCGTCCCCCACGCGCGCCCATCGCGGCCGGAGACCTGCTGCATCAGCGCGACGAGCGTCTGCGCGTCACGGCGACGCTTGGCCGATTTCGCTCGGGCGATCACCGCACCGATGTCGTCCGAGGTGGGCTGCATGGCTCGATCATGCCACGCCGCACTCCGGGAAGCACGGCAGGATAGAGGAATGGAGACGACGACCTTCGCCGCGACCGACGGCTTCCCGCACACCGCTCTCGTCGGTGTGACGAGCCCCGACGAGACGCTCGCCGTGCAGGGCGACCCGCACGCCGTGGTGGCGCTCGCCTCGGTGACGAAGCTGCTGACGGCGTGGGGTGCTCTCGTCGCGATCGATCACGGCCTGCTCGACCTCGATGATCCTGCCGGCCCCGCAGGATCGACGGTGCTCGACCTGCTCGATCACACGAGCGGTCTGCCGATGGAGGGCGCCGAGCCGCAGAAGGCTCCCGGTGAGCGGCGCATCTATTCGAACGCCGGGTTCGACGCCCTGGCCGCGCACGTGGCGGATGCCGTCGGCATCCCGTTCAGCGAATGGATGGCGCGCGAGGTGACCGGTCCGCTCGGGATGGCCGAGACGGACGTGACGGGGCGTCCATCCGCGGGCGGGCGGGCCTCGATCAACGACCTGTTGATCTTCGGGCGCGAGGTGCTGCGTCCGACACTGATCCCCGCCTCGTTCCGAAACCTGGCACTGAGCCCATCGCACCAGGGGTTGCGGGGCATCGTTCCCGGCTACGGTGCCTACGCCGACTGCCAGTGGGGGCTCGGTTTCGAGTTGAAGGCCGAGAAGTCGCCGCACTGGCTCGCCGACACCTTCCCGCCCGAGACCGCGGGGCACTTCGGAGCGCAGGGCAGTTTCCTCTTCATCGATCGATCGCGGGACATCGCTGCGGCGTTCCTCTCCGGGGTGCCCTTCGGCGAGGACCATAAGCGCGTCTGGCCCGCGCTCACGCAGGAGATCGCCGACCGCTACGGGAGCTGAGAGTCTCCGGCGCGCCCCTCGGCGAGATAGGCCAAGCGGTGCAGGGTCTCGGCGTTGCGCACGCGGAGCATCGCGTCGCGGAGGAATTCGGGAACAAGGGTCGCCGGGCCGCTGATGGCGTCCTCACGGATTCGCGCGAGGCATCCGCCTTCGGAATCGCGCACATCGAGCGTGACCCGCGCCTCGCCGATCGGCCAACCGCGCGCCGTCATGACCATCCGCCGCGGCGGGTCCCACATGACGCTGCTGGTCGTGTCGTCGAGCAGTGCCGGCCAGACCCCCCACGGAATGGTGCAGCCGCGCACCGGCCTGCGGCCAGGTCTCCTCGACGTCGCGCATGCGGGATGCTCCGACAACCCAGCCCGGATAGATCCATCCGTCCGCGAGGACGCGGAAGACGTCATCGGGCGTACAGGCGAGGCGGCGCACATTGGTCGACATGGGTTGAGTCTGCGCGAGGGGCGGTGATCGTGCAGCGCCCTTGACACCGGGAGCGGGCCTCTGCTTCGCAGCCTGAGCGGTCGCCTTCACCGCCTCCTTGTTCGCGCGGACGAGCGCGAGCGATCCCGTCGGGACGATGTCTGCGACGCTGCGGGAGGCGCCCTCGTCGCCCTAGGGATCGGATGCTTCGCGCAGGGCGAGCGAGTTGTCGGTCAGCAGATCGTCGGCGGCGGTGTCTCCGGCGATGCGAAGGGCCATGCGGCAAGTCTCGTACTGGAGCGGAAATCGCGGAAATAGCGGTGCAGGCTGTTCGAATGCCTCGACATGCAAACTACATGCGACGTATGCTGAATGCATGACAACAATCCAGGTCCGCAACGTCTCGGAGGAGACGAGCCGAGCGCTCAAGGCGAAGGCAGCCCTCGAGGGCCGCTCGCTCAGCGACTACCTGCTGCGCGAGCTCGACCGTCTCGCGACGCGTCCGAGCCGAGCCGAGCTTCTGGAGCGGATCGCGAGTCGCGGGGCCGCGGTGCTCGAGCCTGCGGTAGAAGTGCTCGCCGAGCAGCGGCCCGGTCGATGACGCTCGTCGTCGACGCATCCGCGGTCGCCGAGATCCTGCTCGGAACGGAACAGGGGCGACGGGCGGCCGTGCTGCTCGACGGTCACGAGCTGATCGCACCGCAGCATCTGACGGCGGAGGTCGCCTCCGTCGTCCGCGGGTGGTCCCTCAGCGGTCAGATCAGCGACGAACTCGCTTTGCGGGCCTTCCGTGAGTTCGAGGACCTCGGGGTCGAGCAGGTGCCGATGGTCGCGTCACTTCCGGCCGTCTACGCGTTGCGCCACAACATCAGCGCCTACGACGCCATGTACGTCGTGCTCGCGCGGGCGGCGCAGTGCCGTCTGCTGACGCTCGATGCCCGCCTCGCGGCGGCCGCCCCGGACTGCGCGCTGCTGGCTTAGACCGTACTGGCGCAGACATTGCTGCGGTCGTGCAGGGCGCCGCACTCAGAACGAGACCGGCGGCAGGTCTCCGGTGCGAACGACCTCGTCGTCCCAGGTGAAGGTCGACGTGGCGGTGTCGTAGGGCCCGGCGTTCGATCCGCCGTCGGGAACCCACGACCAGGTGATGGTGAGCTCGTCGTCGGCGACGCGGGCGACCTCGGGGAATCGTCCGTAGATCTCTTCCGTGGCCATCCCCGCGAACTCGCCCTCGTGGAAGAGCATGACCGCGAACGGGTACCCGCCCAGGCAGCAATCGGTCAGAGGGACGACGATCCATGACAGGGCGGTGCAGGCATCGTAGGTCTCGGCGGCCCAGCCCATCGTGTCGCGGATGTCCCACATGGCCGACGGCGCTGCCGGGAGCTCGCCGCTCCATCCGGCGAGGGCTGCGGAGCCCGAGACATCTGCGCAGTTCGCGGCCGTGATCTCGGGAGGAGTCGCGCGCAGCAGGAGCGCACCGGTCTGACCGTTCCAGATGCGGTCCTGATCGGGCAGGTCGGCGCCCGGGTAGTAGTCGGGGGTGCCGCCGGGGATCTCGAAACCGGCGGGGAAATAGGTGCCGAAGGGGGCGCCCGGGGTGGAGAAGGCGAAGCCATCGGCCGGGTCGCCGGCGACGGGTTCGCTGAGCTCGACCGTGACGGCGTCGTCGTAGACGGCGTTCGGGAGGGCGATCGTGACGCACCCCTCGGTGGCGGCGCTCTCGGGTGTCGGGCACCAGCGGCCCTCGATGTCCTCGGCCGTCGGCTCGGCCGGTTCGACGGTTTCGACCGGTGCGGGCTCGGCGCTCGACGATTCAGCCGTCGGCGCGGATGAGCTGCAGGCTGCGAGGGCGAGAGCCAGGACTCCCGCGGACAGAAGGGCGAGCAGACGCGCGGGCGTCGAGGCTGATGACACAGTTCACTCCGGTTTCGAGATTCGAGCGACGCCACCGTAGCACGCGCCCGAGCTCTCTCGGCGGAGTCAGGCGATGTCGGATGCCGCGGCCGGGACCTCGGGGGTGATGCCGTAGATCGTCTCGAGGGCGGAGATGAACTCGGCGCTGCGGCCGTCGGCGGCGAGCTCGTGGGCGCGCACCGTGGGTGTGTGGGTGAGGACCCCGGCGAGGTGGCGCATGGCCTGCTCGACCCGGCCGTCCTCATCGCCGCGGGCGCGGGCCCGGTCGATCTCGGCCTCCATGAGGCTGAGGATGTGCGTTCGGAACGCGACGACGGCGGGGGTCACGCTCTGGCGGTCGCCGACGACGTTGAAGGTGTCGGCGGCCTCGCGAACCACGGAGCGCGCGGCATCGGTGGCCTGGAGCTCTTCGAGCGGGGCGTGCAGGCGGATCGTCTCGAGGTCGAGGAGGGCGACGCCTTCGAGCGAGGCGACGGCGGGGTCGACGTTGCGGGGCATTCCCAGGTCGATGACGAGCTGGGAGTTCTGCCCCATGGGGCAGCCCGCGGGGACGGGACCGGTGGGCGCCTGCAGGTGCTGCGGGCCGAGAACCGGCTCCTCGGCGGCGTTGGTGCAGGTGATGAGGAGGCTGGATCGCGAGGCGATGCGGGCGTAGTCGTCTTCGGGGACGGCGGTGATGTCGTGCTTCTCGGCGAAGACGGCCGCACGGCCCGAAGGGGAGTAGACGGAGATGTCGACGGCGCCGCGTTCGCGCAGGGTCGCGAGGGTGACGGCTGCGTAGGCGCCGGTTCCGACGAGCAGCACCTTCTCGGCGGACCAGTCGGCGATGCGGCTGTCGGCGAGCTCGAGCGAGAGGCGCACGAGCGAGCGGCCGGCACGGCCGAGCGCCGTGACGTTCTTGACCTTGCGCTGGGCCTGGCTGGCGCGCTGGAAGAGACGCTCGAGCTCGGGGGAGGTGGTGCCCTCCTTGCGGGCGGACTTCAGGGCGCGGCGAACCTGGCCCGCGATCTCGCCCTCACCGGGGACGACCGATTCGAGACCGGATGCCACGGCGAACAGATGCTCGGCGACATGGCGGCCGGAGTGCACCTCATAGGCGCCCTCGAGCTCTTCGGCGGGGATGCCGGCGGTCTGCTCGATGGCTTCCAGCACGGCTTCGACGCCGACGGCGCCGGCCGCGGTCACCGGTTCGTCGACCTCGATGTACGCCTCGAAGCGGTTGCAGGTGGCGACGACGACGGCCCCCTGCACGCACGAAGCCAGACCCAGAAGATTGGGGGCGACGTCGTCAGGGGTGCGGCTCAATCGTTCGAGCATTTCGAAGGAGGCGGTCTTGTGACTCGCCGTCACGCACAGCAGCACCCCTCCAGTCTACGCCGCGAACCGTAGAGGGAGCTGAAGGGACGATTCCTCAGTACGGATGGGAGGATGGAGGCATGGCTGCCACACACTCTCCGATGCTGCGCGCTCTCGCCGGTGACCGCCCCGAGCAGACCCCGGTCTGGTTCATGCGTCAGGCCGGTCGTTCCCTTCCCGAGTACCGCGAGCTGCGGGTCGGTACGCGGATGCTCGATGCCTGCCTGACCCCGGAGCTCGCAGCCGAGATCACCCTGCAGCCGGTGCGCCGGCACAAGGTCGATGCGGCCGTCTTCTTCAGCGACATCGTCATCCCTCTGCGTCTGGCGGGCGTCGAGGTCGAGATCGAGCCGGGCCGGGGCCCGGTGTTCGCGAACCCGGTGCGCACGCGCGCCGATGTCGACCGCATCACGGCGATCGATCCCGCCGACCTCGATCACGAGGCGATCACCGCGGCCATCCGCATCATCACGGCAGAGCTGGGCGACACCCCTCTCGTCGGCTTCGCCGGTGCGCCCTTCACGCTGGCCGCGTACCTCATCGAGGGAGGCCCGTCGAAGGAGCACCTGCGAGCGCGCGCCATGATGCACGCCGACCCCGAGTCCTGGAATCGTCTGGCCGACTGGCTCTCCCGCGTCTCGCGCCGGTTCCTCGAAGCCCAGATCGACGCGGGCGCCTCGGCGGTGCAGCTGTTCGACTCGTGGGCGGGCTCTCTGAACCCGGACGACTACCGAGCGCACATCGCACCGCACTCGAAGGCGTCGGTCATCGACCTTCCCGTGCCGGTCATCCACTTCGGCGTCGGCACCGGACCGTTCCTGGGCGACATGCGCCTCGACGGCATCACCTCGGCGGTCGGCGTCGACTGGCGCATGCCGCTGGATGAGGCCGCGGCGGTCCTCGGCCCGGATGTGACGCTGCAGGGCAACATCGACCCGGCACTGCTGCAGGCTCCGTGGGAGATCCTCGAGAAGCACGTCCTCGAGGTTCTGCGCCGCGGCCGTTCCGCGCGCGCCCACATCCTCAACCTCGGTCACGGCGTTCCGCCGGAGACCGACCCCGACCAGCTGACGCGCATCGTCGAGCTCGCGCACGCCCAGCAGGGCCTGGGCGCATGACGGACGCCCCCGAGGACCTCGCCGCCCGCGCGGCTTCGCGCCATGTCGTGGTCGTCGGCGGCGGCGTCGGCGGGCTGGTCGCGGCGCGCGAATGCGCCAAGGTCGGCATGCGGGTCACTCTGCTCGAGGCCGCGGACGTTCTCGGCGGTGCCATCCGGCGGGCGGAGCTCGATGGTGTGATGGTGGATGCCGGAGCCGAGAGCTATGCGACGCGCGGCGGTCACGTCCGCGAACTGATCGATGAGCTGGCTCTGACAGATCGTGTCGTCACCCCGAACCCTGTCGGTGCCTGGCTCGTCGGCGCTCCCGGCATCGCGCCGGCTCCGCTGCCCAAGGGCGGTGTGCTCGGCATCCCGGCCAACCCCTTCGCCGAGGACGTGCGCCGCATCATCGGCTGGGGCGGCGCGTGGCGCGCCTACCTCGACCGTGTGCGTCCGCTGCTGACGATCGGCAAGGACCGCAGCCTCGGTCACCTCGTCGAGACGCGCATGGGCGCCAAGGTTCGCGACCTGCTCGTGGCGCCCGTCACGGCGGGCGTGTACTCTGCGCACCCGGATGACGTCGATCCGGAGATCGCGGCTCCCGGACTCAACGAGACGCTCACCCTAACCGGGTCGCTGTCCGTCGCGGTCGCGCAGATGATCGCCGATCGGGCCGAGCGGGCGAGGAAGGCGCCGGGCTCGGCGGTCGAGGCGCTCTCGGGCGGCATGCACACGCTCATCGATGCGCTCGCCGCGGATGCTGCACTGCTCGGGGCGACGATCCGCACGGAGGCCGCGGTCGAGCAGATCGCCCGTGAGGGCGATTCCTGGATCGTCACCGTCACCGTCGCCGGCGACGACGAAGCATCCGAGGAGGGTGCGGAGCCGACGGTCGAGACGATCGTCGCGGATGCCGTGATCATCGCCACCGCGGAACCCGTCGCCCGCGACCTGCTCGCCGATCATGTACCCGGTCTCGGAACTCCCGGCCAGGCGCCGGAGATCGAGATCGTCTCGCTCCTGATCGATGCTCCGGTGCTGGATGCCGCGCCCCGCGGAACCGGTGTGCTCACAGTGCCCGGCAGCCACACCGGAAAGGCGCTCACGCACGCCACCGTCAAATGGGAGTGGCTCCGCGAGAGCGCCGGGGGCCGCCACATCGTCCGGGTCTCCTTCGGATCGCAGGGCGAGCCGGCGGCCACGGCCGCTCTCGACGACGATGCCGCCGCGCAGCTCGCGCTGTCCGAAGCATCCGCTCTTCTCGGCGTTCACCTCGCACCGGAGAGTCTCATCGCCGCGCACCGGTCCCGCTTCACGCAGTCGCAGCCGGTCTCGCTGCTCGGCGCCGGCGAGCGGCGCCGGTCCGTCCGGGCGGCTGTCGCGAAGATCGACGGGCTCGGCGCCGTCGGCGCCTGGCTGTCGGGGACGGGGCTGGCTCAGGTCATCCCCGATGCCGTCGATGAAACAGAACGCGTGCGACGGGCCCTCCTCTGGGGCTGAGCCGGGCCGCTGTCAACCAGTAGATGCCGATCTCGGCATATGGCGTTACGCTGGGAGACCTGGCCGGCGGTGCATACGCCCCCGGCTCGAGCGGAACAACGTGAGGAGAACCCCATGAAGGGGAAGATCGGAATCGTCGTCGGACTCGGCGTGGGCTACGTGCTCGGCACGCGTGCCGGACGCGAACGCTACGAGCAGATCAAGACGCAGTGGCTGAAGGTCTGGCACCTCGACCCCGTGCAGAACCAGGTCCAGCGAGCCAAGAGCTACGTCGGCGAGAAGGCCGCCGTTGTTCCGGGCGCGCTCTGGAACGGCGTGGTGAAGGTCGCCAAGGCCGCGGGCTCCTCGGATACTCCGGGCGCGAAGCTCGACGCGGCGATCGCCACGGGCAAGAAGGCCGCGGCCGACCTCGAGAACGCCGTCGACGAGGCGCAGAGCACAGCGGCGAAGAAGACTCCCGCGAAGAAGTCCTCCGCGGCTGCGAAGACCTCGACGAACGGCAAGTGACATGGCCCGCGGATACCGCGACCGCGCGGATGACAGTCTCCTGACGCTGCTGGGCGATCTGCCCGAGCTCGTCACCACCCTGGTCAAGGCCGAGATCGACGCGGCGAAGGCCTGGATCTCGCGCACGGCGAAGGATGCGGGAATCGGCAGCGTCTGGTTCCTCATCGCGCTGTTCTTCCTGTTCTGGCTCGTCCCGATGCTCCTGACATTCGCCGTCGTTGGGCTCGCCTCCTGGTGGCCGGCCTGGCTCGCGGTGCTGGCGGTGATCGGACTGCTGATCGTCTGCCTCGCCGTCTGCGTGATCCTCGGCCTGCTGAAATTCCGCAAGGCGCTGCGTCGGGAGAACCCCGGACAGGCCGTTGCCGCCGATATTCGACTTGTGAAGGAGGCGGGCGATGACGACTTCTGATCAGAATCTGCCCCGCACGGCGGTGCCGGCGGGGATCACCGATCCCGTGGCATCCGCTCGCGCAGAGCTGAAGGCGGCGCTCGCCGCGATCGAGATCAAGGGCAACGTGCCGCGACGCATCGAGAAGGCATCGGTGCGCGGCGCAGCCCGCGCCCGTGCGTTCGCCGAACGCAACCCGGCCGGCGCGATCGCCGGAGCGGTCGTCCTCGCTGCCGGTATCGGCGGCCTCGTCTGGGCCGTCGCCCGCGCCATCGCACGCTGACCAGGACGCGCATTGGCCCCTTTCGGAAGAAAGGGGCAGACTGGATGCATGTCCGAAGTGAGCGAAGAGAACCCGTCCGGTTTCACCCTTTGGGCGGTGTGGCGCCGTAATCCCGACGCACCCGTCATCGAGGCGGATGCGACCGAGCTGGAGAACATCGCCGGCCACATCGAAGATTCCGGCGTGACGATCCGCGGATTCTACGACGTCTCCGGTCTCAAGGCCGATGCCGACCTCATGGTCTGGCTGCATGGCGATACCGCCGAAGAGCTTCAGCAGGCGCTGCGTCGCCTGCGCCGCACCGAGATGCTGCGCACGCTCCTGCCCGTCTGGAACGTCATGGGCGTGCACCGCGATGCCGAGTTCAACCGCGCTCATGTGCCCGGCTTCCTCCGCGACGTCGAGGCGAAGGGCTGGCTGTGCCTGTACCCCTTCGTGCGCACTCCGGAGTGGTACCTGATCGACGAGAGCGAGCGCCGCACGATGCTCGCCGATCACGGCCGCAAGGGGGCCGCGTTCCGCGGCGTCGTGGCCAACACGGTCGCGGCCTTCGCGCTCGGCGACTACGAGTGGCTGCTGCCGCTCGAAGCGGACGACCCCACCGAGCTCGTCGACCTCATGCGCGACCTGCGTTATACGGAGGCCCGCCGCTACGTGAAGGAGGAGGTGCCCTTCTACACCGGGCGCCGCCTGCGCTTCGACGAGATCGCGGATGTGCTGCAGTAAATGAACGCCCCGATCCGTCTCGGCACGCGCCGCAGCGCGCTGGCCCAAGCCCAGTCCGGACACGTCGCCGCCGCCCTCGAAGAGGTCACCGGCCGTCGTGTCGAACTCGTCCCGATCGTCTCCGAAGGCGACACGAACCGGGCATCCCTCTCGGAGATCGGCGGAGTCGGCGTCTTCGCCACCCGTCTGCGCGAGGCTCTGCTCGCGGGCGAGTGCGACATCCTCGTGCACTCCCTCAAAGACCTGCCGACCGCGATGCCCGAAGGCCTCGTGATCGGTGCGACGCCGGTGCGCGAAGACGCCCGCGATGTCGTGATCACCCGCGACGGCACGCCGCTGCACCTGCTCCCGGCGGGTGCGAAGGTGGGCACGGGTTCGCCCCGCCGTATCGCGCAGGTGCGTCGTCGCGCCCCGCAGGTCGAGGTCGTCGATATCCGCGGCAACGTGGATTCGCGTCTGGAACGCGTCGAGACCGGTGAGCTGGATGCCGTCATCCTCGCGGCCGCGGGCCTGTCCCGTCTCGGAGCGGAGCTGACGCTCGCGCGTGAAGACCTGGGCTTCAGCGAGTGGCCCACCGCACCCGGTCAGGGATCCCTCGCGGTCGAGACGACGGCGGATGCTCCGCAGGAGCTGCGTGACGCGCTGGCGCAGATCGATGATGCGGCCACCCGTCTGGCCATCACGGTCGAGCGCGGGGTGCTCGAGGGGCTCGACGCGGGCTGTCAGGCTCCCATGGCGGCGCATGCCGTCGTCACCGGCGACTCTGTCCGCCTGCGAACCATCGTCTACGAGCCCGCGGGCACCGGCCGGATCGGCCTCGACGTCACCGAAGGCCTGGACGAGGGGTATATTCGTCTGAACGGCAGTGGCAACGATGCGGATGCTGCCGATGGTGCGGACCCGAATGACGCAGCTCGCCAGTTCGGTCTTTCTGTCGCCCGTCGGCTGCTCGAACAAGGGGCGGCCGACTACGTCTCCTGAGAGCACTCTGATGACCACTACACCCGAAACGAACCATGAGAAGCCGTTGACCGGCTGGCGCGTCCTCGTCCCGCGAGGAGGCCCGTGGGGCGACGGCGTCGCCGCGAGTCTGCGGGCGCAGGGCGCGGTCCCTGTCGTCGCACCGCTGATCAACTTCGGCCCGACCAATGATCAGGCTGCGCTCGACGACGCGCTCGAGAAGCTGGCCGCCGGTGCCTTCGACTGGCTCACGGTGACGAGCGCCACGACCGTCGACGTGCTCTTCGCGCACCGTGCCGTCGTGCCCAAGACCACGAAGATCGCCGCGGTCGGCGAGACCACCGCGGCCGCCCTGCAGGCCGTCGGCTACGAGGTCGCGCTGGTCCCCGAGAAAGACAACTCCGCGGCCGGCATGGCCCAGCAGATGATGGCGCTCGAACCCGAGCCCCGTCGCATCCTGACTCTGCGCAGCGAGATCGCGAAGCCGGTGCTGACCGAGTCGCTCATCGCGGCGGGACACGATGTGTCCAGCATCGTTGCCTACCGCACGGTCGGGGTTCCGGTCACGGACCGGATCCGTCGCGATGTCGACAGCGGCCGGATCAACGCGATCCTCATCACGAGCGGCTCCGTCGCCAAGCAGGTGCGCGAGCAGTTCCCGGAGATCCCCGATGACACGCTTCTCGCTGCGATCGGCCCGCGCACCGCGAGCGATGCGCGCAAGGCCGGCCTGCCGATCACGGTCGTCGCCGACAAGCAGACCGTCGACGCACTGATCGACGCGGTCTCGCACTTCACCCTCCCGCACGCTGCAGACGAGTTCGCGCCGTGAGCTCCTTCCCCGAGATCCGTCCGCGCCGTCTGCGCCAGAGTCCGGCGGTGCGCAACCTCGTGCGCGAGACGTCGGTCGAGGCCCGTCAGCTCGTGCTGCCGATGTTCGTGCGCGAAGGTCTCGCCGAGGCGCAGCCCATCGGCTCGATGCCCGGTGTCGTGCAGCACAGCATGGACTCGCTGCGCCGCGCGGCGGCCGAGGCCGCCGAGGCCGGGGTCGGCGGCGTCATGCTGTTCGGCGTTCCCGCAGTGCGCGATGCGCAGGGTTCCGGAGCGGATGACCCGAACGGCATCCTGAACCTCGCCACGACCGCACTGGTCGAGGAGGTCGGCGATGCGCTCGTGGTGCAGACCGACCTGTGCCTGGACGAGTTCACCGATCACGGCCACTGCGGTGTGCTCGCCGCGGACGGCTCCGTCGACAACGACGCGACCCTCGACCGCTATGTGTCGATGGCGCTCTCCCAGGCGCGCGCCGGCTCCCAGCTGTTGGGGCTGTCGGGCATGATGGACGGCCAGGTGGCCGTCATCCGTCAGGGTCTGGACGCCGAGGGCTTCACCGACACGATGCTGTTGGGCTATGCCGCGAAGTACGCGAGCGCGTTCTACGGCCCCTTCCGCGAGGCCGTCGACTCGCAGCTCACCGGCGACCGGCGCACCTACCAGCTCGACCCCGGCAACCGCCGCGAGGGCCTGCTCGAGGCGCTGATCGATGAGGCCGAGGGCGCCGACATCGTCATGGTCAAACCGGCCATGGGCTTCCTCGACGTGCTGCGCGAGGTCCGTGACAACGTGCAGATCCCCGTCTGGGCCTACCAGATCTCCGGCGAGTACGCGATGATCGAGGCCGCCGCCGCGAACGGCTGGATCGATCGTCGGGCGGCTGTCCTCGAGTCGCTCCTCTCCATCCGCCGCGCGGGCGCTGACGCGATCCTCACCTACTGGGCGACCGAGGCCGCCCAGTGGCTCGACGCGCGCTGATCCAGCCGCACGAGTTCCACTCCAGCATCCACGTCCGGGAGGCATCCATGATCGACCGCAATGACGACCTGTTCGAGACCGCGCGCGAGGTGACCCCGGGAGGGGTGAACTCGCCGGTGCGCGCCTATGGGTCCGTCGGCGGCACGCCGCGGTTCCTGGCGTCCGCGCAGGGTGCGCGCGTGACGGATGCCTCGGCGAACGAGTACATCGATCTCGTGGCGTCGTGGGGCCCCGCGCTTCTCGGGCACACGCATCCCGAGGTCGTCGAGGCCGTTCAGGAGGCAGCGACGCGCGGCCTCTCCTTCGGCGCCCCGACCGAGGGCGAGGTCGAGCTCGCCCGCACGATCGCCGAGCGCGTGCGTGTGGGAGACCTCGCGCCGGTCGAGAAGGTGCGTCTGGTGTCGACGGGAACCGAGGCGACCATGACGGCGATCCGTCTGGCCCGCGGTGCGACGGGACGCGATCTGCTCGTGAAGTTCGCCGGCCACTACCACGGACACTCCGACGGGCTGCTGGCCGAGGCGGGCTCCGGCGTCGCCACGCTCGCCCTGCCGGGCTCGGCGGGAGTCCCCGCGCCGATCGCCGCTCAGACTCTCGTGATCCCCTACAACGACCGGGCCGCGCTCGAAGCGGTCTTCGCCGAGCACGGTGAGAACATCGCCGCCGTCGTCGTCGAGGCGGCAGCCGCGAACATGGGCGTCGTGGCGCCGGATGCCGGCTTCAACCGCTTCATCGCCGACACCGCGCACGCGCACGGGGCGCTCATGATCCTCGACGAGGTGCTCACGGGCTTCCGGGTGCACCCGGCGGGATTCTGGGGTTTGCAGGCCTCGCTCGGCGAGGAGTACCTGCCCGACATCATCACCTTCGGCAAGGTCGTCGGCGGGGGCATGCCGCTGGCCGCCCTCGGCGGGCGCGCCGAGATCATGGACCACCTCGCTCCCATCGGACCGGTTTACCAGGCAGGCACCCTCTCGGGAAACCCGCTGTCGGTCGCGGCCGGCCTCGCGACCCTGCGTCTGGCCACTCCCGCCGTCTACGCCCGTGTGGATGCTGCGGCAGCCCGTATCGCCGACGCCCTGGACGCCTCGCTGACCGAAGCGGGCGTCGTGCACGCCGTCCCGCGTGCCGGCAGCCTGTTCGGCGTCGTGTTCGCCGCCGAAGCGCCGCGCACCTACGCCGAGGCGTTGGAGCAGGAGGCGTTCCGCTACGCCCCGTTCTTCCACGCGATGCGCGAGCAGGGCGTCGTGCTGCCTCCGAGCGTCTACGAGGCCTGGTTCCTCACTGCGGCGCACGACGACGAGGCGTTGGCCGCGATCGAGGCGGCTCTGCCCGCGGCCGCCCGCGCGGCAGCTGCGGCAACGCGCGACTGAACCGTCCTGCTCGGCTGTCGGGCGCTGTGCGCGTCCGACAGCCGATCGTTGCCCTCCTGTGAGGATCTTGCAGTCCGTTCGCAGGAGCGGACTGGCAGACTGGAAGCATGGTGACGCTGCTCCTGGATCAGACACAGCTCGAGGTTGTGCTCTCCCCGGTCGAGCGGGCTGCGAGCTTCCGTCGCGAGAACCTGCGCATCGTCCGCGAGACGATTGTCAAGGTTCAGCTCACCGATGACCCGTGGACGTGGTTGCGGGGTGCGCCCGGGCCCGGAACCCACCTGCCCGGCCTGCTCGCGGCCGGCACCTGGAAGGGCGCGGCGACGACTGATTTCGTCCTGCTCCGCCGACGCTGGCCGAGTGTCGTCATCGATCTCGAGGGTGATGTGGAGTTCCAGCGGCTGCTCTTCACGACGCGGAACGGGCTCGCTCTGACCCAGGCCCTGCGCCTGGACGTCTCGGAAGAGCTCGTCGATGTCGCCGAGATCGCGCAGACGGGGTCGATCCCGGTTGTTCGCGGGCGTCAGCGGCCCGTCATCCGGCCGCGGCCGGCCTGACCTCAGCGCTGCTCGTCGTCCGAGGAAGACGTGCCGTCGGCGTTCTCGTCGGCATCCGCTGCGAACGCGTTGAAGAACGCGTCGACGGCTGACGGCTCGGCGTCGGTGAGGCTTTCGGGCGCGTTCTCGGCGGTGGGCTCCGTTGTCGCAGGAGCAGGGTCTGCCGCGGGGATCGGCGCGGTCACGATATCGGGGACCACGCTGAAGAGATCGGCCACGTCGAGCGGCTCGTCGTCTGCGGAGAGTGCAGGGGATGCCTCGGCCGGAGGCGTCGCCTCGGCGGGCGTCTCGGCGGTGCGGAACTGCTCGTCGAAGGTGGGCACCGGTGCGAACGAGGGGAACTCACCGAGGACCGGGGCGTCGATCAGCGGACCGGCGGGCGCTGCCACGGGTGCCGCATCGGCGCCTGCGGGCGCTTCTTCGGCAGCGGCTTCGGCTCCCGCCGGAACCTCGTTGCTCTCCGTGCCGGGCACGGTCGCCTCGGCGGGTGCGTCCTGCTCCACCGGGGCGGGAGCGGAGGTCTCGTCCGCCGACGGCTCCGTGACCGAAGCGTCGGGGGCGGGGGCCTCGACTGCGGAGACCGCGGGGGCATCCGCTACGACGGTGTCCTCTGCGGGGACGCCCTCATCCGCGGCGGTGGGCTCAGCAGCGGCCGGCTCCGCCTCGGCGGACGACTCGTCGGAAACAGCCGTGTCACCGGCGGCCTCTTCGACGGTGGACGCGGTCTCAGCCTCCACGGGCTGCGTGCTCTCCTCAGCGGTAGGAGCAGGCTCCGTCTCGGACTCCGCATCCGCGACGGGGAGCTCGGCGTTCTCTGCGACCGGCGTGGCGTTGAAGACGCTGGCCATGGCGGCGAGGCCGGCCAGGCCCGGAAGCGGGCGCTCCTCGACGAGGGCCGCGGCGATGGGCGTCGATGCGAAGAGCTCAGCGGCCGCGGATGCCTCCGTCGCGTCACGCTCGGTCGGCTCCTGGTCGGCGGGCGACGCCTCTTCGACGGTCTCTTCGGCCGTGGCCGGGACCGGAGCAGTCGTCTCCGTGGCGACGGGCGCCACGGGCTTATCGACGGCGGGAGCGACGGGTTCCTCGACGGCGGGAGCGACGGGTTCTTCGACGATGTCCTCGACGGGAGCGAGAACGGTGGCCTCTTCCTCAACGGGGCCAGGCGTCGGAGCATCCTGAACCGGGAAAGCGGGCCGTGGGGCCGCGACGTTCTGCTCGGAGAGCGCGACGGGGTCGTCGTGTTCGGCGATGATCGGCACGGCTGCGGTCGCAGGCGCCGCCGTCGGACGCACGTAGCGGTCGTGGACGAGGTCGAGGAAGACGTCCTCCAGCGTCGGTCCGCGCTGCTGCAGGGTCGACAGGGCGATGCCGGCGTGGGCGGCGAGGTTGCCGATGGACTCCGCATCGCCTCCGCGCACCGTCAGTCCGGAGCGGAGGACTTCGAGCTGGTACCCGGCGCCGCGCAGGATGCGCGAGAGCCCCCGGCGATCGTTGGCATCGACGACGACCGGACCCGTGCGCGGGTCGGCGAGGTCCTCCATCGAACCGGCGAACTTCAGCCGCCCCTGCGCGATCACGAGGATCTCATCGGCGATCTGCTCGACCTCGGACAGCACGTGCGAGGAAACGAGCACCGTGCGCCCCTCGTCGGCGAGGCCGCGGATCAGGGTGCGCATCCAGCGGATGCCCTCGGGATCGAGGCCGTTCGCCGGCTCGTCGAGAACGAGGACGCCCGGGTCGCCCAGAAGCGCGGTCGCCGCGCTCAGACGCTGGCGCATGCCCAGCGACAGGGCTGCGATGCGGGTGTCGGCATCGGAGCCGAGACCCACGAACGAGATGAGCTCGGAGACGCGGCGGACCGGAACACCGTTCGCCTTGGCCGCCGCAGTGAGGTGGCGCTCGACGGTGCGGCGCGGACGGAAGCCCGGGTCTTCGAGCATGGCGCCGATCACACGACCGGGGTTGCGCAGATCCGATACGCGGGTGCCGCCGATCGAGGCGGTGCCGCTCGTCGGACGCTCCAGTCCCAGGAGCATGCGAAGCGTCGTCGTCTTGCCCGCACCGTTCGGACCGAGGAACCCGGTCACGACGCCGGGGTTGACACGGGCGGAGAAGTCCGAGACGGCCGCAACCGCGCCGAAGCGCTTGGTCACGTGGGCGAACTCGATCAGCTGTCCGTGGGGCATCCGGGGCCTTCCTGCGTGTGGGTGCTCTCTATCCTGCCGGAGATTCCGCAGAATCGCGCCTTTGACGAGCGCGGGGCAAGCACTTCGTGCCGCGGTAACGTGGCAGACGTGACTGACATCGACGCGGCATCCACCATTCTGGTTCGCACCGAGGGCTCCCTCGGACGTCTCACCCTCAACCGGCCGCAGGCGATTAACGCCCTCGACATCGGCATGATCCGCGGCCTGTCCGCGGCGCTGGACGCCTGGCGCGACGACGCCGACATCGACATCGTGCTCATCGATGGGGCCGGTGACCGAGGCCTCTGCGCCGGCGGCGATGTCCGTGCTCTTCACGATCAGATCCGGTCCGGGCACCCGGAGCGCACCACCGAGTTCTTCCGTGCCGAGTACGCGCTGAACCTGGCGATTGCCGAGTACCCGAAGCCCGTCGTCGCGATCGCCGACGGCGTGACGATGGGCGGGGGGATCGGCCTCGCCGGGCATGCGGCGATCCGCATCGTGACCGAGCGGAGTCGTCTGGCGATGCCCGAGACGCGCATCGGCTTCACCCCCGACGTCGGCGGCACGTATCTGCTGGGCCGTGCACCGGGTCGGCTCGGCGAGTACCTGGGCCTGACGGGCGGGGTCATGAGCGGGGCGGATGCCGTCTACGCCGGTTTCGCGGATCACTTCGTTCCCTCGCGCCACCTCGATGAACTGCGCGAGGCCCTCGGCAAGCGCGCCGACCCGACGAGCCCCTCCGAGCTCGTTCTGCTGTTCGACGAGACGCCGGAGCAGTCCGGGCTCGTCGAGGACCGGCGCTGGATCGACGAGGTGTTCTCCGCGGATGACGTGCAGAGCATCATGCGTCGTCTGTCCTCGCGGCCCGAGGTCGCGGCATCCGCCGCTGCCGCGACCCTCGCCGAGTTGTCGCCGACGGGACTCGCCGTCACCCTCGAGGCGGTGCGCGAAGCGCGCACCGGAGATCTGCGCGATGCGCTGATCGGGGAGTATCGGCGGGTCATGTGGTTCGTCGAGAACCACCCCGATCTCGTCGAGGGCATCCGCGCTCAGCTGGTCGACAAGGATCGGTCGCCGCGCTGGCAGCCGGCGACGATCGCGGGGCTGAGGGCGGATGCCGCGGCGGGGGCCCGGGCCTTCCGGCCGGCCGTCGCGCTCTTCAGCTGAAAGGGCCGCTCACCTGCGGATCGTTTCGCCCTGAGCGGACCACCGTTCTCAATGTCGGCGGCACGTGGCACGCTGTCTTGTGGTCGGTGCGGCCCATTCCCACAAGGACGCCCTCATGCTCGGAAAGATCCTCGTCCGGTATCTGTCGAAGTACCGGTGGCTCCTGCTCGGTGTCATCGTCTTCCAGTTCGCCAGTGCCCTGGCGACGCTCTACCTGCCGCGTCTGAACGCCGACATCATCGACCGGGGCGTCGCGCAGGCAGACACGGGCTACATCTGGCGCACCGGGTCGTTCATGCTCGTCGTCTCCCTCGGACAGATCATCTGCTCGATCGTGGCGACCTATTTCGCGGCGCGGGCGGCCATGGCCGCCGGGCGCGACATCCGCGCCGATGTCTTCTCGCGCGTCAGCGGGTTCTCCGAGCGGGAGGTCTCGCAGTTCGGCGCGGGATCGCTCATCACCCGCAACACGAACGACGTGCAGCAGGTGCAGATGCTCGCGATGATGGGCGCCACGATGTTCGTCACGGCGCCGTTGCTCGCCATCGGCGGCATCATCATGGCGGTGCAGCAGGACGT
This sequence comes from uncultured Microbacterium sp., assembly GCF_947632095.1. Classification (GTDB taxonomy): domain Bacteria; phylum Actinomycetota; class Actinomycetes; order Actinomycetales; family Microbacteriaceae; genus Microbacterium. The sequence continues at coordinate 20,026 of NZ_CANROA010000005.1, read as the reverse complement.
GGGGCTCAGTTGGCTGATCGCCGTCTCGGTGCCCGTCCTCCTCATCGTCGCGGTCATCATCATCAGCCGGATGGTTCCCCTGTTCCGACGGAATCAGGCCCAGCTCGACGCCATCAACCGCATCATGCGCGAGCAGCTCACCGGCGTGCGGGTCGTGCGCGCCTTCGTGCGCGAGCGCATCGAGGAGAACCGCTTCCGCGAGGCGAACACCGTCCTCATGGTGCTCGGCCGCAAGATCGGCTCACTGTTCGTGCTGCTGTTCCCGCTGTTCATGCTCATCCTCAACGTGACGGTTGTCGGGGTCATCTGGTTCGGCGGCATCGAGATCAACGCGGGCGCCGTCGAGGTGGGCACGCTGTTCGCCTTCATGCAGTACATCGGTCAGATCATGATGGGCGTGATCATGTCGAGCTTCATGGCGATGATGATCCCGCGGGCCGCCGTCTCTGCCGAGCGCGTCGGCGAGGTGCTCGAGGCCGAATCCTCGATGCGACGTCCGGTCGACGGCATCGTCGATTTCCCCGTCCCCGGTGCGATCGCCCTCGAGTCGGTCGGCTTCACGTACCCCGGGGCGGAGGCGCCCGTGCTCTCCGATGTGTCGTTCCGGGCCGAACCCGGTGAGACCGTCGCGATCGTCGGCTCGACCGGTGCCGGCAAGACCACGCTCATCTCCCTCATCCCTCGACTGTTCGACGCGACCGATGGCACGGTGACCGTGGGCGGCACCGCGGTCGGCGATGCCGATGTCGATGCTTTGTGGCAGAGCATCGGGCTCGTGCCGCAACGGCCCTTCCTGTTCACCGGAACCGTCGCATCCAACCTGCGTTACGGGCGCGAGGAGGCCACGGACGCCGAGCTCTGGCACGCACTCGAGATCGCGCAGGGGCGCGACTTCGTCGAGGCGATGCCCGAGGGGCTCGACTCGCGCATCGCACAGGGCGGAACGAACGTCTCCGGCGGGCAGCGGCAGCGCCTGGCGATCGCGCGGGCCATCGTCCACCGCCCGCGGATCCTCATCTTCGACGACTCCTTCTCCGCCCTCGACCTGACCACCGACGCGCGTCTGAGACAGGCCCTGTGGCGCGAACTGCCCGACGTGACCAAGATCGTCGTCGCGCAGCGGGTCTCGACGATCATCGACGCCGACCGCATCGTCGTGCTCGACGGCGGAACCATGGTGGGGATGGGGCGCCACGGCGAGCTGCTCACGACCAACGAGACCTACCGCGAGATCGTCGAATCGCAGCTGGGGGTGGACGCATGAGCGCCGACGAACAGGCTCCCACGAGCGTGACGACCGGTTCACCGCTCGAGCTGACGGCCGAGGAGCAGTACGAGGCGGAGCTCGCCGAGCAGGCGCGGCTCACCTCCGGAGATTTCGATGCGGTCGCCCCCGGCAAGGCCGACAACTTCGGCAAGAGCTTCGCCCGCATGATCGGGCTCCTCAAGCCGTCCGCGCTGTGGTTCGTCTTCGTCTCGATCCTCGGAGCGCTCGGCGTCGTGCTGACTGTCGCCGCCCCCAAGATCCTCGGCGAGGCGACCAACATCATCTACGAGGGGTTCATCTCGAAGAGCCTCGCCGACAGCGGCGTTCCGGCCGGGCTGCCGCAGGGGCAGGTCGTCGACCTGCTGCGCGCGCAGGGGCAGGACGACTTCGCGAACATGGTCGCGGCCTTCAGCGACTTCCAGGTGGGTGCGGGTGTCGACTTCGAGCGGCTGCGCTGGATCATCATCGCGGTGCTGTCGATCTACATCGGCGCCGCGCTGCTGACCTGGATCCAGGGCTACGTCATCAACGTCATCATGGTGCGCACGATGTGGCGCCTGCGCGAGGACGTCGAGGCGAAGATCAACCGGCTGCCGTTGTCGTACTTCGACAAGGTGCAGCGCGGCGAGCTGATATCCCGCGTCACCAACGACATCGACAACATCACTCAGACGATGCAGCAATCGCTCTCGGGCGCGCTGACCTCGGTGCTGACGGTGATCGGCGTGCTCGTGATGATGTTCTCGATCTCCTGGCAGCTGGCGCTCGTCGCGCTCGTCGCGCTGCCGCTCATGGCCGTCATCTTCGGGATCATCGGACCGCGCTCGCAGAAGGCCTTCGGCATGCAGTGGCGCAAGGTCGGACGCCTCAACGCCCGGGTCGAAGAGGCCTTCTCGGGGCACGCCCTCGTCAAGGTCTACGGCCGCGAGAAGGACGCGCTGGAGAAGTTCCAGATCGAGAACGAGGAGTTGTTCCAGTCGAGCTTCCGGGCGCAGTTCCTGGCCGGCATCATCATGCCCGCCATGACGTTCGTCGGGAGCCTCACCTACGTGGGCATCGCCGTGCTCGGCGGTCTCATGGTCGCCAGCGGTCAGCTGCGGCTCGGCGATGTGCAGGCGTTCATCCAGTACTCGCAGCAGTTCACGCAGCCGCTGTCGGAGCTCGGCGGCATGGCCGCGGTGGTGCAGTCCGGAACGGCCTCGGCCGAGCGGGTCTTCGACTTCCTCGATGCGGATGAGCAGGAGCCGGATGCCGAGGATGCGCCGGCTGTGCCGGAGGGCGACGGCGTCATCGAGTTCGAGAACGTGTCATTCTCGTACAACCCGGATCATCCGCTGATCACCGACCTGTCCTTCCGCGTCGAGCCGGGGCAGACCGTGGCGATCGTGGGCCCCACCGGTGCCGGCAAGACCACGCTGGTGAACCTCATCATGCGCTTCTACGAGCTCGATGGCGGACGGATCCTGCTCGACGGGCAGGACATCTCCGAAACGACGCGCGACGATCTGCGCTCGAGAACCGGAATGGTGCTGCAGGACCCGTGGCTGTTCGCCGGGTCCATCCTCGAGAACATCCGGTACGGCCGCGCGAGTGCGAGCGATGACGAGGTCCTGGCGGCGGCGAAGGCCACCTATGTCGACCGATTCGTGCATGCTCTCCCCGAAGGGTACGAGACGATCCTCGAAGAAGACGCGGCGAACGTGTCTGCCGGCGAGCGACAGCTCATCACGATCGCCCGCGCCTTCGTCTCCCAGCCGTCGATCCTCATCCTCGACGAGGCGACGAGCGCCGTCGACACCCGCACCGAGCTGCTGCTGCAGAACGCGATGGCGGCGCTGCGCGAAGGGCGCACGTCCTTCGTCATCGCGCACCGCCTCTCCACGATCCGAGACGCCGACCTCATCCTCGTGATGGAGCACGGAGACATCGTCGAGAAGGGTTCACACGACGAGCTGATCGCCGCCCGGGGCGCCTACTGGCGGCTCTACCAGTCGCAGTTCGAACAGGCGGCCACCGACCGCCCATAAGGGGATCAGCCGTTCGAGGTGAGGCCGAACAGGTCCAGCGGATGCGTGAGACGCCACCACGGGCTGGGATCGGCGATGTCGTCGCCCAGCGAGACGGCGACCTCGACGGAGTCGACGGGGCCGGTCACGGTCAGCGTTCCGATGCGGTCGCCCGCGGTGCGCTCGTCGCCGAAGTCGAAGGCGACATCCGCGGTCGCGGTCGCAGCGTTCCACAGCACCACCGTGGCATCGGCATCCACACGGACGTCGACGGCGGCACCCCACGGAGTCGTCACCTCGCCGACCACGGTTCCCTCGGTCACCGCGGGCTCGAGCGCGGTCAGTGCCGCCTCGACCTCGGCGAACAGGGTCCGGGTCACCGCGAGACGGGCCGCGTTGTCGTTCTGATTGAGCGCGGAGGCGAACAGGCGCACGGTCGTGTCGCCGACCGCGACGTCCTTCGCGGTGAGCAGGCTCCACCCGACGAGTGTTCCCGTTTTGATGCCGATGACGCCCGCATCGGCGAGCATCCCGTTGGTGTTCTCCACCCGGCCGGCGCCCGGGATATCGGCCGAGGCGGTGCCGACGATCTCCGCGAAAACGGGGTTCTTCATCGCGATCTCGCCCAGGCGCAGCAGCGCTGCGGGCGTGGCGACGTTTCCCTCATCGAAGCCGGAGGGTGTGACGATCGTGATATCGCTGAGGCCGCGATCGGCGAGCCACTCCTTCGCAGCATCGGCAAACTGCTCGTCCGATCCCCACAGCTCGCGGGCCAGGCGGTCGATGTAGTTGTTCGCCGAACCGAGCAGCACGCCCTGGAGCATCTGGTACTCGGTGAGAACACCACCGACGGGAACGTCCAGCGACGACTGGTCGGAGCGGCGGTAATCCCAGTACTCGGCGCTGTCGCGGTACCCGAACGAGAACTCCGGCCCCTGCTCGCCGAGGGCCAGAGGCAGTCGGTCGAGCACCATGAGGCTGCTGACGACCTTCGTGATGCTCGCGATCGATGCGACATCGCCCGTGGACGCCGCCGAGGAGATCCCGGCGATCCCGACGCCGGCGCTGCCGGTGGATGGCCAGGTCGGTGCGGCAGCCGCCGCGGCGATCGTCTGCACCTCGACGGCTTGGATGACCGGGGGCACCTCGTGCAGGGGCCACAGCAGGGTCGTCGCGGAATAGCCGATCGCGAGTGCGGCGAGCGTGCCGATCGGCGCCAGCCAGCGCGGCCGGAGCCAAGCGGGGGCGAAGTGGGCGTCGGCGAGGATGTCCGGTCCGCCGTCCTCGACGTCGGCATCGATGTCTGCCGCACGGGTGCTCGCGGCGACATCGTCCGTCTCGAGCCAGGTCAGCGCGGTGGCCGGACGATCGGCATCCGCCCATCGTGCCACCGGGGGCTCGGGCGCCACCGCTTCCTCGAGGAATTCGTCCACCGGGTCGCCGTCGTCGGAGGCGAAGATGTCGGTGACCGGGGGAGCGGCCGCTTCAGCGGCGAAGAAAGCAGGGACGTCGGCATCCGGCCAGAGCGGGGCCTCCGGAACGACGGGGGCGGGCATGGTGACCGCACCGGTATCGGGAGCTGAGCTCAGATCGTCGACCATCGAGAAGAAGTCCGCCGTGCCGTCGACCTGGTCGCCCAGATCGTAGGGTTCGCCGGTCGATCCGCCCTCGGGCGGAAGAGCGCCGGGGGAGGAGAGATCGAGGTCGTCGAAGTCGACCTCCGGCGTGGAGCGGCGCACGGCCGAGGCGAGGGAGAGGGCAGAGGTGATGACGTCCGGACCGACGCGTCGGGGCCCCGGGGCATCCGCCGCGGGCTCGGTGGCATCCGGCTGGGGAGAGCGGGCGTACCGGGGTGGGACGACCTCGGAATCGGAATCCGCCGAATCGCGGAACGGCAACGCCGGGGTGCTGTCGGCACCCGTCTCTCGCAGGAGCGAGCGACGCGCCCGGCGCGAGAGAGTGCCGGATTCCGGCGTGGCATCGTCAAGGGTCACGTCATAACGCTACCTAATCCGAGGGCATATCGCCTGTCAGCAGGGTGTTCGCGACGTGGGTATGATCGTCAGCACAACCACGGGAGCCCGGAGTGTCGGGCTGAGAGGGAGCGAACCGCGCTTCGACCGTCGAACCTGATCCGGATAATGCCGGCGCAGGGAGGAGCTCATGATGAGTACGTCTACACGCATGTCCGAATCCACCCGGACGGTGACCCGTCGGCCCGAGATCTGGCGCTGGCGCGTCGTCGACATCGTCGTCGCCAGTGTTCTCGGCGTCGCCTGCGGTTTCCTGTTCCTGGCATGGAACGTCGGCTATCTCGGGCCGAAGGCTCTGCTCGAACCGCTCCTGCCGGGGCTCCAGGGCCTTCTCGACGGGCCCTGGCTGATCGCCGGTGTCATCGGCGGGCTCGTGATCCGCAAGGTCGGCGCCGCGATCTACGTCGAGGTCATCGCCGCGGTCGTCTCGGCGCTCGCCGGGGCGCAGTGGGGCGGATTCCTCACGATCGAGGCTGGCCTGGTGCAGGGGCTGGGCGCTGAGATCGTCTTCCTGCTGTTGGCCTACCGGTACTGGTCTCTGCCGGTGGCGATGCTCGCCGGCGCGATGGCGGGCCTGCTCGGCGGCATCAACAACATGATCCTGTGGTTCGCCGGCTCCGGTGCGACGTTCACGGTCATCTATCTCATCAGCGCGGTCGTCTCCGGTGCTCTGCTGGCGGGTGCTCTCGGCTGGACGCTCGTGCGCGGTCTTGCCGCGACGGGCGCGCTCGACCGTTTCGGATCCGGCCGTGAGGCCCGGAAACGCGTCTGACGTGCCAGCGGGTGAGATGCGGCCCGCGGCGGTCGAGGCGCGCGGGTGGGGGTGGCGTCATGCGAGCCGGCTCGCATGGGTGCTCAACGACGTCTCGGCGCGGATCGATCCCGGTGAGCGGGTGCTCGTGCTGGGCGCGTCAGGGGCGGGAAAATCGACCCTGTTGCACGGGCTTGCGGGCGTTCTCGGCGGTGATGACGAGGGAGAGAGCGTCGGGAGCCTGTTGATCGACGGCGAACCGGCGGCAGCTGCGCGCGGACGCGCGGGGTTGGTTCTGCAGGATCCGGATTCGCAGGTGATCCTCGCCCGCGTCGGCGACGACGTCGCCTTCGGATGCGAGAACCTCGGTGTTCCGCGCGAGGAGATCTGGTCGCGGGTGCGGTCGGCCCTGGATGCTGTGGGGCTCGATGTCCCGCTGGATCATCCGACGGCGGCGCTGTCGGGCGGGCAGAAGCAGCGCCTGGCTCTCGCCGGCATCCTCGCGATGCGGCCGGGGCTCGTCCTGCTGGATGAGCCGACGGCGAACCTCGACCCGGCGGGCGTCGTCGAAGTGCGCGATGCCGTCGAACGGATGCTGGAGCGGCACCCCGCGACGCTGATCGTCGTCGAGCACAGACTCGATATCTGGCTGCCGCTCATCACGCGTGTGATCGTCGTGGGAGAGGGCGGAGTGCTCGCCGATGGCACGACCGAAGAGGTTCTCGGTTCTCGGGGTGCGGATCTCGCCGCTGACGGGGTGTGGGTGCCGGGGCATCCTCCCGCGTTTCCCCCTCCTCCGCTGCAGAGCCCCGGGGATGTCCTGCTCAGTGCCCGCGATCTCGGGGTGTCGCGGGTGACGGGGAAGCCGGTCGCATCCGGCATCGACCTCGACATCCGTGCGGGTCATGCCCTCGCGATCACCGGCCCCAACGGCGCGGGCAAATCGACCCTCGGCCTCACGTTGGCGGGGCTCCTGCCGCCCGCGGCGGGGAAGGTCGAGGCATCCGATGAGCTCGCCGCCGGCGCCGGTCCGCGACCGATCCGCTGGGCGTCGCACCAGCTCCTCACACGCATCGGAATGGTCTTCCAGGAGCCCGAGCATCAGCTGCTGGCGAAGACCGTGCGGGAAGAGCTGGCGGTGGGCCCGCGAGCACTGGGGCTCGATGAGGCAGAGATCGTCGCACGCATCGACGAGCTCCTCGACAGGTTGCGCCTGGAACGTCTCGCCGAGGCGAACCCCTACACGCTCTCGGGCGGTGAGAAGCGACGGTTGACCGTCGCGGCCGCCCTCGCGACGCGACCCCGCGTCCTCGTTCTCGACGAACCCACCTTCGGGCAGGATGCCCGCACCTGGGCGGAGCTCGTCGCGATGCTCGCCCGCCTGCGGGATGAGGGCGCGGCCGTGATCACCGTCACGCACGACCCGGACGTCGTCGCGGCGCTGCACGCCGAACGCGTCGAGCTCGGCGGCATCCGGTGACGCTCCTCGCCTCCCGCGCGCGCGGGGGGATCGTCGCGGGCATCAACCCCGTCGCGAAGCTCGGCGTCAGCGCGCTGATCGCGATCCCGCTGATCCTCACGCTCGACATCGTCTCGGCGGCGGTCGCCCTCCTGCTCGAGTGCGTGCTCTTCCTCTTCGTCGGCATCGGCTGGCGCGAGTTCTGGGTGCGCACATGGCCCGTGTGGCTGGCCGCACCCCTGACGGGTGTGACGATCGCCCTCTACGGCGAGACATCGGGGCCGTTGTTCTTCGAATGGTTCGTCGTGCGCATCAGTGAGGGATCGCTCGAGCTGGCCCTCGCGACGATGTTCCGGGTGCTGGCGATCGCCCTGCCCTCGGTCGTGCTGTTCGTCACGGTCGACCCGACCGACCTCGCGGATGGCCTGGCGCAGATCGTGCGGCTCCCGGCCCGCTTCGTGCTCGGCGCGCTCGCCGGGCTGCGCATGGTCGGCCTGTTCCTCGACGACTGGCGGGCCCTCGAACTCGCCCGCCGGGCGCGTGGAGTCGCCGATCGAGGACGCATCCGGCGCTTGCTCGGGATGGTGTTCGCGCTGCTCGTGCTGTCGATCCGGCGCGGTGCGAAGCTCGCGACCGCGATGGAGGCGCGGGGATTCGGCGCCTCAGGACGCCGGACCTGGGCGCGGCCGTCGACGTTCGGCTTCCGGGAATGGATGCTGCTGCTCATCGGCGCCGGAATCTCGGCGATCGCGATCACCGCTGCCGTCATCACCGGGGCGTGGAATCCGATCTTCGGACCGAGCGTCTGACCGGGTCCGCTCACAGCAGCGCGCGCAGCGCCTCCTCCAGCACGACGGCATGGTTGTGCTCGGGATCTCGGGCCCCGTAGATGAGCGTGACCACGGAGTGGCCGCGGATCTCCGCGGCGAGAGCGGCCACGGCATCCGCCGTCTCGTGGGTGAGTTCCGCGCGGTATCGATCGGCGAATTCGCCCCAGGCGTCATCGGAGGCCGCGTGCCAGGCTCTGCGCAGCTCCGGGCTCGGCGCGGTCTCCTTCGCCCACAGATCGATGTGCGCGCGCTCCTTCGACACCCCGCGCGGCCACAGGCGGTCGACGAGCACCCGGAAACCACCGCCATCGGAGGGCGTGTCATAGGCTCGCTTGCGACGCAGATCCATGCCCTCAGCCAACACCCCGACGGAGCATCCCGCCAGAGGGCTGAGACGCAGACCTGCGTATGCTGGGACTGCGTCGCACACTTGTTCAAGGGAGAACGTATGCAGATCCAGGGAACCTCCGCACTCGTCACCGGCGGAGCCTCCGGCCTCGGCCTCGCCACGGCCCGCGCGCTCGCCGCATCCGGGACGCAGGTCGCGATCCTCGACCTGCCCTCATCGCCCGGCGCCGACATCGCGGCGGAGATCGGCGGCACGTTCATCGCGGGCGATGTCACGAACGCCGAGGATGCCGGGGCCGCCGCCACGGCGGCGAACGCGGCGGCGCCGCTGCGCATCGTCGTCAACTGCGCCGGAATCGCCCCGCCCGCGAAGGTGCTCGACCGTGACGGCAATCCCGCCGACCTCGCCGCCTTCGAACGCATCGTGCGCATCAACCTCATCGGCACCTTCAACGTCGTCTCGCAGGCCGCCGCCGTCATGGCGCGCGGTGAGGGACCTGACCGCGGCGTCATCATCAACACGGCATCCGTCGCCGCCTTCGACGGTCAGATCGGCCAGCCCGCCTACTCCGCCTCCAAGGGCGGCGTCCATGCCATGACGTTGCCGATCGCCCGCGAGCTCGCGCGCCACGGCATCCGCGTCTGCACGATCGCCCCGGGAATCATGGAGACGCCCATGCTCGCCGGCCTCCCGGAGGCCGCGCAGGAATCGCTCGGCCAGCAGGTGCCGTACCCCGCGCGTCTCGGTCTCCCCGCCGAATACGCGGCGCTCGTCGAGAGCATCATCGCGAACGACTACCTCAACGGCGAGACCATCCGTCTCGACGGCGCCATCCGCATGGCGCCGAAATGATCCCGACAACGACCGAGGAGAACCTCATGACCACACTCGCCGGCAAGACCATCCTGATGTCGGGCGGCAGTCGCGGCATCGGCCTCGCGATCGCGCTTCGCGCCGCCCGCGATGGTGCGAACATCGCCATGCTCGCGAAGACCGACGCACCGCACCCGAAGCTCGAAGGCACGATCCACACGGCTGCCGGGCAGATCCGGGAAGCCGGAGGGCAGGCGCTGCCGATCGTCGGCGATGTGCGCGACGACAGCGACATCACCGAGGCCGTCATGACGGCGCAGGGCGAGTTCGGCGGCATCGACATCGTCATCAACAACGCCAGCGTCATCGACCTGTCGACCTCGCTCGATCTCGCCGCGAAGAAGTACGACCTCATGCAGGACGTGAACGTTCGGGGCACGTTCATGCTCTCGCGTGCCGCGATCCCGCAGCTGCGCGAGTCCGAGAACCCGCACATCCTGTCGCTGTCGCCGCCTCTGAACCTCAGCCCGCGCTGGCTCGGCGCGCACACGGGCTACACGATGGCGAAGTACGGCATGACGATGGCGACGCTGGGCCTCGCCGCCGAGTTCGCCGATGCCGGGGTCGCGGCGAACACCCTGTGGCCGCGCACGACGATCGCGACCGCCGCGGTGCAGAACCTGCTCGGCGGCGACCGGGTGATGGCCGCCAGCCGCACACCGGAGATCTACGCGGATGCCGCCTATGCCGTGATCACGGCGCCCGCGTCCGCGCGGACCGGGCAGACGCTCATCGTGGAGGACGTGCTCGAGGCCGCGGGCGTGACGGACTTCTCCGGCTATGCCGCGGTTCCGGGAACGCCCGACGACCGGTTGTTCCCGGACATCTTCCTGGACTGAGCGGGCCGGTCTGAGCCGGGCGGAGCGCCCGGCTCAACCGCGCGCGGCGGTGAGGGCGTCGGCGAAGCGTGCGGCGCGGCGGGTGATGTCGTCCCAGTCGGATGCCCGGATGGATGCCGTGTTCGCCAGATCGCCGCCCGCGCCGACGGCCACGGCTCCCGCGGCGAACCAGTCGGGGAGGTTCTCGGGGCTCACGCCACCGGTCGGCATGAGCGGGGCATCCGGGAAGGGGCCGCGCAGCGCGCCCAGGTAGCCGGGTCCGCCCAAGGAGGCGGGGAAGATCTTGACGACGTCGACGCCGAGCGCGAGCGCGGTCATCACCTCGGTCGGGGTCATGGCGCCGGTCATCACGGTGCGGCCGGTGTCGATCATGGCGCGGGTGAGATCGGGCAGGGTTCCCGGGCTGACGAGGAACTCCGCGCCGGCGTCGGCTGCGGCCTCGGCCTGTTCGATCGTGGTGACGGTTCCGGCGCCGATCACGGCGGCATCGCCGTGGCGGGCGATCAGTTCGCGGATCACGGCGGGGGCGTCGGGGGTGGAGTAGGTGACCTCGATGCCGGGGATGCCCCCGCGGATGATCGCTTCGGCCGTGTCGAGGGCGATCTCAGGAGAAGGTGCGCGCAGGACGGCGAGGACGCCGGTTTCGCGGACGCGGGCGAGACGGTCGGTCATGGGACTCCTTCATCGGGGTGCGGTCCCATTCTGGCGAGGCCAGCCTGTAATTACAAGCTTGGGCGCCAGGCGTCGATACGGTCCTTGGCCTGCTTGAGCCCGAGTCCGGTGTTCTCGCGCAGAACCTTGATCGCCTCGATGTGCCGTCCCGCATCGAGCAGCCGGTCGATCTCCGCGGATGCCTCGGGGGAGGGAACGGTGCTCGGCAGCGTCATCGGGGCGGCGGGAAGACCGGATGCCTGGCGATCGACGGCCTGCTTGGCATCCAGCATCCCGGCGCCGGTCTGCTCGCGGACGAGCTTCACCGCCTCGATCTGCTTGCCCTCCGCCAGCAGCTGCCGCACACGCTCCTCGGTATCGGCCGACAGCGTGGTCACCGCCTGCGTCGCGGCGGACTTCAACCGCGGGATGCGTCGACGCGCCGCGGAGGCGAGGACCGCGGCGACGACCAGCAGCAGCAGAGCGATCACGAGCACGATGACGGCGAGCAGAATGAGCGCTTCCATCCCGCCAGCGTAGTCGGCGGCTCCAGCATCCTCTCACCCGTCACCGCGTACCCTGGAAGGTATGACTGAGCCGACCCGCATCCGTTCCACGGGGCCCGCCACCACCCAGGTGCGACCGCGCACGGAGGGGTGGACCCAGAAGAAGGACGAGTCCGGTCGTCCGCTGCTGCAGTTCGCGAGCCCGAAGCGCGGCAAGCCGCCCGTGCACCTCGCCGACCTGACGCCCGCTGAGCGCGTCGAGAAGGTGAAGGAGCTGGGGCTTCCCGGCTTCCGCGCCAAGCAGCTCGCGACCCACTACTTCACGCACTACACGTCCGACCCGGCCGAGATGACCGACCTGCCCTCCGCGCAGCGCGACGAGCTCGTCGCCGGCATGCTGCCGACGCTGCTCACCGAGGTGCGTCGTGTCGAGACCGACAAGGGCGACACGATCAAGTTCCTGTGGCGCCTGCACGACGGCGCGCTCGTCGAATCCGTGCTCATGCGCTACCCGGGCCGCATCACGCTGTGCGTGTCGAGCCAGGCCGGATGCGGCATGAACTGCCCGTTCTGCGCCACCGGACAGGCGGGCCTCACCCGCAACATGTCGACCGCCGAGATCATCGAGCAGATCGTGCGCGCCAACCGGCTCATCGCCGAGGGCGGCCTCGGCGGCAAGAAGTCCGACGACCACTCCATGGAGCGCGTCTCGAACATCGTCTTCATGGGCATGGGTGAACCCCTGGCCAACTACAAGCGCGTCATGGATGCTGTGCGCATCATGGTCGCCCCGCAGCCCGAGGGCCTCGGGATGAGCGCCCGCGGCATCACCGTGTCGACGGTCGGCCTCGTGCCCGCCATCAAGAAGCTCGCCGATGAGAACATCCCGGTGACCTTCGCCCTGTCCCTGCATGCGCCCGACGACACGCTGCGCGACGAGCTCATCCCGGTGAACTCGCGCTGGAAGGTCGACGAGGCGCTGGATGCCGCCTACGAGTACTACGCGAAGACGGGGCGTCGCGTCTCGATCGAGTACGCGCTCATCAAGGACATGAACGATCACGCCTGGCGTGCGGACCTGCTGGCCGAGAAGCTCAACCAGCGCGGACGCGGCTGGGTGCATGTGAACCCGATCCCGCTGAACCCGACCCCCGAGTCGGTGTGGACCTCGTCGACCCGCGAGGTCACGAACGAGTTCGTGCGTCGTCTGAACGACGCGGGCGTTCCGACGACCCTCCGTGACACCCGCGGCAAGGAGATCGACGGGGCGTGCGGCCAGCTGGTCGCCACGACCGAGGACGAAGCCGCCGCGGCAGCGCTGTGACAGCGGCGCCAGCAGGCGCTTGCACGTTTCATACAGGCGGAATTTCGTAAGTTAGAAGGATGCCGTATTCCGCTCACCGCCCGGGACGTTTCGACTCGCAGGGCAACATGTTGCTCGACGGATCCCCGGAAACCCCGGAGGAGGAGCTCGAATTCATCCGTGAATACCGTCCCACCGGGTCGGAGAACATGGATGCTGAGCCCGCGGTTCCCGCGGGAGCCTCGCAGCTGCTCGCCCCGATGCCGTTCGTCGACTTCTCGGTCGCCGGGACGGTCGATGCGCTCGCACCTGCCGCGCCGCCCGCGAACATGACCTCCACCATGGCGTTGCCGGTGACCCCGGTCCCCGCGCAGCCCATGCCCGAGGCGCAGCCGGCTGCCGCAGCATCCGCACCGGCATCGCCCCGCGCCTCCGCACCTGCGGCTCCTGCCGCCCCTGCTCAGCCCCAACGCATCTCGCCGCTCACCGGTGGCCCCGTCGCCGCGCCCCGCTACGACGATGACGAGGACTACGCCCCGTCGCGCCCGGGCGGCCTCCGCGGTCGTCTGCGCACGCTCGCGATCCTCGGCGGCGCCGACGGCGAGGTGATCGACGCCGTGCCGCTGGAGACGACCCGCTACGTGCAGATGTTCTTCGTGCTCGCCGGCACCGCACTGGTCTCGGCGATCTCGATGCTGTTCGCCCTGTCGACCGGAGCCGGTGCGTCCCTGTGGATCGCTGCACCTCTGGCCGTCGTGTGGCTGTTCATCATCTTCAACCTCGACCGCTTCCTCACCTCGACCATGGGCTCGACCACGAAGGTTCTCAAGCTCATCGGCCTCGCAATTCCGCGAATCGTGATGGCCGTCATCATCGGCTTCGTCGTCGCCGAGCCGCTCGTGCTGCAGATCTTCAACAACGACATCGCCCAGGAAGTCGCCACCTCGAACATCTCCCAGTCGCTCGAAGACCAGGAGGCCCTCGACTCCGGCCCCGAGAAGAGCGCGCTGGATGCTGCGACCGAACGACTGAACGCGCTCGAGAACCAGGCGGCGACCGGTATCGTCACCGGCACCGACCCGATGTCCGCGGGTCAGGCGGCTGCGCAGTCGACCGTCGACGGTCTGACGCAGAAGCTGGCGGATCAGCAGCTCGTCATCGACCAGGCCCGCGCGCTCTACCAGTGCGAGCTGACCGGTGAAGGCGTCGGCGAGGTCCCGGGCTGCACCGGGCTATCGGGCGAGGGGGCGAGCTCCGATGCCGCGAAGGCTCAGCTCGCGCAGGCCCAGCAGTCGTACGACGCACTCGCCGGGCAGCTGCGCACCGCGAACGAGGGCCTCGAGTCGGCCAGTGCTTCCGCGAAGGACGTCGCGGCGTCCTCGGAGCAGCAGAACCGCGAACTGGCCGAGCAGCAGCTGCCCGCCGCCCGTGAGACCCATGAAGCCGCGCTCGCGGCCTACAACGCCCGGGCCGACTCGGTCGCCCAGGGCAACGCCGGAGCGACCGGTCTGCTCAGCCAGATCACCGCGCTGAACGCGCTCTCCGAGCGCGAGCCGACGATTCTCTGGGCGCACTGGCTGATCGCTGCGCTGTTCTTCATGATCGAGCTGCTGCCCGTGCTCGTGAAGGTTCTCACCAGCTACGGCGAGAAGACCCTCTACGAGCGAGCCGCGCAGGTGCGCAAGGAGGTCGCCCTCGACCGCGTGACCGCCGAGGGCTTCCGTGAGCGCGCGGCGATCGTCAACGGAACCGGGGCCTGAGGCGCTTTCCCGACCCAGCGGGGTAGGGTGCCCGGCATGACTGCATCGCATCGTCGCCCCACCCTGTTGATCGCCGTTCTCGGAGTCGTGGCGGTCTGCGCCTATGCGGTGGCCGCCGCAGTCCAGATCCTCGTGCTGAATCCGCTCGCCGCGGTCCCGGGCGCGACGATCGAGGACATCCGTGGGCGGATGGCGGCGGCGAATGAGACTCCGGGTACCGGTGGCGTGGTGTTCTTCCTCGGGATCGGTGTGCTGGTGACGCTCATCACGGCCATCGTGTGCGTCGTCCTGGCCGCACCGCCCCTCGCGACGGCGTCCGCGATGCTCGTGCTCGTGATGCTTGGAGCGCCGGGTTATTTCGTCGCCTCGTTCGGCCCGGGCATGGCGCTCGCCGACACCTTCTGGATCGCGGGCGGCGACCATTCGCCGGGCGGGGCGTACCTCGCGGGCGTCAGCGCTCTCGCCGGGATCGCGGCCATCGTGATCGGCGCGGTCACCGTCCTGCGTGCACGGCGAGAGGCTCAGGACATCGCCCCGGCCGCGGCGGCGGCCTGATCGCTCAGTCGAGCGTGATGTCGACCTGCAGCTCGGCCGTCAGCCGTTCGAGGTCGGCGCGAATCGCCGAGAGATCCGTGGACTCCGGGACCGTCGCCGAGACGGTCGCCTCGAAGAGACGGCCGCCGGCCATTGCCGCGTCCCGCGTCTCGGTCAGCATGTCCTGGATGCTGAGATCGTGCCCGCGCAGCACCGCCGAGACCTCGCGCACGATGCCGGGGCGGTCATTGCCGAGCACCTGAAGCGTGATCGGACGCTCGGCGGGCGTCGCGGCATCCGCACCCGTGTGCACCGCGATCGTGAGCAGCCCGTCGAGCGTGCGCAGCGCACCGGCGAGAGCCGTCTCATGCTCGGGTGTGATGGAGATCTGGATGACGCCGGCGAAGACTCCGGCTATCTCGGCGAGCTGACTGTTCTCCCAGTTGCCGCCGTGCGCATCGACGACATCGGCGACGGCGGCGACGAGGCCGGGACGATCGGATCCGGCGACGGTGAGGATCAGAGTGGTCATGCGGTCAGCGTAGCCGGGCCGGGGCTCAAGCGCACCGGTCGGAGCGGATCAGCCTTCGAGATGTGCGTCGGCTGTGGTCGAGGGTGCGGCAGCCTCGGTGCCGTACGCGTTCTCCACCGCGACCGCGGCGACGGCGATCGCGCCCACGATCGCGGCGATGAGCACCGCCACGGCCCAGCGGCGCTTCTTCTTCTGCGGCCGGATCACGGGTGCCGGCCGGGTGAGGGGTCCGGGGGCCGGGCCCTCGCGGTCGGAGAAATCTGTCAGCGGAGGGACGCTCTGGTGCTGCTCATCACTCATCCGTGTACCCGCCTTCTCCCGTCTCGCCATCGTATTCGAACGTGCGGTCGGACAGCACGATCTTCACGCTGCTCCCGAGCGGCTGCTCGGCGAGCAGAGCATCCTCGAGGCGCATCATCTCGGTCTCGTATCGGGCGGCCGTCGCCGCATCCACGCCCCAGATCGTCGCGACCTTCATATCGGTGAGGAGGTAGAGGAACGCCGTGACGGCGGTCTCGTTGCGCTCGGTCTGGGGGATGCTGTCCCAGAGGGACCCGTCGCTGCGGGCCCGCTTGTAGTCCTCGATCGTGGTCTCGAGCCTGTCGGCGATCTCCGCACCGGCGAGAGCATCGTCCTCACCGTCGGAGATCGGATTCCCACCCGCGGACGGGGCGGTGCTGGGAAGCGGCTCGGCAGTCGACGGGAACACCGGTGCGGGCATCGGCTCGGGCGATGCCGTCAGCACGGAGGCGACCATCGCGGCGACGAGCGCGATCGCGATCACGACCACCGAGAGCACGCTGATCAGGATGATGACCAGTGCACGCTTGTTCCCGCCCGAGGGCGAAGTCGGCGGAGCAGAGTACGGCGACACCGGATAGCCGCCGTATCCGGGAGGAGGGGCGGATGCCGTCGCATAGGGCGGCAGCGCCGGGCCGGTGCCCGCTGCCGGAGGAACGGGGGGAGCCGCCGGCGCGCTCGGAGGAGCAGCGGAGACCAGAGGCGGCGCCAATTCGATCGGGGGAGTGTCCGGCACTCGTTCGTCCGTCATCAGCGTCCCTCCCGAATGACCCGTTCTCGTGCGCGCGGGTCGGCCTCAGACAGAAACTGTACCGGCCCGCGAGGTCATGCCGCTCCCGTCGACGTGCAGCAGCGACGCCTGGGACTGCTCCTGCCGCAGCTGGAACTCGAACCGGGAGCGGTCTCCGCGGTGCAGAGCGATGAAGTACTCGATCGGGGTGCCGTGGGCATCGCGGCTCGTGCTGCGCAGCCGAAGAAGCGCAGAACCGGTGCTCACGCCCAGCTGCCGTGCCTGTTCGTGCGTGGCGACCGTCGCCTCGGCCGAACGTACGCCATCCGTCGCGGTGATGCCGTGCTCGGCGAGCAGCCGGTACAGCGATGACTCCGACAGGTCGACGCCCAGGGTGACCTCGCCGACCTGTTCCGGCATCCATGTCGTCGAATACGACCACGGCTCGCCCTCGACGTGGCGCAGGCGCTCGAGCGCGATCACCGGGGAGCCCACCGGGATCTCGAGCGCCTCGGCGACGTCGGACGTCGCCTTCTCGCGCTCATGGCGCAGGATATCGCTGTGCACATGGCCACCGCGGCGCTCGACATCGTCGTACAGGCCGATGAGCGTGTGCACGAGGGACTCGGCCGTGCGCGGCCGTGAGACGAACGTGCCCTTGCCCTTGACGCGCTCGACGAGCCCCTCGTGCTCGAGCTGGGCGAGAGCCTGACGCACGACCGTGCGCGAGATGCCGTAGCGCTCGCACAGGCTGTGCTCGCTCGGCAACGGGTCACCCGGCTGCAGTCCGTCGCGCTCGATGCTGTCGACGATCAGCTGGCGCAGCTGGTCGTACATGGGAGCGGCCGAGCGCCGATCGATGCCGCCCTCGGAGGTTGACTCGGACATTTAGTAGGCCACACCCGCGTGCAGGATGACATTCGCGTAGGGCGTGAATTCACCTGAACGTACGAAAGCGCGTGCCGCATGGGTGCGCCTCTTGAAATCGACGTGCGGGACCAGCTCGATCGTGATGCCGGGCAGTCGCTCGCGCAGCGCCTCGAGGACCTCGGGACTGTGCTCGGCGACTTCGGCCGACACCGTCGCACCCTCGACGACCATCTCTGCGAGCACCGTGTCGAGCACATCGAAGAAGGCCGGGGCTCCCGGACGGTAGGCGAGATCGATGCGTTCCGAGCCGGGCGGGATCGGCAGTCCGGCATCCGTGACGACGATGAGGTCGGTGTGCCCCGTCTCGCTGATCACGCGGGAGAGGGTCGGGTTGATCGTGGTGGATGTCTTGCGCATCGTTCTCCTCCGGATCAGACGGCCGCGCGGGAGGCGCGGAAGGCATCGACGTCGCCGCGCAGCGGCAGGCTGGGCGAGGCGCCCTGCTTCGTGACGGTGAGTGCGCCGGCGGCCGTGGCCAGACGCACGGCATCTCCCAGCGAGGCGCCGTTCGCGAGCGCCGAACCGAGATAGCCGGCGTAGGCATCGCCCGCCGCGGTCGTATCGACGGCCTCGACCCGCAGCGGAGGGATGATCTCGGTGCCTTCGGCCGTGACGACGCACGACCCCTGCTCGGCGAGGGTGATGACCGCGGCGGCCACCCCCTGCTCGAGGAACCAGCGGCCGGCCTGCTCGGCGCTGGCCGCATCCGTGACGGTGATGCCGCTGAGGACGGACGCCTCGGTCTCGTTCGGGGTGACGATGTCGATCGTCTGCCACACCTCGGAGGGAAGAGGCGCGGCGGGTGCCGGATCGAGGATCACGGTCATGCCGTGCTCGCGGCCGCGAGCGGTGATGTGCGCGGTGAGCGCTGACGGCGTCTCGAGCTGGGTCAGCAGCACCGAGGTGGTCGGGGCGAGCTCGGCCAGGGCCGCGTCGATCTGCTCGGTGCTCAGGTGGGCGTTGGCCAGCGGCACCATGACGATGTCGTTCTGCGCCGATGCATCGACGCGGATGTGCGCGATTCCGGTGGGGCCCGGCACGGTGCGCAGATGCGTGATGTCGACGCCCGCACTCGTGAGGCCGTCGACGATGAGGTCGTGGAAGAGGTCGTCGCCGACGCAGCCGACGAAGCTCGTGCGGGCTCCGGCGCGGCCGGCGGCGACCGCCTGGTTGGCGCCCTTGCCGCCGAGGAAGAGCGTGAACTGGTCCCCGAGGATCGTCTCGCCGCGTGCGGGAAGGCGCTGGGAGAAAGTGGTCACATCGGCCGTCACGCTTCCGACGATGACGACGCCGGTGCGGGCGGCAGCGGGCGAATCGGTCATGGGGCTCCTTTGACTTGGCCGAGTCCTGTCATTACATTAGCCGAATCCGTACCTGTAACGACAGGTTGTCCCCAGGAGTCATCCCATGTCTGAACCCCGTGCCCCGCGCCTCTACGTCGACAGCGCCGATCTCGACCGCGTCGGCCGCCTCCTCAGCGCCGGCGTCGTCCACGGCGTCACCACCAACCCCACGATCCTCGAGCGCGGTGGACGCACCGCCGCCGAGATCCCCGAGCTCTACGCCCGCTGGGAATCCGAGGGCGCCCGCGAGATCTTCTTTCAGACCTGGGGCACGACCCGCGACGAGCTGCTGCGCAACGCCGAGGGCATCCGTGCACTCGGAGACCGGGTGGCCGTGAAGGTCCCCGCCACGAGCGCCGGGTTCGCCGCGGCATCCGCCCTCGTCGCCGACGGCGCCAGCGTGCTCATCACCGCCGTCTACTCCGTCGGGCAGGCGCTCGCCGCGGCCGGCATCGGCGCGCGCTACATCGCGCCCTACCTCGGGCGCCTGCGCGATGCCGGCGTCGACGGCGAAACGCTCATCACGCGAATGCAGGCGGTGTGCGCCGACAGCGCCACCGACGTGCTCGCCGCCAGCCTGCGCACCCCCGAAGACATCGTGGCCCTGCGTCTGGCAGGCATCCCGTTCTTCACCGCCGCACCGGATGTGCTCGACGCGCTCCTCCACGACCCCGTCAGCGACAGCTCGGCTGCCGAGTTCGACGCCGCCATGGCGCGGATCGGGGCCTGACGCTGCGGCTCAGGCCGAAGCATCCTCCGGCGGCGTCGTACCGGCCGCCGCAGCCTGGCGCAACCACCGCTCGACACCCGCGATGTGCGCGGTGGCCAGCGAGGTCGCCAGGTTCGGGTCGTGCTGAGCGATCGCATCGGCGATCGCGCGATGCTCGGAAAGCGTGCGCTCCACGGCGTTCTGCTCGGTGAGGCCGCGCCAGACGCGTGCGCGCACCGTCTGACTGCTGAGGCTCTCGATGAGGCTCGCGAGATAGGCGTTGCCGGTCATCCGCACGATCTCGCGGTGGAAGCGGATGTC
>NZ_CANROA010000004.1 GCF_947632095.1 uncultured Microbacterium sp. | reverse complement strand
CCGCGCCCGTTCTTGTTGGTGGTGGATGTGGATGCGTTGGGAGCAGCAGCCAAGGGAATAACCTCCGTGAGCCCCGCGGGGCTTCTCGATTCCTTTGTCGTCAGGTGGAGTGCACGCTCGCTTGCTCAACATCTGCCGACCACCATATGAGGGCAGGGAGAACCGAGGCGCAAAGAACAACTATACGTCTGATTTCACGACATGGCAAGAAGAATCCTTGACCAATTCCGAATGCTGGGGTAATAGCATCCGGCGCCGCGAAACGACGTCGGGATCACGCGATGTTGAGCTCGTTTCCGGGGATCGACGCGAGCAGACGACGCGTGTACGGGTCGCGGGGATTCGTGAAGATCTCCTCGGAGGACGCCGCCTCGACGAGCGCGCCGTCCTTCATGACGCACACATAGTCGCTGATCAGGCGCACGACCGCCAGGTCGTGCGAGATGAACAGGTAGCTGAGCCCGTACTCGCGCTGCAGGTCCCCCAGCAGGCGCAGGATCTGGTCCTGCACGAGCACGTCCAGAGCCGACACCGGCTCATCGCACACGATCAGCTCGGGCGAGAGCGCCAGCGCCCGGGCGATCGCCACACGCTGACGCTGACCGCCCGAGAGCTCGGAGGGATAGCGGCGCAGCATCGACTGCGGAAGAGCCACGTCGTCGAGGAGCTGCCGCACCCGCTGGGCCTGCTCGGCCCGGCTCCCCCGCTTGTAGAACTCCAGGGGCTCGGCGATCAGCCGCTCGATCGTGAACATCGGGTTCAGGCTCGAGTACGGATCCTGGAAGATCGGCTGCACCCGCTGACGGAACGAACGCATCTGCGCACGGTCCAGCGTCGAGATGTCCTGGCCCTCGAAGGTGATGATGCCGCTCGTCGGCTCGATCACCTTCAGCAGCATCCGTGCCGTCGTGGTCTTCCCCGACCCCGACTCGCCGACGATCGCGACGGTCTTGCCGCGCGGGATCGCGAGGGATACGTCGTCGACGGCGACGAAGTCGTCGCCGCGCCCGCGCACCGGGTAGACCTTCGTGAGGTTCGAGATCTCGACGATGTTGTCGGATGCCGTCGGCGTCGGCTCCCCTGCGGCTCGCTCAACGGCCTCCGGGGAGGCGGACTGCGAGGCGAAGGCCTCCGGCCGCAGGCGCGCGGCCGCCACCGACGGCGCGGCCTTCACGAGCGACTGCGTGTACGGATGCTGGGGCGCATCCAGGATCTGGCGAGCAGGACCCTGCTCGACGACCTTGCCGCGGTGCATCACGATCACCCGCTCGGCGCGCTCGGCGGCGAGGCCGAGGTCATGCGTGATCAGCAGCACGGCCGTGCCCAGCTCGCGCGTCATGGCTCCGATCTGATCGAGGATCGTCTGCTGCACGGTGACGTCGAGGGCGCTGGTCGGCTCGTCGGCGATGAGAAGCCGCGGCTTGCACGCGAGGCCGATCGCGATGAGCGCGCGCTGGCGCATACCGCCGGAGAACTCGTGCGGATACTGCTTGGCGCGCTTCCCGGCATCCGGAAGCCCGGCGGCCTCCAGCGCCTCGACCACCTTCGCATCGACGTCCTGCCGGGTCGCGAGGCCGTGCGCGAGCAGCGTCTCGGCGACCTGCGTGCCCACCTTCGTGACGGGGTTGAGGTTCGACATCGGGTCCTGCGGCACCATTCCGATGTCGCGCCCGCGGATGCGGCGCAGTTCATTCTCGGATGCTGTCGAGATCTCCCGCCCGTCGAGGCGGATGCTGCCGCCGGCGATGCGACCGCCCCCGGCGAGCAGGCCGATGATGGCCATGGCCGTCGTGGACTTGCCCGATCCGGACTCCCCGACGATCGCGACGGTCTCCCCCGCGCTGATCGACAGGTTCACCCCTTCGACGGCGTGCACCACGCCGTCCATCGTGCTGAAGTCGACGGCGAGGTCGGAGACCTCGAGCAGCGGCGTGCCCATGTTCTGTTCCTTGTCCATATCAGCGTGCCCTCGTCCTCGGATCCATCGATTCGCGCAGCGCCTCGCCGAACAGCGTGAAGCCGAGAGCGGTGACGGCGATGCAGATGCCGGGCAGGAAGGCCAGCCACGGGGCGATCGAGAGCTCTGCCTGCGCGTAGGTGAGCATGCGGCCCCACTCGGCGGTCTCGGGGCGTCCGCCGCCGAGACCGAGGAAGGACAGCGCCGCTGCGTCGATCACGGCGGTCGCCAGTGTCAGCGTTCCCTGGACGATGACCGGGCCGATCGCGTTCGGGAGCACGTGCGACATCGTGATGCGCCCACGCCCGAGGCCGAGCGTCTGCGCCGAGAGGACGTAATCGCTGGATCGCTGCTGCAACATCGAGGCGCGCAGCAGCCGCGCGAAGATCGGCACCTGGGAGGCACCGATCGCGATCATGACGGCGAACGGCGTCTGACCGAGGATCGCGGCGATGGAGACCGCGAGCAGCAGGTTCGGCACCGAGAGGATGATGTCGACGATCCGCATGATGAGCGTGTCGACCCAGCCGCCGAAGGTTCCGGCGATCAGCCCGAGCAGCATTCCGCCGACGAGGCCCAGCGCCGTCGAGATGACACCGACCAGCAGGGATGCCTGCGCACCCCAGATCAGCTTCGACAGCACATCGCCGCCGAACCGATCGAGGCCGAGCGGGAACTCGGGCAGCTCGCCGGGCCCGGGGATGTGGGTCGGCGTGATGAAGCGGGCTCCGGGAAGCGCGGTCTCGGGGTACGGGGCCAGCAACGGCGCCAGGGCCGCCACGAGCACGAACAGCGCGACGATGACCACACCGATCCAGGCCGTGGGGTTGCGCCGCAGGCGGCGGAACACATCGCTCCAGAAGCCGCCCTTGTTGTCGGAGAGCTGCGCTTGCGCGACGGCGACGGTGTCGATGACCTCGCCGCCCTGTGCGGGGGGAAGGGGAATGCTCATTGGACCCTCACTCTCGGGTCGATCAGGCTGTAGGAGACGTCGACGGCCAGGTTGATCAGCGCGTAGACGATCGCGATGAAGATGATGAAGCCCTGCAGAACCGGGAAGTCGCGCGTGAAGATCGCCCGGGCGAGGAAGGATCCGACTCCCGGGTAGGCGAAGACGGTCTCGGTGAGGACGGCGCCGGAGATCAGGAGCCCCGTCTGCAGGCCGATGGTCGTGATCACCGGCAGCATGGCGTTGCGCAGGATGAAGCGTCCGCGCAGGGTCGAGCGCGCGACGCCCTTGGCCCGGCCGGTGCGCACGTAGTCGGCGTTCTGTACCTCGAGCACACTCGCGCGCGTGATGCGCACGATGATGGCGAGCGGGATCGTGCCGAGCGCGAGCGCCGGCAGGATCAGGTGCAGGATGGCGTCCCACGCGGCGTCGAACTCGCCGGTGATGATGCCGTCCCACACGTAGAAGCCGGTGGGATGCGTCGCATCGATGCGGGGATTCTGACGGCCGTCCGCGGGGAGCCAGCCCAGCTGCACGGCGAAGATGTATTTGAGGATGAATGCCAGGAAGAACACCGGGATGGTGATTCCGATCAGGCTCATCACGACGGATGCGTGGTCGGTGAACTTGCCGTGGCGGCGGGCCGCCCAATAACCGAGCGGGATGCCGATGCCGACGGCGAAGATGAGCGCGGCGATCGAGAGCTCGATCGTGGCCGGGAACCGGCGCAGGAACTCTTCCAGAACAGGACGGTTGGTCTGGATCGAGGTGCCGAAGTCGCCCTGCAGGAGACGGCCGACCCAGATGAAGTATTGCTCGATGAGCGGTTTGTCGAAGCCGTAGAGAGCGTTGATGCGTTCGATCGCGTCGGGTGTGGCCCGTTCGCCGAGCAGGGCCACGGCGGGCCCTCCGGGAAGGGCGCGGACCCAGGCGAAGAGCAGAATGCTCAGGCCGATGAGAGTGGGGATCAGGAACAGCAGTCGCCTGCCGATGGTGCGCAGCACAGGGTATCTCCGTCTTTCGGGTGGGGACGCCGCACGCCTCCCACCACTGCGGAAGCACGGTGGGAGGAGTGCGGCGTCTTCGCCCTTACTTGGTCAGGACGATCTCGTTGAAGACTTCGTCGTTGACCGGGCTGGCCGGGAAGGACTCGACCCGGGGGTCGAAGGCCAGCGTCGGAGCGGGGTGCGCGAGCGGGACACCGGGGATGAAGGTCGCGACCATCTCGTTGATGTCCTGGTAGAGCGCGCTCTGCTCATCGAGGTCGGCGATGCCACGAGCATCCGTCAGCGCCTGGAAGAGCTCCGGGTTGTCGAAGCCCCACTCGGAGCTCTGACCGCCGAAGAACACGCCGACGAAGTTGTCGGTGTCGTTGTAGTCGCCGGTCCAGCCGAGCAGGTGGATGCCGTGATCCGCCGTGCCGGAGGTGCGGTCGAGGTACTCGCCCCACTCCTCGGAGACCGGAGTGGTCTCGACGCCCGCCTCGGCGAGTTGCGAGGAGAGCACGGTGAAGATCTGCTCGGGGTCCGGCATGTAGGGGCGCGAGACGTTGACCGGGTAGTTGAACGTCAGCTTCAGCGGGTTGGCCTCGTCGTAGCCGGCCTCCGCCAGCAGTTCCTTCGCCTTGTCGACGTCGTAGTCGTAGGTCGTGATGTCCTCGTTGTAGCCGTTGACGACCGGCGGCATGAACTGCGTCGCCTTCTGCGTTCCCTCGGGCAGCACCTGGGTGATCAGGGCGTCCTTGTCGATCGCATAGGAGAGCGCCTCACGGACCTTCGGGTCGGCGAGCTCCGGGATCGCCTGGTTGAAGGCGAGGTAGAGGATGGTGAACGGCGGGCGCGACACCATCGTGAAGCCCTTTTCATCGAGGGCAGCGGTGTCGGCCGGGCCGACGAGGTCGTAGCCGTCGATGTCTCCGGCTTCCAGCGACTGACGACGTGCCGTCGGGTCGTCGATGACGCGGAAGATGATCTGCTCGATCTGCCCCTTCTCGCCCCAGTAGTCCTCGTTGAAGCTCAGCGTGAGCTGCTCGCCGCGCGACCAGTCGTCGAACTTGAACGGGCCGGTGCCGGCGGGGTGGCCCTCGGCGTACTCCGACATCTGCGGGGCCTCGGCGGAGCCGCCGATCTCGTCCGCACCGAACTCCTTCATCGCCGCCGGGCTCTGCATCGAGAAGGCCGGGAGGGAGAGTGCGGGGATGAAGCCGGCGAAGGGCTTGTTCAGCTCGACCGTCGCGGTCGAGTCGTCATCGACCGTGCACGACTTGTAGACGGCGTTCTCGGGGCTGTCGGCATAACCATGGAACAGCTTCGTGTAGTAGTACGCGAACGCCTCGGAGGCGGCCAGGCCCGTCCAGTTGTACCAGCGGTCGAAGTTCGCGCAGACGGCTTCGGCGTTGAACGGCGTGCCGTCGTGGAAGGTCACGCCCTCCTTCAGGTGGAACGTGTGCGACATGCCGTCCTCGGCCGAGTCCCACGACTCGGCGAGCAGCGGCGCGGGGTCGGCGGTCCCGGGCTCGGTGCCGACGAGGCCCTCGAAGATCTGGCGCGAGACGCGGAACGTCTCCCCGTCCTGCGCGAAGGCGGGGTCGAGACCGGCCGGGTCGTTGGATGCTGCGAACACGAACGTCGTGTCGACGTCGCCGGCCGCTCCGCCGCCGTCGCCACGTTCACTGGCGACGCAACCGGCGAGCAGCAGAGTGGCGATGGCCGCTCCGCTGACGGCGACCAAGCCGCGTCGACGCATGGATGAGTTGTACATGCTGGGTACCTTCCCTGTGGGGCGCTTCATTGCGCACGCTGGGAGCGTCATCGTCCCCAGTGCACGGTGATCCTTAGAAGCTACCCAGCGCGCACTCAGAATCCAAACGTCTGCGTGTTTCGATCCGATATCGACGGTGTGAATGTTTGTTTCGGGGCACTCATCGGCGGCGTCCGATGCCCCTGATAGCGTCGAAGACGACGCGAGGAGACGCGATGCGCATTCTGCTGGCCGGGGCCTCCGGACTGATCGGCACGGCCGTGGCCCGGCACGCCGATGCGCACGAGGTGCGGCGTCTCGTGCGACGCACCCCCGGTGCCGACGAATACGCGTGGGATCCGGCATCCGGCGCCCTCCCCTCAGAGGCCGTCGCCTGGGCCGATGCGATCATCAGCCTGTCGGGCGCAAGCCTGTCGCGGCTGCCCTGGACGAAGAAGTACCGCAAGCAGATCCTGCGCAGCCGGGTGGATGCCACGACGACGATCGCCCGGGCGATCGCAGCCTCCGATGCCCCGCCGAAAGCATGGGTCTCGGGATCGGCCGTCGGCTTCTACGGCGACCGCCCCGGCGAGCCCCTCACCGAGGAATCACCCCGCGGCGCGGGCTACCTCGCCGACGTCGTCGGCGCGTGGGAAGAAGCCACCGAACCGGCGGAGCGCACAACACGCGTCGTGCACGCCCGCACAGGCCTCGTGCTCGCCGCCGACGGAGCTCTGAAACCGCTCATGCTGACGACGCGCTTCGGCCTCGGTGCGACCGTCGGCACAGGAACGCAGCACTGGCCATGGATCGCCCTCGCCGACGAGGCCCGCGCCCTCCTGCATCTGGCCGCAGAATCCTCACTCTCCGGCGCAGTGAACCTCGTCGCCCCGGCATCCGCAACATCGCGACAGGTGACGACCGGACTCGCCCGCGCCCTCAGCCGCCCGTATCGTCTACGTCTGCCGGCCTTCGCACTCCGCGCCGGCATGGGCCTCGCCGCCGAAGAGCTCCTGCTCGCCGATCAACAGGTGCTCCCGAGCCGCCTGAACGACGACGGGTTCCGATTCGAGCATCCGGCCCTCGACGAGGCCATCGCCGCAGCAGTCGCCCCGACGCGCGCCTAAGCTCAAGAGCATGGGACGCATCCGCGCTCGAGATGTCGAGCACCCTGAAGCACGCCTCGACCACGGGGGCACGGCGCAAATCATCCCCTCGGAGTTCACGAGCGGATTCGAACTCGTCGTCGACGGCACGCCGCAGTCCCACGTCGACCTCGATGACCCCACCCACCTGCACTTCGAATACGTCGTCCGCATGGGCGCCGTCATCGACCAGCTTCCGGCCGGCCCGCTCACCGCGGTGCACCTCGGCGCCGGTGCGCTCACCGTGCCGCGCTACGTCGAAGCCACCCGCCCCGGCTCGCGCCAGCAGGTCATCGAGCTGGAAGCGCCGCTGGCGGCCCTCGTGCGCGAACACCTGCCGCTGCCGCGCGCAGCCTCGATCCGGATGCGCATCGGCGATGCCCGCGCCGGCGCCCAGAAGCTCCCGCCCGCTCTGCGCGGCACCTGCGACCTCATCGTCTCCGACGTCTACTCCGGCGCGCAGACGCCCGCGCACCTGACGAGCCTCGAGTTCTACCGCGAACTCGCGACCCTCCTCTCCGCGACCGGGGTGCTCCTGGTCAACGTCGCCGATGGCCCCGGCCTCGCCTTCGCCCGCCGGCAGGTCGCGACAATCCAACAGGCCTTCGCCGATGTCGCCGTGCTCGCCGACGCCCAGGTGCTCAAGGGACGCCGCTTCGGGAACCTCGTGGTCGCGGCATCCGCCTCGACCCTG
Organism: uncultured Microbacterium sp.; assembly: GCF_947632095.1. Lineage (GTDB taxonomy): Bacteria > Actinomycetota > Actinomycetes > Actinomycetales > Microbacteriaceae > Microbacterium. Next base: position 86,923 of record NZ_CANROA010000004.1, on the reverse strand, counting down.
CCCACCGAATGGCTCCCCCGCATCCTCGCCGCCGGCCCCCACCCCGCGAAAATCGCCCAGGGCCCCGAAGTACGCGCCTTCGCACAGAACGCGACCGTCGTCACCGACGCCGACGCCGTCGCCTCCCCGAAGCCGGACGCATCGATCTTCCTGCGCTGAAATCCCCCACAAGGTGTGCCGTTCGGCCCGTCTGAGCAACGGCCGGGCAGACTGGAGGAAGCACCGCGGAAGGAGAGCACATGGGTTACATCAAGGGGTACGACTCAGAGACTCTTCGCGAACAGGTCGACCCGGCCGAGTGCGCTGAACGACTGGCCGAGATCGAGGCTCAACGGAGCCTTCCCGCCCTGCTGGAACGGGTATGGCTGCTCAAGGTCCTCGGCCGTCTCGACGAAGCCCTCGCGCTGTCGGATGAATCGGTGCGCGTCGCCCGCATGGCCGGAACCCGCAAGGACGTCCTGCGCTCGCGCGTGCTCCACGCGACCATCCTCCAGTACCGCGGAGCCCACGCCGCAGCCGAGCAGGAACTCGCCACGTGCGCGTCCGAAGCCGAGGGGCAGAACTGGGTCGGCATCGCCGCCTTCGCCCACCATCACCACGGACGCAACGCCTACGAGGCGGGCGACTTCGACCAGGCCCGCGACAGCTTCAAGCAAGCCCTGTTCCTGCGCCGCGAGGCCGGCGCGCCCGACACCGAGCTCGAGACGGCACTGCTGGCGATCGAAGCCGCCGAACGGCGCCGCAGCGGTGCACTGGTGACCCCCGTCTACTGAACCGTCACGCGCGGAAACGCGCGAATGTCGGCGCTCTGGCTTAGCCTGATCTCATGGCGGATCTCGACCGTGTGCGCACCTGGGGCGAAGCGCTGATCCGGTTGCATCTCGACGACACCTGGTCGTTCGGGTTCGACCACGCGAAGCGCCGGGCCGGTCAGTGCGATTTTCGGGCCAAGCGCATCACCGTATCGCGCTACCTCGCCGCACGTTTCGAGGACGACGACATCCACCAGGTGCTGCTGCACGAAGTCGCCCACGCGCTCGCCGGGCACAAGGCCGCGCACGGACCGAAGTGGAAGACCGTCGCCGCCGAGATCGGTTACGTCGGCGGCACCACCCACCACGGCGAAACAGCCGAAGAGCTCGCTCCCTGGGTGGGAACCTGCCCCGCCGGCCACACCACCTACCGGCACCGCCGCCCCACCCGCGCCACGTCGTGCGCGAAATGTTCGAAGTCGTTCGACGCCCGGCACGCCTTCACCTGGGTGCGGCGCGAAATCACGCTGGCCACGAAGCTCGCTGCACAGACACCCCGCTAGGAACGGCGGGGCCCCGGCCATGGTCCACCGCGCGTCGCCGTCCCCTCCTGGGTTACTTGGTTGTTTGCACAACTCAGGAGAACTTCTGCACTTCCGCGGTTCTGCGCTGCAGATCACGTCGGGGGCGCCGATTCTCCTGAGTTGTGCAACGGATTGGGGGGCAAGGACTCTGCCGTCCCGCTCCGTGTGGGCGCCGGAGGCCGAGGTCCCTCCTTCAAGCGAAGGCGACGAACACACCGTCCGCGAGCACGGGAACGGCCTCGGTGGCGTCCGTCTCAGCGGCGGCCTTCGGCTCGGTCGGGGTGATTCCCGCGGCCAGCATCCGCTCGGTTGCGAGCTGTCCGCCGGCTCCCGAGACGAGCTCCTTGCCCGATCCGGATGCCGTCAGCAGATGCCGAACCGCGCGGCTGAGCCCGCGGGCGGCTTCGCACGATGCCGCCGCCTCGGGAGACGTGTGGTCGGCGCCGAGGTCGCTGAGCGCGGCGATGATCGCGCCGGCGCCGAGCTGATCCTCGACGGCGAAGCGCAGGCCATCGCCCGCGCGCTCCCCCGCGGCGATGACCGATACCGAAGTGCGGGCCTGGCGGCGGTTCTGGATCTCGAGCACGGTCCGCGCGACAGCGGATGCGTTGCGCAGCGATCCGACGAGGACCGTGGCACCAGGCACGGCTGCCGCGGCCTCTGCGACGGCTGCCCCGTTCGGCGACCATTCGCGGGCGCCGGCGAGTTCGACGTTCTGGCCGGATGCCACAGCATCCGTCACGGTGGACGAGAACCGCAGCACGTCGACGACGACGATCACGTCGGCGGGCGCGAGGCGGTCGAGACCGGCAACGCCCCACTCGAAACGGACCTGGTACGACGACTGGTCGAAGGGGTGCGACATGCTCTCAGCCTAGAAGAGCCGCACCCGCGGCTCACATCGCATGACGCCGTGTTGCGTCAAGCACGTTTGACATGTCAAGCTAACCATACATGTCAAGCACGCTTCACCACGGAGGCATCATGAACACCGCACAGAAGCCGCACACTGGTTGGGGACGCACGAAGTTCGCCGGCGGCCGTACCCCCGCGCTGGCGATCGCGATCCCCGTCGGCATCCTCATCGCCGCCGCGGCGAGCCTCATCGGCCTCGCCTCGGGGGTCATCCCCGACAAGATCGCCCTGCTGGGAACCGCGGTCCTCGCGCTCTGCCTGTCCGCCCCCTGTATCGCGTTGGTCTACGCCCTCGTCGTCGACCGCAGCACGCTGCGCGATGCGACCGAGCGCCCGGAGGAGTCCGTCGAGACGCGCTGGCTCGACCAGGCGTCCGAAGGCGCGTTCCGCGACACGATCCTCATCACCGGACTCGCTCTCACCGGCATCGCGTTGGCCGGGCTCCGCTTCGACGCCATGTGGGCGCTGATGGGTGTGCTCGTCGTAGCGCTGCTGAGCTGCGGCATCCGGTACCTCATCGCGAAGCGGCAGGGCTGAGATGGAGAACTCGCTTCAGGTTCGGCGCCAGGAGCGCGGATGGTCGCAGCAGCGCCTCGCCGATGAGCTCGGCGTCTCGCGCCAGACGATCATCTCGATCGAGCGCGGACGGTTCGATCCGTCGCTCCCCCTCGCGTTCCGCCTCGCCGCGACCTTCGGATGCACGATCGAGGACATGTTCACCCCGTAGCCCGTCCCTCCCACCGCCTAGCCCCGCTTTGCCGCCGACGCCCCGTCTTCCGGGCGCCCCACGACGGGCGCTCGGCGCGAAGACGGGGGCTCGGCGACAGGAGGGATGCGGGAAGACGTCAGTCCACGGCGAGCGCCTCGACGGGTGCGACGCGGGTGGCGAGCCGGGTCGGCGCGGCCGAGGCGATCAGCGTGAGCAGCGCAGCGGCGACGGCGATCACGACGACCGGGATCCACGGCACGGCAGGCGCCACGAGCCCGGCGGTCTGCTCGAAATCCGGAGGCATTCGTACAGATCCCAGCAGCGACTGCGCCGCCACCCACCCGTAGCCGACGCCGAGCACGAGCCCCGTCGCGGTGGCCGTCACGGTGATGTGCACCGCCTCGAGCAGGATCATCCGCCGCACCTGCGCGTTCGACAGCCCCACGGCCCGCAGCAGCCCGAGTTCCCGGCGGCGCTGCACCACCCCGATCGTGAGCAGGTTGACCAGCCCGACCGCGGCGATCGCCGCCGAGACGCCGACGAGCACCATCATGACCGTCGCGAATCCGTCCATGATGAGTGCGAACTGCGGGTCCAGTGCACCGCCGGCCGCCGCGGCGAGCAGCCTCTTCACCGACTCCAGCGCGACGGCGAACATCGTCACGAGCGTCACGCCCATCACGACGCCGATCGCCATCCGGCTCGACCGCTCCGGATACCGCAGCGCGTTCTCCGCCGCGAGCCGTGCGACCGCCGACCGCCCGAACATGCGCCCGACGAGACGCAGCAGCGGCGGCATCACCCGCACCGCGGCGAGCGCGATACCGGTGAACGACGCGAGCCCGCCGAAGAAGGCCACGATGACGCCGAGCGGGGTGATCAGTCCGACGAGCACGCCGCCCACGAGCAGCGCGACGCCGAGGACCACGAGCACCAGCGCCGTGATGTGACGCACGGGCCTGGCCGCGGCATCCTCGTGCGTGCGCTCGACGGACCCGCCGATCGCCTGCAGCGGCGTCACCGTCAGCACCCGACGAGATCCGGCCCACGCCGCTGCCCAGGTGGTGAGGGCCACCGCGAAGGCCGGCACGAGGAAGAGCCGCTGCCCCAGTGAGAAGCCTTCGACGGATGCCACGAAACGCTCGGCGAGGGCGATCCCGGATGCCGCGACGCCCAGTCCGACGACGACACCGGCCGCTGCACCGATAACCCCGACGACGAGACCCTGCCGGGCGACCTCGGAGCGCTGCGCGCGGGCGCTCGAACCGATCAGCCGCAGCAGGGCGATGCGCCGAGTGCGTCCGGCGACGATGGTCGAGAAGGTGTTGGCGGTGACGATCGCTGCGACGTACATCGCCACCCCGATCAGCAGCACCGACAGGATTCCGACGACCACGGCGAGTGTGCCGCTGTCCCCGATGTACGGGTTCTGCGAAAGCATCCGTCCGATGTAGTCGGTCGCCGCCAGCAGAACGACGCCGAACGATGCCGAGAGAGCAGCGACGAGGATGCTCGCGCCCATCCCCCGCTCGCTCAGCCAGCCGAGCCGCGGTCCGGTCGCCGAGCTCTCGGGGACGACCGCCGTCACAGCGCTCATGCCGTCACCTCCGCGGCGAGCATGTGCGCCGCGATCTGCTCGGCGCTCTGGCGCGGCCGGTCGGCGACGATGCGTCCGTCGCCGAGGAACAGCACCCGGTCGGCATGGCTCGCCGCGATCGCGTCATGGGTGACCATCGCGATCGACTGTCCCTGCTGACTGCTCGCCTCGGCGAGTAGCTTCAGCACCTCACGGCCGGAACGCGAGTCGAGGTTGCCGGTCGGCTCGTCGGCGAAGACGAGGTCGGGTGCCGTGGCGAGCGCACGTGCGATCGCAACCCGCTGCTGCTGTCCGCCGGAGAGCTCGTGCGGGCGGTGACCGAGCCGCGCGGCGAGCCCGAGACGCTCGACCAGTCCGTCGATGCGAGCCCTCTCCAGCGCAGTCGGCCGCCGGCCGTCGAGCTCGAACGGCAGGAGGATGTTCGCTCTGGCATCGAGCGTCGGCACGAGGTTGAACGACTGGAAGATGAACCCGACGCGGCGCCGACGCAGAATCGTCAGCTCGAGGTCGCCGAGGCCGGTGATGTCGGTGTCCCCGATCCATACGCGTCCGTCAGTGGGCGCATCCAGGCCCGCCATGATGTGCATGAGCGTGGACTTGCCCGATCCCGACGGCCCCATGATCGCGGTGAACTGGCCCTGGCGGATGCCGACGCTCACCCCGTCGAGGGCGGTGACGGCGCCGTGGCCCGTGCCATAGGTCTTCGTGAGGTTCTGGACACGGGCGGCGAGCCCGAGGTCGGTGGTCGTGATCTCCATGCATCCGACGCTACGAATCGCGGATGCTGCGGCGCATCGCCCGCCCGGAGCATCCGCGTACATCCGGAGGATGATCCCGGACCGGATGCAACGGGAACGGCTCAGGCCAGCCCGTGCTCGAAAGCGAACACGACCAGCTGCACCCGATCGCGCAGCGACAGCTTCGTGAGGATGCGACTGATGTGCGTCTTCACGGTCGCCTCACTGAGGTATTCGCGCCCCGCGATCTCGGCGTTGGACAGTCCGCGGGCGGCGAGGGCGAAGATCTCCCGTTCGCGGTCGGTGAGGGCTGCGAACGACTCCGGCACGGGGCGCGTCTGCGGCGTGAAGTGCGCGAACAGCTCACGGGTGGCGGATGCGGCGATCACACTCGATCCGGAGTGCACCGTGCGGATCGCGGCGAGCAGGAATTCCGGATCGGCGTCCTTCAGGAGGAAGCCGCTCGCGCCCTGCCGGATCGCCCGCGCTGCGGCTTCGTCGAGGTCGAACGTGGTGAGCATGACGATGCGCGGGGCGTCGGATGCCTCGAGCATCCGGGCGGTGGCGGTCAAGCCGTCCATGACCGGCATCCGGATATCCATGAGCACGACGTCGGGCCGAGAGCCTGCGACGAGACGGAGGGCCTCCTCGCCGTCGCCCGCCTCGGCGACGACCTCCATGTCGGGCTGGGATCCGACGAGCATGCGGATGCCGGCGCGGAACAGCGCCTGGTCGTCGACGAGCATCACCCGGATCATTCGGCGTCTCCAATCGGCAGCATCCCTCGCACCACGAACTCCTCTTCCCCGCTCTCGGCGGTCACGGTGCCGCCCACCAGTTGTGCGCGTTCGCGCATGCCGATGAGGCCGTGGCCGCTACCGCCCGCGTCGCCAGGACCGACCGGGTTGCGCACCGCGAACTCCACGCGCTCGGGCAGCCACGCCAGGGAGACGTCGACCGTGTCACCGGCGCCGTGCCGGATCGCGTTCGTCAGCGCCTCCTGCAGGATGCGATAGACGGCGAGTTGAATCGCCGCCGGCGGCTCGGACTGCGGGGTCGGGTCGACCGTGACGCGCAGATCGCGGCCGGACTGCCGCACCTGCGCATAGACCTGCTCGAGATCGGCGAGCATCGGCTGCGGACCGTCGCCCTGGCGGTGGCGCAGCTGTGTGAGCAGCATCCGCACGTCCGACAGCGCGGCGCGCGCCGTCTCCGAGACGGTCCCGAGGGTATCGACGGCGATCGCCGGGTCGGATGCCGCGGCATAACGCGCCCCATCGGACTGCGCGATGATCACGGCCAGGGAATGCGCCACGACGTCGTGCATGTCCCGGGCGATCGCGACCCGTTCCTGTTCCTCGGCGGCTGCGAGCTCGGCGAGCGACTGGGCCTCGCGGCTCGCGCGCCAGCGCAGCACCATCCGCCAGCCGAAACCGCCCATCCAGGGCGCGATGAGGGCGAGCATCACGACGACGACGAAGACGAGAATGGTCGCGGTGAGGCTCGCCAGCCCCTCTGTGCCGAGGAACAGCCCGTGGACGAGGATCATGTAGACGACGGCGACGACACCGCCGCCCGCGGCCGAGGCGAGCCCCGCCCACATGATGCGTCGCGATCCCCACGCGGCGGTCGCGAAGAGCACGCCGAGGATCGCCAGGTTGATCGGCAGCGGCTGCAGCCCCGCCGCCATCTGCACGATCGCGCCTGCCCAGGCCGCGGCGAGCGCGACCCCCGGGGCGATGCGGCCGACGGCGAGACCGCCGAACTGCAGGATCGACGAGACGATGAGGGCGACGACGGCCACGACCTCGGGGATGGTGGTGCTCAGCGCGCCCGGCGCGTAGAAGGCGAACGAGATCGACGTCAACGCCCCGAACAGCGCGAGCGATGCGACGAGGTCGACGACGAGCCTGGCGTGGGACGGCGGACGGATCACGTTCTCACGCTACGCGAGGGCGGATGCCGCGGCATCCGTCTTGCGATGTATCTGTCGTGCTCAGCGCGGGCCGGCGACCGCCCGCCGGATCGTCTCACGGTCGGGTTTCCCGGATGCGAGGGTCGGAATCTCATCGACGAGGATGAGCCGTGCGGGGCGCGCGTGCTTGCCGATCCCGTCGGCGACCGCCTGCCGCGCGTGCTCGAGCTGTTCGGCCTCGGTGCGACGCAGTGCCTCGCCGCGCGCGGCGACGATGACGGATGCTTCGCCCCACCGAGGATCCTCAATGCCGACGACGACCGCCCCGGCGAGACCGGGGATGTTCCGGACGACCCGCTCGACCCGGTCGAGCGACACGTTGATGCCGCCGGAGACGATGACGTTGTCGGCGCGGCCGTGCACGCGCACGACGCCGTCCTCCACGATGCCGAGGTCGCCGGTGCGATACCAGCGGATGCCGTGCGCATCTCGGACGAAGATGCGATCGGTGCGCTCGGGATCGCCCAGGTACCCGTCGGCGAGCATGGGGCCGGCGATCTGCAGCTCGCCGTCGACTGTTCGCACCGCGGCCGTGTCGAGCGGGATGCCGTTGTACACGCATCCGCCACTCGTCTCGCTGGAGCCGTACGTGCGCACGATCCGCACGCCCAGCTCCGCCGCGCGCTCGCGGATCGGCTCGGGCAGGGCCTGGCCTCCGACGAGGATCGCCGAATAGGCGGTGAGGGATGCTCGCACCGCGGTTTCGTCCGCGGCATCCAGCAGCGTCGAAAGCTGCGCCGGCACGAGCGAGGTGAACAGGGCGTCGTCCGCTCCCCCCTCGCGGACGAGGGACAGCGTCGCCTCGGCGAAGGCCAGCGGGGAGAACTTTCCGCTCAGCACGTTCGGCTCGGTGCCCGAGAGGATCGATCGGGTCAGCACCTGCAGCCCCGCGACATAGGAGGCGGGAAGCGCGAGCAGCCAGCGTCCTGCGCCGACGCGCGCAGCGGTCGCTTCGGCTCCCGCGCGCAGCGCCTCGGCGGAGAGCATGACCCGCTTCGGAACACCCGTCGATCCGGACGTCGCGATCACCACGGCGACGCCTTCCGACACCGTCGTGGACTCACCCCCGAGCATCCCGAGCCCGATCGCCGGGCCGCCGTCGAGCGCGCGAGCCAGCGCATCGCGCAGAACGACAGCATCATCGGATGCCACGGGGATCAGCTCTGGCATGACCGTGCCCGCCGATCAGAAGTGGTACGGGAACGCCGACCAGTCGGCGTCGCGCTTCTCGAGGAACGAGTCGCGGCCCTCGACGGCCTCATCCGTGCCGTAGGCGAGACGCGTCGCCTCACCGGCGAACACCTGCTGGCCGACCATGCCGTCATCGACCGCGTTGAACGCGAACTTCAGCATGCGGATCGCCGTGGGCGACTTCGTCAGCACAGTGCGCGCCATCTTCAGCGCCTCGCGCTCGAGCTCGGCATGCGGGACGACGCGGTTGACCGCGCCCATCTCGTAGGCGCGCTGGGCCGAGTACTCCTCGGCGAGGAAGAACACCTCACGGGCGATCTTCTGCCCGGTCTGGCGGGCCATGTAGGCCGAACCGTATCCGGCGTCGAAGCTTCCGACGTCAGCGTCCGTCTGCTTGAACTTCGCCTCTTCTGCCGACGCGATCGACAGATCGCAGACGATGTGCAGCGAGTGCCCGCCACCGGCCGCCCACCCGGGGATGACCGCGATGACGACCTTCGGCATGAAGCGGATCAGCCGCTGCACCTCGAGGATGTGCAGACGCCCCGCACGGGCGGTGTCGTGCACCTCGGTCGTCGACTCGGAGTACTTGTAGCCGTCACGCCCGCGGATGCGCTGGTCGCCTCCCGAGCAGAACGCCCAGCCGCCGTCCTTCGGACTCGGACCGTTGCCGGTGAGGAGCACTGCGCCGATCTTCGGATCCTGCCGGGCGATGTCGAGCGCCCGGTGCAGCTCGTCGACCGTGTGCGGGCGGAACGCGTTGCGCACCTCGGGGCGGTTGAAGGCGATGCGGGCAACCCCGCCGTCATGCGTGACGTGCGCGGTGATGTCGGTGTAGTGCTCGGCACCGGGCGCGAGCACCCATTCCGCGGGATCGAAGAGATCGGAGACCATGCCCCCAGCCTACGCGCGCGCCGCTTCCGGCTCGCGTTCCGCGTGTCTCTGCTCCCGTCGCACTTTCTGTCGCACCCGCGCCCGATACACCGACAGAAAGTGCGACGGGAACGGCGGCTGTGGAGAACACGAACATCGAAGGCACACGGGGTGCGAAGGTCGGGGGCATGAAAGCTGTGCCGTTGCCGCCCTGGCTCGGAGAGGTGTTCGACGTGCGATCAGCCCTCGCGGCCGGCGTGCATCCTGAGCGGCTGCGCCGCAAAGACCTCGAGACCCCTATCCGCGGCGTGCGCAGACGAGGGGATGCCACGGCCCTGGCGTCCGACATCGACCCAGCCACCGCGGACGACCCGTTCGCCAGGCAGGCCGCCGAACACCGCGCGCAGGCCCTGGCGTTCGCGCCGAGACTGCGACCGCTGCAGTTCTTCAGCCATGACACCGCTGTGCACCTGCGGGGTGGTCCGTTGCCCCTTGCGACCGACGCATTCGGCAGGCCTCTCGACGGCGCCCTCCTCCCCCTGCATGTGAGCACCATGGGCACGGGGCCGCTCATGCGGTCGCACGGGGTGAGCGCGCATCGCGCCGATCCGCGGACATCACAGGTGACGATGGTCGCGGGTGTTCCGACCGCCGCGGCAGGCACGGCGTGGGCAAGCCTGGGATCGCTCGATGTGCCGCACCTCGTCGCTCTGGGCGACCACTTCTGCCGACGATGGCGCACAGGCGTCGGACGACGCCATGTCGGTCGACCACCCCTCGCCACGCTCGACGAGTTGCGAACCGCCATCGCGTCGGGCCGCAGGGTCGGCGTCCGCCGTCTGCGCGAGGCCGTCGAGCTGGTGCGCGAGGACAGCTGGTCGCCGCGCGAGTCACGGGTGCGCTGCATCCTCGTGATGGCGGGCCTCCCCGAGCCGGAGCTGAACGTCGACATCCGGGATGAGCACGGCTTCTTCCTCGCGTGCGTCGACATGGTCTACCCCGCCGAGCGCGTCATCATCGAGTACCACGGCAGTATTCACAGCTCTCGCTATGCGAAGGACGTCGAGCGCATCGCCGCGCTCCGCGCAGCGGGGTGGACCGTGATCGAGGTCACCGCTCCCCTGCTGCGCACCCCGGGGGTGCTCGTGTCCCGCGTCCGAGCGGCGCTCTTCGCCCGCTGAGCCCGAGCCCCGGCATCCGCCCGCCGTTCCCGTCGCACTTTCTGTCGCGCCCGCGCCCGATATGCCGACAGAAAGTGCGACGGGAACGGCGGGATGCCGCACATGAGCGGGAGCGCGGGGCGACAATGGGGACATGCGCCCCGCGATCGAAGACCTGCTCGCCACCAGCCGTGTCGTCGCCCTGCCGATGACCACCCGGTTCCGCGGTGTGACCACCCGCGAGGCGCTGCTGTTAGAAGGCCCCGAGGGCTGGGCCGAGTTCTCGCCCTTCGTCGAGTACGACGACGCCGAGGCCGCGACCTGGCTCGCCGCAGCGATCGATTTCGCGTGGAACGAGCAGCCGGATGCTGTGCGCCCGAGCATCCGCGTCAATGCGACGATCCCCGCGGTCACGGCCGGCGAGGTCGCCCGCATCCTCGCCCGATTCCCCGGGTGCCGCACCGCCAAGGTGAAGGTCGCCGACCCCGGCCAGCACCTCTCCGACGATGTCGCCCGCGTGCGCGCCGTGCGCGAGGCGCTCGGGCCGGAGGGCCGCGTGCGCATCGATGCCAACGCGGCCTGGACCGTGGATGAGGCCGAACGCGCCCTGCACGCGCTCGCGGAGTTCGATCTCGAATACGCCGAGCAGCCCTGCGCCACGGTCGCCGAGCTCGCCGAGCTGCGCGGGCGCGTGAAGTACATGGGCATCCCGATCGCCGCCGATGAGAGCGTGCGCAAGGCCGAGGACCCGATCGCCGTGGCCCGCGCCGGCGCCGCCGACCTCATCATCATCAAGGCGCAGCCGCTGGGCGGCGTCCGCCGTGCGCTGGAGATCGTCGCCGAGGCGGGCCTTCCGGCGGTCGTGTCGAGCGCTCTCGACACCGCGGTCGGTCTCAGCCAGGGTGCGGCGCTCGCGGCATCCCTCCCCGAGCTCGACTTCGACTGCGGGCTGGGCACGGGTGCCCTGTTCGTCGAGGACGTCGCCGACCGTGTTCCTGTCGATGGCTCGATTCCCGCGGGACGCGTGATCCCGGATGCTGCGCGACTCGACCGCCTCGCGGCATCCGCCGACCGGCGCGAATGGTGGCTCGATCGTCTCGCCCGGTGTCACGCCCTGCTTCCGCGGGGCTGACGGCTCAGGGCTCGCAGACGATGAGTTCCACGAGCTGACCGAGCAAAGCACTGCCCGTGTCCTGCATCTGAGCTTCGGACTGCCCTCCGATCGCTCCGAGCACCATGGCGTCGCCCCACACGCTCATGAGGATGCGCGCGGCGGTCTCGAGATCGACGCGCAGGGAGAAGAGACCGGCATCGACGATGCCCCGGATGATCTCCTGGATGCCGTCGACGAGGTCTCTCTCCTGTGACAGGTAGGCCGCGCCGAATTCTTCATCGCGCAGGGCGCGGATGCGGATCTCGCTCATCATCATGATGCTGAGGCGATCCTCCTCGCCGGATTCGAGCACTCGGCGCACGAGCTCGAAGGCGTCGGCGCCGCTGTGCAGCTCACCGGATTCGGTGAAGGCGGCGATGCTCGCACGCACCTGCACGAGACGGCGTTCGGCGAAGGCCGATGCGAGCTGCAGGAAGAGCTCGTCCTTCGAGGCGAAGTTCGAGTAGAAGGCGCCGCGGGTGAAGCCGGCGCGTTCGCAGATCGCTTCGACGCTCGCGCCTTCCAGGCCAACTTCGGCGAATACCTGGGCGGCGGCCTCGAGCAACCGCGCACGGGTGTTCTCACGTCGCTTCGTCACAGGAATCGTCATGCTCCCACTCTCACATCCCGCCCACAGTTTCACACGTCCGACCCACGTACGATACAGAGATGTATCGGATACACATCTGTATCCATTCTCCCGTCCGTCATCTCGGAGGATCCTGTGTCCACTCTCCTGTCGTCCCTGGGACGCTGGTCGTTCCGCCACCCCTGGCGCGTTCTCGCCGCCTGGCTCATCATCCTCGCCCTCGCCGGCGGTGGCGCCCTGTTCCTCCAGAAGGGAACGGACAACTCCTTCACGATCCCCGGCACCGAGGCCCAGGAGGGCATCGAGCAGCTCGGCCGTTCCTTCCCGCAGGTCAGCGGCACGAATGCGCAGTTCATCGTGGTCGCCGCCGACGGCGACTCGATCACGGATACCTCCTACCGGGAGCCCATCGAGGACGCCATCGACGAACTCGTGGATCTCGAGGGCGCGCTCGCGGTCACCTCCCCCTACGACGAGATGATCGAGGGAATGGTCAACGAGTCCGAGACCGCCGCGATCGTCCAGCTGCAGTTCGACGGCCAGTCGACCGACGTGTCGGATGAGACCAAGGACGAGCTGACGGCGGCCGTCGACGCACTGCGCGATGAGCTGCCCGCCGGAACCGAGATCAAGCTCGGCGGCGACCTGTTCGCGATCTCGATCCCGGGCGTCACGCTCACGGAGGCCGTCGGCCTCGTGATCGCCCTGCTGGTGCTCGTCGTCACGTTCCGCTCGTTCGTCGTCGCGGGCCTCCCGCTGCTCACTGCGGTTCTCGGCGTCGGCATCTCGATCGCCGGGATCTACGCCGCGACCGCCTTCTCGACCATCTCCTCCACGACACCGCTGCTCGCTCTGATGCTCGGGCTCGCGGTCGGCATCGACTACGCGCTGTTCATCATGGCGCGCCACCAGGACCAGGTCCGCGAGGGCGTCGACCCCGAGGAGTCGGCGTCCCGGGCAGTCGGAACCGCCGGTTCCGCCGTCGTGTTCGCCGGCATCACCGTGCTCATCGCCCTGATCGGCCTCGGCTTCGCGGGCATCCCGTTCCTGACGACGATGGGCATCGCGGCCTCCGTCGCCGTCGCCTTCGGCGTTCTCATCTCGGTGACCCTGACCCCCGCTGTGCTCGGATTCCTCGGCATGCGCATCGTCGGCCGCCCGAAGAAGGCGCCGAAGAACGCGTCGAAGGCGCCTCGCCGCGGCTTCTCCGAGCGCTGGGTCGGCGGAGTGACGAAGCATCCGGTGCTCGTCTCGCTCGCCGTCATCGTCGGCCTCGGTGCCGTCGCGATCCCCGCGCTGAGTCTCAACCTCGCCCTCCCCAACGCCGGTGTGCTCGCGCCTGAGGACGAGGCACGTCAGAGCTACGACCTCGTCGCCGAGGAGTTCGGCCCCGGCTTCAACGGCCCGCTCGTCCTCACCGGAACGATCATCACCTCCACCGACCCCCTGGGCCTCATGGAAGACCTCGGGGATGCTGTCGCCGAGATCCCCGGAGTGAAGGAGGTCGCGCTCTCCACTCCGAACGAGACCGCGGACACGGGCATCGTGCAGGTGATCCCCGAGACCGCCCCGGATGACCCGGCGACCGCTGATGTCGTCCGCGAGCTGCGCTCGCACCACGACGAGTGGCTCGAAGAGTTCGGCATCGACATCAAGGTGACCGGTTTCACCGCCGTCGCCATCGACATCTCCGACCAGCTCGGCGCAGCCCTCCTCCCCTTCGGCATCTTCGTGATCGGTCTGTCTCTCGTGCTGCTGACGATCGTGTTCCGCTCGATCTGGGTGCCCGTGACCGCAGCCCTCGGATACCTGCTGTCGATCGTCGCCGCCTTCGGCGTCGTCGGCGCCGTGTTCTCGTGGGGCTGGGCCGCTGACCTCCTGCATGTGGCGAAGGTCGGCCCGATCATCAGCTTCATGCCGATCATCCTCATGGGTGTGCTGTTCGGCCTCGCGATGGACTACCAGGTCTTCCTCGTCTCGCGCATGCGCGAGGACTTCGTGCACGATGCGGATGCCAAGTCCCCCGACCGCGCGATCCGTCGCGCGGCGGCGAAGCGGGCCGTGCGCAGCGGCTTCACGGGATCCGCGAAGGTCGTCACCGCCGCGGGCCTCATCATGTTCGCCGTGTTCGTCGCGTTCGTACCCGAGGGCGACTCCTCCCTCAAGCCGATCGCGCTCGGCCTCGCCGCCGGCATCGCGATCGATGCCTTCCTCGTGCGCATGACACTGATCCCCGCGCTCATGGCGCTGCTGGGCGAGAAGGCCTGGGAGATCCCCGCCTGGTTGGAGAGGATCCTCCCCAGCGTCGACATCGAGGGCGAGGCCGTCGAACGCGAACGCCACCTGGCCGCCTGGCCCGGCGACGGTTCGATCGTCGCCGCCGATGACCTCGTGCTCAGCGCCGATGCGCCCCTCATCGAGGGCCTGTCGTTGCGTCTCGCACCCGGGCAGTCGCTCATCGTCGACGGACGCGACCGTGCCGCGCGCCGGGCGCTCGCCCTGGCGATCGCCGGAAGGCTCGCCCCCGAGTCCGGCCTGCTCCGCGTCGACGGCCACCTGCTGCCCGGCCGGTCGGCCTGGGTGCGCAGCCGCGTCGGCCTCGTACTCGTCGACGATGCGGATGCTGCGCTGCTCGACCTGCAGGAAGCCCTGCGCGGAGCCTCGCCCCTCGTCGTCATCGAGGGCATCGACCGTTTCACCGGCGCCCAGCGCGACCAGGCCACGGCCATGCTCCGCGATGCGGCCGCACGCCGTGAGCTCGCGGTGCTCGCCACAGCATCCGATGCCGGCACAGCGCGCATCATCCTCACCGAGGCGTCCTGGCCGGCGCCCGGCTTCCTCGACGCGGCGTCCGCGCCGTCCGCACACCACGACTCCGAGGTGAACGCATGACTCTCCCCATCGAACGCGCCCGCTCCCGCAAGCCCGTCACCTGGTTGACGCTGCTCGGCGTGCTGCTGCTGCCGGCGATCATCGGCGGCATCCTCGTCGCCGCACTGCAGAACCCGACCGAGCGTCTCGACAGCATGACCGCCGCGATCGTGAACCTCGACGAGCCGGTCACGATCGACGACCAGTACACCCCGCTCGGACGCCAGCTGTCCTCGGGCCTCGTCGAGGGCTCGGACGATCTCGACTCCAACCTCACCTGGGTCATCTCCAACGAGGACGATGCCGCAGACGGCCTCGCCACCGGCAAGTACCAGGCCGTCGTGACGATCCCCGCCGAGTTCTCGGCGGCAGCGACCTCGGCCGGGCAGGCGTTCACCGGAGAGGGCACCGCAAAGCAGGCGACCATCTCGGTCACCACGCCCGACGACGCCCTCATCGCCGACGACCTCATCACGTCTCAGATCGCCTCCGCTGCTGCCTCCAGCCTCGGCACGATGCTCTCGGAGGCGACGCTGGAGAACGTGCTGGTCGGCTTCACGACACTCGGCGACCAGATCGGCGAAGCCGCCTCCGGCGCCCTCGAACTCGCCGACGGCGCCCGGACCGCAGCCGATGGCGCAGCAGAGCTCCCCGGCGGAGCCTCCCAGCTCGCCGACGGCGCCACCCAGCTCGGCAGCGGGGCGAGCGAACTGGGCTCGGGCGCCATGCAGCTCAGCTCCGGCGCGACGGAACTCGCCTCCGGCCTGGGGACAATCGCCGGCGGTACGCGCGACGCTCAGTCCGGCGCCGCAACCCTCGGGAAGGGGCTGACCGACGGCGCTACGGGGCTCGAAGCGTCCGGTCTCGTCCCCGCCGAGCTGAGCACCGCCGCCAGCGGAGCTCAGCAAGCGACCGCCGGCGTGAAAGCCGGCGTCGATGACCTGGCGGCTGGCCTCGACGACCTGCTCGCCGCCTGCACCGGTCGAGAGGACACCGATCCCGTCTGCATCGGCCTGCAGGAGATCTCCGCCTCACTGCCCGCACTGCAGGGCGGCGCCGAAAGCGCATCACTCGCTGCCGCAGGCACCGCGGGTGGACTCGCGCAGCTGAACACTGAGGCAACCGCGACCATCGCAGCGCAGCTGCGCACCGCGGGGACCGGCGCGACCACGCTCGCCGGGGCCCTCGGGCAGTTGGCGGATGGGGTTGATCAGTCCCAGTACGGAGCCAATGAGCTCGCCACCGGTGCCGGCGGCATCGCATCCGGCGCGGGCCAGCTCTCCACCGGCGCGGCGCAGCTCTCCGACGGCGCCACCCAGCTCTCCGACGGCGCGACGACCCTGGCCGAGGGCCTCGACACCCTCGCTACGGGAACCGGCGACCTCGCCGGGGGCCTGCGCACGGCCTCCGAGCAGCTCCCCTCGTTCAGCGACGAGGAGTCGACGTCGATCGCCTCCGTGATCGCCGACCCGGTGTCGTCCAACGCGGGAGGCAGCACGATCTTCGGACCGACCGCGATCCCGCTGCTCGCAGCCGTGGCCCTGTGGTTCGGCGGCCTGGCCTCGTTCCTCGTGATGCGCGCGCACACCGCCCGCACGCTGACCTCGCGTCGTTCGTCGGCCGCCCTGACGCTGCGCGCGTTCGCCCCGGCGGCTCTCCTCGGCGCCGGCCAGGGCGTGCTCGTGGCACTCATCGTGCAGTTCGTCGCGAAGTACGACGCGGGCGCCTGGTGGGCCTTCGCCGGAACCGCCGTCGTGGCCGGTGTGGCCTTCGCCGCCGTCAACCAGGCCCTCGTCGCCGTCTTCGGTGGGATCGGCCGCTGGGTCAGCGCCCTGGTCGGCGTGGTCGCCGTCGCCACGGGCCTCATCTCCACGGTTCCCGGCTGGCTGATGTCGATCAGCGCGGCCCTGCCCACCGCTCCCGCGTTCACGGGCCTCATCGCCGGCAACGGCGCGGCCGTAGCCGCGCTCATCGTGTGGGCGGTGCTCGCCCTGCTCGTCACGACCCTGGCTGTGGCGCTTCGCCGCACGACATCCGCGAAGGCGGTGCTCGCCCAGGCGTAGCATCCGCCCCGCTCCCCGAAGATCCCCCGGAACGCGTCCGTTCCGGGGGATCTTCTGTTTGCGCTGGTGTCGGATGCCGCGTGCCCCGCGCCCCCGCAGCATCCGGCCGATGACGCCATCCCGACCGCGCAACACCCCGGCGAAACGACGAACCGCCCGGAGACCATCGTCTCCGGGCGGTTCCTCCGCGGCGCCGCCGACAGGCAGCGCCGGCGTGACTCAGCTGAGGCCGCTGTACGCGTGCAGGCCCTTGAAGAACACGTTCACGATCGTGAAGTTGAAGATCACGGCGCTGAAGCCGACGATCGACAGCCATGCCGACGGGTTGCCGCGCCAGCCGCGCGTGGCCCGGGCGTGGATGTATCCGGCGTAGAGCACCCAGACGATGAAGGTCCAGGTCTCCTTGACGTCGAAGCCCCAGTAGCGGCCCCAGGCGTCCTGCGCCCAGATGGCGCCGGCGATCAGCGTGAAGGTCCAGAAGATGAAGCCGACGATCGCGAAACGGAACGCCATGCCCTCGAGCTTCTCCGCACCGGGCAGGGTGCTCATGAACTTCAGCCCCGGCTTCTCGGCCTTCTCTGCCAGACGGCGCTCCCGCCGCGACTGCAGCAGCTGCAGGACCGACAGTCCGAACGCGAGCGCGAAGAATGCGGTGGCGAGCGAGGCGACGAACACGTGGATGACCAGCCAGACGCTCTTGAGCGCATCGGGGAGCGGCACGACGCCGACGTAGAAGCTCAGCCCCGCGGTGCCCATGAGGATCACGACGAGCCCCGTGATCAACGTGCCGAGGAAGCGCAGATCGACCCGGGTGAGGACCAGCAGGTAGACGAAGACGATGAGGAGCGTTCCCGTCATCGCGAACTCGTACAGGTTGGCCCACGGCACGCGCTCGGCCGCGATCCCGCGCATGACCGTCGCTCCCAGGTGCAGGAGGAAGGCGATCACCGTCAGCGTCGTGCCGATGCGCGCCATGACGTATCGCGGTTTGGCGGGCGTCTTCGCGTCCTGCACGGTCGGCGCACCGGATGCTCCGGCGCCCACCAGTGCGGACTCGCGCTCGAAGCGCGCATCGGCGCTGACCTCCGAGCGGCGGGCGAGATCGAACGCGTAGGCGACGAACGCGCCGGCGTAGATCGCGATCGTTGTCCAGATGAACAGGATCGAGAGGGAATCGAGGTCCATGGTCCCAGTCTACTTTCGGGGGGTTTCTGCGGAATCGAGGAGCCGTGCGTGGCCGGCGGCGAGGTCGTCGACGGCGGCGGCGAGCGTCGGATCCTCACCGCGGGCGAGGCCCGCGTACTCGAGGGTGATCGCGCCGTCCTCGGCGGTGGCCTTGACCCACATGCGCCGGCGGGGCACGAAGAGGGCGATCATCAGTCCGGCGAGGGCGAGCAGCGCGAAGACCAGCACCCAGACGGCGGATGCATCGTGGTGGATCTGCAGCGAGGCGAACCGTTTCACGGAGTCGAGGTAGTCGGTCGAACCGGCCGGGGCCTCGTTCTCGAAGGTGACGGTTCCTCGCCCATCGGGCAGCTCTGCCGTCTCGCCGGGCTGCAGCTCGATCGATTCGACGCCGCTGCCGTCGCCGACGATCGGCGTGAGCTCCTCGGTGTCGAGCACGTACACCGAGCGGGGCGTTCCGCCGTCGATGCCGAGGTCGCCCTCGTAGACGCGCAGCGTCAGCACGGGGTTGTACAGATCGCCGTAGATCGAGGTGTACGCCCCGGACTCGAGCTGGGCGACGGTCGGGTAGAAGAACGCGGCGATGCCGAGCTGCTCGGGCATGCCGTCGGTGACCTTGATGACGCCGAGCGAGGTGAGGTTGGTGTCCTGCGGGAGGAACGGGACCGAGTTGCGGAAGACGATCTCGTCATCGGCGTTGCGCACTGTGATGGTCGGCGCGTATCCGTTGCCGAGGAGATAGATCTTGTCTCCGGCGATGTCGAGCGGGTGGTTGACCCGCACCGCATCGTCCCAGGTGGCGTCCTCTTCGCGCACGCTGACATTCGCCGCGAACCCGCCGGCCTGACCGGAGGCCGCGCTTCCGTACTCCTCATAGGTGACGTCGAAGGAGTTCAGCGTCATGGCGTACGGCTCGAGCGCCTCATCGCTGACGAAGCGCCCGCGGTTCATGGATTCGTAGTCGAGCAGGGTGTTGACGAAGGTCTGCCCCTCGACGACAACGCGCTGGCCCGTGTAGGCGAAGCTGCCGCCGATGCCGACCGTGATGAGCACGCCGACGAGCGCCAGGTGGAAGAGCAGGTTGCCGGTCTCGCGCCAGTAGCCGCGCTCGGCCGACACCGACCAGGTGCGCCCCCGGTCGTACCGTTCGATGCGGTAGCCGAGCGCCTTGAGCTGCTTCTGGGCGACCTCGATCGACCGGGCGGCCTCCGCATCGGCATCCGACGCCTCACGCGTCGTCTCGCGGTGATCCTCGAGGCGCTTCAGGCGCGCGGGTGTGCGGGGCGGCCGCGCCTGCAGGGCCTTGATGTGGTGCTTGATGCGCGGGAGCACGCAGCCGACGAGCGAGATGAACAGCAGCAGGTAGATCGCCGAGAACCACGGCGACAGGTAGACGTCGAACAGGTCCATCGCGTCGAGCACGGGGAACAGGTCGGGGTTCTCGCTCTGCCACTGCGTGACACCGTTGGGGTCGGCCATGCGCTGCGGGAAGATCGAGCCGGGAATGGCCGCGACGGCCAGCACGAGCAGCAGGATGATCGCCGTTCGCATCGAGGTCAGCTGACGCCAGCCCCAGCGCAGCCACCCGACGAGACCCAGGCGGGGCTGGATGACCGCTCCGCCGTCGTTGTCGACGTGGTCGGAGGGCCGCAGCGGATCGGTGGATTCGGTTTTCACAGCATCCTTGTTCTTGTCTTCAGGGCCGGAGTTCTCAGAGCGGGAGGTTGACACTGCCCATCACCGCCGTCAGGCGCGACATGATCTCGGTCCACAGCCCCGTCACCATGAGCAGGCCGAGGGCGATGAGCAGCGCACCGCCGATGATGTTCACGATGCGGATGTGGCGGCGCAGGAATCCGATGGTCTTCGTGGCCCAGCCGAAGCCGAGGGCGACGAGCAGGAAGGGGATGCCAAGGCCCAGGCTGTAGGCCAGGCCGAGGAATCCGGCCCGCCAGGGGTCGCCGATCGTCCACGCGACGCTCGTGATGGCGGCGAGCGTCGGGCCGATGCAGGGCGCCCAGCCGATGCCGAGGGCGAAGCCCAGAAGCGGCGCGCCGATGAGGCCGGTCTTCGACCCGACCTGCAGGCGCACCTCGCGCTGTGCGAAGCCGAAGAGGCCGAGGAAGACGAGGCCCATGCCGATGATCACCGCGCCGAGAATACGGGTGATGATCTCGCCCCATTCGAGGAAGAACACCGCCGCGGTCCCGCCGATCACGGTGAAGGCGATGAAGACGACGCTGAAGCCGAGGATGAACAGGAGCACGCCCAGCACGAGGCGCCCGCGCCCCGCGGGGGCACTGCGGCCGGAATCGCCGTTCGTCACCACGGATCCGCCGAGGAATCCGAGGTAGCCCGGCACGAGGGGCAGAACGCAAGGAGAGAGGAAGGAGACGAGGCCCGCGAGCATCGCGACCGGGATGGCGAGCCAGAGGGCGCCCGAGCCGATCAGTTCACCGGTGTTCACGCGCTCTCCTCGAGCACATCCTTGACGAGCGTCGAGAGCACGCTGGCACCTTCCAGCTGCCCGATGATGCGGGCAGCGACACGGCCCTGCTTGTCGAGCACCAGGGTCGTGGGCGTCGCGTTGATCGGGGTTGCACGGGCGAAGGCGAGCTTCGCGTCGCCGCTGTCGACGTCGATGAGGCTCGGGTAGGTGATGCCGTAATCCTCGGCGAACGCCTTCGCCGTATCGGGCTGGTCGTAGATGTTGATGCCGATGAACGACACATCGTCGTCGGAATACTTCTGCCAGACCTCTTCGAGGTCTCCCGCCTCGACGCGGCAGGGCGCGCATCCGGCGTACCAGAAGTTCACGACCGTCACGTCGCCGGCGATGTCGGCGCTGTCGAAGGCGTCGCCGTTCTCCGTGACACCGGCGAAGGCCACGGGCTCGCCGCGGTCTTCGGGCTCGATCTCGATGACCGTGAACTTCGCCGAGATGTAGCCCTTGCCGTCGCCGGCGAGGTACTGCTCGGCGACCGGATCGGGGGCGCATGCCGTCAAGGCGACGGCGAAGACAGCGGCGAGCGCACCTGCGGCCACCCGGCGCGCAGCGCTCGAGCGGGAGGGACGGCCGTGACGAATCGTCGATACGAGAGGCACGAACCCAGTCTACGTCGCGGAATCTATGCGGGATCTGGGTGAATCACACCGCGCCGAGGTCGATGCCGGCCGCGGCGGGTTCGGCGTAGTCGACCTCGCGCCACACGTCTCCGACGCGCTCGAAGGAGGTGACGCTCGACAGGGCGCAGCGGCGGGTGCGGGGGTCGTGCCGCAGCTTGAGCCCGGCCATGTGCAGGTGCGTGATCCAGATCGGGGCCTGGTGCGAGACGAGCACGACATCGCCGTTCGGCGTCTCATCCCAGGCGCTGTCCATCGCCCGTTCCATGCGGTCGGCGATCGAGACGTACGCCTCGCCCCAGCTGGGCTGGGAGGGCTTGCGCAGATGCCACCAGTTGCGCGGATTGCGCAGCGACCGGCGCATGTTCGTTCCCTCGAACACGTTCGCGGGTTCGATGATGCGCTCATCGAGTGCAGCATCCAGACCGAAGATCTCGGTGAACGGCTCGGCCGATTCCTGCGTGCGCTGCAGCGGCGAGCAGCGCAGCTCGGTCACGGGTCGGCCGAGGGATGCCACGTGCTCGGCGGCAGCGCGGGCCATCTGCCGCCCGGCATCGCTGAGCCGATAGTGCGGCAGGCGCCCGTAGAGGATGCGGTCGGGGTTGTGGACCTCGCCGTGACGGACGAGGTGCAGGCGTTCGGCGGGCATGCCGTTCAGTCTAGGGAGCGGGGCGGGCCATCACACCTTTCGGTAGCGCGCGGAGCCGAAGCCGATGATGAGGTGCCCGATCACCGGGAAGAGCCACAGCAGGAAGAACGAGAACACTCCGCCCTTGCCGAAGTTCGCGCCCTCCTTGAACGCAACGATGATCGCGAAGACGATGTTCACGATCGGGATCAGATACAGCAGCGCCAGCCACCCCGACATCCCGGCGATGCGCACGAGGATGACGATGTTCACGATCGGGATCAGGGCGAGGATGCCGAGATACCCGGCCTTGGAGAACACCTGCCACAGGGCCACGGCATAGATGATGTAAAACACGAGCCCGATGAAGCCGACGCCTCCGGAGAAGACCTCCGCGGTGTAGTCATTGATGTTCATGGCCGCGAGTATAGGGGCGGTCCTCTCCTCCGGTCGAGTGGCACGACGACGTCCCGCGTAGAATGGCGGAGTTCCCTTTTCTGAACTGGAGGAATCTCCGTGCTTCGCACTCACACGACCGGCTCCCTGCGCGCCGAACACATCGGTCAGACCGTCACCCTCACGGGTTGGGTCGATCGTCGTCGTGATCACGGAGGAGTCGCCTTCATCGATCTGCGCGACGCCTCGGGCATCGCCCAGGTGGTCATCCGCGACGAAGAGGTTGCGCACCCGCTGCGCAGCGAGTTCGTCCTGAAGGTGACCGGTGAGGTCTCGCAGCGCCCGGAGGGCAACGCGAACCCGAACCTGCCCACCGGCGAGATCGAGGTCATCGCGACCGAGGTCGAGGTGCTCAACGAGTCCGCTCCCCTGCCTTTCCAGGTGTCCACGGGCCTCGGCGACAGCGAGACGATCGGCGAGGACGTGCGGTTCAAGCACCGCTACCTCGACCTGCGCCGTCCGTCCGCGGCATCCGCTCTGCGTCTGCGCTCGAAGGTCTACAAGGCCGTGCGCGATGTGCTCGACTCCCGAGAGTTCGTCGAGGTCGAGACCCCGACGCTGACCCGTTCGACCCCCGAGGGCGCCCGCGACTTCGTCGTGCCCGCGCGTCTGCACCCGGGCAGCTGGTACGCCCTGCCGCAGTCGCCGCAGCTGTTCAAGCAGCTGCTCATGGTCGGCGGCGTCGAGAAGTACTACCAGATGGCCCGTTGCTACCGCGATGAGGACTTCCGCGCCGACCGTCAGCCGGAGTTCACGCAGCTCGACATCGAGATGAGCTTCGTCGACCAGGAGGACGTCATCGAGATGATGGAGGCCATCGTCGTCGCGATGTGGCAGACCATCGGAGCCTCGGTCCAGACCCCGCTCCCCCGCATCACCTACGCGGATGCCATGGCGAAGTACGGTTCGGACAAGCCCGACCTGCGCTTCGGCCTCGAGCTCGTCGAGGCGACCGAGTACTTCAAGGACACCACGTTCCGCGTGTTCCAGAACCCCTACGTGGGCGCGGTCCGCATGCCCGGTGGCGCATCGCAGCCGCGCAAGCAGCTCGACGCCTGGCAGGATTGGGCCAAGCAGCGCGGCGCCCGCGGCCTCGCATACGTGCTCTTCAACGAGGACGGATCGCTCGGCGGCCCCGTCGCCAAGAACCTGTCCGAGACGGAGCAGGCGGGACTTGCTGCCCTCACCGGTGCGGAGGCGGGCGACTGCGTGTTCTTCGCCGCCGGCTCCGCCAAGGAGTCTCGCGCGCTGCTCGGCGCCGCCCGCGTGGAGATCGGCCGCCGTCTGGGTCTGCTCGACCCCGACACGTTCGCGTTCACCTGGGTCGTCGACGCTCCGATGTTCGAGCCGGCCGCGGATGCCGTCGCATCCGGTGACGTCGCCGTCGGCGCCGGCGCATGGACCGCCGTGCACCACGCGTTCACCGGCCCGAAGCCGGAGTTCCAGGACACCTTCGACACCGACCCCGGTTCGGCCCTCGCCTACGCCTACGACATCGTGTGCAACGGCACCGAGCTCGGCGGCGGCTCGATCCGCATCCACCGCGAGGACGTGCAGAAGCGCGTCTTCGAGGTCATGGGCATCTCGGACGAGGTCGCTCAGGAGCAGTTCGGCTTCCTGCTCGACGCGTTCAAGTTCGGCGCCCCGCCGCACGGCGGAATCGCGCTTGGCATGGACCGTGTGCTGCAGCACCTCACGAAGACCGATTCGATCCGCGAGGTCATCGCGTTCCCGAAGACCGGCAACGGCTTCGACCCGCTGACCTCGGCACCGGCACCGATCACCGATGCGCAGCGCGCCGAGGCCGGCGTCGACTTCGTCCCGGAGGACGACGAGGCCTGAGCCCCGCTTCATCGTCGAGCCCCGTCTTCCCTGCGCAGGGAATACGGGGCTCGACTCGTAGACGGCGACTCGATGGAGCGGGGTCTGGGATGCTGGAGGCATGCTCGTCTCCCTCCCCCTGCCGCACTCCTTCGACAGCCGCGCCGGGTCCGTGATCCTGCGCCGCGCGACCGCGGCCGATGGCGATGCGCTCATCGCGCTGATGTCGGACGACCCGATCAGCGCGAGTCGTGGAGACGTGGCATCCGCCGATGATCGTCCCGCGTACCTCGAGGCGCTGTCCGCCGTGCTCGCCGAGCCGTCGAACGATCTGCTCGTCGCCGAGCTCGACGGCGCCGTCGTCGGCACGCTGCAGCTCACCTCCATCCCCGGCATGGCCCGGCGCGGCGCCCGGCGCCTGCTCGTGGAGGCCGTCCGCGTGCGCAGCGATCTGCGCTCCGCCGGGATCGGTTCGGCGGTCATGCGCTGGGTGACGGATGCCGCGGCCCCCGCGCTCGACGCGCAGATGGTGCAGCTGACATCGGATGCCGCGCGCACCGATGCGCACCGCTTCTACGAGCGCCTCGGGTTCACGGCATCCCATGTGGGCTTCAAGTACCACCTGCCGCACTGACGCGATCCAGCGCGACCGAGATGTTCTCGTTCCAGACGTCGATGCCGAGCTTCACGATGAGGCATGCCACGACGGTGAGGAACACCACGCGGATGAAGTTCGTGCCGCGGGAGATCGCCATGCGCGACCCGAGATAGCTGCCGGCGACGTTCGCTGCGGCGAGGATTGCACCCAGCAGCCACAGCACCGCACCGTGCGGGATGAACAGGAGGAGCGCCCCGGCGTTAGTGGCGAGGTTGACGATCTTCGCCTTGGCGCTTGCCTGCAGGAAGTCGTAGCCGAGCAGCGCGACGAGCGCGATCACGAGGAACGTGCCCGTTCCCGGCCCGATCATTCCGTCGTAGAAGCCGATCACGAGGCCCGTCGCCCCGGCGGTGATGTGGTGCCTCTTGCCGTGGAAGCGCAGCATGGTGGATGCCCCGAGCTGCGGCTTGAACGCGGTGAACAGTGCGACGGCGATGAGAGCGACGACGATGATCGGCTTGAACGCCGATGCGGGCAGGATGATCGCGACCCCGGCCCCCGCGAACGAGCCGACCAGGGCGATCAGAGCCATCGGGATCGCGGTACGGATGTCGGGTTTCGCGCGCCGATAATAGGTGACGCTGCTCGTGGCGGTGCCGAACACCGAGGCGAGCTTGTTCGTCGCCAGCGCCTGAACCGGAGCGATTCCCGGGATGAGGAGCAGTGCGGGCAGCTGGAGCAGCCCTCCGCCGCCGACGACCGCATCGACCCAGCCCGCGGCGAACGCCGCGATGACGACGAACGCGAGCATGCCCCAAGTGAGCTGCTCGAGCCCGAGAATCGTGCCGATCTCCATCAGGTACAGGATGCCAGATCAGACGCGCTGGCCCGGCCCCTCAGAGCACGCGCGCCAGGAAATCCTGGGTGCGCGGATGCTGCGGGTCGGACAGCACATCGTGGGGCGCCCCTTCTTCGACGATGACACCGCCATCCATGAAGATCAGGCGACTGCCGACCTCACGGGCGAAGCCCATCTCGTGCGTGACGACGAGCATCGTCATCCCCTCTTCCGCGAGTGCACGCATCACCTGCAGCACCTCGCCGACGAGTTCCGGGTCCAACGCCGAGGTCGGCTCGTCGAAGAGCATCATGTCGGGGTTCATGCACAGGGCTCTCGCGATCGCGACGCGCTGCTGCTGGCCTCCGGACAGGTGTCCGGGAAAAGCATCCGCCTTCTCCGCGAGCCCCACGCGCGCCAGCATCTCGTGCGCGATCCTCTCGGCCTCGGGCTTGCCGCGTCTCTTCACCCGCCGTTGCGCCATCGTGAGGTTGCCGAGGACCGTCATGTGCGGGAAGAGGTTGAACTGTTGGAAGACCATGCCGATGCGCTGTCGCACCCGATCGATGTCGGTGTCCTCGTCGGTGATGTCGACGCCCTCGATGAGCACCCGGCCGCTCGTGGGCTGCTCGAGCAGGTTCACCGAGCGCAGCAGCGTCGATTTGCCGGAGCCTGACGACCCGATCACGCACACGACCTCGCCGGCCGCGACCGTCAGATCGATGCCCCTGAGCACCTCGTTATCGCCGAAAGTCTTCACCAGCGCACGCACCTCGATCGCGGGGGCGCTGAGGTCGATCTGAGCGGTCGTCATCATCTCTCCTTCGCCATGCGTCGTTCGAGCCACGCCACGAAGCGCGTGAGCGGGATCGTCACGACCAGATACAGCAGCGCGGCCATCACGAACGGCGTCGCGCTGGCATTCTGGGTGAGCCCATCGCGGGCGAAGGTCGTCAGCTCCTTCGTCAGCAGCGTCGTGCCCGCCATGAACATGAGCGAGGTGTCCTTGAGTAGCAGCACGAACTCGTTCGTCATCGGCGGGATGATGATGCGGAAGCCCTGCGGAAGCACGACCCAGAACATCGTCTTCATCGGCGACATCCCCAGAGATCTGGAGGCCTCGGTCTGCCCCTTCGGAACCGCCTGGATGCCGGCACGGATCGTTTCGGCCATGTAGGCCGATGCCACGCACACGAGTCCGAGGAGTCCGGCGCCGACCGACCCGCCGGGGATGCGCACATCGAGCGCGATCGGCAGCATGTATGCGAAGGCGAAGATCGTCATCAACGCCGGCAGGCCCCGGAACAGCTCGATCCATGCGGTCGACACCCACCGGAACGGCCCCACCTCGGACAGCTTCATCAGCGCCAGGACGATGCCGAGCACCAGTCCGCCGAAGAATGCGACGAGGGTGAACAGGATGGTGTTCTTGAGGGCGATCGTGATGATGCCCGGGAACATCTTCGCCGCGACCTCGGGGTTCGCGAACTGGTGCGCCACCTTCGGCCAGTCGGTGCTGAGCACCGCCCAGATGAGGATCGCAGCCAGAACCGCATAGGTGCCGAGGTGGTAGATCCGGTTCTTGGTCCTCTTTCGAAGCGCCATCTCGCGCTCTCCGCCCGCAGCCTCAGTTCGCGGTGAAGTAGGCGTCGTAGATCGTGTCGTACTCGCCCGAGTCGCGCAGATCCTGCAGCGCCGCGTTCACCGCCTCGCGCAGTTCGACCTTCTCCCCCTTCGCGAAGGCGAAGCCGTACTGCTCATCGGTGTCGTACTCCTCGACGATCACGTAGCCGCTGTCGGCATTCTCGTGTTCGAGGTTGACGGGCTGGTCCTGCAGAATCGCGTCGATCTGCTTCGCCTGGATCGCCGGCCACAGCTCACCGTCGGAGGGGAACTGCACCAGCGTCGCACCGGCGGCGTTCTCGGTCGCGTAGATCTCGCCCGTCGTGCCCTGCTGAACGCCGACCCGCTTGCCGTCGAGATCATCGATGCCCGTGATGTCGCTGCCCTCGGGCACGAGCAGCGACTGCAGCGAGTCGTAGTACGGGTCGGAGAAGTCGATGTTCGCCTTGCGCTCCTCGGTGATCGTCATCGCCGAGCCGCCGAGGTCGCAGTTTCCGGCCAGCAGTGCCGTTCCGGATTGCAGGGCGTCGAAGTTCGTGACGACGATCGCAAGCTCGAGATCGAGGCTCTGGGCGATCGCGTCGAGCAGGTCGATGTCGAAGCCGGTGTAGCCGGTGCCGTTGTCTCCGCCCTCGAACTCGAAGGGCGGGAACGGGATATCGGAGCAGACGGTGAGCACGCCGGCATCGACGAGGCCGTATTCGCCCCCTCCGTCCGCAGGCGCGTCATCCGCACCGGATGCGCAACCGGCGAGGGCCAGGGCAGCGGCGGAGACGAGGGCGAGACCGAACAGGGTGTCACGACGACGGGACATTATCGCTCCAGGAACGAGCGGGGCGACGATGCCCCGCTGGCGAATGTTTCGCCCATCCTGGCACGGAATCGACTGGATGTCTCGGGTCGGACTGTTACAGTCCGGTTACACCGCATTCACTGAAATGCGACCGGCGGTCAGACCTCGAAGTCGACGGCCACGCGCGAGGCGACAACGCTCTTGATGTAGGTGCCCGCCTCGACGTGCGCGGGGTGCACCTGGTACTGCTCGAGCGCCTCGACCGAGTCGAAATCGGCGACGAGCGTGACATCCCAGTTCGAATCGGCGTAGAGCATGTTCGCACCCGCAGAGATCGATGCGATCTGCGGCACGACGCCGTCGAGGGCGTTCAGCCGCCGCGCGATCTCCGCAGCCTGGGCGCCGCGCTCGGCAGCATCCTCGCTCGCGAGTTTCCAGGTGACCACGTGTCGGATCGTCATGCCTTCTCCAGCCTTTCGCGCAGGCGCTCCGGCGAGACCCGCCATTGCGCATGGAATTCGTCGTCGATCAGGACGACCGGGATCTTCTCCCACCACAGTTCGTGAAGCGCCGCATCGTCATCGATCGAGCGTTCGACGATGTCGATACCGTCGCCGATCTCGTCGGGCAGCTCGGCGACGACCTGCTCGACGATGCCGAGCGCAGTCGGGCACAGGTGACAGCCGGGCTTGCCGATGACCGTGATGGACGTCACGCCGACGGCACCTCGACCGGGTTGCCCAGGGCGATCCACTCGCCCGTACCGCCATCGACGTTGGTGGCGTCGTGCCCCTGAGCCTCGAGCGCCTGCACGACGCGCGCCGAGCGCCCGCCTGCCTGGCAGATGACGTCGAACGGCTCGGACGGCAGCTCGTCGAGACGGTTGCCGATCTCGGACATCGGGATGTTCACGGCGCCGGGGACGTGGCCGGCGGCGAACTCGTCCTTCTCGCGCACATCGATGAGCGGCGTGCTCTCGCGCTGGGCGAGTTCACTGATGGTGATCGACTTCATGGCTTCCTTCTCTGCTCGGAGGTCGGCACAGACACGAAGCGCCCGTCCGGGGACAGGCGCTTGGTGTCTTTTTGCCGCTTTACTTCTTGTTGCGGCGCTGGTGGCGAGTCTTACGAAGCAGCTTGCGGTGCTTCTTCTTCGCCATGCGCTTGCGGCGCTTCTTGATGACAGAACCCACGGAAACCTCACTAAGTCAGTGGCAGGGCGTCGCAGGAAGTCGGACACCCGGGATCGGGCATGGAAAATGCCTCGGATTAGTTTAGCAAACCCCGAACGGTGCAAAGTGCACGTTCGCGATCTCGGCCGAGACGAATCAGCCGACGTCGGAGATCGGCTTGTGCAGAGCGTCGGTGACAGCGGATTCCGGAACCCGGTAGCTGCGCCCGAAACGGATCGCGGGCAGCTCGCCGGAGTGCACCAACCGGTAGACGGTCATCTTCGATACACGCATGATCTCCGCGACCTCGGCAACCGTCAGGAACCGCACATCAGGCACTTCAGGCATCCCCATACCTCTTCTCTGCTGAAGCACACTCTATGGGGTGGGTGGGACAGCTGTAAACCCATGGGACGAATGTGACCCATGTGAACTCATGGGCCACTGGAGAAGTCGGCCGATCAGGCTCCGAGGCGCTTGAGCGCCGTGGTGACGACGTGCTTCGCGGATGCTGCGGCGCGGCCCACGACCTCGGCGGCATGCGTCGCGCTCTCCGGCAGCGGGGGGAAGGAGAAGTCGATCTCAGGGGCGGCGTCGCCGAACGCATCGACGAGGAAGGGCACGAGCCAGTCGTCGACGGCCTCGAGAGGACCGACCTCGATGCTGTAGAAACGACGCTGTCCGTCTTCGCGCACACTGACCAGCTCGGCTTCGCGGAGCACCTTGAGATGCTTGGAGACGGTGGGCTGGCTCGCGCCCAGCTCGCTGACGATCTGCGAGACGCTCGTGCCGTTCTCACCGTCACTCGACCGCCGCAGGAGGAGCTGGAGGATGTCGCGCCTCGTGCCGTCTGCGATCACGTCGAAAATGTCGGTCATGGCTTCAGGCTAGTCGCCCGCGGGCCGGAGTACCATGACGGAGGCCCGCCGGGCGTTCCCGGCGGACGGCGTCAGCGAGTCGGGAGAGGGGCGACGTGTCCATCATCGGATCCTCCTCGTCCTCCGCGATCGGCCTGCGC
The DNA here is from genome assembly GCF_947632095.1 of uncultured Microbacterium sp. Lineage (GTDB taxonomy): Bacteria > Actinomycetota > Actinomycetes > Actinomycetales > Microbacteriaceae > Microbacterium. The sequence continues at coordinate 56,500 of NZ_CANROA010000004.1, read as the reverse complement.
GCGATCTGGCACGGCATCCGACGCATCGTCACATCATCGCCGTCCCGCTTCGCGATCCTCATCTTCGCAGCGCTGATCCTCGTCTTCACGGCGCTGTTCTCCCTGCCGATCGCCTCGGCCACGGGAGAGGCGACGCACATCAGCGATGCACTGTTCACCGCGGTGTCCACGATCTGCGTCACCGGACTCGCAACCGTCGACATGGCGACGCACTGGTCGCCCTTCGGACATGTGCTCATCTTCCTCGGGGTGAACATCGGCGGCATGGGCGTGCTGACACTCGCGTCCGTCCTGGGACTCGTGATCTCGAAGAAGCTGGGTCTGCGAGCGAAGCTGCTCGCCGCCGGCGACAGCAACCCGCTTCGCGCGCACGGCGGCGTCGTCAACGAGGGCCAGACGGTGCGCCTCGGCGAGGTCGGACAGTTGCTGAAGACGGTCGCCCTGTCGCTGATCGTCATCGAGCTCGTCGTGGCCGGCTTGCTCTACCCGGGGCTCGTCATGGCCGGCATCCCCCCGTTGGCGGCCCTCTGGGAGGCTCCGTACTACGCGGCGATGGCGTTCACGAACACCGGTTTCGCCCCGAATGCGACGGGTGTCGTGGAATTCATCGACGACTACTTCGTGCTCGCCGTCCTGATGATCGGGGTGTTCCTCGGCAGCATCGGCTTCCCCGTCATCTACACGCTCGCCAAGCACCACTGGCACGTGAAGCGCTGGTCGTTGCACTCGAAGCTCACGCTCATCACCACGTCGCTGCTGCTCGTCGCCGGCGCCGCCGTGCTGATCGTCCTCGAGTACAACAACCCCCGCTCCTTCGGATCGATGGACGCCGGCGACACCGTCTTCCAGTCGTTCTTCCTGTCCACGATGACCCGCTCCGGAGGCTTCAGCGTCATCGAGATCGATGACCTCAACGGCTCGTCGACCCTGGCGATATCCATGCTCATGTTCGTCGGCGGCGGGTCCGCCTCCACCGCCGGCGGAATCAAGGTGACGACCCTCGCCGTCCTCGCCATCGCGGTCTGGTCGGAGGCGCGCGGGCGCCAGTCCGTGCAGGCCTTCGGCCGTCGCATCCCGAGCGACGTGCAGCGCGTCGCCCTCAGCGTCGTCGCGTGGGGCGCCACGATCGTCGCCCTGTCGACGATCATCATCACGCAGATAACGAAGGCGGAGGTCGAGCACGTGCTCTTCGACGTGATCTCGGCGTTCGGCACCGTCGGCCTCACCACCGGGCTCACCGAGTCGCTCCCGGATCCTGCCGTGTACGTCATGGCCGTCACGATCTTCATGGGGCGCGTTGGTACAGTGACACTCGCCGCGGCGATCGCCGCGACGACGCGAACGCAGCTCTACTCGCTGCCCGTCGAAAGGCCGATCGTTGGTTGATGTCCTCCGGGGCGACGCCCCCGTCCTCGTCATCGGACTCGGACGCTTCGGCGCGGCCTGCGCGGGCGAGCTCGACCGTCTCGACCGCGAGGTCCTGGCGATGGACGAGAACCTCGAACTCGTGCAGAAATGGTCAGACCGCGTCACCCACACCGTGCAAGGCGATGCCCGCAACATCGATGCGCTCAAGCAGATCGGCGCCCAGGACTTCCAGGTCGCCGTCGTCGCTGTAGGCTCCCTCATCGAGGCATCCGTGCTCATCACGGCGAACCTCGTCGACCTGAAGGTCCCCCAGATCTGGGCCAAGGCCGTGTCGCAGTCGCACGGCAAGATCCTCGCCCGCGTCGGCGCGAACCACGTCATCTACCCCGAGCGCGAGGCCGGCGAGCGCGTCGCGCACCTCGTCAGCGGCCGGATGCTGGACTTCATCCGCTTCGACGACGACTTCGTGCTCGCGAAGATGTACCCGCCGAAGTTCATCCGCGGAGTCGGTCTGAACGAATCGGGCGTGCGCTCGAAGTACAAGGTGACCGTCGTGGGCGTGAAGAGCCCGGGCAAGCCCTTCCGCTATGCCGAGGCCGACACGGTCGTCACCAACCACGACCTCATCATCGTCTCGGGCACCAACGGCGATATCGAGCGCTTCGCGGGCCTGGCCCGCTGAGCGTCGCCGCGCGGATCACTTCCCGACGGCGATCTCCTTGGCCCGTGCGAGAGCCGCATCCGTCGCCTCGGCGAACACCTGATCGAGCTTCGCGTCCTGGAGCACGGCGACCGCTCGTTCGGTCGTGCCCTTCGGGCTCGTCACGCGTCGGCGCAGCTCCGCCGGCTCGTCATCGGATGCTGCCAGCAGCGCCGTCGCCCCGATGAAGGTCTGCTCGGCCATGAGCCGGGCATCCGCCTCGCTGAAGCCCTTGCCGATCGCGGCCTTGGTGAGCTCCTCGATGAGCAGGAACACGTACGCGGGACCGGACCCGGAGATCGTCGACAGCGCATCGATCTGGCCCTCGGGAACCTCGATCACGGCGCCGACGAGCTCGAAGAGGCGGCGCACGACTGCGAGATCATCCTCGGATGCAGCCGCACCGCGCGCCAGGCCGGTGACGCCCTTGCCGACGGTCGACGGAGTGTTCGGCATCGACCGGATGACGCTCACGCGATCGCCGAGAATCGTGGAGAACGTGTCGAGGGTGATGCCGGCGGCGAGGCTCACGACGATGGCGTCCTCGCGCAGCACGGGCGCGATCTCGCGCAGCAGATCGGGGACCATGGCCGGTTTGACCCCCACGAAGACCACCCGTGCGGATGCCGCGGCCTCGGTGTTCCCCGCGGGCTCATGCTCGAGGGCGATGGCGCGCACACCGCCGAGCTCGGCGAGTGCCGCAGCCTTCTCCGGAGTCCGATTGGTGGCGATGATGCCGCCGTCGGTCGGCAGGCCCGAGGCGACGACGCCGTGCAGGATCGCGCCCCCCATCGAACCGGCACCGAGGAACGCGAGCGAGGGAAGCGAATCAGCCATGCGGACATCCTATGCGGGGCATCCGAATCCGCCCCGGCTTCCGTGCACTCGCGCACCCTGCGAACTAGACTCGCGGCATGAGCGCACCGACCGATAAGAAGACCCTCGACCTCATCATGGATGCCATCATCGGGTGCGCCGACGTCGAGAAGCTCATCAATCTGAAGACCCTGCCCACCGATGACGGTCTCGTCGTCGCCGCGAAGGTGGCCCTGCCGGGCGATCGCACCGTGCGCGAGGTCGCCGACCGGATCGATGAGATCGAGACCGGGATCCGCGCCACGGTGCCGGGCGTGCGCTCGGTCTACATCCAGCCCGACATCTACCGGCCGTCGCTCGACCCCGAGCCCTCGACCGACGTCTTCGTCCTCAAGTCCGAGGACTGACGCTCGGGCGGCGCCGGCTCAGCGCCGCTGCTCGAAGAAGTCCCGCAGCACGGCGATCGCGGCATCCGGAGCCACTCCTCCGACGACCTCCGCCCGATACGGCAGCCGCCGATCGCGCAGCACGTCGTACATGGAACCGGCAGCACCTGCCTTGTCATCCCAGGCGCCGAACACGACGCGACCGATGCGGGACTGCAGGATCGCACCGGCGCACATCACGCACGGCTCCAGCGTGACGACGAGCGTGTGACCCTCGAGGTTCCACGAACCGATCCGTGCGGCTGCGGCGCGAAGCGCCACGATCTCCGCGTGACCGGTCGGGTCGTGCGTCTCCTCGCGGGTGTTACGGCCCTCGGCGATGATCACGCCGTCCCCGTCGAGCACGACGGCTCCGACGGGCACTTCTCCGGCATCGGACGCCTCCCGAGCGAGCGCGAGCGCGCGCAGCATCCCCTCGTCATCACCAGCCATGACTCGAGCGTATCCGCCGCGCCGCCCGTTCCTGAGAGAAGTTCCTCCGTTTCCCGAGGGCGGGCGCATTATCCTAAGAGCATGCGTGTTCACGTCGCCGACCACCCCCTCATCACCCACAAGCTCTCGGTGCTGCGCGACCAGCGCACCCCGTCGCCTGTCTTCCGCCAGCTGACCGAAGAACTCGTCACGCTGCTCGCCTACGAGGCGACGCGCAACGTCAAGGTCACCCCGATCGAGATCACCACCCCGGTCACCACGACCATGGGTGTCAAGATCTCCGAGCCGCGACCGATCGTCGTCCCCATCCTGCGCGCCGGCCTCGGCATGCTCGAAGGCCTCGTGAAGCTTCTGCCGACCGCCGAGGTGGGCTTCCTCGGCATGGTCCGCGACGAGACGACCTACGAGCCGATGACTTACGCCGAGCGTCTCCCCGACGACCTCAGCGACCGTCAGTGCTTCGCCATCGACCCGATGCTCGCCACCGGCGGCTCGCTGGCCGCGGCGATCCAGTTCTTCTTCGACCGCGGGGCCAAGGACGTCACGGCGATCTGCCTTCTCGGCACTCCCGAGGGTCTGAAGGCCATCGAGGACCTCGTCGGCGACCGCGATGTCACGATCGTGCTCGGCGCCCTCGACGAGGGTCTCGACGAGAACCGGTACATCGTTCCGGGACTCGGCGACGCCGGCGACCGCCTCTACGGCACCGTCTGATCCCACGGCGCGAATTCCTCGGGCTTTCTCTTCCCGTTGGCGCTGCAGATCCTTCTGCAGCGCCAACGTCGTTCTCGGGGCGGACTCCCGATCAGTCGCGGTCGGCGCCGACGAGACGGGCGAAAGCGCTGAGCCGGGCCACGCCATCAGCCGTATAGGGCAGGTCGTCGAGCAGTGCCGGCGAGTGGACGAGATAGGCGGCGACCTGAGCCCGCGAGATCGCAACGTTCAACCGGTTCTGCAACAGCAGGAACTCCGGCCCGCGCGGCGCGTCTCGACCGCTCGAGGCCGCGAGCGTCGTGATGGACACCGCCGCCTCTTTGCCCTGGAAGTTGTCGACCGTTCCGACCGGGACCCCGGAGAGCCCGGCCGCGGCGAGCGCATCGATCACCAGCTGCTTCTGCGCGTTGTACGGGGCGACGACGATGATGTCTTCTTCGACGAGCGGGCGCACGGGGGTCACCGGGTCGATATCGCTGAAGGAGAGCCCGAGCAGTTCACGCACGAGCCGCACGACTTCGGCGGCCTCCTCCGGTGACTCAGTGGCATTTCCGCGGTGCCGGACGGGCACGACGTGCAGGCCCGGTTCGATGCCCTCGATCGCACGACGCTCGGTCCCGGGCGCCGAGGCGAGCTGGCCCGCATAGGACAGGCGGGACACCGGCTCGGCGACGGCCGGATGCATGCGCCAACTGCAGGGAAGGAAATAACCGTGCTCGGGGCGCACGACGGCCTCGCCGTTCATGACCCAGCCGAGGGCAGAGGTGTCGACGGGTTCCGGATGTGCGCCCTGGCTCACCTGCGGCAACTGCTGCGGGTCTCCCAGCAGCAGCAGGTTCTTCGCCCCGGCGGCGACGGCGATCGTCGATGCGAGCGAGAACTGCCCCGCCTCATCGACCACGATGAGATCGAGCCCGCGCCGATCCACGCGGCTGATGTTGCTGAAGTCCCACGCCGTTCCGCCGACGACGACGCCCTGCCCCGCGCGCTCGTGCAGGAATGACGCCATGCCCGCCTTCGGGATGACGGTGTAGGCGGGGTCTGCGTTGCGATCCTTCGGCGCCTTCGCGACCTGGCCCGCGGGCACCCCCGCTTCAATCACGCGTTCGAGGAGGGTCTCGATGATCGTGTGCGACTGCGCGACGACGCCGATGCGGAAGCCGTGCTCCCGGACGAGTCGGGCGATGACGTGCGAACCGGTGTAGGTCTTGCCCGTTCCGGGAGGACCCTGCACCGCGAGGTAGCTGTGATCGAGGTCGCGCACGGCGCGGACGATGGCATCGATCGTGTCGCCGGCCGCCTCGGGAATCCCCCGGCCGGAGAGCGTTCGGGGCTCGAGGCGGCGCAGGATGTCGGTGGCCGCGTCGCGCGGGAATCCGGGTGTCGCCGCGTGCAGGGCATCCGCCCACTCGTCGATCGCCCCCTGCAACGAAACCACCCGCGGCGGTGCCGCGGGAGTCAGCGCGATCGGCAACTCGTCCCAGGTCTGGCCGTCCACCGCCGACTCGACGATCAGGTATCCGTCGTCGAGCACCTCGGAGACCGCCACCACGCGTGGCACGTGCACGGCCCGCGACACCGTCTCGGCGTCGAAGGGGGCGGGGCTCGGATACAGCGCGAACGGCTGCGCACCCTCGCCGAGCGTCGTCCCCGGGGAGACCTCGCCCCGAACCTCGATCTCACGCGACATGACGCGGCGCCCCTCCTCGACGCTCCAGTCGCGCCGCAGCGTCGAGGAGCCCGCGTCGATGTGCACGACATCGCGGGTCTGGTCCCACATCGCCACGGGCTCGCGCAGACGCTGGAAGTGTCCGACCCAGAATGCCTTCGCCTCGCGCGGGTAGTAGTCCAGAGCCGCAGCGGCGACTCGATGCGCCTCACCCGTCCCCCCGGATTCGACATCGCTCTCGGCGTCGGCGAGCAGCGCGACGGAACGCTGCGACGGCTCGTACACGAACTCTTCGTTCTGGTCGGGCGGCGCCGGCACGACTCCGGACTTCTGCGCGAGTTCGATCAGCCAGTTGCGCAACCGTCTCGTCGACACGCAGTCGTATCGGTTGTAGTCGGCCAGGTCGTCGAGGACGGACTGTGCCTCCGCCGGCTCCCCCGCTGCGAGAAGCTCGCGTGCGGCGACGTACTGAACGATCGAATCGTCGCCCTTCTGCACGTCGCTCGTACGCACATCGGCGCCCATGTACAGGGGCTCGAGCTTCTTGATCGAGTACGACCGCGACCCCACACGGACGGTGCGCAGCACGAGCGGATAGAGATCGACGAAGACCCCCTCGCGCAGGAGCCGGTCGACCTCGCCCTCACGAACGCCGTAGCGCGCCGCCATAGTGACCAGATGCGCGGTCTCGTAGGGCGCGTAGTGGTAGATGTGCATGTCGGGGTGCGCCGCACGGCGTGCAGCGATGAAGTCGAGGAACGTCTCGAGGGCGCGGCGCTCCTCGTCGAAGGAGTGGGCCCACAGCGGCGTGTACTGATCGGCGTTGTCGACCCAGCCGAAGAGATAGTCGATGCCCCACTGCGGCGGCCGTTCCGCGGTCTGCTCGGTGTACAGCGGGTCGCCCTCGAAATCGAAGAAGATGTCGCCGTGGCTCGGTCGCGGCAGTGTGTGGATGGCCCCCGGGTGGTAGACCTCGAAGGTCGGTTCGTCACCGCTCTCGGCCTGCAGCTGCAGCCGGGCCTGTGCGCGCAGCGCCGCGAAGACATCGGCGTTCATGCCGCGCGGCGCCACCTCGGCGACGGCGAGATCGTCGATCGTGCGGATGCCCGCCGCTCGCAGACGCGTGCGCTGGACGGGCCGCATACGGGCGACCATCAGAAGATCGCGCGCCGCGTCGACCTGCTCGGTGCACGTCGCGCAGCGGCCGCACGCCATGACGGCGAGGTCGCCGCGGTCATCGCCCCACGCGAGCGGAGCGCCGGCTGCTCCCGCGGGGACATCGCGGTCGGCGATCAGGGCGCGCAGGCGTGCGCGACGGACGTGGAAGAGCGGGAGGAGATCTTCGACCCGGTGCGTCGAGGTCGTTCCGTCGCCGAGAAGCAGATCGACCTCGTCGGAGCGCGGGATGCCGAGCCCGTCGAGCTGGTCGACATATGCCGCCAACTGCATGAGCGCGGTCACCCGCGCCGTGCGGGCGAGCTTCGAGTCCTGCACACGCCAACGTCCGTCGTCATCGCGCAGCAGGAAGTCGGCGAAGCCGACGAACTCGTCGGTCGAGAAGGCGGCCTGGAACACGAGTCGCGCGTCGGAGCGCAGAGCAGCGATCGTCTCGTCGACGACGGCGCGCAGAGCGGCAGGATCCGCCGACGATACCTTCGAGACCTCGTGCACCGCATCGGCGCCGAGGCTCTCGCGATAGGCGGCGAGCACCCGCTCCTCATGCCGGTCGCCGAGACGCGCCGCCCGCTCGAGCGTCGCGTCCTCGGGCTCGTCGACGACGGGCACGCGCCCGAGCTTCGCATCGATCGCCCGGGCCCAGGCGAACTCGCATTCGGCCGCCGCCTTCAGGTCGCTGGCGCTGAAGATGACGCGCTGCGCCACAGAGTCGATCCGCATGGTTCGAGCGTAGCCGTGGGCTCGGACACTGCCCCCGACGCCCCTCCGCGGCGGACGATCCTCAGCCGATCAGCGCCACCAGGTATCCGCCGGAGCCACCGGCAGGTGGCGCTTGTGCTCGCTGCGCAGATACTTCTCCTCGATACGGGCCGCAGCATCGGCATCCACCGGCTTGCCCTCGAGATAATCGTCGATCTGCTCGTAGGCGATGCCCAGTTCGTCTTCGTCCGAGCGACCGGGCCGGTCGTCGAGCAGGTCGGCGGTGGGCACCTTCAGCCACAGACGGTCGGGGGCATCGAGCGCTCGCAGCAGCTCCTTGCCCTGACGCTTGGTGAGACCGGCGAGCGGCAGGACATCCGCTGCGCCGTCGCCGAACTTCGTGTAGAAGCCGGTGACCGCTTCGGCTGCGTGATCCGTGCCGATCACCAGATGACCGTCGTGGCCGGCCAGCGCGTACTGCGTCACCATGCGGATGCGGGCCTTGATGTTGCCTCGGTTGAAGTCCGAGATGGATGCTCCGGCGGCCCGCTCGATATCACTCTCGACGCCGTCGACTCCGCCCTCGATGTTCACCTCGACCAGCCGATCAGGGGCGATGAACTCGACCGCGGCCGTCGCGTCATCCGCGTCGTGCTGCACCCTGTACGGCAGCCGCACGGCGATGAAGTCCGCGTCTCCCCCGCCCGCTCTCATGCGCTCGACGGCGAGCTGTGCGAGACGGCCGGCGAGCGTCGAGTCCTGTCCTCCGGAGATGCCGAGGACGAATCCTCGGGCACCCGTGCGGTCGAGGTAGTCGACGAGGAACTGCACACGGCGTTCGATCTCGTCTGCCGCATCGATGTCGGCGTTCACGCCGAGGGCCTGGGCGATCTCCTGCTGAAGCGTCATGCCTCCAGTATTACCGTCCCGTGTTACCGACCGATGACACGGTTGACAAAGCGGGGGAATAGTGTGGCGCACACCAGCGCTGCCCCTCGTGACACGTCCTCCATCGAAAGCGAGCATCATGACCCTCCTCGGCACCAGCGACCTCGACGTCTTCCCCCTCGCACTCGGTGGGAACGTGTTCGGCTGGACGGCGGACCGCGACGCGTCCTTCGCGATCCTCGACGCCTACGTCGACGGCGGAGGAAACTTCATCGACACCGCCGACTCCTACAGCCACTGGGTCCCCGGGCACAGCGGCGGCGAGAGCGAGCGGATCATCGGCGAGTGGCTCGCTGCCCGCAGGCCGTCCGGCGTGACGGTCGCGACGAAGGTCAGCCAGCACCCCGAGTTCCCGGGCCTGTCGGCCGGGAACGTGCGCGCCGCGGCCGAGGCCTCGTTGAAGCGGCTCGGCGCCGACACGATCGATCTGTACTACGCGCACTTCGATGACCCGGCCACGCCGCTCGAGGAGACCGTCGCCGCCTTCGGCGCGCTCGTCGCGGACGGACTCGTGCGCCACATCGCCGTGTCGAACTATTCCGCCGACCGCATCCGTGCATGGATCTCGCTCGCCGACGAACTCGGCGTCGCACGGCCCATCGCCATTCAGCCCCATTACAACCTCGTGCACCGCAACGATGTCGAGGCCGAGATCATCCCCCTCGCCGAGGAGCGCGGCCTGGGCCTCGTGCCCTATTTCGCCCTCGCCGCCGGATTCCTCACCGGGAAGTACCGGTCGACGGATGCCGCGGCCGTGGATACTCCGCGTGCAGCCGGTGCCGCGAAATACGCCACGGAGCACGGACTGCGCGTCGTCGGCGAGCTCGAGCGGATCGCCGACGAGCACGGGACGTCGATCCCCGCGGTGGCACTGGCCTGGCTGCGCGCTCAGCCGACCGTGATCGCCCCGATCGCGAGCGCGTCACGGGTCGACCAGGTCGCCGGTCTCCTGAACGGAGCACGCCTGCAGCTGTCGGATGAAGACCTGACCGTGCTGCGCAGCGTTTCGGATTGGAGCCCCGCAGCCGACTGATGCCGGTACCCGTGAGGGATGCCGCGGCATCCCTCACCGAATGATGCTGGGTCCCAGCTCGCTCTGAGCGACGATGATCTGCGCGGGGATCTGTTCCTGCATGCTCTCCACGTGGCTGATGACGCCGACCGTGCGGCCGCCGCTGCGCAACTCATCGAGCGTGCGCATCGCGACCTCGAGCGTGTCGGCGTCGAGGGATCCGAATCCTTCGTCGATGAACAGGGTATCGAGCTGAATCCCGCCGGCGCGGGCCGTGACGACTTCGGCGAGACCGAGCGCGAGCGCCAGCGAGCTGAGGAAAGTCTCTCCGCCGGAGAGCGATTGCGCCGGACGCTCCTGCCCCGTGAACGCGTCGTAGACGACGATGCCGAGCCCGGATGCTGCTCCGCGTGCCGCGAGCGCATCGGAGTGACGCAGCTGGTAGCGGCCCGTGGACATGTCGCTGAGGCGGCGGTTGGCCGCGCGGACGATCTCTTCGAGCTCGGCGGCGAGCACGAAGGTCTCCAACGCCATCTTGTGCGTGTTCGGACCGCGCCCCGCGATCGTGTCGGCGAGTCCGCGCAGCACGTTGAAATCCTCGTGCTCGCGCGCGCTCTCAGCATGCGCCGCGTCGGCCGCCGCGATCAGATCGCGAAGCTGCTCCGCGATGCTCTCGGCACGTGCCGCCGCGTCGAGAGCCGTCGTCCAGGCATCACGCGCCTCCGTCTGCGTCTGCTGAATCGCCGTGAGGTCGATCTCCTCATCAGGCAGGGCGCGCTCGTCGAGCGCGTGCAGGCGTTCGCGCTGCGTCTCGCGCTGCACGGTGTGCGCCGTGATCCGCTCATCCAACTCCTGCTGTTCGACGCTGCTGCGCAGCGCCTGGCGCACGGCGTCCGCACTGGCGAAGTCGGAGGCCGCCAGAGCGATCTCGAGGGCCTCAGCGGCTTCGACAGCGGCCTTCTTCGACCGTTGCACCTCGCGCAGAGCCCCGGCGAGGGCCCGGGCGGCGCTGATGCGAGTGCTCACGATGTCGAGCCGCTCCGCGACCGAAGCGAACCCACCGAGCGCTTCGGCGATCGTCTGCTCGGCGTCGGCATGGCGCTGTTGCATCAGCGCCCGTGCCTCTCTCGCCGCCGTCAGGGCGTCGACGAGCGCGGCGCGGTCGTGCTCGAGTTCCTCGGTGCGGGCGATGACTCGAGCCAGCTCATCATCGGTCTCGGCCAGGAGGCCGACAGCGCTCCGCGCGGCATTCAGCGCGGCGCTCAGCTCTTCCAGCTCGACGGCCGCCGACTGCGGGGTGCGCCCATCGGCGACCGCGAGGCGCGCGGCATGATCGCTGCGCGACGTCGAGAGTCGGTCGAGAGCGACGCGCTCAGCCCGAGCGGCCTCATCGCGGGTGTTCTCGGCCGCGTCGATGTCCGTCTGCGAGACGGGGTCGCTGTGCTCGGCGGGCGCCGGATGCTCTCGGGACCCGCACACGGCGCAGGGCTCGTCGGGGAGGAGGGACGCTGCCAGTTCACCGGCGTATCCCTCGAGCCGCCGACGGCGCAGAACGGCGAGGGCGCTCTGCGCCGCGGCTAGGGTCTCGCCGGCATCGACGACGGAGCGTTCTGCGGCTTCCGCTTCGGCACCAAGCTTCTCGGCTTCGAGCGCCGCATCGCGGCGAGCAGTCGCGACGGATACCTCTCGCCGACGCTCATCGAGTCGATCGGCTGCGCGGCGGGCGTCGTCTCGCTGCACGGTGAGCGCCGCGATGCGTTCGGGAAGCCCCGCCCGTTCGCCGTCGTGGGCCTCGAGCCGAGCGGACGCGGAGTCGATCTGCTTCTGCACGGCCTCGATTTCGGCGGCGCGGGCGGAGGAAGCCTTCTCGAGATCGGCCGCGCGCTGCCAGGTGCCGCTCTGCGTCGTGCATCGATCGGCGTAGCCCTCGAGCCGAGCGGGGTCGTTCTCGTGCGTATCGAGGTCGTCATCGCCGCAGCTCCCGTGATCACGCTGCCAGGCCTCCCGGGCTACGGCCTCGCCCTGGAGCGTCCGTTCGCTCTCCCGCTCCGCGCGCTGTGCCGCGTCGAGCACAGCGCGAAGCGCCTCGGCCTCACGCGCACGCTTCAGAGTCGACCGGGCGAGGACGACTTCCGGCTCCGCCGCGTCGAGCCGGGCGATGATCGCACGGACCGCTTCGCGCTCCTGTTGCGCGGCGCGCACCTCACGGGCCCGCGCCACTGCCGACTCTGCCGCGTTCAACCGCACTGATTCCTCATCGCGCCCGCTCGCCGTGCGCACGACCCGGTCATCGGCGCGCTGTTGCGCTGCTCGGAGACCGTCGAGCCGTTGCGGGGCCGGTTGCGCGCTGCCGGAGGGGTCGTGCCCGCCCCACAGATCGGCGTTCGTGACGAGTCGCTCGGCCTGGGCGAGGCCCGCTTCGATGGTCGCCGTGCGCCCCGTCAACGCGTTCTCGGCTTCGCGCCGACGCGCCTCGAATCGCGCCTGCACGTCATCGAAGCGTTCGGTTCCGAAGAGCTTGCGCAGCAAGGACTGCCGCTCCTTGCTGTCGGCGAGCAGGAACCGCGCGAAGCGGTTCTGGGCGAGCAGGATCACCTGGAGGAACTGCTCACGGCTCAGCTGCAGAATGCCGTCGAGCTCTCCGGCGACGTCGACGGCCCGCGCGGCCAGACCGACCCACGCGTCATCGATCCATTGTTCGAGGGCGACGGCGGGCGCCTGCTTGGTCATGCCGCCGCCGCGTTTGGCCGGGCGCAGGTACTCCGGCGAACGGGTGACCCGGAATCGGCCGGCAGCCGTGCTGAACTCCACGACCACCTCGCTGACGTGCTCGGGAGCGCAGTGATCGCTGCGCAGCCGCTTGTCGCCGCTCTCATAGCGCGGAACACCGCCGTAGAGGCCGAAGCACACGGCGTCGAGGATGCTCGATTTACCGGCGCCGGTGCGCCCGGCGATGAGGAAGATGCCGTCGTCCGCGAAACGATCGAAGTCGACCGTCTGCCGGTCGAGGAAAGGCCCGAATCCCTGGATGTCGAGACGGTGCAGACGCATCAGGCCACCGCCTCGGCCGCGACGCGCTCATCGAGCACATCGCCGATGAGCTCGCTCTCGCGATCGCTGGGCCCCTCGCCGCCGCGCACGTGCCCCAGGAACGCCTCGATGCGCTCGGCGTCCGTCGCCGCCGTGCTCAGCCGCATCGCGTAGGAGCGCTCGTCCTGGGCCGCGGTGACGGCAGGGGCGTGCTGCACCATCGCGCAGAAGGGGAAGCGCTCCTTGAGCCGGCGCATCGGCTCGGTCTGCGGCAGAGTGTCGGTGTACACCGCGCACACCCAATCGTCGACGTGCTCGCGGATGTTCTCCTCGGAGAGGATCTCGTCCAGCGGTGCGGTCAGCGTCACGAGTCGACGGGGCACTGGAAGCGGCAGCCACCGCGCCTGGAGCTCTCCGGACGGGCCGAGGTCGATGAGCCAGGACCCTCGCTCCTTGTGCTGTTCGCCGAAGCTGTAGTGCAGGGGCGCGCCCGCATATCGGACCCGTTCGGTGAGTTTCTGCCGCCCGTGGATATGGCCGAGGGCTACATAGTCAAGCCCGTCGAAGACGCTGAGCGGCACGACGTCGAGACCGCCCTGACGCACCTCGCGCTCGAGTCCGTCAGTCGCCTCGACCCCGGCGGCGAAGCAGTGCGCGATCGCCACCGAGCGCCCCGGGTTTTCCTCCATCGCCTCACGCACGAGCCCCATGGCGTGAGCCATCGTCTGCGCCTGCGAGCGCAGCGGCGCGTCCGGCCAGTGACGACGAACGATCGCGGGCTCGAGATAGGGGATGCCGTAGAAGTGCACGGCGCCATCGGCATCGTCGACCACGATCGGATCGCCGATCGCCAGCGGATCGGTCAGCACATGGATGCCGTCGCGCAGCAGTCGCGCCTGGAACCCGAGCCGTGCGGCAGAATCGTGATTGCCGCTCGTGACGATCACGCGTGCGCCCGCCTCGTGGAGCCCGACCAGCGTGTCGCCGAGCAGCGTGTAGGCCGGCCCTGCCGGCGTCGCCGAGTCGAACACATCGCCCGCGACGATCACGACATCGACGTGGTTCTCACGCACCTGCTCGACCATCGCCGACAGCACCTCGCCGAGCGCGACGAGCGTGGAATGACCGTGGAAGGTTCGACCGATGTGCCAATCGGAGGTGTGCAGGATTCGCATACTCACACGCTACGCAGGACCACCGACATCGGTCCCCCGACGTGCCGCTTCAGCCCCCGTAGGAGCCCGGCGGCGCCGTAACACGACGTCACACGCCGACGCGGTCAGCGTCGACGCAGCAGCACCTGCTTGCCGGGGTTCTGCTCGAACCACTCGGCCACATACCAGCACACCGGATCGATGCGGCGATCCGCACGCGACTCGATGTCGGCGACGGCGCCCGCGGTGATGCGCGCAGCATGCCCCTGTCCCCGGAAAGTCGGGATCGTGAAGGCGCGGGTGAGGGCGATCGTGCTCCCGTCGTCGCGGTAGTCGAGCACGCTGACGAGCTTGCCGTCACGCATGAGCGTGTAGCGCGAGGCATCCTTCTCGTCCGTGAGGATGAAGCCATCGATGGTCGTCGAAGAGGTCATGCCTCCACGCTAGGCCACCGCGTCACACGAGGTCTCGTTTTGACATGGAGCGTCATCCTCAGACATAATCCCCCCATGACCACCAACGCACGCCCTTTGTCCGCCCAGGAGGCGAACAGGACTGCCGGGATGATGATGCCCGGCTGCGTTGGCATGTGTTGCCGAATGTGTAGCTGACCCCACCCAGTCAACCCGTTTGACCCGACTCTTTCGCGATCTGCGACGTCGGTGTCCCCGAGCATCCACCTGCGTGCTCGTACACGGCCTTCTCGGTCATTCGTGCAACACCACCGAACCGTCGACCGGTTCAGCACTCTTCAAGGACTCATCATCATGTCGAACATCGCTACCCTCGAGCGTCCCGCTTCCGCTGCTGCCCGCGCTCCGCACCTGCGCGCCGTGCCCCGCTACGAGGAGCCGCTCGCCGCCCCCGCAGCGCCGTCCGCCGCCGATCTTCCGGCCACCCGCTCCCCGCGCGGCTTCGCCCTCTACGTCGGCCTCGACGAGATCAAGGCCGCCGAAGCCGGCGTCAGCCTCCCCCTCCTCGTGGACGCCCTCCGACGCACGCTCGCCGAGCTCGCCCCCGGCGCGGAGACCCACGCCACCGTCGCCCTCGCACCGCACGGCTCCGGCGGCCGCGACCTCGATGTCGTCCGGCTGGCCCTCCAGGAACCCGGCGCGATCGCGCGCTCCAAAGCCGCCGAGGAGGACGAGAAGGACGAGGACTACGGCGTCACGGTCGACATCTCCCGCAAGCGCGTCCTGATCGACGGCGACTCGGCCTCGTTCACGTACAAGGAGTTCGAGCTGCTGCAGTACCTCGTGCTGCGCGAGGGGCGCACGATCGAGCGCTCCGAGCTCGTCGAGGCGCTCTGGCAGTCCCCCGAGGACGAGACTCCCGGCGAGCGCACGATCGACGTGCATGTGCGTCGCCTGCGTGCCAAGCTCGGCCGTTACGAGGACATCGTGCGCACCGTGCGCGGCGTCGGATACCGCTTCGACCGCCACGCCGATGTCGTGATCCGCTACGGCCACGGCACGCCCTCGCCCGACCGCTTCTGATCGCCTCGCACAGCGTTCTTCGGCGCACTGTCGGCCCCCGGACGTAGAGTGGCCGCATGCCGACCGATGCAGAGGACCCCGCCGTCCCCCTGCAGTCGACATATCGTCCCCGCGATGCGCTGAACCTGTTCCGCACGGTCGGTTTCCTCGCGCGCGGCGCGAAGGATCCGACGACGGTCGTCGACGGTCAAACCCTGTGGCGCGCATCGCGCACCCCGCAGGGCGTCACAACGCTCGCGTTGCGGCAGAGCACGGAGGGCGTGCACGCGACCGCCTGGGGGCCGGGCGCCGAGTGGGCTCTCGATCAGCTTCCTCGGCTGTGCGGCGCCGACGACGATGCGACCGGATTCGACGTGTCGCAGCATCCGACACTCGCAGGCCTCGCCCGCCGGCACGCCACAACCAGACTCACCCGAACCGACCTGGTCTTCGACGCGTTCGCGAGCGCCGTCCTCGAGCAGAAGGTCACCTCGCTCCAGGCCTTCGGTGCCTGGCGCGCCCTCGTGTCGCGATTCGGTGAACGCGCCCCGGGGCCCGCGCCGCGGCCCCTGTTCGCGCCGCCCGCCGTCGACGGGTGGCGCCGCATCCCGTCGTGGGCCTGGCACCGCGCCGGCGTCGAGCCCCCGCAGTCACGCACCATCGTGCACAACGCCCAACGCGGTGAGCGCCTCGCCACGGCCGTTCTCGCAGCCGACTCCCCCTCCGCCCGCGACCGGGTGCTCACCAGCCTGCCGGGAATCGGCGCCTGGACGGCATCCGAAACCCGCATCCGCGCCCTCGGTGATCCCGATGCCGTCAGCGTCGGCGATTACCATCTCTCCCACCAAGTCGGCTTCGCGCTGATCGGGCGGCGCGTCGACGACGACGGGATGCTGGAGCTGCTCGAGCCGTGGCGGGGCCATCGCCAGCGCGTCATCCGGCTCATCCTCGCCGGCGGTGCCGTCGAAGCGCGCCGCGGCCCGCGCCTCGCACCGGAGGATCACCGCCGCCGCTAGGCTGGCCGCATGGCGGCGACGAAGAAGCAGCGGTGGACCTGGCTCGGTGGAACGGTGGCGCTGTTCGCCGTCGGAATCGTGATCGGGCTGATCCTCGAGAACGTATGGCTGGGGCTTCTCCTCGCCCTCGTCGTCTCGGTCGTGTGGCTCATCGCCGCCGAGTCGCGCAAGGGCGGCAACACCGGTGTGAATGACGAATCCCACGGGATCGAGCTGTAGCGCTCAGCGCATGGCCTGCGGCCGCGTGCGGACGTCTCCGAGCCCACGCACCACGAGCACGGCGGTGATCGACCCCGCCGCGATGATCGCCGCGAGCACGACGATCTGGAAGCGCCCGGCCTCAAAGGGAGACAGACCACCGAAGATCGCCCCGACGAAAGCACCCGGCAGCACCACGAGCCCCGTCGTGCGCGTCTGATCGATCGAGGGGATCAGCGCTTCCCGCACGGCTTCCCGTGCTCGTAGCACGGTGGACTCGCGCGCCGTCGCTCCCAGCGCCAGCCAGCCCTCCGCCTCGTCCCAGTGATCGTGCAACGACCGGTGAAAGATGCGCGCCGTCAGAGCCGCGATCCCCATCGTGTTGCCGATGACGATCGCGCCGAGCGCCAGCGCGTAGCGCGGCGTGAAATCGATCGCCCCGGTCATGAAGACGATCGACAGTGCGGCGACGACGCCGGCCGCGATCGACACGGCCATCACCGCGACCGTGCGCCGTGTGCGTCCGATCCGGCCGGAGGCGACCGTTGTCGCGACGACGTACATCACCACGAGTGCGGCGGCGATTCCCCTCGGATCGGTGAGGATCCCCGACAGCAGCGCGCTGATCACGGCCAACTGCACGGTCCCGCGCAGCACGGCGAGTGCGGGAGCCCGCAGATGGGGGATGCGGGAGAGCCCGAGGACCGCCGTCGCGAGGGCCGTGAGCGCGATGATGCCGACCAGCGACGGAACGAGGTCCGTCCACGTGAGCGTCGTCATCACGGCATCCGCTCGGGGATCTTCCCCACGGGAGGCATCAGCTGTAGTACAGAGCCAGCTTCTGGCCGTCGATCTCGCGGACGTCGACCGTCGTGCCGTACACCTGCTCCAGGACGGCGGGATCCATGATCTCGTCGGCCGGCGCGTCGGCGATGATGCGCCCATCCCGCATCGCGACGATGCGGTCCGCATAGGTCGCCGCGAAGTTGATGTCATGCAGGACGACTATCACGCGCTTTCCGAGCTCATCCGCCATGCGCCGGATCAGCTTCATGATCTCGGTCATGTGCTTGAGATCGAGATTGTTCAACGGCTCATCGAGGAGAACATACTTCGTGTCCTGGGCGAGCACCATGGCGATGAAGGCGCGCTGGCGCTGACCTCCCGACAGCTCGTCGAGGAAGCGCTCCCGGAACTCGCCGAGGGCGAGATACTCGATCGCGCGATCGATGTGCTCGCGGTCGACGATCGTCAGGCGGCCCTTCGAATGGGGGAAACGACCGAACTCGACGAGGTCCTGCACCGTGAGCCGGGCAGCGATGTGGTTGTCCTGGCGCAGAACCGCGAGGATCTTCGCGAGCTGATGTGAGGGCGCCGTCGCGACGTCCATTCCGTCGACGTGGACGCTCCCCGCCTCGGGCTTGATGAGCCGGCCGACGAGCCCGAACAGCGTCGACTTTCCGGCGCCGTTCGGACCGATCAGCGCCGTCACGCCCTCGTCGCCGAGGGTCACCGAGACATCGTCGAGAACCGTCTGGGAGCCATAGCGCTTGCTGGCGCTGTCGAGCGCGATCATCGCGCCCCCTTTCTGAGGACCAGGTAGAGGAAGAACAGTCCGCCGGCGAACTCGATCACCATCGAGAGGCTGCCGCCGAAGCCGAAGAGCTTCTCGAGGATGAGCTGAGCGAGCAGCAGGAAACCGACGCCGATGAGGGCCGCCGCCGGCAGCGTCCACGTGTGCCGGAAGGTTCCGGCATAGGAGTAGGCCAGGTTCGCGACGATCAGCCCGAAGAACAGGATCGGCCCGGCGAGAGCAGTGGATGCCGCGATCATCACCGAGACGATCGTGAAGAGCATCATCACCGTGCGCTTGTGATTGACGCCCAGCCCGACCGCCGCGGCTTCGCCGAGCGTGAGCACATCCAGTGTCCGCACGAGCGGGATGACGGCGATGACCCCGAGGCCGACGAGCACCGCGGTGAAGGTCAGCAGTGTCGGATCCGGGCGCGTCAACGATGCGAACATCGCGTCCGAGAGCACCTGGAAGTCGAGCGGATCGAGCATGCGCTGCATCCACTCGGTGAACCCCCGGAAGAACGTTCCCAGCACGATGCCGACGAGCAGCATCAGGTGCAGCGAACGCCGCTTGCCGCCGAAGAGCCACGTGAACAGCAGCACGCTGAAGGCGATCATGACGACGACCTGAACGACCCACAGCGTGATCTGGTCGGCCTTGAGGAACGCGGATGATCCCAGGAAGAAGACGATCAGCGTCGAGATCAGCATGTAGAACGAGTCGAACCCCATGATCGACGGCGTCAGGATGCGGTTCTGCGTGATGGTGTGGAACACCACCGTCGATACGCCGACAGCGGTGGCGACCACGAGCATCGCGCCCACCGTGAGCCCGCGGATCTTCAGGGCGAACAGGACGGAACCGGGGATGTCGGTGAACAGGTAGGCAGCGGCGAGGCCGACGATGACGACGACCAGCAGCACGATCCGGTTCGCGGGCTTCGCCCACAGGCGAACGATCAACGACGGAGCGGTAGCCGGAGCGGCCGCCGGGCGAAGGAGTGTCTCAGTGGGCATGGCTCTTCTTTCGCAGCAGCAGCCAGAGGAACAGGATCGCGCCGAACACCCCGACGATGACCGACAGCGGCATCTCGTACGGGAAGCGCACCGTACGCGCGATCAGATCGCAGATCAGGACGAAAACGGCGCCGAGACCCGCGACCCAGGGAATCGCCCGGCGCACGTTGTCGCCGATGATGATGCTCACGACGTTCGGCACGACGAGTCCGAGGAACGGGATGATGCCGGCCGTGACGAGCACGGCCGCGGTGATGATGGCGATGATGACCATGCCGATCGCGACGACCTTGCGGTAATCCAAGCCGAGGTTCGTCGCGAACTCCTCCCCCAGGCCGATCACGCTGAAGCGGTCGGCGGCGAGCCAGGCGATGATGACCATGGCGCCCGCGATCCAGAGGAACTCGTAGCGTCCCTGCATGATCGAGGCGAAGCTGCCCTGCGACCAGGTGCCCAGCGACTGCAACAGGTCGAGACGGTAGGCGAAGAAACTGGTCGCGGCACCGATGACACCGCCGAGCATGATCCCGACCAGGGGGACGAGGACGAGCTGTCGCACCGGGACGGCTTTGACGACCTGCAGGAACACCCAGGTGCCGATGAGCCCGAAGACGGCTGCGACGCCCATCTTGCCGAACAGCGCCATCCCCGGGGCGAAGATCAGCACGAGCAGCATGCCGAACGTCGCGAATTCGGTCACGCCGGTGGTGCTGGGTTCGACGAATTTGTTGCGCACCAGCATCTGCATGATGAGGCCGGCGATGCCCAGCGAGGCTCCGGTGAGCAGGATCGCGACGGTGCGCGGGATGCGACTCGCGATGAAGAGGAATGCAGCGTTGCTGTCCTCTTCTCCGGAGAACAGCGAAGCGGGGGTGATGTCGGAGACCCCGACGAAGAGGCTCACCCCGCTGAGGATGACGAGTGCGACACCGATGAGCACCCCCACCCAGGTCCGGCGGGGCCGGGGCTGGGTGGGGGTGCTCGGTGACGCGGTTGCGAGCGCGGTCACGACCTGATTCGGTTCGCGATCACTTCGAGATCGAGAGAACGTCGTCGATCATCACCTGCGTGGTCTCGAGACCGCCGTAGACGATGTACCAGGCCGTCGGGTTCAGGTAGACGATGTTGTCGTCCTGGTAGGCCTTGGTCTTCTTGATGATGTCGTTGTCGAGGACCTGCGCGGCGGCGGTTCCCTCTTCAGCCGAGCCCGTCGCCGAGTCGCGGTCGACGACCCAGAGCGTGTCGGGGTTGTGCTCGAGCAGGAACTCGAACGAGATCGGGTCGCCGTGCGTCGCGGCCTTGATGTCCTGGATGGCCGGCTCGACGCCGAAGACGTCGTAGACGAGTCCACCGCGCACCTGCGAGCTGCCGCCCTCGGAGGGAGCGGGCGACTGGGCCTTGAGCTCGCCGCCGGAGACCATCAGCGCCAGGCCGTTGCCGGTCTCAGCGGTGAGCGCGCGCGCCTCTTCGATGCCTTCTTCGAGCGCGGCGAGCTGCTTGGCGGCCTCGTCCTGTGCGCCGAGCAGCTCGCCGAAGAACTCAGTGTTGCGCTCGAGGGTGTCCATGTAGCTGCCGGTGATGCCCAGGTCGACGGTCGGAGCGATCTTGCTCAGCTCGTCGTACATGCCGGAGGAGCGTCCGCCGATGATGATGATGTCGGGCTGCTGCGCCTCGATCTCGATCAGGTCCGCTTCGAAGAGCGTGCCCGCGTTGAACGCGTCGTCGGCGAGGTTGTCCTGCAGGTAGTCGGGAACGGAGTCCAGCGGTGCGCCGGCGACCTCGCCGCCGAGTGCGCCGATGTAGTCGACGCTCGACATCTCGAACGCGACGATCTTCTCCGGGTTGCGCGGAACCTCGACCGTCTCGGTGACGTACTCGGGCTCCTCGTCCTCGCCCGCGATGTTGCGCTCCCAGCTGTAGGTGAGCGTCTCCTCAGCGGGCTTCTCCTCGGGCTCGGCCTCCGCCGAGGTTGCGCATCCCGCGAGGGCGAGTGCGGAGACGAGGACGAATGATGCGGCGGCGAAGGCGCGGCGCGAAGACATAGAGAACTCCTTGTTGGATGGGGAGAGGCGATGGCTCACAAGGTAAGCCTTACCTGAGCGCACAGTTAGAGAGGTTAGCCTAAGTTCATGGCCGATGAAAATTCTCTTTTCGAGTTGCGCCGTCAGATGACGGATCTCGTGTTCCGCACCGTATCGCTCACGGCGCGCGAGCGTCTGGCGCCGAACTATGTGCGCGTGCGCCTGGAGGGCGATGACCTCTTCGGTTTCGATTCCCCCGGATGCGACGACCACATGCGCCTGTTCTTCCCCGAGGAGATGCCCGACACCGTCGAGGAGCTGCGGGCGGCGCCGAGCCGCGAGTACACCCCTCTCGTGTGGGGTGAGAACTGGCTCGAGGTCGAGTTCGCGGTGCACGGAGACTCCGGTGTCGGAGCGATGTGGGCGGCGAACGCCCCGATCGGCGCGAAGATCGGCGTCGGTGGTCCCCGCGGCTCGATGCTCATCGAGGGCCGGCCGGGTTCGTGGATGCTGGTGGGAGACGAGACCGCGATCCCCGCGATCCGTCGTTTCGCCGCCCGGATCGGTGATGCGCCGGCGCGCATCGTGATCGAGGTGCGCGGTGCCGAGGACGAGGTCGAGATCGAGGCCCCCGTCGCCGTCGAGTGGCTGCACCGCGGCGATGCACCGGCGGGTTCGGAGCTCATCGCTCTCCTGGAGTCATTGGATGAGGCGGATGCCGTCGGCGAGGCGCCGTTCGTGTTCATCGCCGCCGAGCAGTCGATCGTCAAGCCCGGGCGTGCGCTTCTCGCCCGCTGGGGCATCGATCCCGCCCAGGCGGTCGTCAAGGGCTACTGGAAGCGCGGCGAGGCCGAGTACCACGCCCCGCACTGATCGAGCGGGTCAGAAGACGCCGAGCTCCGATTCCATGATCAGCGACGCGGCACCCAGCAGCTCGAAGTCGGGGTCGTTGGGCTCGACCTCGATGCGCATGCCGTCGAAGACGGGCGGGCGCACGCGCGAGCGGATGCCGTCGACGACGCCCGCCGCGAAGGGCTCGGCGACGAGCTGCTCGGGGCCGACGACGACGACGACGTTGATGTTGAGCATGATGGCGATCGGGGCGATCGTCTCTCCCAGAATCCGCCCGGCCGGCTCCAGCGCAGACTCGCCCTCGGTGTCGAGGCGTCGCTGCAGGTGCGGTGCGCCCACGACCATGTCGAGGCATCCGCGATCCCCGCACCGGCACAGCTCTCCGCCGGGGTCGACCGTGATGTGGCCGATCTCGCCCGCGGCGAACTGCTCGCCGAGCACGGGGTCTCCGCCTTCGAGCACGGCGCCGCCGACGCCGTTGTCCAGGGCGATGACGATGGCGTCCCGTCCCGATCCGTTGCGGAATCGGCCGAGGCCGAGCGCGAGGAGGTTGACGTCGTTGCCGACCGCCGCGGGGATCCCGGTGCGTGCGCGCAGTTCTTCCGCCAGCGGCATCTCCTGCCAGCGCAGGCGATCACCGAAGCGCACCTGCCCCGACTCGTCGACGAGGCCGGGAGAGGCGACGCCGATTCCGACGACGCGCGCTGTCGTGCGCTGCAGCAACAGCTCGACGAGCTCCACGACGCGCTCCAGCGCAGCATCCTCGTAGAGTCCCTCGATGCCCAGCTCGGCGCGCTCGACGACCGCGCCGTCGAGATCGACGACGGCGCCGATGAACCGATCCGGCTGGGTGAGGTTGAGGGCGATCGACACGTTGCCGGTGGTGTCCAGGGCGACGCGCGAGGCGGGTTTTCCGACGCGGGATTCGGCGACGATGCCCGCATCATGCACGAGCCCCGACTCGATGAGCTCGGCCACCAGCGCGCCGACCGTCGGTAGCGAGAGCCCGCTCAGGCGCGCCAACTCCGGGCGCGTCTGCGGGCCCTTCCCGAAAAGCAATCGACGGATGACCGACAGGTTGTGCCGACGGGTGTTGCGGTGGGCCGCGCCGCCGAGCTGCTGGGGGCCGCGGCGCAGCGCCTGCAGCTCCTCCGAATCGAGCGACAGCAGCCCGCTCAGACGCGAGCGGGCATCGCCGGGGCGTCGTCCTGCCACCTCGTCCTGCTCTCCCGGTGCGCTCACCGAACGATCGCGGACGTCAGCTCGTCGATCTCCTGCTGGCGCTCCGCCTGGTTCTGCACCCGAGAACTGACCCCCGGGCGCTCCTGCCACGGTAGCGGGCCATCGGCGCGCCGGTACTCCACACCGCGCTCATCCAAGCGCGTCAGGTGCACCGCGAGACGCTCGGAGAACTCTGCGAAGTCCCCTCCGGTGCCGCTCCAGAGCACTTCTCCTAGAGCGCAGCCGCGCGGCCAGAGCATGTAGTCGCGGTTGCGGCCGGAGTCCAGGTGCTCGGCCCAGAGGTTCGCCTGCGCTCCGCGCACGAGCGCGGCCTGCTCGGGCGTCGCCCATGCGGGCACCGGTTCGAATCCGTACACCTCTTCCACACCGACGACGACGCCGACGGGGATGGGTTCACGGGGGTCATCCGACTGGCGGTAGTCGAAGTACATCTTGTTGTCGGGGCAGGCGACGACGGGCACGCCGCGGCGGAGGGCCTCGCCGATTCCCGCGTCACCGCGCCAGCCGAGGACCGTGACGTCGCTGGTGACCTCGTGCTCGAGGACCTCGTCCCAGGCGAGCATGCGACGACCCCGCTTGTCGATGTGCTGCCGCAGCTGCTCGAGGAACCAGAACTGCAGTTCGCGCGGGCCGCCGAGCCCGCGCTCGCGGGCGAGCTCCTGCGAGCGGGGGTCTGCCTCCCAGGGCCCTGCGGGAACCTCATCCCCACCGAGCCCGATGTCGGCGGAGGGGAACAGGTCGAGCAGCTCGTCGAGCACTGTGCGGAAGAAGTCGACGGTGGATTCCTCGGCGTTCAGAGGATAGGCGCTCACGCCCCACCGCGGGTACACCTCGACCTGCGGCTGCGCGCCGTCGGAGCCGGGGACGCCGAGCTCGGGGTAAGCGGCGATCGCGGCCTGCGAGTGGCCGGGCAGGTCGATCTCGGGGACGACCTCGACGCCGCGCGCCGCCGCGTAGGCGACGATCTCACGGATGTCGTCCTGCGTGTAGTAGCCGCCGTGGGGGCGGATCACCTCGGGGGCGGTCGCATCGGCGGCGCCCTCCTGAGTACGGTTTCGCCAGGCGCCGATCTCGGTGAGACGCGGGTAGGCGTTGATCTGCACGCGCCATCCCTGGTCGTCGGTGAGGTGGAAGTGCAGGCGGTTGAGCTTGTGCATGGCGAGCAGGTCGACGATGCGGTGGATCTCGCGCACGGGCAGGAAGTGTCGGGCGACATCGATCATGACGCCGCGCCAGGCGAAGGCGGGTTCGTCCTCGATGCGGCAGGCGGGGATCGTGATGGTGCGCGGGAGTGCGGATGCTGCGCGCCAGATGCCCTCGCCGCACAGCTGCAGCAGGGTGACGACGCCGTGACGGAAGCCCGCGGAGCCGGCCGCGGCGATGACGATGCCGTCCTCGGCCACGTCGAGTCGGTAGGCCTCGGCCGCGAGGGACTCATCAAGCTCGAAGCGGATGCTGCCGGCATCCCCCGCGGTGATGTCGACGCGCACCCGCGCGCCGGCCCACAGGTGCTCGGTCAGCAATGCCGTGGCGTCCGCCGCCTCGACCGGTGCCGTCACGGACACAGATCCGGTCAGCGCGCAACTTCCCTGCCCGAACTCCGCCTGTCGCGGCCGAGGAATGATCGTGTGCATGCTCATCAGCCCTTCACCGCTCCCGCGGTCATCCCGGTCACCAGCTTGCGCTGCATGAATACGAAGAACACCACGACGGGCAGCGAGAACAGCACGGATGCCGCCATCTGACCGCTCACATCGGTGCCGGTGATCGGCGACGAGAACGACGCCAGCCACACCGGCAGGGTGTACATCGACTGGTCGCGCATGAACGTGTACGCGATGAGGTAGTCATTCCAGGCGTTCATGAACGTGAACACGCTGGTGGCGAGGACGCCGGGCAGCACGAGCGGGAACAGGATGCGCCACAGCACCTGCCAGGTCGTCGCACCGTCGATCTGCGCGGCCTCCTCGAGTTCTGCGGGCAGCGCGAGGAAGAAGCTGCGCATCATCCAGATCGAGAACGGCAGGGTCGCCGAGACATAGGCGAGGATGAGCCCGAAGTAGGTTCCCAGCAGGCCCGTCTCGTTGAAGACGAGGTACTGCGGGATGAGGGTCGCCCCGCCGGGGATCATCTGGATCAGCAGGATCATCACGAGGATCGTGCGGCGGCCCTTGAAACGGAAGCGCGACAGCGCGGCCGAGGCGAACAGGCCGGTGAGGATCGCGAAGACCACGGCACCGCTGACGACGATCAGTGAGCTCTTCAGGTTGTCGAAGAAGCCGGCTTGGAACAGCGCGGTGTTGAAGTTGTCAAGGGTGGGGCTGGTCGGGATGAACTGCGGAGTCGCCTGCAGCGCGTCGCGGCGCGGTGTGAACGCGGTCTTGACCATCCAGTAGATCGGGAAGGCCCAGAGAATGCAGAAGACGAGCGCGATGATGTTCGAGATCGGCGAGGGCGCGTTGAGGCGGCTGCGGCGACGGGCCTTCTTATCGGTGGAGCCGGCGGTGACGAGGGCGCGGGTCGCGGATCCCTCCGCGGTGATCTCCGCGGCGGCGGGGGTCGAGATGCTCACAGTTCGTCCTCTCCCGAGCGGATGAGATGGCGGATGTACACGCTGGTGAGTGCGGCGAGCAGGAGCGCAGTGATGAGCGCGAGGGCCGCACCGGTGCCGAGGTCGAAACTGACGAAGGCGGTGATGTAAGTGAAGACCCCGAGCGTCGAGGTCGATCCGTCCGGGCCGCCGCGGGAGACGAGCCAGATCTGGTTGAAGACGTTGAAGTCCCAGATGACGGAGAGGATCGTGATCAGCAGGATCGTGGGCTTCAGGAACGGCAGGGTGACGTTGAAGTAGATGCGGCGCTCGTTGGCGCCGTCCAGCCGTGCGGCTTCCTTGTACTCCTGGCCGACCTGGGTCTCGGCGGCGTAGACGGTCAGTGCGATGAAGGGGACGGCCTGCCAGACGACGAGCAGCCAGATCGAGGTGAAGGCCAGGGCGGTGTTCGTGCCCCAGTCGGTGGAAGTCATGTCTCCGAAGATGCGCAACTGGGTGAGGATCCAGTTGAGGACTCCGTAGCCGGGCTGGAACATCCAGTTCCAGACGAGGGATGCCGCGACGTTCGGCATCGCCCAGGTGAAGACGAGCACGATCGTAACGGCGGTGCGCATCTTCGAGCCGAGCCGGGTCATGAGGTGCGAGATGCCGACGCCGATGACGAGGCTGCCGATGACGAGTGCGGCGGTGAACCAGATGGTGCGGAAGAACGAGCCCCAGAATGCGGAGTCGGTGAGGATGTCGGCGAAGTTCGCGAAGCCGACGATCTCGTACGCCCCGGTGAACAGGGAGCGCTTGTCGTAGTCGGTGAATGCCATCCACACCATGACGACGAGCGGGATGAGGGTGACTGCCGTGAGCAGCAGGCCTGCCGGCGTCATCAGCAGGAAGGCGGGCAGTCGCCGGTCGGCGAAGGCACGCGACGAGCGTTTGGTCTGGGTCACAGCGGTCTCCGGGTAGGTGTGCAGAAGGGGCGGGCGGCGCAGGATCGGCGCCCGCCCCTGTGGGTCACTTCAGGTAGTCGTTGGCCTTGGCGTCGTAGGTCGCCGCGGCCTCCTCCGGAGTCGCCTTGCCGGAGGCGATGGTGGAGAACATGTCCTTGAGGATTCCGGCTCCCTCGATGTCGGTCCAGTTCGGCGACGCCGGGGTGGCGCGCGAGGTCAGCGCGGCTTCGAAGAAGCCGACGCGGTTCGCGGGGACGTCGGCGGTGACCTTCTCGCCGTTCTCGACGGAGTTGGGCATGAGGCCCTGGCCGCCGAAGACGTGGTCGACCTGGATCTCATCGCTGGTCGCGATCTGCACCCAGATGAGCGCGAGCTCCTGATTCTTGCTCTTGGCAGCGATGCCCCAGTCGGAGCCGCCGAGCATGACGGGCTGCGTGCCGTCGCCGTTCTGGCTGGGGATCGGGAAGCTGCCGAGGTCGTCCTCGGTCAGGTCGGGGTTGGCGGCGATGATCGAGTTGATCGAACCGTTGGTCGCGACGATCGCGCCGGCCTTGCCGTCGGCGATGATCTGCTCCTGCTCGGGGCTGTCGGTGAAGACGGTGTCGGAGGATGCCACCGAGTAGGTGTCCTGGAATTCCTTCCAGGCCTCGAGAGCCTCGATGTTCTCGCTCGCGGTCGAGGTCCAGTTGCCGTCCTCGTCGACGACGGCGATCTCGCCGCCGTGGTCCCAGATGAACTGGAGGCCGACGTAGAAGTGCTGGCCCGGCAGGTACAGAGCGGAGAAGTCGCTGGCGTCGTTGGCCGCCTGGACCTTGTCGAGGGCTGCGGTCAGCTCATCCCAGGTGGTGGGGGCTGCGGTGACACCGGCGTCGGCCCAGAGGGTCTTGTTGTAGATGACGGCGCGGTTGCCGGCGAATCCGGGCACGGCGTAGAGCTGACCGTCGATGGTGGCCGGGTCTTCGAGGCCGGCGAGCCAGGTGTTGCCCTGCTCGAGGTCGGCCTTGTACTTGGTGACGTCCATGAGCGCGCCGTTGGCAGCGTAGCCGGCGACCTGGGTGTTGCCGATGTCGACGACATCCGGCGGGGTGGAGGTGCCCAGCGCCGTGGAGAGCTTGGTTCCGATGCCGTCCCACTGCTGGATCTGGACGTCGACGGTCGCGCCGGTGCGCTCTTCGAACTTCTCCGTCATCGCGGCGATCGATTCGTCGTTGTAGTCGTCCTGCATGATCCAGACGGTGAGCTTCTGCCCCGCGGCATCGACGCTCTCTGGAATCGAGTCAGGCAGTTCGCCGCCCGCGTTATTCCCGCTCGAACCGCAACCGGACAGCGCCAGCGCTGCCATTCCCGCCGTGGCGAAGGCTGCCACGCGCATGATCTTACGCATCTGAACTCCTCTGTGAGTCTCTTGGTGGGCCCACCGCGCACGGTGGATTAATTAATAATCCACACTTATTAATTGGAGCGCAAGAGACGAGACGAAATCGAGACTTCCGGATGCTGCGCCCGCGCTACGCCGTCAGATGCAGCGTCTCGGGGGCTCGGGCCGCAAGATACTCCGCCGCCTCACGGATGACCCGCGACATGGCCCGCGCCGCAGCCGTCGGGTTCACGTCGGAGCGGTGCGCGATGCCGATCGTGCGCATGAGAACAGGAGCGACCAGGCGCACCGAGCGCAGTTCGGGTCGGTCGACGGGAACCGTGGCCGGCACGATCGCCACCCCGAGGCCGCGCTCGACGAAGCGGAGCACCGCGTTGAGCTCGCCGCCCTCGACGACGATCGTCGGGCGCAGGCCCGCCGCCCGGAAAGCGGCATCCGTCGTCGCCCGAAGATCGTAGCTGTCGGCGAAGGCGATCAGCGGCAGATCGGCGACGGCCGCGAGATCGATCGGCCCCTCCCCCACTGCCGGCTGCGCAGCCGATGACACGACGACGAGCTCCTCGCTCAGCAATGGGCGGCGCACCAGCGACGCACCCGCCGCCGGGAGGCGCTCCGAGATCGTGATCAGCGCCATGTCGACCGTGCCGCCGGCGAGTTCCTCGATGAGCCGGTTCGATCCGCCCTCGATCAGCTGCAGATCGATCCCGGGATGGGCTGCGTGGAAAGTCTTCAGCACCTCGGGAACCAGGCTGATGCAGAGCGTGGGTGCGGCCCCGAGGCGCACGCGCCCGCGCTGCAGTCCCGCGAGCTCGGCCATCTCGGAGCGGATCGCTTCAGCATCCGCCAGCATGCGTCGCGCCCGGGGAAGGAGCGTCTCCCCCGCAGCGGTCAACGAGATATTGCCGCGGGCCCGATGGAACAGCTCACTGCCCAGCTCGACCTCGAGAGCGGAGATCTGGCGGCTCAGACTCGGCTGTGCAAGATGGAGGTTCTCGGCGGCACGCGTGAAATGACCGACTTCGGCGATCTCGACGAAGCCGCGGAGCTGCTCGAGATTCATGCTTTCAGCGTATCAACCGCAGTCGGATTATGCATTGGAGTTATCGGCGGCGCATTTCTAGCGTGGAGCCCATGACTGCTGCAGCCGGCGAACGACAGATCTCCACCACCGTGCTCGTGATCGGCACGGGCGGCTCCGGCCTGCGCGCCGCCATCGAGGTCGCCGAGCGCGGCGTCGACGTGCTCGCGGTCGGCAAACGACACCGAGACGATGCGCACACCTCGCTCGCTGCGGGCGGCATCAACGCCGCGCTGGCGACCATGGACCCCGATGACACCTGGCAGCAGCACGCCGCCGACACCATCGCCGAGAGCTACTGCCTGGCCAACCCCCACACCGTCGAGATCGTCGCGCGGGGCGCGGAACGCGGCATCCGCGACCTGGAGCGCTGGGGCATGGACTTCGCCCGCGAGGACGACGGCCGCATCTCGCAGCGGTTCTTCGGCGCACACACCTTCCGCCGCACGGCGTTCGCGGGCGACTACACGGGCCTCGAGATCCAGCGCACGCTCGTGCGACGCGCCGAACAGCTCGATGTCCCGATCCTCGATGGCGTCTACATCACCCGCCTGCTCGTCGAGGGGAACACGGTCTTCGGCGCCTACGGCTTCGATCAGGCCGATGGCACGCGATACCTGATCCATGCGGATGCCGTGATCCTCGCCGCGGGCGGACACAACCGCATCTGGCGCCGCACCTCATCGCGACGCGACGAGAACACGGGCGATTCGTTCCGCCTCGCGGTCGACGCGGGAGCCCGGTTGCGCGACCCCGAGCTCGTGCAGTTCCACCCCTCCGGGATCATCGAACCCGAGAACGCGGCGGGAACCCTCATCTCGGAGGCTGCCCGGGGCGAGGGCGGGATCCTGCGCAACGCCCGCGGCGAGCGCTTCATGGCGAGATACGATCCGGAGCGCATGGAGCTGTCGACGCGCGACCGGGTGGCACTCGCGGCCTACACCGAGATCGCCGAGGGGCGCGGCACGCCGAACGGCGGGGTCTGGCTCGACGTCTCGCACCTGCCGCGCGAGACGATCATGACCCGGCTCCCCCGGGTGTACCAGACGATGCTCGAGTTGCAGATGCTCGACATCACGACCGATCCGATCGAGATCGCACCGACGGCGCACTATTCGATGGGCGGCGTCTGGGTGCGTCCGGATGACCACAGCACGGATGTCGACGGGCTCTATGCGATCGGCGAGGCCTCGAGCGGCCTGCACGGCGCAAACCGCCTGGGCGGCAATTCGCTCATCGAGCTGCTCGTCTACGGGCGCCTGGTCGGGCAGGCCGCCATCGCCCATTCCCAGGGGCTCAGCGCGCAGCGCCGGTCGGCGGAGGCCGTGGAGATGGCGCGGGCCGAGATCGAAGGCCTGCTGGCGTCGGAGGGGCGCGAGAATGTGCGCGCGCTGCAGCGCGCGATTCGCAACACCATGACCGAGCATGCCGGTGTCGTGCGCTCCGAGCAGGGCTTGCGCGCGGGGCTCGCCGACCTCGACCTCATCGAGGGGCGCATGGAGGACATCGGCATCCATCCCGACATCGCCGGTTTCCAGGATCTTGCGCACGCCTTCGACCTCAAGGCCTCGGCGCTCGCGGCACGAGCGACGCTCGAAGCGGCGCTCGAGAGGCGCGAGACCCGCGGATGCCACAACCGCAGCGACTTCCCGGATGAGGACCCGACGCTGCAGGTCAATCTCATCTGGTCGCCGACGGCCGGCGTGACCCGCGAGGAGATCCCGCCGGTTCCCGCGGAGATCGCCGCCCTCATCCATGCGGTCTCCTCCGAGGGCAAGCTCGTCGAATAGCATCCTCTGGATTAAGGTTTGGCTCACCTTAGTTAGGTCGTGCTAACGTCGTCGCGTCCCTCCCCATCGACAGAAACGGTCTTCTGTGAACCGCCGCCTCATCCTCCCCGCCTGCCTCGCCGCGACGGCCCTGCTGCTCACCTCCTGCTCCGCAGCGGAGACGCCGGAAGGCGCCGACGGCGTCACGTTCGCGCACCCCAGCATCGACGGCCTGGAGTTATCGTTCGACACCCGACCCGCGAGCCTCGTCATGGATTGCTACGCATACAGCGCCCTGCACGAGTACGGCCTCGAGCCCGACGCGCTCTTCGGTTTCGACTGCGAGAACCCGTTCGTCATGGGCGACATCGACACCTCCGGCATCGACTTCGTCGGCAAGGACGGAGAGATCGACGTCGAGAAGCTCGCCGAGCTGCGCCCGGACGCCATCATCGGCCAGGGCACGGCCGACGGATGGTCCTGGTTCGATGAGGACGTCAACGCCCAGGTGACCCGTGTCGCGGACTTCATCCCGCTGCCCAAGGGCACCTCGGTCGACGAGAGCATCGCCTTCGTGCGCGAGGTCGCGGAATTCCTCGGCGCGGACGTCTCCTCCGACGCCATCACGAGTTCCGATGACGACCTCGCCGAGGCCAAGGAATCCTTCCGCGCGGCGATCGACGGCACCGGCCTGAACGTCATGCTCACGAGCCCGTCGAAGGAGATGCTCTACACCGGCGTCGGCCTCGTGCAGGCCGACCTGCTCGAAGAGCTCGGTGCGACGATCGTCGGCGCCGAGCCGCCCGCGACCGGGAACCCCTGGGGTCAGATCGCCTGGGAGGATGCCTCCTCCTACGACGCGGACGTGATCCTCATCGAGGGCTACGGAGACGACTACGCCTTCACCACCGACCTGTGGGACGTCCTCCCCGCGGTCAAGGCCGATCAGCTCGGCGCCTGGGGCTCCAAGGGAGCCATGACCTCGAGCAACTATGCGGCGTGGCTCAACGACCTCACGGCTCTCGTCACGGCATCCGACAAGGTCTCCTGACCGATCCATGTCGATCGATTCCGCTTCGCGCGGATCCGCGGCGCCGGCAGCAACGCCGGCCGCCGCGGATCCGCCGAGCACCGAGCCGCACGCGCGCGCACCGCGACGCGGCCTGCTGCTCATCCCGCTGATCGCCCTGTGCGCTCTCGCACTGATCGCCAGCATGCTCGTCGGCTCGCGCAGCATCCCTCCCACGGAGGTTCTGAACGCGCTTGCGCACCCCGATGCCGATAACCCGATCTCGCAGACCGTCTGGCTCTCCCGCGTTCCGCGCACCGTGCTCATCCTGCTCGCCGGTGCGGCGCTCGGCGTCGCCGGCGGCCTCATGCAGGCCGTCACGCGCAACCCGATGACCGACCCCGGCATCCTCGGCGTCAACGCCGGCGCATCGCTCGCCGTGGTGGTCGGCCTGGCGTTCTTCGGCGTCACGAGCATCTCGCAGTACATGTGGTGGTCGTTCGCCGGCGCCCTGGCGACCTCCGTGCTGGTGTTCATCATCGGCAACTCCGGCGCCGCCCGGGGCAACCCCGTGCGCATGACGCTGTCCGGCGTCGCGCTGGGCGCCGTGCTCGCCGGGTTCTCGTCCGCCGTGCTGCTGACGAACTCCGATGTGCTGCAGCGCATGCGCGGCTGGTCGGCGGGCACCACCGCCTCGCAGCCGCTCGATGCGACCTGGTCGATCGCCCCGCTGATCATCGTCGGCCTCGTCATCGCAGCCCTGAGCACGCGCTCGCTGGATGTGCTCTCCCTCGGCGAGGCATCCGCCGTCGCGATGGGCGCGCATCCGAACCGCATCCGGCTCGTCGTCCTCATCGCGATCGCTCTGCTCGCCGGCGGCGCGACCGCCGCCGCCGGCCCGATCGGCTTCATCGGCCTGCTGGCGCCGCACGTCGCCCGCATGATCGTCGGGCCGCACCAGGGCTGGATCATGGCCTATTCCGTGCTCATCGCTCCGATCGTGCTCGGCTTCGCCGACGTCGTCGGCCGCGTGATCATCGCCGGAGAAGTCCCCGTCGGCGTCGTCACCGCGTTCATCGGAGCCCCGGTGCTCATCGCGATGGTCCGCCGATTCCGCGTCTCGGAGGCATGATGACCGCCCTCGACTTCGGCCGCCGGATGCACCGGATCGGTCCGTCAGGCAGCCCGTTCCTCATCGTCGACGCGCGCTCCGCGCGCCTGTGCACCGGCCTGTGGATCGCGACGGTCGCCCTCGCATTCATCGCCGTGCTCACCGGTTCCGCCCAGATCACGGCGCTCGAGGCGGCACGCGCGCTGGTGGGCCTCGGCGATGACTACACGAACATGGTGGTGCTCGAATGGCGGGCGCCGCGCATCCTCATGGCGGTCCTGCTGGGCACATGCCTCGCCTTCAGCGGCGCGATCTTCCAGAACCTCACCGCGAACCCGCTGGGTTCGCCCGATGTGATCGGATTCCAGACGGGAAGCTACACCGGCGCGATCGTCGTGATGCTGCTCCTGGGCGGCGGAGCGACCGCGACGATGGTCGGCGCCCTGACCGGTGGGGTCGTCACCGCGTTCGTGGTGTTCTTCCTCGCCTCTCAGCGCGGCTCCATCCGCGGCGTGCGCCTCATCATCGTCGGCATCGGTGTGAGCGCGATGCTCGCATCGGTGAACGTGTGGATCCTGCTGACGGCGACCGTCGAGGATGCCATCATGGCGAGCCTGTGGGGCGCCGGGAACCTGTCGGGCACTTCCTGGCCGGCGTTCCTCACCGCATTCGGATGCTCGGTGCTGCTGATCGGCGCCGCGTGCCTGCTCGCACGGCCCATGCGGCTGACGCGGATCGGCGTCCCGTTCGCGACCGCGCTCGGCCAGAACGTGCGCCGCCTGCAGGTGACGGCGATCTTCATCGGCGTCGGCCTGACCACGGTCGCCACCGCCACCGCCGGTCCGATCTCGTTCATCGCGCTGGCCGCGCCGCAGATCGCGCGTCGCCTCGTGCACTCGGACGGCCTGGCACTGGGACCGACCGCCGCGGTCGGCTCCTTCCTCCTGCTGCTCGCCGACGTGATCGCGCAGCGCGTCCATCCCGACTCCCCCCTGCCCGTCGGCATCGTGACCGTGTCGATCGGCGGACTGTACTTCCTGTGGCTTCTCCTGCGAGAGGGAAAGAAGAAATGACCAGACTGCGCGTGCACGAAGCCGCCCTGGGATATGCCGACAAGATCATCTGCGCCGAGGTCTCGGTGTCGATCCCGGACGGCGCGTTCACCGTGATCGTCGGGCCGAACGCGTGCGGCAAGTCGACACTGTTGAAGAGCCTGACGCGGCTCCTGCCGCCAAGCAGCGGCAGCGTGCTGTTGGACGGGCAATCGGTGCATCGGATGCCGACGAAGACCATCGCCCGCGAGATCGGCCTGCTGCCGCAGGGGCCGAGCGCCCCGGACGGCATCCGTGTGATCGACCTCGTCTCG
The DNA here is from genome assembly GCF_947632095.1 of uncultured Microbacterium sp. Taxonomy (GTDB): domain Bacteria; phylum Actinomycetota; class Actinomycetes; order Actinomycetales; family Microbacteriaceae; genus Microbacterium. The sequence continues at coordinate 21,734 of NZ_CANROA010000004.1, read as the reverse complement.
CGCGGTCGTTACCCGCACCAGCGCCTGTTCACTCCCTGGTCGCCGGAGGACGAGGTGGCAGTCGCGCAGGCCATGGACGCAACGGGCATCCGCGAGCTGTCCGGACGCCTCGTCGACGAGCTCTCCGGTGGCCAGCGTCAGCGCGTCTGGATGGCGGTCGCGCTCGCGCAGCAAACGTCGATCCTGCTCCTTGACGAGCCGACCACCTACCTCGACCTGAACCACCAGATCGAGCTGCTCGAGCTCTGCCGATCGCTCAATCGCGCGCAGGGCACGACCCTCGTCGCCGTGCTGCACGACCTCAACCAGGCGGCCCGTTACGCCGACCACATCATCGCGATGAAGGACGGGACGATCGTGAGGACCGGATCGCCGGACGAGGTCATCACCGAATCGCTCGTCTCGGACGTCTTCGGGCTGGATGCTCGGGTGATCCTCGACCCCGAATCGAAGAGCCCCCTCGTGGTGCCGCGCTGGCGGCATGCCATCGCGCAGGCGGGCTAGACTCGCGCCGGAGCCCACTGCAAGAGAAGGACGCGCACCGCTGTGATCGAGTACCACCTGCCCGGAATCTTCGTGCGCGAGCAGACGCTCCCCGCTCCCCTGGATTGGAACGATCCAGAGGGTGAGCAGATCGAGGTCTTCGTGCGCGAACTCGTCGACCCGGATCGCCGCACGCAGGATCTGCCGCTGCTGACGTTCCTGCAGGGTGGCCCGGGAGGTGCGAACCCGCGCCCGACCGGCCGGTCCGGGTGGATCGATGAGGCGCTGAAGGACTACCGCATCGTTCTCGTCGACCAGCGCGGCACCGGTCGCAGCACCCCGCTCGAGGCGACCATGATCGCCGAACGCGGCGAGCGCGGCGGGGAATTCCTCGTCTGCTTCCGCGCCGACTCGATCGTACGCGACCTTGAACTCGTGCGCCGCGAGGTCTACGGTTCCCGCCGCTGGGCGACGCTCGGGCAGAGCTACGGCGGATGGCTGACGATGGCCTATCTCAGCTACGCGCCCGAGGCGATCACCGCGTCGTATGTGTGCGGCGGCATCCCCGGCATCCCGGCCGATGTCGACGAGGTCTACCGGCGCACGTTCACCCGCACCGAGCAGAAGAACGCCGAGTACCGTCGCCGCTTCCCGCACGATGTCGACACGGTGGCGGCGATCGCGGACGTCCTCGCCGGCAGCGACGTGCACCTCGCGGACGGCGACCGGCTCACCGTCGAGCGCTTCCAGTCGCTCGGTTCGGACTTCGGCATGAAGCCCGGTTTCGAGCGGATGCACTGGCTGATCGATGAGGCTTTCATCCGGCCCGGCCGCCTCTCGGAGGCGTTCCTCGCCGGTGTCCAGGCGCGCACGTCCTCGGCCGGCGGCCCGCTGTACTGGTCGCTGCAGGAGAGCATTTACGCCGATGGCACCCGCGGCGCGACCGCCTGGTCGGCGCAGCGCGAGCGCGACCGGCGTCCGCAGTTCGGCGTTGCCGAGAGGCCGCTGCTGTTCACCGGCGAGATGTCGTTCCCCTGGATGTTCGAGCAGGTGCGTCTGCTGCGCCCGGCAGCATCCGCCGTGCACGCCCTGCACGAGCGCGGCGAGTGGCCGGCGCTGTACGACCTCGACCGACTGGCCGCCAACGAAGTACCCCTGGCCGCGGCGGTGTACTTCGACGATATGTACGTCGATTCGGGCCTGCAGCTGGACACCCTTTCGAAGGTCGGGAACGCGCAGAACTGGGTGACGAACGAGTTCGAGCACGACGGCATCGCGACCCCCGAGGTCTTCCGGCGTCTGCGCGCGATGGTGCGGGACCACGGCGGGGAGCTCCCCGACCGCTGAGCGGGGCGCATACGACGATCGAGCGAGGGCGCTCACACTGCACATCCAGCGTTCACGGATCAAGCATTCAGCCGGGATGATGCAGAATCGTTACCTTGCGCGCCCACCCCGACGGCGCGACTGCCGCCACGACGCGGCTCTCGGATACCTCAAAGGATCGTTACGTTCGTCATGCTCGAAACCCACTCGCTCTCCACGCCCCGTCACCGCACCACCGTCCTCACCGTCACCGCCGGCCTCGCCTTGGGCCTGATCGCCTCCCTCGGACTCGCCAGCATCGCACCCGCTGCGGCATCCGAATCCGCTCGCACGACCATCGCCGAAAGCGCGCAGGTCGGACTGAACGCCGCCACCGGCGCCGTCACCGCGACCACCGCGCGGGCAGCGCTCACTTCCGCCGCCGCCACGGCTCTCGACGCCACATCCACCGATCTCGACCTCGGCGCCGAACCCATCACGATCCAGACCGACGGACTCGTCGGCGCCCTCGACGGCGCGACCGATGCCGATGACGCGTTCGCGCACGCCGTGGCCACCGCCGCCATGTCCATGCAGACCGAACTCGTCGAGGCTCAGACCACCGCCCTTCGTGGCCGCATCGATGCCGCCACCGAGAAGGCCGCAGCAGCCGAAGCGGCCGCCGCTGCCCTCGCCGCCGCGAACACGCCGGACGGCGCTCGCCGCACGGCCCAGACGATCGCCGCCGACCAGTACGGCTGGGGCGCCGACCAGTTCTCGTGCCTGAACTCCCTGTGGAACAAGGAGTCGAACTGGAACTACCAGGCCTATAACAACGACGGCGGCGCGACCGGCATCCCGCAGTCGCTCCCCGGCAACAAGATGGCCAGCTTCGGCGACGACTGGGCCACCAACGCCACGACGCAGATCAAGTGGGGGCTGGACTACATCTCCCGCGCGTACGGCACCCCGTGCTCGGCCTGGGGCCACTCGCAGGCCGTCAACTGGTACTGATCCGAACACTCGCGATCGAATTTCGTTGCCGCGGGAACAATTCCGCGGCAACGGTCGTTCCATTCCGACGTGACCGCCCCGACCAGCACTCGCCTCTCCCCGACCGCTCGATGGATCTTCGGCTCGACGATCATCATCGCGGCCCTCGCCGTCCTCATCATCGGACTGGCGCTCTCCGAGCGATCGACCGAACCGACGGCCCAGCCGACATCGGAACAGTCTTCCGGGCCCGTCGAAGCCGGCCCCGTCATCACGGATCCGGCCGCGCGGCTTCCCGAGGCGACCGCCATGGGCGAGATCGAGATCGCCGTGCAGGACCTGCCGACGATGACGGCCTTCTACCGGGACATCCTCGGCCTCGAGATCCTCGAGCAGTCGGATGAGTCGGTCTCGCTCGGGCACGACGAGTCGTTGATCCGCTTGACCGCGACGACGGGTGGGGCCGATGATCCGACGAGCGCAGGGCTCTACCATTCGGCGCTGCTCTACCCGGATGCCGCTTCTCTCGCGCAGACCCTGGCCGGCATCGCGCAGCTCTCACCGCAGTCCTACCAGGGCAGCGCCGACCACGCCGTGAGCCTGGCGTTCTACATCGGCGACCCCGAGGGCAACGGCGTCGAGCTCTACATCGACCGCCCCGAGGACGAGTGGGTGTGGGAGAACGGCGAGGTCGTCATGGGCAGCGCCTTCCTCGACCCGAACCAGTTCATCGACGAGAACCTAGCCGATGACGCCGTCGGCACCGCGACCATGGGGCATGTGCACCTTCGAGTCGGAGATCTCGATGAGGCTCTCGCCTTCTATTCCGGCGTGCTCGGGTTCGACGTGACGGCTGCCAGCGACGGCGCCCTGTTCTACTCTGCGGGCGGGTACCACCACCACGTGGCCACCAACACATGGCAGAGCAGCGGCGCGGGTGAGCGCGGCGAGACCGCCGGCCTCCGCGCGCTCACGGTCACGGTTCCTGCCGCATCCGATATCGACGACATCGCCTCCCGGCTGACGGACGCCGGCGTCGAGAACGATTCGTCGGGCCCCGCTCTCGTCACCGCGGACCCCTGGGGGAACACGGTGCGCTTCGTCGTGCGCTGATCGCGCCGCGCCTCTTTCTCGCCATTAGACATCTGACGTCCGATCTCCTGCTACTGTGCTGTCAGAATCGACGACGCTTCACCCGCTCGCGACGTCGTGACCGAGACGAGGGAGCGCACATGAAGCGATGGATGTCGGCGGCACTCGCCGCCGTGATGATGATGGGAGCAGTGGCTCTGAGCACAGCAGCGGCCGCACCGGCGCAGGAAACCGTGCAGATCACCCCCGGCGCCTATTCTCTGAGCGCCTCCCCCTCGCATGCCCAACTCGACATCGCGGGCATCTCGACCTCCGCCGGGGCCCGCGCCATCACCTCCGCGGAGCGCGGTTCGGCCGCCCAGTCCTGGTGGTTCGCGCAGGTCTCCCCAGGTGTTCACCGCATCAGCAATGTGAACAGCGGGCTCTGCCTGCAGGATGCCGCGGCCACCGGCGGCGCTCTCACACAGCAGAGCTGCACGGGCGATGATGACCAGCTCTGGCAGGTCGTCGCCGACGGCACCGGTTTCCAGGTGCAGAACCGGGCAAGCGGGCGGATGCTCACGGCATCCGCAACCGGCGTCGTCTCGGCGACGACAACCGGCGATGCCGACCAGCGGTGGGTCATCGCACCCCACCGCCTCGCCCGTGTCGCCGCCTGGGGCACCTCGCTGACCGCCGGAGGTCCCGCATTCTCGGATCAGACCGTGCGCATGGTCGTTCGCCCGACGGTCACCGGAAACGCACAGCGCCTCACGTTCTCGAACCGCTTCGGCAGCGCGCCCCTCACGATCGGCGCCGCCTCGGTCGCACCGCAGGCGATGGGCCTGTCAACGACCGGCACGCCGGCCGCCGTGCGGTTCGGCGGCAGCACGAGCGTGACGATCCCCGTCGGCGCTGAAGTGATCAGCGACCCGGTCAACGTGGCGATCTCGCCCGACCGCAACCTCATCGTGAGCGTCTACGTGCAGGGCGATGTGCCCACGTCGACGTTCCACAGCATGGCGTTCACATCCAACGGCATCGCCGCGGGAGACCAGGCGTCCTCGAGCTCCGAGGCCCCGTTCACGACGACCTCCACGTCGTTCTTCTTCCTCAAGAGCATCGACGTCATCTCGGCGACCGCTTCGGGCACGACCGTGACGCTCGGCGATTCGATCACGGATGGTTTCGGATCCACCCGCGATGGCTTCACCAGCTGGCCCGCTCAGCTCGCGCAGCGCCTGCACGCGGATGGCGCACAGCGCGGCATCGTGAATGCCGGCATCTCGTCGAACCGGGTGACGATCGACTCGACGTCCGCGACCCTCGCCCGGGGAATGAGCGCGGTCGAGCGCTTCGACTACGACGTCGCATCCGTGCCGGGCGTGACGACCGTCGTGCTCTTCGAGGGCATCAACGACGTCGGCGACGGCGTGAGCGCACCGCAGCTCATCGCGGGTTATGAATCCCTCGTCCAGCAGGCGCGCGACGCCGGCCTGCAGGTCATCGGCGCGACCATGACCCCGTTCAACGGCGTCGGCTCGTACACCGCCGAACGGGAATCGGTGCGCACGACGGCCAATGAATGGATGCTCTCGAGCCCCCTCTACGACGATGTGCTCGACTTCTCGGCAGCCGTCGCCGACCCCGCCGATGCGACGCGCCTCCTGCCCGCGAACGACAGCGGCGACCGCATCCACCTCTCCTCGGAGGGATACCGGGTGCTCGCGGAGGTCATGCGGGAGGCGCTCGACTGACCGCCGGTCACGACGACGGTGCGGCCGCCCGAGGGCGACCGCACCGTCGTCACCGCGGGGTCAGACTCCGCGGCGCGAGCGAACTCGCAGACGCATCCCGACGACTGCCGCGGCGATCGCCGCGAGCAGCACGACCGCGAGACGCGCTCCGTCGAGCCCCGTGATCGCCAAGCCGCCGTCCGGCGCATCGACCGCAGCGCTGACGATGAGATCGGCCCGGGCGATCTCAGCACCGGTCGCGTCGGTCACGACGAGCGCGTGCTGCCCGGCCGTGGTCGAGACGGGGATGGTGACCGTCGCCAGTGCCGTGCCGTCTGCACCGACGACCACCTGGCCGAGCAGCACCGGGTCGGAATGCAGCCAGAGTTGCACCGCGCCACCGGCGTCGAAGCCGCGTAGCTGCACATCGATCGAGCCGCCCGCGCGCATCGAGTCGACCCCGAGGATGACCTCCGGTCCGGCCGGATCCACGGCCGCGGTCACCTCGAGCGCAGCGGATGCCGCGGTCTCCCCCGCCGCGTCGCGCACGCTCAGCGTGTAGTCGCCGGCGGCTGCATCCGCGGGGATGAGGACGTCGGTGCGCAGTGCTCCGTCGCGGTCGACAGCGGAGCCCGCCAGACGCCGGTCATCGAGCCAGAAGGAGACCGCCGAATCAGGCGCGAACCCGCTCAGCTCGGTCGAGACCCTGCCACCGGCCGGGACCGAGGAAGAACCGAGGATCAGCAGCGGGTCGACCGCGGTGTCGCAGTCGCCGAGTTCGTCATCCGGCCGCACCGCGGGGGCGTGGCCGGCGGGCGCCGTCGACGGGGTTCCGTAGACGGCCATCTCCGCGGCGGCGGCGAACGGTGTGCCGTCGGTGATCGGCGAGACCGCCGTGACTCGGAGGAAGCGCGCGTCGACGGCGTCGAAGACGACGTCCTGCCAGTCGGCGCTGTCTGCCCACTCCCCCTCGGCGACGACCGCGTACTCGGACCCATCGGTCGAGGCCTCGACCGTGTACCCCTTGATCGGGCCGTTCCGGTTGGCCGGGCGGCGCAGGTACCCGATGCCCTCGACCTGCTCGATCGATCCGAGGTCGAAGACGAGCTCGTGCGGGTAATCGGGGCTCGCCCCGTTGTACTGCGTGTGCCAGATGGTCGACGCGTCGCCGTCGAGCAGGAGTTCGGCAGGCCCCTCCTTCGCCCCGGCGGCGGTCTCCTCCGAGCTCGCGGTCACCGAGATCTGCCCGTTGGGGATCCGAGCGCGCGAGGCGACGTCGGCGTTGACCGTCACAGCCGTCGTGCGCACGTCGCAGTCGGCGAGGTACGTCGCAGAGATGCCGATGCGGGCGCTCGTGCCCGCGGCATCCGCCGGCGCCGTGACGAGCCACGTCGTGGTGACGGACTCTCCCGATGCGACCTCGTCGAAGAGGTTCGACGAGTCGTCGGCGACCAGCACCTCGTAGCCCTCGGGCACGTCGAGCGCGACGCCGATATTCTCGACCGCGATGTCCTCGGCATTCGTGAACGTCGTCTCGAAGACCGTCGAAACGCCCGGCGCGAGCGCCGCATCGCGCGCCGAGACCGTGGCGCAGGCCGTGCCGCCGGGGGTCTCGCCGAGATCGGTGACGGTGAAGTCGTCGAGGACGAAGCTCACCGCAGCACCGCCGATGCGCTCCAGGCCCACCCACGATGCGTCGCCGCATCCGACGGTCAGCTCGTGCGAGAACTTCGTCGTCTCGAGCGCCTGCTCGAGACGAGTCGCCTGCAGCGTCGTCGACCGCACGTCGCCGTCGGCGAGCGTGTCGATGCCCTGCAGCCAGCGGTACGAGCCGGTCGCACCGACCTGATAGTCGAACGCGATCTCATAGGTGTGCCCGGGCTGCAGAGCGACGAGCGTCGGATCCGTGCGGTACACGATGCCGTTGTTCTCGCTGTTCGACATGAGCGAATGCTCGCCCGAGAGCACGCTGTCGACGGCGAGGCCTGCGACCGCACCGCTCGCGTGCGGGGCCGCGGTGTTGCGCCACTCCTTCGAGGTGTACGGATCATTGCGCTGCGAGATGCTCGTGCGAGGGTCCTCGATGCCGCCGGCATCGCCCTTCACGAACGGCCCCCAGCCGGGCTGGTTCCCCTCGAAGTCGTTCGAGTACACCGCACCGGATGCGGTGGGGCTGGTCGTGTCGACCATGACGCGGGCGTTGTCGATCGACACCGCGGCGTCGCCGTCCGCGGCCGCGATGGAGACCGTGACCTCGCCCGATTCGGGAGCGACGAATGCGACCGACCCGCGCTGATAGCGCAGCGCCGCCTTCGAATCGGCCCGCATGTAGTTCACCGTCGGCGAGAGGCTCCAGCGGCGTTCCGCCGTACCGGTGCCGGTGTCGGCGGCGATCGTGACGTTGCGCTGCTCGGTCGCCTCGATCTCGACCTGCGCCGAGAACGTGTACGCCTGGCCGGGGGTGAGTCCGGTCAGCTGCTGCGAGATCGACGCCTCACCCGAACCGAGCACGACGATGTTGTCGCCGGTCGGGTCGGCCTTGCGGCCGCCCTCGTCGGTGCGCGCGAGACTGACGTCGCCGCGCGGGTTCCAGGCGTCGAGCGTTCCGGCATTGAAGCCAGGGTCGTCGATGCCGCCGCTGCGGTACTCGACCGCTGCGCGGGCGGATGCCGCGGTGGGCTCCACAACGTAGGCGGTGCCCGCCTCGCCGGTGAGCGTGAGCGCAGCATCCGATGCCCGAACCGTGCCGACCCGCTCGCGCCCCTGATCGGTGAGCTCATAGACGACGAACTCCTCGGCGCCGGCGAAGGCGGCCGTGAGGTCGAAGGCGTGCTCGCCGCCGGATGCCGAGTAGAAGTACATCTTGTCGGCGTCGACGGGGCTGCCGGTCTCGTCGCTCGACTCGAGCGACTGCCACGGCAGCAGATACGAGTCGCCGCGCAGCACGGTCGCGCCGCCCATGGTGATCGTGCGCACGCCGTCGTCGATCGTGATCTCGACGCCGTCGGTGAGGGTGGCGACGACGTCCTGCTCGTAGCTGAGCAGGTCGAAGTGCTGCACGAACTTCGTCGGCAGGCTCACCTCCCAGACGTTGCCGATGAAGCCGTCCCAGTTGCTGTTGCCGGCCCATCCTTCGGCATCGACGAGGTCCTGGTGGCCGAGCAGCGCATCGGCGTTCCAAATATCGGCCTCGCCGTTCTGCATGAAGCGCACCATCGTCGAGTTGATGCCCTTGTTCTCGACGCCGCCGTAGTTCAGGTCGGTGGGCCAGTGCGCCCAGACCGCGTTGTCGACGAAGCGGTCGCCCCATTCAGTGGCGACCTCGAGCCCCATGGCGTTGAGCTCATCGGCGAGCTCCTCCGCGACCCAACCGTTGGAGTAGTACACGTCGATGTAGACGCCGGAGAGCCCGGGCACCTCGTCGGCGAGCTGCTGGAACCGGTCGAGGACGAGCCCCTGGCCGAGATCCTTCTGCTGGTCGATGTAGAACGACTGATCCAGCCAGTTCCATCCGGGGTTGAACGGCGCACTGCCGGTGAGGGTCGCCGGGTCGAACGAGTTCGCCTGCGGGTACGCCTCGGTGGCGTTGACGTGCACCGACATGTCGGCGTTCAGAGCCTTGCCCTGCTCGACGAGCCCGTTCAGCGCGTCGAGCCCACCGGCGCGCTCGTTGTGGTTCCCGCCGTAGTCGGTGTTCGCCGAATCGTGGCCCTCGCTGCCGAAGCCCTTGTTCAGCACCCACTGGCCGAGGCCGTCGGTCTGGTTCGCGATGCGCTGCGTGTTGTCGAGCACGAGGTCGAACGGGTTCGTCGCGCTCGAGGCGAAGTTGAAGGGGATGCGGTTGACGACGCGGTCGGCGACCCGCTCGCCGCCGTAGCGGGTGCCAGTCGCTTCACGTTGCGCGATCGCGGCATCCTGCCAGTCGACGGAGCCGTCGTCGTTGCGGTCTGTCGCGAGCACGACGGTGACGCGCGGCAGCTCGTACTCGACGGCGCGCTCGTCGACGGCCGAGGTCGGGTTGATGAGCCAGGCACTCGAGCCGATCGCGGCTCCCGTACCCGAGACCGACGTGGTCAGACGGGTGTTCCAGGACGCGGTGCCGTTGCTCGCCTGGGTGGTGGCGTTCGTGACGACGCCGCCGACGAGGTCGCCGTCGCCGAGAAACGCATAGGCCGCGTTCGCCGATGCCTTCACCGTCTCGGCAGTGACGGGCAGATGCTCATCGGCGGAGGTGCGCGAGTCGGGGCTGACGACGGTGCGGTCGAGCACGACCTCGCCGTCGCCGACGGATGCCGTCAGGAACGCATTCCCGCTCAGCCCGAGGGTGTTCACGGTGCCGTCGACCTCGGTGACCTCGAAGCGCACGACGCCGGCGTCGTCGACGCGGATCTCGCTGCGGATGGTCGCGTCGACGCCGTCGAGAACCGAGACGTAGCGGACGATGTCCTCCTCGACCTCAGCTGTCGTCGTCGCGGTGCGCTCGGTGCCGTCGACGACCCACTTCGAGTAACCGGTCTGTCCGCCGAGCTCGGCGTCGCCGACCCGGTAGCCGTTGATCGTCGGGAACCCCTGCGCGAGGATCGCGGTCGTGCCGCCGTTCGAGATCTCGAAGACGTCGCCGATCGGTTCGCCGGGCTCTTCGGGCTCCGGATCGGGCTCAGGCTCCGGCAACGCCGGAACGGCCTCATCGGAGAGCACCGAAAGCTCGCCGATCCCACCGCCGGTCGTGCCCTGCGCGGTGCGGATCTCGAAGGCGACGTACCGGCCGGTGACGGCCTCGTCGAACTCGATGCGCTGCTGCTCGTCGTCCGCGGTTGGAGCGTTGAGCGTCGCGGTCGCGACCGGATCGCCCCAGCCACCGTCGGAGGGCGAACCTGCGGCGGCCTCTGCGTCGTCGGTGACGTAGACGGCGACCTCGGACGCCGCGACCTTCTGCCCCTTCTTCACGGAGTAGTCGACCCCGGCGATCGAGAGCGACTGCTGCAGGTCGAGGGCCAGCCAGTGCGGGAACGGCGCCTCGTCGGCGTAGCGCGAAGTCCACTGCGTGGTGAAGTCGCCGTCGAATGCGGCGAGCGCGGTGCCGTCGAGTGCCGGCGGTGCCGGCCAGGCGTCGGACTCGCTCGAGACACCGAGCAGCTCGTAGTCGGTCTTCGGGACGTCGATGAGGTCAGCAGCGGATGCCGGGAGGATGCCGCCGGTGATGATCCCGCCGCACATGAGCGTCCCGACGAGCGCGGAGGCCAGGAGTTTCGGGGGCCGGGCGGATCTTCTGGTTCTCTCGTGCGTCACGGGCTGCTCTCCTTCGAGTGGTGCGCGGGTACCCTCCGGCGCATCCGAGCAGCGCCGACGGGATGTTTCCGCACACACGCTAGTCAGGTCAGCACTGAAAAGTGAAGACTTCTGACTGATTTGGCGCAAACATTTTCAGAATCGAACACGCTGAAGCGTGGGTGTTGGAGCACGCTTCAGGCACGGATCACGGGATCCGGCGTACCGCCCGTCTCAGCGCTGCTCGAGGGCGAGCTTCGCACCGAAGCCGATGAGCACGCTGCCGGCGATCCGGTCGATGATGCGCAGCGATCGGGCGCTCGCCAGCCATTTGCGGGCCCAGACCGCCCCGAAGATGATGAGCGCGAACCAGATCATGCCGAGCGCATCGTGCACGAGGGCGAGCAGCAGCCCCATCGCCAGCGGTGCGGCATCGGGCGGGATGAAGTGCGGGATCGTCGCGATGTAGAACACGCCGATCTTCGGGTTCAGCAGGTTCGTGCCGACGCCGGTGCCGAACGAGCGCCACGACGAGCCGCGCACGGGCTGGGCTGTCTCGTCGACGGCGAGCGCCGTGCGGGTGAAGCTGCGCATGATCATCGATGCCCCGAGGTAGGCCATGTAGGCCGCCCCGCCGATGGTGACGATGCGGTACGCCACCTCGGACGCCGCGAGCAGCGCCGCAGCGCCCACAGCGGCGGCCGCACCCCAGAGCAGCACGGCGCTCACGATACCGAGGGCCGTGGCGAAAGCATCCGCCCGGCCGCGCACGAGTGCGGAGCGCAGCACGAGCGTGGTGTCGAGACCGGGGATGACGGTGAGCATCGCGGCGACGACCGTGAATCCGAGGATCGCTTCGCCGATGGTCATCCCCTCAGAATATCTCCGCGCCCCACCCCGCCGAACCGGCCCTGCCCCGGCACCTGTCGCTGCGGATGCTCCCCAGAGCACCCGCAGCGGCACGGTCAGCACCCGCCGCACTCGTCAGCCGGCGGACTCCAGCACCCGCACGACCCCGGTCTGGCCCTGGTCGCGGGCGTGGTCGAGCGCGGTGGCGCCGTTCTTGTCGGGGATGGAGATGTCGGCGCCGGCGTCGACGAGGGTCGTGACGATGTCGACGTAGCGTTCGGATCCGTCGCCGAAGATGACGGCTTCGAGCAGTGCCGTCCAGCCGAGGTTGTTGACATGGTTCAGGTCGATGTCGGTCTGCGCGACGCGCTCGATGTATGCCGCGTGGCCGCGCTCCCCCGCCGGGATGGGCGAGAGGCCGCCGAAGCGGTTCGGGATCGTCATGTCGGGGTTCGCGGGCAGCAGCGCTTCGAGCATCGCGACGCTGCCGGTCACACCGGTCACCAGCCACGGGGTGTCGTGCTGGTGGTCGAGGGCATCCGGGTCGGCACCGAGAGCGACGAGGAGTCGGGCGACGTCGACGTGGTCGTTCGCCGCGGCGAGCAGCAGCGGCGTCTGTTGCAGATCGTTCCGCACCTCGATGTCGGCGCCTGCGCGAAGGGCAAGAGCCGCGGCATCCGCATCGCCGGTTTCTGCGGCGTCGAGGAGGCGACGGTCGGCGTCGGAGGCATCCGCCTCTGAATCGACCGCGGCCTGGATGATCCGCGCCTGTGCGTCGAGCCCGTTCTGCTGGGCGAGCTCGAGGGGCGTCAGCCCGTCCTGTTCTGAGGGGATCGTCATATCTGCTCCTCCTGCCGCGAGCACGCGGACGGTGTCGATGTAGGCGTCGGACTGTTCGGCCTTCGCGAAGACGAGCGCTTCGTGCAGCGCCACCCAACCGAGTCTGTTCACGTGATCCTGGTCGATGCCGGCTTGGATCAGCCGTCCCACGATGTTCGCATGACCGCGCTCGGCGGCGCGGATGAGCCCCGTGCCGTTCCACGAGTCGAGGCTGCCGACGTCGGCGCCGTGCTGAAGGGTGAGCTCGAGCAGCGGCAGGAATCCCTCGCTCGTGGCGATCAGGTAGGCGCTCTGCTCGGTGGTGTCCTTCGCGTTCACGTCGGCGCCTTCGTCGATCAGACGGGTCGCCTCGTCGATGTCGTTCGCCCAGGCCGCGGCGATCAGTTGTTCGTCGAGCGCCTGCTGTTCGGCATCGTCGACCGCTGGGGCAGCGATGCTCGGCTCGGGTCGGGGCTCGGCGACCGCGCATCCGGCGAGCAGCAGGGCGATGGATGCCGTGGTCGCCGTCGCCAGGAGGAATCGGGTGTTCATGGTCGGAGTCCTTTCGAGAAGCACGGGAGAGAAGGGGCCAGGCCGCGGGGTGCCGGAGGGAGGGGGTGTTCCGCGGCCTGGCCCTGCTGGGTCACTCAGCTGGTGCGGGTGCGGCGCACCTTGCGAGTGATGATCAGTGCCGCACCGCCGAGGAGGGCGATCACTCCGGCGACGACCGCGACGACCGGGCCGGCGTTGCCGGTGTCTGCGAGCTCACCGTCGGCATCGGCGTCGGCATCCGCCGGAGCGGTGGTCTCGGCATCCTCGTCGGTCTCGGCTTCATCGGCCGATGCGGTCGTTCCGGGCTCGGGGTGGTCGGTGGGCGTGTGGATGATGTCGTAGTAGACGTCGGTGGCGGTCTCGTCGGGGACGACACGGTAGGTGAAGACGTCTTCGGTCAGCTCGGTGATCGGCACGACCCGCTCGAACATGACCTCGCCGGCGTCGTCCTTCGCGACGAGCGTGCGCTCGGAGGCATCGGGCGAGACGGCCCAGTCACCCTGCATCTTCGGGGTGTCGTCGAGGTTGTACATCGTGAACGTGCCGTCGGTGTTGTAGTAGGCCCAGCCGACGAAGTTCGCGACGTTCTCGTCGGTGAGTGCGACGTCTTCGCCATCCTGGTCGACGGCGCCGGTGGTCTCCCACGGTGCGCCGGAGAGCAGGTCGGATCCGGATGCTGCAACAGACGCTGAGACCGGAGCGGCCGACTGCTCGGCGGCGAAGGCGCCACCGGCGGGGATGGCGCCGAGCGCGACGGCGGTGAGGACGGATGCGGTGAGGATCGTGCGGTTCGTCATGGTCTTCCTTCTTCCTGGAGCGGGTATGCATTCCACGTTAGGAATCGGGAAGAACAGGCACATCAACCGATCAGTTGAAGCCGCCTGACAGAAGCCTGAGCGTCAGAGGCGGATGATGCCGCGTTTGATGGCGACGGAGATCGCGGCCTGCCGGTTGTCGGCGCCGAGTTTGGTGAAGGCATGGTGCAGGTGCGTCTTCACGGTCGCCTCACTGAGGTGCAGTTCGCGGGCGAGATCACGGTTCGAGTGGCCGTTCGCGGCGAGGGCGAGCACCTCGAGCTCCCGGGCGGTCAGCGCCTCTTCCGGCCGGTCGATGCGCTCGAGGAGCCGCTCGCCGATCGGGCCGTCGAGCTGCCCGGCGCCGCGGGCTGCGGTGCGGATGGCCCGGAAGAGTTCGGCCGGACGGCTGTCTTTGACGAGGTAGCCGGCGGCACCGGCGTCCAGAGCCCGCACGATGTCGGCGTCGGAGTCGTATGCCGTGAAGACGAGCACCTGCGTCTTCGGGTTCGCAGCCCGGATCGCACGGATCGCATCGATGCCGTCGGGCAGGTCGTCGCCGAGGTCGAGGTCGACGAGAGCGACGTCGATCCCGTCGGCGGCTGCGGCTGCCTCCGCGACGGTTCCGACGTCGGCGATGACCTCGAGGTCGTCCTGGGTGTCGAGCACCGCTCGCACGCCGTGGCGGAGCACAGGGTGGTCATCCAGAAGCAGGATTCGGATCATTGTTCTCCTCCGGTCGTCGGGATGACGGCTGCGATGACGGCCCCTTCGCCGGCATACGATTCGATCGTCAGCGCACCGCCCAGGGACTCGATGCGCCAGCGCATCGCCCGGATGCCGAAGCCTCCCGATTGCGGGCCTTCAGGTTCTGTCCGACTCGTCCGATCGTCCGCGTCGAAGCCGATGCCGTCGTCGGCGATATCGACGCCGACCTCCTCGTCGAAGAAGGTGAGGGTGACGTGGATGGATGCTGCGCGCGCATGCTTGCTCGCATTCGTGAGCGCTTCCTGCACCACTCGCTGGAGCGCGTGCAAGACCTTTTCGGGCACGTCGCGTTCGACGCCCGATACGGAGAATTCCGCACCGGCATCCGCTGACTGCGCTCGCAGCGCCGCCGTGAGCGACACCACATCCGTTCGCGGATCCGCCAGGCCGTGCAGGACTCGGCGCGTCTCGATCAGCCCTTCGCGCAGCGCATCGCGGGCTCCGCTGACCGCAGCGCTCTGCTCGCCGGGGCGGAGGCCGTCGGATTCGAGCATGAGAAGCGCGGTCGCCGTGCGCTGCACCACGGTGTCGTGCAGTTCGCTCGCGACGCGTTCGCGTTCGGCGAGGGCTCCGGCGTCGCGTTCCGAACGCGCGAGCTGCGCTCTCGTCTCGACGAGCTGGTCGATCAGCGTCCGCTGCTCATCGAGCGCGCGGTCGAGCGACGCATAGGCGGAGGCGAGGATCAGGCCGCCGAAGAACGGCCCGAGCACGAGGCCGAGGTCGTCGCCGTTCGACATGAGGAAGAGGCCCGCACTGACCGCGACGACGATGACGGCGGAGATCACCAGAGCGAGGCGCCCGCGGATGACCCGGTGCACGGCGAAGAACAGCGCGAACCCGCACCAGCCGAACGACGGTGCGAGCACGACGAGCGGCAGCCAGAAGCCCGTAGCCAGGAGCAGTCCGAGCCCCTGCCGGGAGACGATCACGTCGAGGCCTGTTGACGCATCACTCGCACGTTTGCCGATCACGGCGACCGCATAGCTCACGCCGGCGCCGATGGCGAGCACGAGCGCCGCGATGCCCACGCCCTCGAGCGGATGCCTGCTGAAATATCGGATTCCGCACACAACCAGCAAGATGGCGAACCCGATATCGACCGCACGATCAACCGCCCGCAAGCGGCGCGCGATACCGGTCGCAGAATCGGTGCCCATGCCTGGCAACCTACCGTGCATCGTCGGCGCATTCGCCCTGACGGTCGCGGTACTGATTCTTCTCGGAGGTCTGACGCCGACCCTGTGGTTGACCGTCGCCGCAATGGTGCTGCTCGCTACGGCCATCGTTCTACGAATCCGGCAGCTCGTGCGTGACAACAACGACGCCACGACGTAGCCGCAATCATTCGACGAAACCTCGAGGTGAGCGCGGCACGCTCGTACCCTGCCGAAAACGTCGAGCCGGCCCTTTCGGCGCGTTGGGTTTCGGCAGGCGGTTTCGGCAGGTCTCCAACCGGCGTGTCATGCGGTCGCTGTGATTCGCGACGGTGGCTGTCGCTAAAAACGCAGAGCTAGATGTCGTCTTTGGCTTTGGTCAACGCTTCGATGACGGCGGGTAAGTAGCGACGCACCTGGTCTTGGTCGCTCTGTTGTTCCTCGTCCGATAGATCTGGGTAGCTGGTGGCTATTTGCTTGTCCCATCGAGCGACTAGTTCGGCTGGGAGCAGCAACGAGCCATCGCGCTGACGCTGACCTTGGTCGTGCACGTATTTTTGCCAGTGAGCCCACCGCGTATGTTCTACGGAGGCCAGGATCTCGATCGTGCGTGCGTTCTCGAGGGTTGCGCGGATTTGGTCGTCAGTAGGCATCAGATCAGGTTCTGTTTTACGAGCTTCCAGTAGTGCTGGCTGAATCGGCCTGACTTTCGTTCCGTTCTTCAAGCAAGGATGGAAGACGATGAACAGGAAGTATTCACCGGAGATGCGTGAGCGGGCGCTGCGGATGCTCGCGGAGACACGGCCGTCCCACCCGACGATGATGAGCGCCGTGCGCCATGTGGCCGGGCTACTCGGGATGAGTTCGGAGACGTTGCGGCTGTGGCAGCGCCGGGCCGAGGTCGACGCCGGGGTGAAGCCCGGGGTCACGACCGAGGCCGCTGCGGAGATCAAGCGGCTGCAGAAGGAGGTCTCGGAGCTGCGGAAGGCGAACGAGATCCTCAAGGCTGCGAGCATCTTTTTCGCGAAGGAGCTCGACCACCCCTCGACGAGATGATCCGGTTCATCAACGAACACCGGGATCGTTTCGGGGTCGAGCTCATCTGCCAGGTCCTGCGACCAGCAGTGAGAGGATTCCTCACCTCGCGCGGCTATCGAGCCGCGGTGAAGAGGCCCCCGTCCGCCAGACGGTTGCAGGATGATCTGCTGGTTCCCGAGATAGCCCGGCTGCATGCGGAGAACTACGGCGTCTACGGGCGCAGGAAGATGCATGCGCTGATGCGACGCCAGGGATGGGTCATCGGCCGGGATCAGACCGAACGTCTCATGCGGCTCGCCGGCGTCCGCGGAGTCCGAAAGCCCAAGCGGGTGTTTGCAACGAAGTCCGATCCCGCGCTGCAGCGGCCGACGGATCTCGTCAATCGACGGTTCACCGCTGACGGTCCTCGCCGACTCTGGGTCTGCGACGTGACCTATGTCGCCACCTGGTCCGGGTTCGCTTACGTCGCGTTCGTCACCGATGTCTACTCCAGGCGCATCGTCGGCTGGAACGTCGCGGCGACCCTGAAGGCGGAGATCCTGCCGATGCAGGCGCTCGATATGGCTGCGTGGGACGCCGGCGGTGATCTAACCGGTCTGACGCATCACTCGGACCACGGATCGAATTACATGTCGATGGTCTACACGGACCGCATCGTCGAACTCGGCGCTGTCCCCTCCACCGGGACCGTCGGCGACAGCTACGACAATGCCCTCGCCGAGGCGATCAACAACCTCTACAAGACCGAACTCATCCGACAACGAGGCCCCTGGCGGACGGTCGAGCAAGTCGAACTCGCCACGCTCGAATACGTGTGGTGGTGGAACAACCAGCGCCTTCACGGAGAGCTCGACATGCGCACCCCAGTCGAGGTCGAGCACACGTATTACGCTGGCCTGGAATCAGCCCACCCGGCCCCTGCCGGACAAGGCTCCCGATAGGAACGAAAGTCAGGCCGATTCATTGCGCCTGCACGCACAACCGATGACGATCGTTCCGGACGGGATGATCCTCGATGGCGTAGCTTGGCTGCAATTCGGTGACGCCGACGTACAACTTCCCGTCCAGATCAAGCGATGGACGGATAACGCCGTTGGCGTCGAATGCTCAGTCGGTGGTGAGGTGCTGCGCTGCTGGATCTGGCGCGGCGCGTGCGAACCGCGTGAGTTCGAGGACGGACGCACGTAACACCACACCCTGATGATTCGAATGTCGTACCTGCCGCGCATAGTACGACGAAGGCCGCAGCAAGGAGTAGGGCGACCTCGAACATCCAGGAGACCTCCACATGTGTCAGTACACACCGAGGTGCAGTGTCGGAACCCACCGGCCCGGCACCGTATGCCCATACGCAACCAGCAGCCCAAGACCGACGCCCGCGTGGCAGACACCGCCACGGCACCCTGCACCGAAATCGGTCTACACGTCGTCACGCGATCGTAGTGCGCAGAACGGGCCGGCGACGGTTGGGGGAGTCATTACCGGTGCCGACCTTTTGGCCCTGGTGATTCTGATAGCTCTGGTGAGCAACAACGCCGTTCCGGTGAACACAGCATTCATCGTGGTCACGATCGTGCTGCTTCTGATCCCTCTCGCCGTCGCGGGATGGCTACTGTCCCGATGCCGAGCATGGAACAAGGACGGGCTCTCTCGCTGCCAGCGTCGAACCAAGGCGCTGTTGGGAAGGTGCGGGACCCCAGGTCACGCAAGGAGCGCACAGTGGGTGCTTCTGCCAGAAGCGGTTGCGGTGGCTGCATTCATCGTTCTGATTGGCGACGCGCTCGTACTCGTGCCGATCATCCTCAGGAGTCTCGCACAGTGACCGTTTGAGGATCGCCTATTGGGAGAACCTGGATCGGCACATGCTGGAACGCCGTCGACGAGGCTCGTCGCGGGGCGACGGCCACCGAACCGTCGAGGGCAACGGCGTGGTCAATCTGCGATCTCGGTCCCGATTGTTGCACAGAGTCGAATATGTCATATGCACATCGATGGTACGCTCCCGACGACCTCTACTCGCAAGGAGATTTTTGATGAAGTTGAAACGATTCGGCGCTGCGTGGCGGAGAGTTGCCGTCGGGGTGGGTGTCGTGGTTGCTCTCTCTGTCGGGCTTGTGTCGCCGGTGGCGGCGCAGGCATCGACAATCTATGACTCCGCTGCGTCCCTCAGTATGCGAAACCTGGTGAATGCCATGAGTTCGTACGGGATGATGAACGGCGACAACTTTAAGAACGTCACGGTGGCAGGCCTGCGTGGATGGGGATGGACGCCCGGAGCGAATGACTCGGTTGACATCTGGGTTGAGGGGACGGGCAAGCAATGGCGTGCGACGCTTCGGGACGCGCGCGGCTCGACGGAATACAGCTACGTCACGACGGGCCGGTTCAATGGGCTCGCTGCGAACGTTCGGGGCGCTTCGTCACCTCAGCCAATTGAGGCGCCACAGCCCGCGGGCGTGCGCATTAGCTCCATCACCCAGGGGATCGATGAGACGGCATTGGCTGCCGCGCTGGTTGCGGGTTCGGTGACGGCGTTGGAGGTGTGTGCTGCAACGGCGACGGTACCGGGGCCGCGGTCGACGTCGAGTCTTCCAAACCACACCGTCGCTTGCATGGCGGCTGCGAATGCTCCGGGTGCGACGACGCTCAGTGTTCTGCGCGCCCTGGCTTCGACGCCGACTGGTCGGGCCGTGATCGCAACGATCTCTCGGGACTTCATCTCCATCAACAACGGGGTGACAGTTGTTGCGACGCCGCCGTGGGTAAACACGGTCGCCCCGGAGACGCAGATTCCGACCCCGCCACCTGCACATCAGGATTCGCTGGGCCCGATCTGGCGGAAGACCGCAATCGTATCGTCCGTGAAGCTGCGAAACGCTGGACTGACGGATGAACAAGTTTCCGTCGCCGTGGACGAGTGTTTGAAGCAAGTCGCGGCCGCGCGATTGGGAACCGATCCGTATAACGAGTGCGTAAGCAAGCCGATCTTCCTCAGCGGTCGCGACGTCCCTGAGGCGACCGATCATGACATCGAAGCCCTCGCCACGAACCCAGCATGGGTAGCGCTGAACTACGAGAATCGGGATCGCACAGACTGGTACACGAGCGACCCGCGTTGCATCGGAAAGGGTTCGGATCAGCAGTGTGATGAGTACCCGTTCAATGCGACAGCGCAAGGCGGTCAGTTCGCGGCACCACCTGTGTCGCTGAAACCCATCAACGATCTGCAGAACATGGCGCAGGGGACCTACTATGGTGCCTTTGTCACCGCCTGCAAGGTGCGCGACCGCCAGGCCATGGACTTCCTTGCGATCCCGATTCCAGCGGCAGCCGGCTCCGTACCGACGTTCCGCGTATGTAACAACTTTGAGCAATGACGTTTGCGAGTGTGACCGACGCGCTGCGGCGCTACGAAGCTGAACTTGACCGCATTGGATTCCGGAACGATTTCGCTGACGGGCTCACCCCGCAAGAGCTCGACGCCATCGAAGCGGAAGCAGGGTTCCGGTTCTCGCAAGACGTTCGTGCGGTATGGGCGTGGCGTGGTGGAACGTCGGTCCCGAGCGGCCAGCGCACCTCGCAGGCGTCAACGATTGTGCCCTATGGCAGCTTTCCTCCCCTTCCCGGGGCGATTCGGTCTGGGAAGGGAGCTGCCGATGCGGCGGCGGAGCTTGAGCAGATCGAGTTCGACGAAATGAACCTCGTCATGCTTTGCTCGACCATGCAGGATCCGTTCCTGATCGACTCGACCGACCCTGATGCGCCTGACTCGCCAACGTTGCGCACTGTGTGGGGCGAAGGGATCTTCACGATTCCGTGGATTACTGTCACTGAGCGAATTGAACTGTGGATCACAGCCGTCGAAACGGGCGCGTGGTACGTCGATACCGAGGGCTGGCTCAAGCAGCACAACTCGCTCTTGTCTGAAGAGCAGCTCGTACTACTGGGCCCGCCTGGGGGCTAACGAGATCTCGCCTGCCCAGCCCGGGCATGCCCTCTTCCTGAGAAGGGGCATGCCCGGGCTGTTTTTTGACGCGCTGAGAGCACCGACGCCGCAGGCTGGGGGTTCCGATTCATCGCGCATGTCGCTTTCGGTTGTGACAGATAGATCAGTCGGCAAGTTCTCGCGCTCGTCGGTAGAAGGTGGCTCGGGACATGCCAAGATCTCGAGCTACCTGTGTGACTGGATCCCCGTTTTTCACGAGGTGAAGGGCGCTACGGATCTGGCTATCGGTGACACGGCGGGGCCGGCCGCCGAGGGGGAGGCCCGCCTCTCGGCGTTTGCTCACAACGTCGAGCACGCGTTCTCGTTTGATTTCGTGTTCCATTTGGGCGAGGGCAGCCATGATGGTGAAGAGCATGGAGCCGATCGGAGTTGCCGTATCGACGTCGCCGCCGCCGAGGTTCAGGACGCGTAGGCCGGCGCCGCGATCCCGTAGGAGCTCGGCCAGGGCGAGCATGTTCTGTGTGGATCTTCCCAGGCGGTCGAGAGTGGTGATGACGAGAGTGTCGCCGTCTTGAAGAGCAGCGAGTGCTTGGTCAAATCGGGGGCGCGATGCTCGAGCGCCAGATGCTCCGTGATCAACGTAGAGGTCGTCACGACGGACGCCCGCGGCCAGTAGGTCAACTTCTTGACGGTCTGTGGACTGTTGCCGCGTTGAGACTCGCGCGTAGCCGATCAGTTTCGACATTTGACCTCCTCGGTGTCTCGTAACCAAAGATTAGTACTTCGCATGCACCACGAAGTTGTGAGACATGGTTGCGAGACGAGAACTCTTGCGAAATCACGTGGCGTCGAGGTCGCACACGTGAGACGTCTCGTAATCGTAGGGTTGTGCGACACCTCAACGCACACGCACCGCCCAACGCTTTGGCGGAAATTAGCAACGGTTAGAGCACACCGA
>NZ_CANROA010000003.1 GCF_947632095.1 uncultured Microbacterium sp. | reverse complement strand
TTTTCTGCAACTAGTTGCTATCTTGGCACCATGAAGGACGCCGAACCGAGCGAGCACCAGAACGTCACTGCCATCGAAGCACAGCGCCTGCTTGACTCAATGCCGCCGAGACCTCGGCGAGTTTTCAGCGCCGGTGACCATCTGAGCGCGATTGCCACGATCGCGCTGTCATTCGCGTCCGGGCTTCTCGCGCTGAGCGGATTTCCCTGGTGGGCCATCCCACTCACCTTAGGCGCAATCGTCACGTCAAACGTCTGGATCTCCAAGCGACTGAGCCAGCCGAACGAGCCCAGGCTAAAGGGGACCATCATCTCCGCAGCATTCGCCGTCTGGCTCCTGATCCCCGTCTGGCGGGGCCTCGTGCATGGCGAGACGATTCCGTTCCCTGAAGCGTTCATCTTCGCGGGCTTGGCCCCTGCGGCATGGCTGGCGTTCTATGTCGTGCTTCTGATCCGCCGCTGACATGTCGTATGCAGAAATCGATGCACACCTGGTCGCGCCCAAGCGGTTCGTCACCTTGTCGCATCTGCATCAGGTCGAGCAAGCGGACTACCCTGCACTGCAGGAGACGACGGGCTTGTCGATGCCCGATCTGTCAAAGATCCTTCGCGACCTGGAGGATCGAGGCCTGGTGGAGATCTCCAAGGAACGCAAAAACCGGTACGGAACAACCCTGGTGCGGCTAACGCCAGAGGGCCGAAGGGCGTTCCGCGACCTGGTGACCACCCTCAATCGCATTGCCGGACACTAAGCATTGGGGATAACGTCATTCTCGGAGACCGGAGAGCTATGACTCCCCGGAACCACCGCCACATCGGCGAGGATTTCAGCCCCTTGGAGAACGCGCTGCTCGATTCAGCTCGGGGCAACGGCCGTCAGATTTGGAGCGGCCGCAACCAGAGGTTATAGCGCAAAACGAAATTAGACCACGTCGCCGCAGATAGCAACCTTTGACATGAGGGCTCTCATTTCTTGCTCGCAGAGGTTGTGTTGTGCCGCCACTCGCAGCAGTGCCCACAGGTGCCAACCTTTGACAGGAGTGATCTCGTCACTGACTGGTCGAAGGCGCGTGATATTGCCATTTTCATGGTTCGTCCACGAAGGCTGCTCCACGCGCTTTCAATCATTGATTTCAATGAGAAGCCAATCAGCTAAAACGCGTTACTCCGCGGGTACGATCACGGAAGCCCCGTCATCTTCGATCATTTCCCACTGGGCCTCCGGCTTGAACGTCTCTTCAGCAGAGAAGGAACGTGAGCAGAAATCAAAGTCGATGCGGGACAGTTCGAGAGTGCTGACGTCCTCGTTGCTGCGGAATATTAGCCACTGCAAGTCGTCAGAGCTGTCGGCATCTACTTCAGAAGCTGCAGCGGCAAGCACTGGATGAACATCGCCCTTCGGCTCGGCGTAAGGACAGACGATGAGCAACTCATCCCAAGCCATGTCGCCACCGACACTCGAAGGCAAATTAAACGTTCTACTTTTCGAAGAGATATCCTCAAGCTCGGCCTCGAACGAACTTACCGTCGAGCACCCTGGCAGCAACAGCACTCCCGCCAACGCTAGAGAAAGCGTTGATACAGCTTGCACCGATCGCACTTTCACGTCAGACATCGAACCACCTTATCAAGCAATCTCGACGCGATCCGAAACCCCTAACATTGTCAGGTGAGCCAATACCGGGCGTTGCTGGATCAACCAAAGCCAGCGATGCACACCACGGGGACTGTGATGCCGGCATCGCTGAGCTGGGCTCATGGGAGCGAGCTGCTAGCGGGACGAAATCACTCGCACTCTGGCGGAACGAGACCTGCCCCAGTGAACCAAAGCGTTGTTGGATAACCGACTTATGAGTCAGACAGATTTTTGAGTCAGCGCACCTTCCGCGAGATCGCGGGTCGAACAACTTGAACCCGCCGCAGAACTGCCCAGCCGAAGCCACTCGCCAGAGACGCTACCGCAACGCGACAACGAGAATCGGCCTCTGCGAGAGCTCCGCAGAGACCGATCAAAGTCCCAGGTCAGCGGGACAAACGCTTAGCACCTGATGGTAAAGCGGAACCTGTCCATCGAACCCAACCGGAGGCCGAGAAGATAAAATCCCTGGTCAGAGACCCTTATTAGACATTAAATCTAAATTCGACCACGTCGCCGCACAAACCAACCTCTCAAGGCAAGAGCGACCGCGCCATCACCGCCTGTTGCACGGGCTTCAACGATCGCTTGAACTCGTATCCAACAAAGGAACGATGTGAAATCGCATCCGCGCTGACCTCACGCCCCCGCACAAAAGGCGGACACGGGGCAAACCGAACACCGTGCGGTGCAAGATCTAGCAGCTCGCCCGTCACCAGATACGGGTCGAGGAGTTCGGCATGACGCCCTGGGCCATCGGTGAGCACAACGTCAGCGGTCGGGATTGCGTGGCGCAGATCTTCCTCCCACGGCATTCCAACGACGCGCAATTCCGACGGACAGCACTGGCGAATATCTAGACCAAACGCCTGAGCTGCTTCCCACCATGCCCGCGCGATGTTCCCATCCGCGCCGACGAACACGTATCGCAGCTGCGTAACGTCGACGTCGCGCGAAAGTGCATAAAGATCCGACAGCACCTCACAGGGATGATTCACGCTGGTCATTGCGTTGACGACGGGCAACAACCCTGGCGCAGCCAACTGCTCCAACACGTCCATTTTCGGGTGCCGAACAACGACGAGATCGGCCCACTGAGCAAGATATCCGGCAACATCAGCCAGATCTTCATCTTTATCGAGTGTCTCAGGCGGCAAAGTAATCGACTGGAGTCCGATCTCGGCAGCACCCCGCTCGAACGAAAAGCGAGTGCGCAAGCTCGATGGCGGGAAGAACATAGCGACTGCGCCGTCGAAGCTCGGCCCAGAACCAGCGTCGTACCGATCCACTAGCTCAAAGAAGGCGCTGAGCCCAGCGCTGTCCCACCCCCGCAAAGTAAGCAGGTGCTGCCCTACGGCGGTCATCGCACTCACGCGACCTTCAACGGTGTGATCGCCACACCTTTGTTCCCTAGCACCCGGCGCTCAATCCGCAACTCGTAGTTGGACTGCAGGTTCATCCAGAACTCTTCTGATGTCCCGAAGTACCGTGCAAGGCGGATGGCGGTGTCGGCAGTGATGCCGCGTTTGCCATGCACGATCTCGTTGATTCGACGCGGGGGCACGCCGATCGACACGGCGAGCTTGTTCTGCGTGATCCCGAACCCCTCGATGAAATCCTCCATGAGGATCTCCCCCGGGTGGATCGGCTCGATCAGGTCGGTCTCAGTGATAATCGACGAGTTCGACATCTTCCGCTCCTCCTTCTCTCCAGACGAAGCAGATGCGCCACTGGGCGTTCACCCGGATGCTGTGCTGACCTCGACGGTCACCCACCAATCGTTCCAAACGGTTCCCCGGAGGGATCCGAAGATCTTCGACATCCTTAGCCGCGTGAACTAACTCGAGCTTCCTCAAGGTCGCTCGTTGCACGGTTCGGTCGACACCCTTGACGTACTGCTCATGCCAGATGCGCTCGGTATCTTTGCTGCCGAACGATCTGATCACACGACGAGTGTATAACGCGAAGCGTCAATAACGCTATACGTTAAACCTAAACTCCACCACGTCGCCGTCCTGCATGACGTAATCCTTGCCCTCGAGCCGCGCCTTGCCCTTCGAGCGGGCTTCGGCGACCGAGCCGGTCGCGACGAGGTCCTCGAACGAGATGACCTCAGCCTTGATGAAGCCCTTCTCGAAGTCGGTGTGGATGACGCCGGCGGCCTGCGGCGCCTTGGCGCCCTGCGGGATCGTCCAGGCGCGCGACTCCTTGGGGCCGGCAGTGAGGTAGGTCTGCAGGCCGAGCGTTGCGAAGCCGATGCGGGCGAGCTGGTCGAGACCCGACTCGTCCTGGCCGGTGGCTGCGAGCAGCTCGGCGGCGTCCTCGGGGTCGAGGTCGATGAGCTCCGACTCGATCTTCGCGTCGAGGAAGATCGCCTGCGCGGGGGCGACGAGCTCGGCGAGCTCGGCCTTGCGTGCAGCATCCGTCAGCACTGCCTCGTCGACGTTGAAGACGAAGATGACGGGCTTCGAGGTCAGCAGCCCGAGTTCCTTGATGGGCTCGAGGTCGATCTTGCTCGTCGATAGCAGCACGCCGCGCTCGAGAGCATCCTTCGCCTCGTTCGCCGCGACGAGCACCGCGGGGTCGAGCTTCTTGCCGCGGATCTCCTTCTCGAAGCGTGGAATCGCCTTCTCGATGGTCTGCAGGTCGGCGAGCATGAGCTCGGCGTTGATGGTCTCCATGTCGGATGCCGGGTTGACGGCGCCGTCGACGTGAACGACGTCGCCGTCGGCGAATCCGCGCACGACCTGGGCGATGGCATCCGCCTCACGGATGTTCGCGAGGAACTGGTTGCCGAGTCCCTCCCCCTCGCTCGCACCGCGCACGATGCCGGCGATGTCGACGAACGACACCGTCGCGGGCAGGATGCGCTCGCTGCCGAAGATCTCGGCGAGCTTGTTCAGCCGCGGGTCGGGCAAGTTGACGACGCCGACGTTCGGCTCGATCGTCGCGAACGGGTAGTTCGCCGCGAGCACGTCGTTCTTGGTCAGAGCGTTGAAAAGGGTCGACTTGCCGACGTTCGGGAGTCCGACGATACCGATGGTAAGAGCCACGAGAGTCGAGTCTACCGGGCGGATGTCGAGATGCCGGTGCTCGCGCTCTCAGTCCCGGATGGCCCGGAACGCCCGCGCCACATAGGGCAGGTCGATGGATGCTTCGCCCACGACCCCCAGCTCATCGAGCAGGGCGTCCATCTCGGTGTGGATCCGGCGGCGTTCGTCGTCGGATGCGGTGATCAGGTGGCTGCGGGAATCGGCCATCCGGTGCAGCTGGGCGCGTGTCATCGGCCGCGCCCACTCCCACTCCTGGGCCTCGAGCGCACCGAAGGGTGCTGCGATCGTCGGGCCGCCCTCCGCGAGCATGATCTCGGCCGCGCTGGCGTGCATGATCTCCGTCAGCCGTCGCACCCAGTCGACGCGGCTG
The DNA here is from genome assembly GCF_947632095.1 of uncultured Microbacterium sp. Lineage (GTDB taxonomy): Bacteria > Actinomycetota > Actinomycetes > Actinomycetales > Microbacteriaceae > Microbacterium. The sequence continues at coordinate 100,480 of NZ_CANROA010000003.1, read as the reverse complement.
TCACGGGTGTTCCAGATCAACCCCAGCGTGCCGCCCGAACGCACGACGCGGCCGACCTCGGCCGAGGCCCCAACCGGATCCGCCCAGTGCCACGCCTGCCCGAGCACGACCGCATCGAGGCTCGCAACGGGAAGCGGCAGTCGCTCCGCCGTGCCGTGGAACGTCGGCACGCCCGGCACCGCTTCCCGCAGCGCTGCAAGCATGAGCGCATCCGGGTCGATGGCGATGACCTCGGCCGTCGGGCTCTCGGCGAGCACCCGCGTGAGTTTGCCGGTTCCCGCCCCGACATCAGCGATGCGGTGGGATCCGTGCGGCAGCAGCTCGAGCATCCAGGCGACGGCATCGAACGGATAGTCCGGCCGCGCCGCCTCGTAGTCCGCCGCAACCGCACCGAATGATGTCGCCCTGTCATCGCTCATGTCGCCAGCCTACGGCGAGTCTGACAACGCCCCATAGGTCGCGGAGAGAAGGTGGACGGGTGCCTCTGGATTTCACCGCGATCGACTTCGAGACGGCGAATTCCAGCCCCGCCTCCGCGTGCTCGGTCGGTCTCGTCCGTGTTCGTGATGGCCTCGTCGTCGACACCGAGAGCTGGCTGATCCGCCCTCCCGCCGGGCACGACGACTTCCAGGAATGGAACATCAAGATCCACGGCATCCGTCCTGAGGATGTCGCCGGGGCCGACACCTGGCCCGATCAGTTCGAGCGCCTGTGCGCGTTCGCTGGCACCGACGTGCTGGTCGCCCACAACGCGGGCTTCGACCTCAAGGTGCTGCGCACGGCATCCCAGGTCACCGATCTCGACTGCCCGCCGTACCGCTCGCTGTGCACGCTGCAGGTCGCCCGCAAGGTCTACGACCTCGATTCGTACCGCCTGCCCAAGGCCGCCGCAGCCGCCGGCTTCGCCGAGTTCGCACACCACGATGCGCTCGCCGACGCGCGGGCGTGCGCGCAGATCGCGATCGATGCCGCGCAGCGCACGGCTTCCTCCGATCTCGACTCGCTGGCTCGCGCGATCGGGATCCGGGTGGCGGATGCTCCGGCTCCCGTCGCCCGCGAACACGCCGCCTGAGGACGCTGTTCCACCGGCTTCGGCGGTGGGGCATCCAACAATGTCGGAGGCACCGGGCATCATGGCGATATGGATGCTCCGCTCATCGCTCTGCTCACCGTCATCGCGCTCCTCGTGGGTGTTGCGGTCGGCTGGTTCGCACGCTCGTCGCGCGGATCGGCAGAATCAGCGCGCACCGCGGCGAACCTCGCCCGCACAGAGGCCGAGCTGGCCGCTGCACGCGATGACCGCGATCGGCAGTACGACCTGTATCGCGACGCGGTCGAGCACACGCGCGCCGAGCAGCGCGCCGAGGCGCAGCGCGTGCAGCAGCAGAATGCCGTTCTGACGGCGCTCGCCCCGGTGCGCGAGAGCCTGCAGCAGATACAGAACAAGGTCGCCGCCCTCGAGCACGAGCGGCACGAGCAGTTCGGCTCGCTCGCCGAGCAGCTGCGGCGCGCGCAGGAGTCCGATGAGGCGCTGCGCGCGACGACCGAGTCCCTCGCCGGGGCACTGCGATCCACGTCGACGCGCGGCGTATGGGGTGAAACCCAGCTACGGCGCGTCGTCGAAGCCGCCGGGCTCACGCGCCACGTCGACTTCGACCTGCAGTCGACCATCTCCTCCGATCAGGGGCAGGGTCGCCCCGACATGGTGATCCGCCTCCCCGGGGCGAAGTCAATCGCCGTCGACGCCAAGGTGCCGCTCGACGCCTACCTCGAGGCGACAGCACTGCAGGGTTCCGATGCGAACGAGTCCGAACGCCGCCGTCACATGCAGAAGCACGTCAAGGCGGTTCGCGCGCACATCGATGCTCTGGCGAAGAAGGCCTACTGGTCGGGCCTCGAGTCCAGTCCCGAGTTCGTCATCTGCTTCCTGCCCAGCGAATCCCTTCTCGCGGCGGCGATCGATGAGGATCCGACGCTTTTGGACTACGCCTTCGGGAAGCGCGTGGCTTTGGCCTCGCCGGTCAACCTCTGGGCCGTGCTCAAGACCGTCGCCTACACGTGGACGCAGCAGGAGGTCTCCACCGAGGCGCGTACGCTGCTGAAGCTCGGCACCCAGCTCTTCGATCGGCTCGGCACTCTCGCTGGCCACGCCGACGACCTGCGCCGGGCGCTCGAGCGCACCGTCGACAGTTACAACAAGTTCGCGGGCTCGCTCGAGAGCCGGGTACTCGTGACGGCCCGACAGTTCCCGGGCATCGATACCTCATCGCTCGAGACCAGCCCCGCCGTGATCACCACCCCGGCACGACGCTTCACCGCCCCAGAGCTGCTCGAGGGAGCTCAATCGGCCGCGATCGCTGCCGAACTCGGAGAAGTGCGCGACCGAATCGACGTGGATCAGGCGCTGTAAGGCACCCAGCTCAGCAGAACGATCACCAGCGCGGATGTTCCGAGGAACGCGCCGATCATCCACCACGAGCTGAGCTCGTGCCCCTCGGCGCGACGCTTGCGGAAGAGCACGTCAGCGCGACGGGCCGGATCGACTTTTGCCGCGGTCACCGTTGGAGCGGCGGTGGACGCCGCACGAGCAGCCTCATCGGCCGGGGTCACTCGAAGGATGCGCCCGGTGTCGGTCGTGATCATCTTCACCGGGGCCGACGTGCTGTCGCCCTGATTCTGCTCAGCGGTCATCTCTCACCCTCCTGGAGGCCGTCATCAGGAATGTCGTTGATGACGAGGAAACCAGGCTCCATTGTGCCAGCAAAGCCTGGCCGTCCCCCGCAGGCCTGTGCAAAACGGGGAGAAAGAGCGGGTAACGATGCCGTTACAGCCACTTCGAGACGAGGTGCTCCGATGCGATGCGACGCAGCGTTCCGGAGGCTCCGCGCAGCACGACCGACTCCGTGTACACGTAGTTGCCCTCGCGGCTGACGCCGTCGACGAGCTGGCCATCGGTGACGCCCGTCGCGACGAAGAGAGTGTTGTCGCCGCGCACGAGATCCTCCGCCTCGTAGACGTGGTCCATCTTCAGCCCGGCGTCGATCCCACGCTGGCGCTCCTCATCGTCGCGCGGCCACAGGCGCCCCTGGATGTGCCCGCCGAGCGCCTTGATCGCGCAGGCGGTGACGATGCCCTCCGGGCTTCCGCCGACTCCCACGCACATGTCGGTGCGCGCATTGTGCCGCGCAGCATTGATGCCGCCTGCGACGTCGCCATCGCTCATGAGGCGGGTGCCGGCGCCGGTCTCGCGGATCTCGGCGATGAGCTTCTCGTGACGCGGGCGGTTCAGCACCGAGACGACGATCTCATCGACGGGCTTGCCCAGCGCCTGCGCCAGACGACGGATGTTCTCGCCGATCGGGAGGCGGATGTCGACGACGCCGACACCGGCGGGGCCCGTGACGAGCTTGTCCATGTAGAAGACGCTCGACGCGTCGAGCATCGTGCCGCGGTCGGAGACCGCGATCACCGACAGCGCGTTCTGGCGGCCGGCGGCGGTCAGCGACGTTCCATCGATCGGGTCGACGGCGATATCGCACTCGGGCCCGCGGCCCGATCCCACGACCTCGCCGTTGAACAGCATGGGCGCGTTGTCTTTCTCGCCCTCGCCGATCACGACTCGTCCCTGGAAGTTGACGGTGCCGAGGAAGGCGCGCATCGCGTCGACCGCAGCCCCATCGGCTGCTTCCTTGTCGCCTCGGCCGATGAACGGCACGGCACGGATCGCCGCGGCCTCGGTCGCACGCACCAACTCGAGTGCGAGGTTTCGATCAGGACGCAGCGGGCTCATATCGGCCGTCAGACTCACCATGTATCCATCGTAAGCACCCGAATCGTTGAAACAGCTGGTGTTTCCGCAAACACTTGCTGAAAGAAGTGGCTTTCTTAACGCCAGCGAAGATCGGGACTCGCAAACGACGCGATACAGCCCCGGCATCCGGTCCGGTCCACCGATAGAGTGAAGCTGTCCCAGGCTTCATCTATCGCAGGAGTTATTCATGCCCGTAGCCACTCCGGATCAGTACGCAGAGATGCTCGACCGCGCGAAGGCCGGTTCCTTCGCGTATCCCGCATTCAACGTCTCCAGCTCGCAGACCATCAACTCCGTCCTCCAGGGCCTGACCGAAGCCGGCTCCGACGGCATCATCCAGGTCACCACGGGCGGCGCCGACTACTTCGCCGGCCACACCGTCAAAGCCCGCGCCACCGGCGCCCTCGCCTTCGCGCGCTACGCCACCGAGGTCGCAAAGAACTACCCGATCACGGTCGCCCTGCACACCGACCACTGCCCGAAGGACGCCCTCGACGGCTTCGTCGAGCCGCTGATCGCCGCTTCGGAAGAAGAGGTCAAGGCAGGTCGCAACCCGATCTTCCAGTCGCACATGTGGGACGGCTCGGCCGTTCCCCTCGCTGAGAACATCGAGATCGCCCAGCAGCTGCTCCCCCGCATGAAGAACATCAACGCGATCCTCGAGGTCGAGATCGGTGTCGTCGGCGGCGAGGAGGACGGCGTCGAGCACAAGGGCTCCAACGACGCCCTGTACACCACCTTCGCCGACGTCGACCAGGCCGTTCAGGCCCTGGGCCTCGGCGAGCAGGGCCGCTACATCGCCGCCCTCACGTTCGGCAACGTCCACGGCGTCTACAAGCCCGGCGGAGTCAAGCTGCGCCCCGAGCTCCTGGGCGAGATCCAGGCCGAGGTCGCCGCGAAGTACAACACCGGCGCCAAGCCCCTCGACCTCGTCTTCCACGGCGGATCCGGATCGAGCGACGAAGAGATCGCCACGGCCGTCGCCAACGGTGTCATCAAGATGAACATCGACACCGACACGCAGTACGCCTACACGCGTGCGATCGCCGACTACATGTTCAAGAACTACGACAGCGTCCTGAAGGTCGATGGCGAGGTCGGCAACAAGAAGGTCTACGACCCGCGCGCCTGGGGCAAGGTCGCCGAGTCCGCGATGGCTGCGCGCATCGTCGAGTCGACCCGCCAGCTCGGCAGCTACGGCCAGTCCCAGAGCTGATCGACGCACCTCTGATAGACGCGAAGACCGCGTCGAGACGCTCTCCGTCTCGGCGCGGTCTTCGCGTTGGCGGGCGAGTATCAGCGTCGGCGTCGACGCACCTCCGCGATGATGAGATCGCCGATCGCATCCGAGATCAACAGAATGCCGAAGAAGCGGCCTGCCCCGGCGCGACGCGAGAGAAGGATGCCGCCGGAGAGCTCGGCGACGCTGAGCGCCGCCGCGATCAACGGCTTGCTCCGAAGAGCAGCGCCGAGGCGCGCGAACGGGCGATCGCGACGAGTCAGCGGGGTCATCTCGCCCAGGCCGCCGACGAGCGTGTCACCGATAGCGCGCGCCCACCCGGTGCGCTCGAACCGCCGCACCGGCAGGTGCGGCTCTTCGAAGGCTCCGGCGATGAGCTCGGCGGGCAGCCCGAAGGCCGCGAGGAACGCCTCCTCACGGGCGCGCAGCCCGACGATGCCGCCGAGCGCCTCCGGTCGGAGCGCGCGATGTGCGGCGTCGACATCGAGCACAGAATGCGCCGCGAGCTCGATGAGCTCCTCCCGGCTGCCATCGCCGTCGCTGAGCAGCGCACGGCAGATGGCCTGCGTCTCCGGCACGGTGATCGCATCGAGATCGAGCACCGGCTCGGTCGCCCGCTGGGCATCCGGCCAGAACAGATGCAGACCGCCCGGGGTCGTGATCTCGAACCAGTCCCCGCCGCCCGCGACGCGATTGAGCTCGATGACGGGCATCTCCGCCGCGGAACCGATCCCCGCGGTCGTGCTCTCCTCCGAAGCGAAGCGTACGAGCGACCAGGCGCCCGACTCCATATGGTCGACCGCGACTCGGTTCAGCTGCGCCAGCATGCGGCCCGCGAACGGCCCCCGGTGGGAGAAGACGGCGATCTGAACGGGGTGCGGCGCGAAGAGATCCTCGTCGATCAGGTCCTGTTCCGGGTCGCTGAGCTCGGCATCCGCTGCACCGAGCGCTTCCTCGATGTCCTCCGCGTCCTCCAGCTCATCATCGCCCTCGACATCGAGCAGGAGCAGGAGCCCCTCCGCACGGAACGCCGCACGCAGTTCACCGACCGTGAGCGTCGTGGCCACAGCATCCGCTTCGGTGAGGGTCAGCACCGTACCGGCATCCGTCACGGGGATTTCGAGAACCGCCTCATCGTCGTCCCACACCGCGTCAGAATCCCTCAGTCCCGCAGGTACGCGCAGGGAACGCAGAATCTCGCGAGCCGCCGCACGGGGATCACCGCCATCGACGCGTTCGACCGAGGCATAGGAAAGATGAACGCCAAAGCTGTTGTCATGCACACGATGACGATATCGGCCCGGCCCCGCACCGAGCTGTGAGCGTCAGACGCCGGTCATCGATTCGAGGTACGACAGGAAGGCCGGATCCCCCATCATCGGCACAGCGATGCAGAACGACACGACGACCCCGGTCGCGAGGGCGCCGACCAGCGGAACCCACCAGGAGATCTTGCCCGTGCGCAAGCGGCGCATCGACAGCACAGCCGTGATCACCCAGCCGATCACCAGCACCGCTGCCGCGATCGTTCCCCACAGCCGCCCCTGGGCGAAGTTCGAGAACTCGCCGTCGACGCCGAGCAGCTGCAGGCTCTCGTTCATGACCGCAGGAAGATCCAGGTAGGACCCGGCCGTCATGAACACGTTCACGACGCCATAAGCGAGCAGGGCGATCGTCAGCAGCCGGTCCCAGGAGCGGGGCTTCGGCGCGGCCTCCTCAGGCGATGCCGTGGCCGCCGGTCGAAGCGCGGCGGGTTCGGCAGGAACAGCTTCGACAGCGTCCAGCGGAGGAAGCCCTGCCAGACGGCGCTGCTCCTCGACGGTCGCATACTCACCGTACTGGGGACGCTGTTCACTCATGCAACCATGCTAACCGGCTCCGCTTTGAGCAGGCCGGAAAGAGCGGCGGCCCCTGAGAAGTGGGGACTCCTCCGGGGCCGCTGGCTACGAACGCTGGGGACGTTCTCGCCGAGATGAGTAAGCGCTGGGGACGCTTCCCTCACCTTCGGCACCGCAATACAGGCGCCGATACCCAACACCTTAGACAACCGTCCAGAAGAATGCGAGGGGTACTTCTTCAGATAGTGAACTCGTCGCCGACGGCGACACCGGCGGCCCCGGAATCGAGCGCATCGGCCCCGAGCTGGAGCGAGAGATTCCGGGCCGTGCGCTGCAATCTCCGCACAAGGGCGCGATCGACCACGGCCTGCTCCGCGGGAAGGGAGATCGCCAGCGAGGCCGTCACACCCGGAGCGATGACCGGCACCGCGAGACACGTGCTGCCGATCGAGTACTCCTCGTCGTCGACCACCCAGCCCGGCGACTGCTGCAGCTGCGTCAGCAGCGTGGCACGGTCGCTGATCGTCTTCGGGGTCAGCTCCTCCAGACGATGCCGCGATAGATAATCGAGCCGCTCCGACTCCCCGAGACCGGCGAGGATCTGCTTGCCCAGGGCCGTCGCATGCGCGCTCGAGTGCAAGCCCACCCACAGCTCCACACGGGGTTTGTGCGTGCCATCGACGATGTCGACGAGATGCACCTCGCCATCGTCGAAGCGCGATAGGTACGCGGTCGCCCCGACCTCATCCGTCACCTCGCGCAATGCCGCCCGGACGCGCGCGAGGAAGACACCGCGCGAATCGATCTGCTCCTGGAACGACGGAAAGCGGTCCCCGAGCACGATCCCATCCGGCTCCGCCGAGAGATAGCCCTCATGGACGAGGGTCCGCAACAGGTTGTACGTGGTCCCCGCGGTGAGGCCGGTAGCGGCGGCGAGCGCCTTCGCCGGCAAGGGGCGCGGAGCATTCGCGACGATGTCGACCAGACGCAGAGCACGCTGCACGGATCCGATCAGCGTCGGCTCCGATTCCTGGGCGGCCACGACGATCAGGCTTGTCGGGTGCTACGCCCGCCGAGCGCGCGATCATCGCGCGCTCCCGAAGCATTCTGCCTGAGCTCCTTCGGCAATGAGAACATCAGATCCTCCTCGGCGGTGCGCACTTCTTCCACGTCACCGTACCCAGCGGTTCCGAGCGTCTCGAGGACCTCTTGCACGAGCACTTCCGGCACGGAAGCCCCGCTCGTCACTCCCACGGTGGCGACGCCGTCGAGCCATTCCTGCTTGATCTCATCGGCGTAATCGATACGGTACGCGGCTTTCGCCCCGTACTCCAGGGCCACTTCCACGAGCCGCACGCTATTGGAGGAATTCGCGGACCCGACGACGATCACCAGATCGGCTCCGACCGCAACCTTCTTGATCGCGACCTGACGGTTCTGCGTCGCGTAGCAGATGTCATCCGACGGCGGGTTCTGCAGATCCGGGAATCGCAGTCGCAGACGTTCGACCGTCTCCATCGTCTCGTCGACCGACAGCGTCGTCTGCGACAGCCAGACCACCTTCGAGGGGTCCTTCACCTCGACGGTGTCGGCATCAGCGGGCGAGTTCACGATCGTGACCGCGTGCGGGGCCTCCCCCGCCGTGCCCTCGACCTCTTCGTGCCCCTCGTGACCGATGAGGAGGATCTCGTAGTCGTCACGGGCGAAGCGCACGGCCTCGCGGTGCACCTTGGTCACCAGCGGGCAGGTCGCATCGATCGCCTGCAGGCCCCGATCGGCCGCGGCCTCGACGACGGCCGGCGAGACGCCGTGCGCGCTGAAGACCACGTGAGCGCCTTCCGGAACCTCGTCGACCTCATCGACGAAGATCGCCCCCTGAGCCTCGAGCTCGGTCACCACGTGAATGTTGTGCACGATCTGCTTGCGCACGTACACAGGAGCCCCGTACCGCTCGAGCGCCTTCTCGACGGCGACGACGGCGCGGTCGACCCCGGCGCAGTACCCGCGCGGAGCGGCGAGCAGGATCCGCTTGCTCCCGTCGACCGGGATATCCTGAAGAAGCGCCGTGCGCGATCGTGGGATGCGCGGAATGGGCAGATGAACGGTGGCCTGGGTCACGGCTCGATCCTAGCCGTGACCACCCGGGAAAGCTCCGGGCCGGTCCCCGCGGGAACCGGCGGAGAAGAGGACGAGATGACGCTGTTCGAAGCATCGCCCGCGGCCGGCGAGACGCCGCCTCCGGATGCCGTCGCCCCGAGGGATTCGACGGCGGATGCTCCGACCTCTGTCGCACGGTTGAACACGACCATCCGCGACTTCATCGCCCGGTGGAACATCGTCTGGGTCGAGGGCGAGATCACCTCGTGGAACGTGCGCGGCGGAAACGTCTTCGGCAGGCTCAAAGACACCCAGTCCGATGCGCAGATCTCGATCCGTGTGTGGTCGAGCGTGCGCGGGCGGATCCCCGCCGACCTCGCCGTGGGCGCTCACGTCGTGGCCGCCGTCAAGTCGGACTACTTCGTCAAGGCCGGCGATTTCAGCTTCACCGTCTCCGCCATGAAGCACGTCGGGCTCGGCGATCAGCTCGAGCGGCTCGAACGCCTGCGCGCACAGCTCCGCGGCGAGGGCCTCTTCGATGCCTCTCGCAAGAAGCCCCTCCCCTTCCTCCCCAACACGATCGGCCTCATCACGGGTGAGCGCTCGGATGCCGAGAAGGATGTGCACCGCAACGCCGAACTTCGCTGGCCGCAGGTGCGCTTCCGCACCGAGTACGCGGCGGTGCAGGGGGAACGGTGCGTTCCCGAGACGCTCGCAGCACTCGCACGGCTGGATGCCGACCCCGAAGTCGATGTCATCGTGATCGCCCGCGGCGGCGGCGACCCGCAGACGCTGCTGGGATTCAGCGACGAGCGGCTCGTACGAGCCGTGGCCGCGGCATCCACCCCGATCGTCTCGGCGATCGGGCATGAGAACGACCGACCGCTCCTGGACGACGTGGCCGACCTGCGCGCTTCGACACCCACCGATGCGGCGAAGCGCGTCGTCCCCGACGTCGGCGAGCAACGCGCTCTCATCGCCCAGCTGCGGTCGCGGGCGACGACCCGGCTGACCCAGCGCATCTCGCACGACATCGCGCAGCTCGAGCAGCTGCGCACGCGCCCCGTGCTGCGCACCCCCGATCCCATCATCGACACGCGTTCCCAAGAGGTCTGGCTGCTGCTCTCCCGCGGTCGCGACACGATCTCCCGCCACATCGACGGAGCCGAGCGACGCACCGTCGAGCTCCGCGCCTCCCTGCGGGCGCTCTCACCGGCGGCGACCCTCGCCCGCGGCTACGCCATCGCGCACCTCGACGGAGGGTCGATCCTGCGCGACGCCGCAGACGCGCCGGCCGGAACAACCATGACCATCACACTCGAGAACGGTTCCGTCGCCGCGCGATCCGACGGCGCGGCGCAGTCGCCGTCGACGCCCGCGTGAGCCGGTCCGGCGCCCGAGCGTCGAAGCGTAGGATGGAGGGGTGACCGCGCCCAACGACTCCCCCGTCGAGACTCTGTCATTCGAAGCCGCCCGTGACGAGCTCGTCCGCGTCGTCGCCGAGCTCGAGCAGGGGGCACCGACGCTCGAGCATTCGCTGGCCCTGTGGGAGCGCGGCGAGGCCCTCGCGGCCCGCTGCGAGGAGTGGCTCGTCGGAGCCAAGCGCCGCCTCGAACAGGCCCGCGCAGCATCCGAGGAAGACGAAGCATGAGCAAGAAGCCCGCGATCGTCGCCGAGCTGGGCCGCCCTGAGACTCCGGAGGAGACCTCTGCGCGCAAGGCGGAGTTCAGCAAGACCTACCGCGCCAGCCAGACGTTCCGCAACCTCATCGCCGCGCTGATCATCACGGTCGCGGTCGTCGCGGTCGTGATCTTCGCGGTTCCCCGCGGCGAGCCCGTCGCCGAGCCGTCGATCGATGTGGCCGCCATCGCCGCAGACGTCGAGACCGCGATGCAGAGCCCGGCGATCGTTCCGGAGACCGGTGATTTCTGGCGCGTCAACGCTGCCGAGCTGCAGGGCGGATCGACCACGGTCTGGAACGTCACCCTGGCACCGGCATCCCAGGAGGAGCGCGGATTCATCCGAATCGCCCAGGCCTTCGGCACCGATTCGTCCTGGGCGCCGCAGATGCTCAGCGGCACCGCCGCAACCGACACGACGCGCATCGGCGGCCTCGAGTGGGACGTCTACACGCTCAAGGGCACCACCGACGACAACGTCAGCTACGCAATCGGCACCCAGGCGGGTGACGACTACATCCTCCTCTACGGCTCACGCTCTGCGGAGTCGACGGCCGAGCTCGCCGAAACTCTTGTTCCGCAGATCGAAGCCCTCAAGGAGGCCTCATGACCGCTCTGACCCCGACTGCCGCCTGGCAGGAGATGCTCGAGGGGAACCAGCGGTTCGTCTCGGGTGACCCCCGTCACCCGAACCAGGACGTCGGCCGCCGTCACGACCTCGCCAGCGAGCAGAACCCGATGGCGACGCTGTTCGGTTGCTCCGACTCGCGCCTGGCCGCCGAGATCATCTTCGACAAGGGCCTGGGCGACCTGTTCGTCGTCCGCAACGCCGGACAGGTCCTCGGCGAATCGATCGTCGCGAGCCTCGAGTACGCCGTCGGCATCCTGAACGTCCCGCTCATCGTCGTGCTCGCCCACGACTCCTGCGGAGCCGTCGGCGCCGCGATCGCCGGCACCCCGATCGACGCCGAACCGCTTCCGGCCAACATCTGGAAGCTCATCGCCCCCATCGTCCCCGCAGCCCGCAAGGTGCTCGCTGCCAGCGGCGGCGGCTCGGTGACCGACATCGACGCCGAGCAGGTCGGCGCCGAGCACCTGCGCAACACCGTGCGCGACCTGCTGCAGTCCTCCGAGATGATCGCCAGCGCGGTCGAAGAGGGACGCCTGGGCATCGTGGGCGCGAACTACCGTCTTTCCGAGGGCACGGCCGTGCCCGTCATCACTGTTGGAATCGACACGGGGATCGAAGGCGTCCCCGCCACCCAGGAGGGATCGAAGTGACCGAAATCGAGTACCGCATCGAGCACGACACCATGGGCGAGGTGCGCGTTCCCGCAAACGCGCTCTACGGTGCGCAGACCCAGCGCGCCGTCGAGAACTTCCCGATCTCGGGCTCCGGCCTCGAGTCGACCCAGATCGCCGCGCTCGCACGCATCAAGAAGGCCGCGGCCCTCGCGAACAAGGAGCTCGGCACGCTCGACGCCGCCATCGCCGACGCGATCGCCCAGGCCGCCGACCAGGTCGCCTCCGGCATCCACGACGGCGAGTTCCCCGTCGACACGTACCAGACCGGCTCTGGCACGTCCTCGAACATGAATATGAACGAGGTCCTGGCGACGCTCGCGACCCGCATCCTCGGTGCGACCGTTCACCCGAACGACCACGTCAACGCCTCGCAGTCGTCGAACGACGTGTTCCCGACCTCGGTGCACATCGCCGTCACGCAGGCGCTCATCGACACCCTCATCCCCGCGCTCGACCACCTCGCCGTGGCGCTCGAGGCCAAGGCCGAGCTGTGGAAGGACGCCGTCAAGTCGGGTCGCACCCACCTCATGGATGCCACCCCCGTCACCCTCGGCCAGGAGTTCGGCGGCTACGCCCGCCAGATCCGCCTCGGCATCGAGCGCGTGCAGTCGGCCCTCCCCCGCGTCGCCGAGGTTCCGCTGGGCGGCACCGCAACCGGCACCGGCATCAACACCCCGCTCGGCTTCCCGCAGAAGGTCATTGCGCTGCTCGCCGCGGAGACCGAGCTGCCGATCACCGAGGCGAAGGACCACTTCGAGGCACAGGCCAACCGTGACGGCCTCGTCGAGGCATCCGGCGCCCTGCGCACCATCGCCGTCTCGCTGACGAAGATCAACAACGACCTGCGCTGGATGGGCTCGGGCCCGAACACGGGTCTCGGCGAGCTGCACATCCCCGACCTGCAGCCCGGCTCCTCGATCATGCCCGGCAAGGTCAACCCGGTCGTCCCCGAGGCTGTTCTCATGGTGTGCGCCCGCGTCATCGGCAACGATGCGACGGTCGCCTGGGCCGGAGCATCCGGATCCTTCGAGCTCAACGTCGCGATCCCCGTCATGGGCACGGCCCTCCTCGAATCGATCCGCCTGATCGCGAACGCCTCGCGCGTGCTCGCCGACAAGACCGTCGACGGCCTCGAGGCCAACCTCGAGCGCGCCGCGGCCTTCGCCGGCATGAGCCCGTCGATCGTGACCCCGCTGAACAAGGTCATCGGCTACGAGGCCGCGGCGAAGATCGCCAAGCACGCGGTCGCCGAGGGCATCACGGTGCGCGATGCCGTCATCGCCCTGGGCTACGTCGAGCGCGGTGAGATCACGATCGAGCTGCTCGACGAGAAGCTCGACCTGCTCTCGATGACCCACCCGGGTTGATCCCGACAGTCTGATCCGGATGCCGCGAGGACCTGTTCCTCGCGGCATCCGTGTTTCCAGGGGTGTATCGGCACGCTTGCGATGATGCGCCCTGCGGAGGTTGTTGCCCACAGCGGACGTTTCCGCGGAAAGGGTCCGTCAGGTGCGACAAAGCCCGGCGCGTGCAACGGGCCGGACCTCGCCGGTGGATGCTGCGCCCCGACCGTCTCAGAATTCAGAGGCCGAGCGGCAGCGCGCGGAAGGTCACCAGCACTGCCCGCGTCTCGTCGTCCACCGTGAAATCCGGGTCGCCCATCGCCGCACGGAACTCGTCCCCGTGCCAGAACTGCTCGTGTCCGCTTCGCCACTCCGCGACCGACGTGAACCCTTCGCCCTCGGCGATCGCGTGCGCGAGATCGACATCGGCGACGCGCACCTCCCGAACCTCGGTGATCTCCTCGATGCACACGGGTGCGTCATTCGAGTCGATGACGACTGCCCGGTCGCCGACCGCCGGAAGCGGTTCGCCCTCGAGCTCGTACTGCACGACCAACGAGGTCGTCGACGTCTTCTCGCCGCTCAGGATCGCCGCGACGAGCTGGTCGCGCAGCGGGCCCGGGAATGCGTACTCCGAGACGGGAAGTTCTGAGGATTCCGGCATCCGTCCAGCTTATTCCGGCCCGTCTCCTGTTGCGCGCATCGGAGGTTGTTGCGCGCAGCGGAGCATTTCCCGAGAAAAGTCCGCCACGCGCAACAGCGTCCGCCAGGTGCAACGAGCGCGCCGCGGTGGCAACCCGCTCAGCTGAGTTCGCCGCCCTCCAACAGCTCCGTCACCAGCGCCGCGATCGCGGAGCGCTCCGAACGGGTCAGCGTCACGTGCCCGAACAGATCGTGCCCCTTGAGCGTCTCGATCACGCTCGCGATGCCGTCATGGCGCCCCACCCGCAGGTTGTCCCGCTGCCCGACATCGTGGGTGAGCACAACACGGGAGTTCTGTCCCATCCGGCTGAGCACCGTCAGCAGCACGTTGCGCTCCAGCGACTGCGCCTCATCGACGATCACGAAGGCATCGTGCAGGGAGCGTCCGCGGATGTGCGTCAGCGGGAGCACTTCGAGGATGCCGCGCTCCACGACCTCCTCCATGACGTTGCCCGACACGACCGAGCCGAGCGTATCGAAGACCGCCTGCCCCCAGGGCCCCATCTTCTCCCCCTGGTCGCCGGGCAGATATCCGAGTTCCTGCCCGCCGACGGCGAAGAGAGGACGGAAGACGATGATCTTCTTCTGCTGCCGGCGCTCGAGCACGGCTTCCAGCCCCGCGCACAGCGCCAGTGCCGACTTGCCGGTGCCGGCGCGTCCGCCGAGCGAGACGATTCCCACATCCGCATCGAGCAGGAGATCGATCGCGATGCGCTGCTCCGCCGAGCGTCCGTGCATGCCGAACAGTTCCCGGTCTCCGCGCACGAGGCGATACTCCCCGTCCCCGATGATGCGACCGAGGGCCGACCCCCGCTCGGATTGAACGATGAGCCCGGTGTTGACGGGCAGTCCGCGGGCCTGCTCGCTGATTCCGACTTCGCTCTCGTAGAGGTCGCTCATCTCGTCGCCGGAGAGGTCGAGGGTGGCGAGCCCCGTCCATCCGGAATCGACCGCCTGTTCGGCGAGGTACTCCTCGGCGTGGAGGCCCAGGGATGCCGCCTTGACGCGCATCGGCAGGTCTTTCGAGACGATCGTGACCTGTTGGCCGTCATCGGCGAGCTGCATGCCGACCGAGAGGATGCGCGAGTCGTTGTCGCCGAGTCGGATCCCGCTGGGCAGCGCCTGCCCGTCCGTGTTGCTCAGTTCGACGCGCAGGGTCCCGCCCTCGCCGATCGGCACGGGGTAGTCGAGTCGTCCGTGCTCGATGCGCAACTCGTCGAGGTGGCGCAGCGCCTGCCGCGCGAAGTAGCCGATCTCCGGGTCGTTGCGCTTGCTCTCGAGCTCGGTGATCACGATGACGGGCAGGACGATGGAGTGCTCGGCGAAGCGGAAGAACGCCTGCGGATCACTGAGCAGCACGGATGTATCGAGCACATACGTGCGGAGGTCGTGCTCGGGCCTGTCGCTGGAGGCTCGGCGCGAGGCCTGACGGGTGGACTGCTGTGCTGTGCGTGTGGTCACGACCCACTCCCGACCCGGGGTGATTCCCGGCTATGCCACGAGTCGACCTGGGGCCACGAGTCGCGTACCTTCTGGCCGACTCGATCGGGCGCGGTGCCCGATGCCTCGAAGGTACGACCGGCATGTCGCCATGCCGGCACCGACACGCAGAACGGGAGGTGTCGCGCGGATGAACGTTCAGGCGTTCATCGAGATGAAGGTGCGGATTCCTTCGTCGAGCATGCGCAGGGTCTCGTCGCTCGTTCCGGCGTGCGCCGACAGCCGGATGCTGTTTCCCCGCGGCGTCGCGACGACGCCGGCGTTGGTGAGCACGGCGGCGAGTGCGCCGGGGGCGTGCGGGATGAGCGTGACGATTCCGGCACGTCGGTGCTCATCGCGCGGTGTCTGCACGGGGATGCCGTGGGGGTCGACGATCTCGAGAATGCGGTCGACGCGTTCGCTGATGCGTTTCTCGATGACCGCAGGGCTGACCTCGCGCACACCGCGCAATCCGACGGCCAGGCGGGCGACGGCGAGCTGGTCGGGGTGGTTGACCGCGTAGGCTCGGGCGGATGCCGCGGGGGCGGGGATGTTGTCGAGGGGCATTCCGCCCTCGACTCCGACGAATCCGGAGAGGACGGGCTCGATGCGCTCCCGGGCGAGCGGCGAGAACGATGCGAAGCCCGTTCCGCGCGCGGACCGCAACCATCCGTATCCGTTGCCGACCACGACATCGGCGATGCTGAGATCGTCGTCGACGATCCCGAATGATTGAACGGCGTCGACGATGAGGATCCGGTCTGAGCCGATGACCTCGCGCAGAGCCGCGAGGTCGGCACGGTAGCCCGTGCGGAAGTCGACGTGACTGACGACGAGGGCGCGCACGTCGTCGTCGTCGAGGGCCTCCCCGACCGCCTCGGGAGTCACGAACGAGTCGGCCGGCGAAATCCACCGTGCCTGCAGGGCATCGCCCGAGAACCGAGCCGCGCGCTCGAGTGTGACCGTGATGGCAGGCACCTCGGCACTCGATGCCATAACCGTGCCGGCGAGGCCGTAGAGGGCATGCTGAAGGCCGTGCGTGGCGGAGGGTTGCAGGGTGACGAGGGCGGGGTCGATGCCGATCAGTTCGGCGACGAGATCGCGTGCCTCGTCGAAGCGCTCGGAGACGAGGGCATTGGACGAGGCCCGTCCGCTGCCGAGGAGATCAGCATCGGCGAAGACTTCGGCGCGCACGGTCGGCGAGATGGGACCGAAGCCGGCCCAGTCGAGGTACCCGGGGTCGCCGTCGAAGCCCGCGAGGTAGTCATCGATAGTGGTTACCCCCCCGAGTCTCCCACGCCAAGCCCGCGCAGACACGGTGGATTCAGCGGCCGAACCGGCGATCCCGGTCGGCGAAGTCGCGGATCGCCCGCAGGAAGTCGACCTCACGCAGGTCTGGACCGAGCGCTTCGACGAAATAGAACTCGCTGTGCGCGCTCTGCCAGAGGAGGAAGTCGCTGAGGCGCTGCTCACCGCTGGTGCGGATCACGAGGTCGGGATCGGGCTGGCCGCCGGTGTAGAGGTGCTCGCCGATCATCTCGGGGGTCAGCTGCTCGGCGAGGTCCTCGAACGAGCCGCCGGAGGCATGGTGCTCGGCGAGGATCGAGCGGACCGCATCGACGATCTCGTTGCGTCCGCCGTAGCCGACCGCAAGATTGACGTGCAGCCCGGTGTTGTGCTCGGTGCGCTTCTCCGCATCGGAGAGAACGCGCGCGAGCTCTGCGGGGAGGATGTCGGAGCGTCCCACGTGCTTGACGCGCCATCCGCTCTGCTGCGACAGAGCCTCGGCGAGCTCGGCGATGATCTCGATGAGGTCGGCGATCTCCTTCGAGTCGCGCTTGCGCAGATTGTCGCTGGAGAGGAGGTAGAGGGAGACGACGCGCACGCCGATCTCATCGCACCAGCCGAGGAACTCGCGCATCTTCGCGGCTCCGGCCCGGTGACCGTCGGAAACGGAATCGAAGCCCAGCTGACGCGCCCAGCGGCGGTTGCCATCGATCATCATGGCGATGTGGTGCGGAACGGCCGAGGGGTCCAGCTGTCGCCGCAGGCGGTTGCCATACAACCGATACAGCAGGCCCCGGCCTTCGCTCACACGCGCATTCACGTGCCTACGCTACCGCGCCGAGCCTCATACACCGTGTGAGCCCGCTCAGCATGCTGAAGATGTACATCAAACGGAATGAGCCGACACCTAGAGTGAGCACGTGAGCACTCCCGACCACGAAGCGACGCCTCTGCCCCAGCTGCCTCTGATCGACGCCGCACAGGATGACGCGATCGCCGAGGTGAAACCGAGCTGGCGCGGCTGGCTCCACGCGGGCACCTTCCCCGTGGCGATCGCCGCCGGAATCGTGCTGATCGTGCTCGCCGAGGGAACTCCGGCCAAGTGGGCTGCGGCCGTGTTCATGGCCAGCTCGCTGCTGCTGTTCGGCAACTCCGCCCTGTATCACCGCATCAACTGGGGCCCGAAGACCAAGATGGTCCTCAAGCGCATCGATCATGCGAACATCCTGCTGCTGATCGCCGGCACTTACACACCGCTCGCGGTGAACGCGCTCGTTCCCGAGAAGGGGATGCTGCTGCTCATCCTGGTGTGGAGCGGGGCCGTGCTCGGCATCCTGTTCCGCGTCTTCTGGATCGATGCGCCCCGTTGGCTGTACGTCGCTCTTTATCTGGTCCTCGGCTGGGCTGCGGTGATGTACATGGCAGATCTCCTGCAGGCGAACGTCGCGATGATGGTGCTCGTGTGCGTCGGGGGTCTGCTCTACACCGGTGGCGCGATCGTCTACGCGCTGAAGAAGCCGAACCCCTGGCCCGGCCACTTCGGATTCCATGAGATCTTCCATCTATGCACCGTGCTGGCGTTCCTCTGCCACTGGACCGCGTGCCTGCTCATCTCGCTGGCCCCGCACTCCCCTTCGCTCGGTCTTCCAGGCTGACGCCCGCGCCTCGCGCGGTAACAGGATGTGTCGTTCGCCCCTGCGGGCGGCTAAGTTCGCAGTGCACCCGATGCACGCGAATCCCATGACGAGGAGAGTTTGACCCATGGCCGAAGTCGAGAGCTTCACGCTCGATCACACCGCTGTCCACGCACCCTATGTGCGCCTCATCTCCGTCGAGCGCGGACCGCGCGGCGATACGATCTCCAACTTCGATGTGCGGTTCGTGCAGCCGAACGCCGGCGAGATCCCGACGTCGGGCCTGCACACGATCGAGCACACCCTCGCCGCGGTGCTGCGCGATCACCTCGACGGCGTCATCGACATCTCGCCGTTCGGCTGCCGAACCGGCTTCCACCTGATCACCTGGGGCGAGCCGACGGTCGCCGAGGTCGTCACGGCGATCCGCGCCGGCCTGCAGTTCATCGCCGAGAAGGCCGATTGGGACGACGTTCCCGGAGTCTCAGCCGTGGAGTGCGGCAACTACCGCGATCACAGCCTGCACAGCGCCAAGGAGTGGTCGCGCCACATCCTCGAACAGGGGATCAGCCTCGACGCGTTCTCCCGCGTCGGAGTCTGACGGCCGCCCCACCGAGGACGGTCCGCCGCGGTCAGCGGGTCGGATCGTCCTCTTCGGGGTCCGTCATCGTGGTCTCGACGGGAGCGGACGCCGCGTCATCCGCTTCTTCGCTCTGCGTCGCAGCGAGCTCGGCATCCAGCTCCTCGCGGATCTCCTCGCGGTAGCGCACCCGGCGCACGCGGCGGTTCATGTCCCAGATGAGCAGGACCACGGCGATCACGACGATCACGATCGCGGCGAACCCGATGGGCCCCGGCGTCACGGAGTCGGGGTCGACCGACGGCGTCGGAATGGGAATCTCTGTTCCGAACAGCACGAGCATGTGTCCGCCTTTCCTGCCCAGGTCGCATAACCTGGTAGTACCAGCCTAACGACCGGAAGACCCAGCACGTGACGACAACACTCGAGCTCGACGAGCGATACGGCCGCGGCCGACGTCGAAAGGCTACCTGGATCATCGGCGGCATAATCGCCGTGCTCGCCGTCATCGCCGCGGGATGGATGACGGTGGCCCAGTCGATGAACTCGGTCGACGCGGACGATCTCGGGTTCGAGGTCGTCGATGCGCACAGCACGACCGTGCGATTCCAGCTGACCGCCACGAATCAGAAGGACGTCGTCTGCGCCGTCGAGGCGCTGGATGTCGAGTTCGGCGTCGTCGGCTGGAAGATCGTCGAGATCCCGGCGGATGCGGCCCACACGCGGTCCTTCACCGTCACCGTCCCGACGGTCGCAGAGGCCACGACAGGTTTGGTGAACGCCTGCTGGGTCGCATAGAATCCTCGTGAATACCGACGCCCTGGCCTTCTGCCGGGGCGTCTTGGCATATCCCACCGCCCTGACGGGCGACCGCACATACTAAGGAGCACGCTGTGTCTGCAGACGCTCAGACTTCATTCCTCACGCAGGAAGCCTACGACCGGCTCGTCGCCGAGCACGAGCACCTCTCGACCATCGGCCGCGACGAGATCGCCAAGCGCATCGAGGCGGCCCGCGAGGAGGGCGACCTCAAGGAGAACGGCGGCTACCACGCGGCGAAGGACGAGCAGGGCAAGCAGGAGGCGCGCATCCGCACGCTCGAGCTACTCCTGAAGAACGCGAAGGTCGGCGAAGCGCCGGCCAGCCGTGGAATCGTCGAGCCGGGCACGGTCGTCACCGCCGTCGTCGCCGGTGGGGAGGAGATCTTCCTCCTCGGCAGCCGGGAGATCGCCGGCGGCACCGATCTCGATGTGTACAGCGAGGCGAGCCCCCTGGGCATCGCCATCCTCGGCCTCAAGGTCGGCGAGAAGACCTCCTATGAGGCGCCGAACGGCAAGATGATCGCCGTCGAGGTCACGAACGTCGAGACCTTCGCGGGCTGATTCAACGACGCTTCACGAGGGCCCGGTCCTGCTTCGGCGGCCGGGCCCTCGTCGTCGGCACGTACATGACGATGTGCAGATCAGGGGCGTCCGAGGGCACGAGCCGGTGGTGCTCGAACTCGAGCAGCCCCGCGTCACGGTGACGGAAGTTCCGGATGCGCGAGGTGAAGCGCTCCACCGTGAGCTCGGCCCACTGCAGCAGGAAGTCCTCGCTCTCCGCACGAAGCCGTTCGACGACCGCCCGGTGCCGCGGAGATGACAGCCGCACCCCCGACTCGGCGCGGAACTCCGCGAGGAACCTTCTGCTGTCGCGCTCCCAGTCCGGCAGCATCTCGCGCAGCTGCGGGTCGGTATAGACGAGCGAGAGCAGGTTGCGCGCTTCTTCGTCGAGGTCGGCGATGCGCGGGTAGAGCCATTCGTAGCCGGAGTTCCAGCCGACGATCGACCAGTCGGTGCCGACGATGAACGCCGGGAAGTCGAAGGCGTCGACCATGCGCTGCAGGTGCACGGGCAGCACCTCGGCGCGCTCGGGGTCCGGCTCCTTCCCCTGTTCCGCCAGCGCCGAGATGTACTCCCCTTCGGCGGCGGTGAGATCCAGCACCCGGCAGACCGCGGCGAGCACCTGCCGGGAGACGTTGATGTCGCGCCCCTGCTCGAGCCAGGTGTACCAGCTGCTGCTGACGCCCGACAGCGCCGCGACCTCCTCGCGGCTCAGGCCGGTATCGCTGCGCCGCGATGTGAGCGGCAGTCCGACTGCCGTGCGGCTCATCGCTCTGCGGCGCGCTGCGAGGAACTCGCCGAGTTGCTCCCGGCGCGGGGTTCGAGGACGGATCACCCTTCGATAGTACTGCCAGTACCAGTACTAACGGCATGCGCTCCACGGCTGCCCGGCGGGTGAAAAGTGTGGCTCAATGGAATCATGCCCACCCCTCTTCGCTCACGCACTGTCACCCACGGCCGCAATATGGCGGGCGCCCGCGCACTGCTGCGCGCCGCCGGTGTTCCCGGCGGCGACCTCGGCCGCAAGCCCATCATCGCCGTCGCCAACTCCTTCACCGAGTTCGTCCCCGGCCACACCCACCTCGCCCCGGTGGGTCGGATCGTCTCGGACGCCATCACCGAAGCCGGCGGCATCCCCCGCGAGTTCAACACGATCGCCGTCGACGACGGCATCGCCATGGGTCACGGCGGGATGCTCTACTCGCTCCCCTCGCGCGACCTCATCGCCGACTCGGTCGAGTACATGGTCAACGCGCACTGCGCCGACGCCCTCGTCTGCATCTCGAACTGCGACAAGATCACCCCGGGGATGCTCCTCGCAGCGCTGCGCTTGAACATCCCGACCGTCTTCGTCTCCGGCGGCCCGATGGAGTCCGGACGCGCGACCCTCGTCGACGGCTCCATCCGCACCCTCGACCTCGTCGATGCGATGAGCGAGGCCGTGAACCCGAACATCTCCGATGAGGACATCACCCGCATCGAGGAGGCCGCGTGCCCCACCTGCGGCTCCTGCTCGGGAATGTTCACCGCCAACTCGATGAACTGCCTCACCGAGGCCATCGGCCTTTCCCTGCCGGGCAACGGCTCCGTGCTCGCCACCCACACGGCCCGCCGCGCCCTCTACGAGAAGGCCGGTTCGCTCGTCGTCGACATCACCCGCCGCTTCTACGACGAAGACGACGCCTCGGTCCTGCCGCTGAACATCGCCACCCCGGCCGCCTTCGGCAACGCCATGGCCCTCGACATCGCGATGGGCGGGTCTACGAACACGATCCTGCATCTGCTGGCCGCCGCCGTCGAGGCCGGCGTCGACTTCGGGCTCGACGAGATCGACGAGGTCTCGCGCCGAGTGCCCTGCTTGGCGAAGGTCGCCCCGAACATCGCCGGCGACAAGACCTACTACATGGAGGACGTGCACCGCGCCGGCGGCATACCCGCACTGCTGGGCGAGCTGCGCCGCGGCGGTCTGCTCGATGACCAGGTGCACACGATCCACGCATCGACCCTCGGAGAGTGGCTCGACGAGTGGGACATCCGCGGGGGCAAGGCCTCCGACGAGGCGCAGGCCCTGTGGCACGCCGCCCCCGGCGGCGTGCGATCCTCGAAGGCGTTCTCGCAGTCGAACGTCTGGGAGGACCTCGACGTGGATGCTGCAGGCGGTTGCATCCGCGATGTCGAGCACGCCTATTCGAAGGATGGCGGCCTCGCGGTTCTGCGTGGAAATGTCGCCGTCGACGGCGCCGTGGTGAAGACCGCCGGCGTCGACGAGTCGATCTGGACGTTCTCCGGTCCCGCGGTCGTGTGCGAGTCGCAGGATGAGGCCGTCGAGAAGATCCTCAGCAAGAAGGTCGTGGAGGGCGACGTCGTCGTCATCCGCTACGAGGGCCCCAAGGGCGGCCCCGGCATGCAGGAGATGCTCTACCCGACCTCGTACCTGAAGGGGCTGGGCCTGGGCAAGAAGTGCGCCCTCATCACCGACGGCCGCTTCTCCGGCGGCACGTCTGGACTGTCGATCGGCCATGTCTCCCCCGAAGCTGCGGCCGGAGGGCTCATCGCGCTCGTCGAGGACGGCGACATCATCTCGATCGACATCCCCACCCGCGCGATCTCCCTCGACGTCCCAGCTGAGGAGCTCGAGCGCCGTCGCGCCGACCTCGAGGCGAACGGCGGATACCGCCCGAAGAACCGGGTGCGCCCCGTGACGGCGGCGCTGCGCGCCTACGCCGCTTTCGCGCAGTCGGCGGACAAGGGCGCGATCCGCATCGTTCCCGAGATCGTCTGATCAGACGCGGAATGCGCCGGCGCCCCCTCGGGGTGCCGGCGCATACTGCATTGCGGGGATGCGTGTCAGTCGGGGACGACGATCGGGTCGAAGCCCGCGCGCCGCAGCGTGTCGAGGGTGAGATCGGTGTGCTCGGCGCCGCGCGTCTCGATCGACATCTGGAGGATCACCTCGCTGATCTGCAGGCCCTGGCCGTGGCGAGTGTGCATGACCTCCATGACGTTCGCGCCGGCTTCGGAGACGAGCTCTGACACGCGCGCGAGCTGACCGGGACGATCGGGCAGCGGGATGCGAATCGTCAGGTAACGGCCGGATGCCGCAAGCCCGTGCGAGACGACGCGCTGCATGAGCAGCGGATCGATGTTGCCGCCGGAGAGCACGCAGAGCGTCTTGCCGGTGTCCTCGACCTTGCCCGCGAGGATCGCCGCGACGCTCACTGCGCCGGCCGGCTCGACGACGACGCGCGACTGCTCCAGGAGCACGAGGAGTGCTCGGGCGATGTCGTCGTCGCTCACCGTGACGACGTCATCGACGAGGTCCTGGATGATCTCGAAGGGCACGCCGCCGGGCTGGGCGACGAGGATGCCGTCGGCGATCGTCGGCTTCGTGACGATCTCGACCGGCTCACCCGCTGCCAGAGAAGGCGTCATGGCCGCGGCATTCTCGGCCTGCACGCCGATCACGCGGATCGTGCGCCCGGCGGCTGCGGCCTTTGCCTTGGCTGCCGCCGCGACACCGGCGATGAGCCCGCCGCCGCCGATGCCGACGAGGATCGTGTCGACGTCGGGCACGTCCTCGAGCAGCTCGAGTCCGAGCGTTCCCTGGCCGACGACGACATCGCGATGATCGAAGGGGTGGATCATGACCGCGCCGGTGCGTTCGGCGAATTCGGCTGCGAGGCGCAGCGAGGTCGCGACGGTCTCGCCCTCGAGCACGACCTCCGCGCCGTAGCCCCGGGTGGCGAGCAGCTTGGGAACCGGCACGCCCAGCGGCATGAAGATCGTCGCGGGGATGCCGAGGGCCTGCGCTGCGAGAGCCACGCCCTGGGCGTGGTTTCCGGCGGATGCTGCGACCACGCCGCGCGAGCGCTCCTCGGGGGTCAGCTTCGACAGACGGTGCGCGGCGCCGCGGATCTTGAACGAACCGGTGCGCTGCAGGTTCTCCATCTTGAGGATCACGGGGGATCCGATGATGTCGGACAGCGCCACCGCCGGGAGGGCCGGCGTGCGCGATATCACCCGTTCCAGCCCCCGTGCGGCTTCTTCGAACTCTGCCAGTTCAGGGACTGCACTCATGTATTCCTCCGTCGCCGCTCGCGCGGCACTGTACTCCAGATGAGATCACCCGACGGTTTGCCGCCGGTCTTCCACGAACCGCTGCTCAGCGTGACGGCCACCACGTTCACGAATGCCGCGAGCGGCACGGCGAACAGGGCACCGGGGATGCCGGCGATCATCGATCCGCCGGCGACCACGAGCACGACGGCCAGCGGATGGACTTTGACCGCCGAGCCCATCAGCAGCGGCTGCAGGATGTGGCCCTCGACCTGCTGCACGCCGATCACGACGGCCAGCATCCACAGCGCGTTCCACGGGTCGTTGTAGACGAGGGCGAGCAGCACGGCCAGCGCACCGGTCACGACGGCTCCGACGATCGGCACGAACGCGCCGAGGAAGACGAGCACGGCGATCGGGATGGGCAGCGGGACTCCGAGCAGGAACGCGCCCAGGCCGATGCCGATCGAGTCGATCGTGGCGACCAGCAGCTGCGTCTTGGCGTAGTTGACGACCGTGCGCCAGCCGGTGCGCGCCGAGGCGTCGACGGCGGGGCGTGCCGCGCGCGGGAACATGCGCGTCGTCCAGCGCCAGATGCCGGCACCGTCGGTGAGCAGGCAGATGAGGATGAACAGGGTCAGCACTGCGCCCACGGCGACATGGCCGAACGTCGTGCCGAGCGCGAGCGCGCCCGACCACAGCAGCTGCGCCTGCTCCTGGATGAGCGCGAAGCCCTGATCGATGTAGTTCTGGATCTGCGCATCCGTGAGATGCAGGGGCCCCTCAGTGAGGTAGGTGCGGAACTCGTTCACGGCGATGACCGTTCGCGCCTGCACCTCGGGCCATTCACGGGCGACCTGCCAGATGACGAGCCACATGAGGCCCCCGACGATCGCCACGGTTCCGAGCATCGAGACGACGATGGCGATCCAGCGCGGCACGCGGTGCCGCAGCATCCAGGAGAAGGCAGGCCAGAGCAGGGCCGTGATGAGGATGCCCACGAGCAGGGGGATCACGAGGAGCTTCAGCGTGATCACGACCCACACGATCACTCCGGCCGCGGCGGCGATCAACAGCAGCCGCCACGCGTACCCCGCCGTGACGCGCAGAGCGAGGGGGACGGCATGGTCGGCCTCGGTCGAGACGGTGCGGTCGGTCGGCATGCGACCCCACAGGAGATCGCGCTTTCGGGGGCGCTGCTCTTCCGTCATGTGGTCAGTCTAGTTGCGGCTGAGAACGCTCTGGAGTATGGATGACATCGATGACGCTGCCGTGTCTGAGGCGGAGGGTACGCTGACGGGGTGTCCGACACTCTGAGCGCCGCTGAGGCCCGACGCGTCGCCCTAGCCGCGCAGGGGTTCAGCCGTCGACGCCCGGCCGCCAGGATCGCTCCCCGTCACCTGCACGGCACGATGGGCAGGCTGGGCGTGCTGCAGATCGACTCGGTGAACGTGTTCTCCCGCAGTCACTACATGCCCTTCTTCTCCCGGTTGGGCGCGTACGATCCGGCGCTCCTGGATCGCGTCTTCGTCAACCGGACCACGCACTACGTCGAATACCTCGCGCACGAGGCGACCTTCATCCCCGTCGAGGACTGGCCGCTCTGGCGTTTCCGCATGGATGATTTCCGCGCCCGCCGCGACGCGAACCCCTCATCGTGGCCGGATCCCCGAACCCTGGACTGGGTACGGGCCGAGCTGGCGGAGCGCGGTGCGCTGCGGTCCGCGCAGCTGCGCGATGATGCGCCGCGCGAACGCGGTTCCTGGTGGGACTGGGATGAGGCGAAACAGGCGCTGGAGTACCTGTGGCGGGTGGGCGAGGTGTCTATCAGCGGACGCCGCGGCTTCGAGCGGCTCTACGCACTGGCCGAGCATGTGATCCCGGCATCCGTTCGAGATCGGGTCGTCCCCCGCGACGCGGCGATCCGCGAGCTCGTGGAGCGCGCGGCGCGATCGTCCGGCATCGCGACGGCTGCCGACCTCGCCGACTACTACCGCATCCGAGACCGCGCCGCGGTCGCACGGGCCGTCCATGAACTCGCCGACGAGGGGCGTCTGCGCGCCGTCGCTGTACGGGGGTGGGAGCAGGGCGGACGCGCCGTCACGGCATGGATGCACAGCGACGCCGTCCTGCCCCGCCGAATCCAGGCTGCGGCTCTGCTCACGCCCTTCGATCCCGTCGTCTGGTTCCGCCAGCGTGCGCTGCGCGTTTTCGAGCTCGACTACCGCATCGAGATCTACGTTCCCGCGCACAGGCGCCGATACGGCTACTACTCCCTGCCCGTTCTCGTACGCGACCGCATCGTTGCGCGCGTCGATCTGCGTGCCGATCGCGCGAGCTCGACGCTGCAGGTGCAGTCCGCCTGGTGGGAGCCGCAGGGCCGCCGCGGCGATGAGGCGGCCATCGCCGCGGAGATCATGCGCGCGGCCGAGTGGCAGGGTCTCCAGAACATCTCGATCTCCGGATGGGGTGATGCGGCCGAGGCCATCGCGCGTCCCCTGACCTCCTCCGAGTGCGGGGCACTGCGTCACGTGCACCCGCGGGAGGTGTCGGGATGACGAAGCGCAGGCCGATAATGCTCCTCGCCATCGGCGCGGCGGTCATCGCCACGGCCGCGGCCGGTCTCTTCTTCCTCACCCCGTCCGATGATGCTCCCGAGGATCGGGCTCTGGCCGTCATGCAGGCATTGGCGACGGGCGACCCCGAGACGATCGCCGCGGCCGGCGTGGAGCTCGAGGAGAGCGCCATAGCCGCGCTGAGCGGCGCGACCGGTCTCATCGAGGACCCGGCGGTCGTCTCGGCATCCGCGCACGACGGCGATCCCGTCGTCAGCGTGTCCTACACGCTGGATGGTGAACAGCACCGCGCGGCGCTGCCGATGACCCGGGTCGGCGGGTCCCTTGTCCCGGAGCCCGACGCGCTCTTCGCCGCCGTCACCGCGGATGCGCCCATGATGATCGGGGATGCTCTGATCCCGGCGAGCACGCCGACCCTGCTGATTCCCGCCGTCTACGAGGCCTCCGCGGCCCCGGCGGATTTCCTCGCCGGGGAGGCGCGCATCAGTGCGCTCGCGGGCGCCGACATCATGAGTCCGCTCGACGCCGAGCTCTTGCCCGAGGCGTCGTCCCTCGCTCAGTCCCGGCTCGACGCCTACGCGACAGACTGCGCCACGGCATCCGATATCCCGGGCGGATGCGGGATCGTCCTGCCCTGGGCAGCGGATCTCCGGGACGTCGACAGCGCAGAGATGACGATCGAGCGTTTCCCGAGCATCACGCTGAGCGAGACCTCGTTCCTCGCCGATGACGGCATCCTCATCGCCGTCGTGCACGGCACCGGTCACGACGGAAAGCCGCTCACCGCCACCTATCGAACCGAATCGTGGACGCTTCGCGGCGATGTCTCCTTCACCGCCGACACGATCGTGCTGTCGGTCTGGTGAAACGAGGAAGGCCCGATGCGCATGCGCATCGGGCCTTCCTCTCCGGTGGTGTCAGAACTGCACGCGGGGCGGCTCGGCGATGGCCGCACTGTCGGCAACCTCGAAGAACTCTCGCTCGGTGAAGCCGAGACCGCGGGCGAAGAGGTTGTTGGGGAACACCTTGATCTTGGTGTTCAGCTCGCGCACGCCGCCGTTGTAGAAGCGGCGGGCGGCCTGAATCTTGTCCTCGGTGTCGACGAGTGCCTGCTGCAGCCCGAGGAAGTTCTGGCTGGCCTGCAGCTGAGGGTAGGCCTCGGCCACCGCGAAGAGCGACTTCAGCGCCTGCTGCAGGTGGCCCTCGGCGATTCCCGCCTCGCCCGGCCCGGTCGCCGACATCGTCTCGGCTCGTGCCCGCGTCACGTTCTCGAAGACCGCCTTCTCATGGGCGGCGTAGCCCTTGACCGTCTCGATGAGGTTGGGGATGAGGTCGGCCCGGCGCTTCAGCTGAACAGTGATCCCGCTCCATGCCTCGTCGACGCGGACGTTCAACTGCACGAGCGAGTTGTACGTCGCCCACAGGTAAATGCCGACAAGTGCCAGCACGGCCACAATGATCACTACCGGAATGAGCCATTCCATGGTGGGCAACCCCCTCGAAACGAATTTTTTTCATCCTATCGACGCACCCTGCGTGCGAACTGGACGCACCGGTCACTTTCCCAGCACGCGCTCCAGGTGCGTGTTGGCGAAACGCCGTTGTGGGTCCAACTGATCGCGCAGCGCCAGGAAATCGCCGAATCGCGGATATCTCTCCCGCAGCTGGGAAGCATCGAGCGTATGCAGTTTTCCCCAGTGCGGGCGTCCGCCGTACTCCAGGCAGATGCGCTCGATCTCACCGAAGTACTCGGTGGGATCGACCCGCCAGTAGCGGTGCACCGCGATATAGCCGCTCGCCCGCCCGTACGCGGTCGACATCCAGCGGTCATCGGATGCGGCGAACCGCACCTCGAGGGGGAATTCGATGCGCCAGCCGCGCCGGGCGATGAGCGTCTGGATCGCACGGAAGGCCGGGACGACGTTCTCGGCGGGCAGGGCGTACTCCATCTCCCGGAAGCGCACCGTGCGGCTCTGCGTGAAGACGGCGTGCGAGCGGTCGGTGTACTCGCGGTCCCCGGTCAGGCGCACCGCGAGTCGGTTGAACGGCGGCGTGATCGCCGGAACGACGCGCCCCGCCGCGCACACCGCCCGATAGACGGTGTTCGACAGCACCGTCTCATCGATCCAGCGGCCCAGGCGCGGCAAGGGTTCACGCCGCGTCGATTCGGGCAGCCGAGTCTGGCGCTTCGTGAGGGCGATATCCGTGTGCGGGAACCAGTAGAACTCGAAGTGATCGGATGCCGCGACCCGTTCGTCCAGGGTCGAGAGCACCTCGTGCAGCGGGATCGGTTCGTCGACGGCGTGCAGGACGAAGGCGGGCACGCACTGCAGGGTGACCTCGACGATGATCCCCAGCGCACCGAGGCCCAGTGCGACGGCGGGAAGCAGCTCGCTGTTCTCCTGCTCATCGATGCGGAGAAAATCACCCGATGCAGTGATGAGCGTGATGCCCACGACCTGGGTCGCCAGGCCTCCGAATTGTGCTCCGGTGCCGTGCGTGCCCGTCGAGATCGCCCCAGCGATCGACTGCCGGTCGATGTCGCCGAGGTTCTCCATGGCCAGCCCGTGAGCGGCCAGGATCCGGGGAAGCCGGTGCAGCCGAGTACCGGCGAGCACCGTGATGCGCGAGCGCTCACGGTCGACCGAGACGAGCCCCTGCAGATCATCGAGCTCGAGCAGCACACCCGGAGCCACGGCTATGCCCGTGAAGCTGTGCCCGGCACCGATGGCTTTGACCGGCAATCCCCGCGTCGCAGCGGCCTGCACAGCGCGCTGCACTCCCTCGGGCGTGCGGGGCCTCTCGACGCGCACGGGATCGACCCGCGCCGATCGTGCCCAGTTGTGCCATGTCGCGCCTGGTCGTGTCACAGGAAGCTCTTCCCCTCGCCGCGGTAGGTGGGCAGTCGATCGATCACCCGGTCGCCGTCGACGAGGTGGAAAGCGTCGGTCCGTTCAGCGGGTTCACCGCTCTTGGCGTGGCGGAACCACACCCGATCTCCGATGCGCAGCTCTCGCGCGTTCTCGCCGCGCAATGGTGTCTGCACCTCTCCGGCGCCTTCGCGCGACAGCATCCGAAGCCCTTCCGGCCACACGGCACGGGGCTGGCGGGACTCGAGAGCCGGACCCGACGCGATCCATCCTCCTCCGAGCACCGTCGCGATGTCGGCGGACGGGCGTCGGACGACGTCGAAGGCGAAGGCGCTGGCGGGTGCGGGGCGGAACGCCCGGTATCCGTCGAAGAGGTGCCCTCCGAGGAGTCCGCTGCCGGCCGACACCTCGGTGACGGATTCGTCGGCGGCCGTGGTCTCCAGCGACCCCGTGCCTCCTCCGTTGAGGAATTCCATGGGCGCGATGGCGATCAGGGCATCGGCGATCTGCGCGCGGCGCGTGAGCAGCTCCGACCGGGAGCGCGCCTGCACGCGACGGATCACCGCGCCATCCGCTCCTGCATCGCCCTGTCCGGCGATCTGCGCCTCGTACATCTGCAGTCCGACGAGTCGAAAGCCCGGACGCCGGATGACCTGTCGGGCCAGCGCCGCCACTTCAGCGGCGGTGAACAGGGGCGAGCGGCGCACCCCGATGTGTCCGATAACTCCGCTGCGCAACGAGGCATCCGCATCGATCGCGAGTCGGATCGGCGCTCGACGGTGCGCCGGCGCGATGGCGTCGATGACATCGAGCTGAGCGATGTCATCGACCATGAGCGTGATCCGAGCGGCGGCGGTCTCATCCTTCACCAGCGTCTCGAGCGCGTTCCGGTCGACCGTCGGATATCCCAGCACGATGTCGTCGTGGTCTTCGGCGAGCCACAGCGCCTCGGCGAGCGAGAACGAGAGGATGCCGCGATAGCCGGGGATGCGCAGAACAGCGTCGAGGACGCCGCGCACGCGCACCGATTTGGATGCGACGCGGATCGGAAGCCCGCCCGCACGGGCCAGCATGTCCATCGCATTGTGCCGCAGCGCATCGATGTCGATGACGGCCACGGGAGCGGAAAGCTTCTCGGTGGCCGCGGTGAGACGCGGCCACCAGCGACCGGGCTGTTCCCAGGCCCGGGGCTCGGAGGCATTCGGTGTCGCGGTCAGGTCGATCACTCCCCCACCCTATGACCTCGACGCCCCGTGGCGCACGACTAGGCTGGGCGCGGGCCCCCATAGCCCAATGGCAGAGGCAGGCGACTTAAAATCGCTTCAGTCTGGGTTCGAGTCCCAGTGGGGGCACTGCATTATCAAATGCCTTCCGGCCCGCACAAGGGCCGAGCAAACATTTGTCATCCTCCATCGAATGCTGAGAGTCTCGTGGGGAAACGAGCACTCACGACCAGCTCGCTCGGAAGGATGATGAACACCATGACTATCATCACGAACACCGCCGTCACGACCGGACACGTGCTGTGGACGGAGGTCGATGTGGACCTCTGGGTAGCGCACATCGACGGGGCTTTCGGAGGCTCCATCGATTCCAGCGACGGCCACGCAGCCCGCGATCCGTTCGGACGCGATCGCGGCACCTTCGACACCTTCGACGAGGCGCGTCGCCACCTGGAGTCGTTCCTCGCGCACCCCGCGATGGCTCACCGGCTTCGGATCGGCTGAAACCCGACGAAGAAAAAGGTCGGCCCCCGTTCGATGAATGAACGGGGGCCGACCTCGTGAAATCTGCTCGGATCACTCCGCAGCGGCAGGAGCCTTCTTCGCAGCAGGCTTCTTGGCCGGAGCCTTCTTCGCGGGGGCCTTCTCGGCCTTCTCCGCGGTGTCGGCTGCAGCGTTGTCGGCCACGACCTTCTTCGCCGGAGCCTTCTTCGCAGCAGGCTTCTTCGCAGGAGCCTTCTTCTCGACCGGCTTCTTCTCGACCGGCTTCTTCTCGACGGGCTTCTCTTCGGCCGGCTTCGCCGGTGCGGGAGCAGCATCAGCCGCCGGACGCGGACGCGAGGCGAACTCCTCGAAGAACGCACGAGGCTGCTGCAACTTCTCGAGGCTCACGATGTCACGATCGAGCCAGAGGTTGTTCCACCAGCCCCACAGCACGCGGAACTTGCGCTCCCACGAAGGCATGGCCAGGCCGTGGTAGCCGCGGTGCGCGACCCAGGCGAAGAAGCCCTTCATCGCGAACTTGCCCGACTGGAAAACACCGGTGCCGAGGCCGAGGCCGGCAACCGCGCCGAGGTTCTTGTGGAAGTAGTCGATCGGCTCCTCGCCGCGCAGAACGGCGACGAGGTTCTTCGCGAGGCGCTTGGCCTGACGGACGGCGTGCTGGGCGTTCGGCACGCAGAAACCGCCGACTCCGCCGCCGCTGAGGTCGGGGACAGCCGAGACGTCACCGGCGGTCCATGCGCCCTCGACGACGTTTCCGTCAGCGTCGATCACGCGCAGCGAAGCCTGGGCGCGGATACGACCGCGCTCCTCCGTGGGCAGGTCTCCTGCACGGGTGACCTGCGGGTTGGCCATGACGCCCGCGGTCCAGACGATGATGTCCGAGGGGATGACCTCGCCCGTGGACAGCTCGACGTTGCCGTCGACGGCACCGGTGACCTGCGTGTCGAGGTGCACGTTGGCGCCGCGCTTGGCGAGGTCCTGGAGCACCCATTCGCTGGTGGGCTGCGAGACCTCGGGCATGATGCGGCCCATCGCCTCGATCAGGTGGAAGTGCGTCTCCTCGAAGGAGAGCTGGGGGTAGCGCTTGAGCAGCGCCGAGGCGAACGAGCGCAGCTCGGCGAAGGTCTCGATGCCCGCGAAGCCACCACCGACGACGACGACCGTCAGAAGACGCTCGCGCTCGGGGCCGGCGGGGAGGGCTGCGGCCTTGTCGAAGTTCGCCAGAAGCTTGTCGCGGACCCAGACGGCCTCTTCGATCGACTTCATGCCGATCGCGTTGTCGGCGATGCCGGGGATCGGGAAGGTGCGCGAGACGGAGCCCGCCGTGACGACGATCTGGTCGTAGGCGAACTCGTACGCCTCACCCTCGGAGGGGGTGATGGTCGCGACCTTGTTCGCGTGATCGATCTTCGTGACCTTCGCCGAAACGACGTTCGTGCGCTTGAGGTGACGACGCGTCGCGACGACCGCGTGGCGCGGCTCGATCGATCCGGCTGCGACCTCGGGCAGGAACGGCAGGTAGGTCATGTAGGGAAGCGGATCGACCATGGTCACTTCGGCTTCGCCCTTGCGGAGGTGCTTCTCGAGCTTCCACGCCGTGTAGAAACCCGCGTAGCCACCACCGACGATCAAAATCTTGGGCACAGTGCTGTTCTCAGGCACGTAGGGACAACTCCTCGTCAGGGTGCTGGCGTGCTTTTCGCGCGCGCCGTTCGGATGCGCCGGGCAGCTGCGGTGACGCCTAGCCCGACAAGAATACCAGTCATGGTGAGTGCGATGAGCGGGAGGGTACCGTATCGCAAAGATTCAGCGCTGGGGAGCAACGGCGATCCCGCCTCCGACGGCGGATCGGCAGCCGGAAGAGGAGGGATCTGCACCGGCGTCACCTCCGGGTCCGGCAGCGGTTCCGCATCGGCACGCCGATACAGACGCACCCACTCCGCAAGATCTCCCATCGGGTTCTCCGAGACGAGCGGAACATCCGCGCTGAGGGCCGCCGCAGCATCCAGCAGCCCATAGCCGTACAGCGGATCCGGCACCGCCGTCACCCCTTCGACGGGGATCGCCGTCGAGATGATCCGGTTGATGACGTTCGCGGCATCCAGATCGGGATGAGCCGCACGGATCAGCGCTGCGACGCCGGCGACGATCGGCGCCGCCCCGCTCGTGCCGTCCCAGGAGACGAGATCGCCGTTGGCAGAGACGCCCAGCAGACCTTCACTCGGGGCCGAAATGCCGATCGTGATCCCCTGCGTGGATGCTTCGACGCTCGCCGTGCCCGTCTGATCGACGCCGCCCACCGTGAGAACACCGGGGATCGTCGCCGGGGCGCCCACCATCGTCGTCCCGCTCCCCCGGTTGCCGGCGGCCACCACGACGACCACGTCGTGCTCGTAGGCGTAGAGGAACGCATCGTCCCAGCTGGGATCCCAATCGAGGGTGTTGGTCGTCAGGGACATGTTGATGACGTCGGCGCCGTTGTCGACGGCCCAGCGGATGCCATCGGCGATCTGATCCACGAACGGCACGACGGCCGCGGCGCCGAACCCGACCGACACCGACAGCAGATCCGCCTCCGGTGCGACGCCGATCATTCCGGTGCCGTCGGCATCGCCACGACCGGCGGCGAGCGAGGCCACCCAGGATCCGTGGTCCGGGTCGACGGCGCCGACGGGCGATCGCCCATCGGGCGTTCCGCTTCCCGAGACGTCCGTTCCGCCGACCACGGCCTCGCCGAAGACGGAGGGGACCTTCCCGACACCGGTATCGATGACGGCGATCGTCACGCCCTTGCCGCGGGTCGTCGCCCAGGCCTCGCGGATCCCCGCGCCGTCGAGCCAGTACTCCAGCGCGCGCACCGGATCAGTCGGGTCATCCGCGACCAGTCCGGGAGTCGGAGCGGGGGGAGGCGTCGCCGCCCCCGCGAGCAGGGCGGATGCCGCCACCATCGCAACAGCGACGGCGTTACGCAGCATCCGCTTCACACTCATCCCTTCGCGGCTCCGGGGTCCTCGCACTGGCAGCGCTCAGGCGACCAGCTCGAGCGCTCCAGCGCCAGGTCTCCGATGGGGTTCACGCCCGGGCCCGCAGCCAGAGCGTGGCCGGCCAGAGCATGCAGGCACTTGATGCGGGTGGGCATGCCGCCCGAGGAGATTCCGTCGATCTCCGGGACATCGCCGAACTGGGCACGATCGGCGAGGAACGCCTCGTGCGCGGAGCGGTACGCGGTGGCCACCGACTCGTCGTCGTTCAGCAGCTCGGTGAGCTCGACCATCACCTGAGTGGCTTCGAGCGTCGACATCGCGGCGGTCGCAGCCGGGTGCGTCAGATAGTAGAACGTCGGGAACGGGGATCCGTCCGGCAGACGCGGCGTCGTGGCCACGACGGTGGGGTTTCCGCAGACGCAACGGGCGGCGATGCCGAGGACACCGCGTGCCGTTCGGCCGAGTTGAGCCGACACGACGTCGATCTCTGCGGGAGTGGGCGGGGCGAAAGGCGGTGTCGTCACCGTCTCAGCCTACGGGAGGAGTGCCTGAGCAATCCCTTGGGATCCGCGTTATTGCGCGCGGATCGCCGACTGGGCGAGCCCGGCCCCGGTCACGGAGCGCAGCAGCTGCGGCATCCAGTCGGAGGGAGTCTGCTCGAGCTCATCGCTGACGGGCGCTTGCTCCTGCGGGAGAGAGGCCGGATCGAGATCGTTGTCGACGAGGTAGACCACCTCGCCGGGCTTCATGTAATACAGGCGCTCCCGGGCCTGAGTCGTGATGTAGGCGGGATCTTCCCAGCGCTCGCGAGCCTGCTCGAGCCGCGTAATCTCCTCAGCCGTCACCTGCACCGACGCCTCCAGAGCGGCGATCTTCTGCCTCTGATCGATATAGGTTCCGAGCGTCGGGACGAGCACCCACGCGCCGAGGATCACCAGCGAGAGCATGATGACCATGAACCCCGACAGGCGGATTCCCGATGCCCATTCGCGGACGTCGACCTGCGCCGTGCCGCCGGCGCGCGTGCGCCGAGGAGCGGGAGCCGGGGCTCCCGTCGACGCCGTTCGGGCACGAGAAAGGGGAGCCGGACGTTTCGCCATGGCTCCCCCTCCTCTCGTGCTCAGTGCGGTGTCGTCGTTCAGCCCTGGAATCGGGGGAACGCCGAGCGGCCGGCGAAGACCGCGGCATCCGCCAGGTCTTCTTCGATGCGCAGCAGCTGGTTGTACTTCGCGACGCGCTCACTGCGCGCCGGGGCGCCCGTCTTGATCTGACCGGCGTTGGTCGCCACGGCCAGGTCGGCGATCGTGGTGTCCTCGGTCTCACCCGAACGGTGCGAAAGCATCGCCGTGTAGCCCGAACGCTGCGCGAGGCTGACCGCGTCGAACGTCTCGGTGAGCGTGCCGATCTGGTTGACCTTGACCAGCAGCGAGTTCGCGACACCGCGCTTGATGCCGTCGGCGAGACGCTCGGGGTTCGTGACGAACAGATCGTCGCCGACGAGCTGGACCTTCGAGCCGAGGGCGTCGGTCAGCGACTTCCAGGCGTCCCAGTCGTCCTCGGCCAGGGCGTCCTCGATCGTGACGATCGGGAAGTCGTTGACGAGGCCTGCGTAGTACTCGATGAGCTGGTCGGCGGACCAGTCCTTGTTCTCGAGGCGGTAGACGCCGTCGGTGAAGAACTCGGTCGCGGCGACGTCGAGACCAAGCGCGATGTCCTTGCCCGGGGTGAAGCCGGCCTTCTCGATGGCCTTGACGAGGAAGTCGAGGCCCTCGCGGTTGCTGGGCAGGTCAGGCGCGAAGCCGCCCTCGTCGCCGAGGCCGGTGGCGTAGCCGGCGGCCTTCAGCTCGCTGCGCAGCACGTGGTAGGTCTCGACGCCCCAGCGCAGCGACTCGGAGTAGGTCTCGGCGCCGATCGGCGCGAGGAAGAACTCCTGCATGTCGATGCCGTTGTCGGCGTGCTCGCCGCCGTTGATGACGTTGAACAGCGGGACGGGCAGGACGTGAGCGTTCGGGCCGCCGAGGTAGCGGTACAGCGGCAGGTCGGCGCTGTCGGCCGCGGCCTTGGCGACCGCGAGGCTGACGCCGAGGATGGCGTTGGCGCCGGTGCGCTGCTTATTGGAGGTGCCGTCGGTCTCATTGAGGACCTCGTCGACGATGCGCTGCTCGCTCGCCTCGACGCCCTCGATGGCCGGGCCGAGTTCGTCGATGATGGCCTCGACGGCCTTGAGGACGCCCTTGCCGCCGTAGCGGGCCTTGTCGCCGTCGCGCAGCTCGTACGCCTCGAAGGCACCGGTGGATGCGCCGGAGGGAACGGCGGCGCGCTGGACGATCCCGTCGTCGAGGAGCACCTCCACCTCGACGGTCGGGTTGCCGCGGGAGTCGAGAATCTCGCGTGCGCCTACAGCCTCGATGAGTGCCACGTATGTGCTCCTTGTTCAGGGGAAGGTTTGGTGTGGAGCGTCGTCGATCCACCGTCAGTCTAGTGCGCGGCATCCGCCGTTACCTATGCCGATGTCACACGATCAGGGCGATCGCTGCGCCGTCCCACCCCTTGACGCCGACAGTCTGCAGGGCCGTGGCATCGAACCGCGGGTCCTCCCCCAGCATCCGCAGGCCGTCACGTGCGCCGGTCACCCGAGGATCCCTGGCATCGGAGTTCATGATCTCGCCGTCCCGGCCGATGTTGTCGAGGATCACGACGCCCCCGGGCCGGCTCAGTCTCGCCGCCCAATCGAGGTAGACGGTGTTGGACTCCTTGTCCGCGTCGATGAAGACGAGATCGAACGGATCCGATCCCTCGAGCGTCGGCAGAACATCCGTTGCCCGTCCGATGCGGATCGCCACGCGGTCGCCCACGCCCGCGGCATCGATGCTGCGACGCGCGACCGCTGCGTTGACCGGCTCGGCCTCGATCGATATGACGGCCCCGCCCTCCCCGACGGCCCGTGCCAACCAGATCGTCGAGTACCCGCCCAGCGTCCCGATCTCGAGCACTCGGCGCGCTCCGCTCATGCGTGCGACGAGATTCAGCAGCTTGCCGCTGACCGGCGCCACCTCGATATCGGGCAGCCCGGCCTCGCGCTGCGCGCTCAGCGCCGCGTCGAGCGCCGCATCCTGCCCCACGAGCGTGTCGGCGAGGAACTCGTCCGTGCGGCGCCAGTTCTCAGCAGTCGGTTCGGCCATGACCCCACACAACCCCGGCCGGGGAGTCCCGTCAAGAGGTGTCCGTCAGCCGCCGACCGATCCTGCGGCTGCCTTCGGAGCACGGCTCAGCTCGGGCTGCCGGCGGAACTGGCCGGTGAGCGACAGCGCGATGGTGCTGATCGCGCAGACGATGACTCCGGCGATCCCCAACGGACCGGCCAGAGCCATGTCGAATGTCGTCCCTGCGGCGTGGACGAGGGCGATCATCGCCCCCGCGGCGTTCATGGCGCCGTGCGCGAAGACGGCGGGCCAGAGCGACGCTGAGCGCAGGCGCAGCCAGCCGAGGAGGATGCCCCAGGCCGTGCATCCGAGCATCATGAACAGCACACCGGTGATGTCGGTGCGCCCGAAGTTGTAACCGAGCAGGATCACGGGCGCGTGCCAGAGGCCCCAGACGGCGCCGCTGATGAGCAGGGCCGGCCAGGTGCCGAGCGGACGCAGCGCCGGCAGCAGGAATCCGCGCCAGCCGAGCTCTTCCCCGAATGCGAGCACCGCATTGATCGTCGCCGCGGCGAACGGGATCGCGATCAGCTGCGAGATGATCACGACGATCGGCGGCGCGGCGGGCGTACCGGCGGGCGTGGTGGCTGCCAACACCTGCGCGAAGCCGGAGAAGTGCACGAGGTCGAGCGTCACCCAACCGCAGAGCGCCGCGACGGCCACGGATGCTGCGATGAGAACGACCGGGGCGAACAGACCGATCACCATCATCCAGACGACGGGCTTCGCCGGGCGCAGCGGCCACATGCCGAGGAATCGCAGCCGCGCCCCCTTCCCGATGGGCCGGAAGACCAGCAGAACGATCACGACGGCGAGCGCGGGCGTGAACATCATGGCCTGGATGATGAGACCTGCGAGCGGATGCGCGAGACCGTCGCCGGTCCACAGCGGGAGCGCGACGAGCCAGGCGAGGCCGAGTGCGAGCACCACGAAGGAGATCGTGGAGAGGGGGCGGATACGGGTCATGACGGGTTCCTGTTCTCAGGCGCTCTGCGAGCGGAGGGTCTCGAGCACGGATGCCGCATCTGCAGCGCCGTCGACGGTGACGACGAAGACGCGCCCTGTGGTCTGCGTGACCTGCAGCGCCTCACCGGCTCGCAGCACGACGCCGCGACGGCCGTCCATACCGATGCGCCACCCCCAACCGCCGAACTCGCCCATCGGGTTGATCTGCACGCACTCGACCTTCTCGATGCGATCGAGCGGGATGCGGGTGCTCGGCCAGCCGATGAGCGAGCGCACGCGCAGGCCATCGGTGCTGATGCGCACGCGGAAGACGGCCATCGTGCCGGTGAGCACGGTGACGACCAGGCCGAGCGCGGCGTTGATCCACCAGGAGGCCTCGCCGGCGGCCGCGAGGAACACAGTGAGGACCACGAGCATCGCCAGGGCCGCGACGAGCACGATGATGCCGACGCGCGCCATGGTCACGGTGCCGAACCATGCCGCGCGTTCGGAAGAGGAAAGCGGGATGGTGTCGACGGGCGCCGAGACGGATGCCGCAGGCACGGGGCTCTTCGGCTGCAGGAACCAGCCGATCACCGCGAAGACGACGAGCCCGAGCATCCCGAGCGCGGCCCATCCCCCGACATCGGGGGCGTCCGCCGCATCCGCGAGTCCGCGCTGGATGGCCGTGGTGGACACGAGGAGCACCACGAAGAGCACGCCGAGTCCGAGATTCACAGCGCCGAGGAATCGGCTCGTCGGCCCCCACTGCTGCACCGGCGGCTTGGTGCTCGACTGCGGCATCCGGTGCCCGGCGAAGGCGAGCACCACGTCGAGTAGGATCACGCCGCCGCAGATCCCAAGGATCGTCGGCAGGAACGCCGTCTTCGACATGAAGCCGTCGACGCCGCCGTTCCCCCAGTGCGTCGCGATCGGGTCGGGCAGCTCCGGCATCCAGGCGAGCACGATCGCGGCGGCGATCGCGAGCAGCGCGAACGGGGCGACGACGCCGACCCAGATGAATCCGGTGCGGGCGCGCCGCACATCGGCGGCGATCGGGGGACGCGGACTGTCGGTCACGAGGGTTTTCTCCTTCATGGGGTGCTCTCTTTGACGAGCGAGGCGAGCGTGGCGGGCGAGATGCCGAGGGACGCGGCGCGGGCGACGAGGGCACGGATGTCGTGCGCGAGCTCTGCCAACGGCGCGGCGGATGCGGCGATGACCGCGCCCCTGCCCCGGCGCAGGTCGACGAGACCTTCGTCGCGCAGCTGCTGATAGGCGCGCAACACGGTGTGCACGTTGATGTCGAGGCCGTCGGCGACCTCGCGGGCCGCGGGCAGCCGGTCGCCGGGCACGAGGCGGGCGGCGAGGATGTCGGCGCGCACGGAGGCGGCGACCTGATCGAAGATCGGCGCCGTGCTGTCACCATCGATGCGGATGAGCATGTCACTCCCTCCCGACTAATAGTTATAGAAGAACTATAACAACTGTACGATGCCTGCAAATGCTTTGGAGCACACCACCGGCCCCGACAGACTGGCGGGATGAAGATCACTCCCCGCCGCCTCGCGATCGGCATGAGCCTGTGGGCTCCGAACCTCTTCAGCGGCATCCGTGTGCGCCGGTTCAGCGACGATTGGACGCGCGCCACCGTCGAGCTGCACGTGAACCTGTTCACCCGCAACTACGTGGGGACGGCGTTCGGCGGCTCGATGTCGGCGATGACCGACCCGTACTACTTCATGCTCGTCATGCACCAGCTCGGCCGCGACTACGTCGTCTGGGACACCAAGGGCGAGATCGATCTCATCAAGCCCGGCCGCGGCGTTTTGACCGCCGAGTTCTCCGTGCCGGCGGAGCGCGTCGCCGAGATCCGCGAGAAGGCCCGCGGCGGGGCGAAGGTCCTGGAGTGGTTCGAGACGGTCATCACCGATGCATCCGGCGACGTCGTCGCCCGCGTGCGTCGGGAGGTCTACATCCGCGAGAAGAGGCGGGTCACCGAGGCTCGGGACATCTGACACTTGTCAGTCGAAATGACGGTTGCCGGTCGAAACAGGCTGTTTCGACCGGCAACCGTCACGAATCACTGACGAGTGTCGGCTCAGCTCAGCGGCTTGATCTCCAGGCTGTCGGACGCGGCTCCCGCCGAGACCGTCGCGAACGCCGTGTAGCCGTCGGCGGCGGAGCGCTCCAGCAGCGCCTTGAAGTTCTTCACGCGCTGCTCGAGGCGCACGCGCGACCCCTGCGCGATGAGCGCGGCCTTGTGGGCGACGAGCTCAGCGACCGGCACATCCTTGTCGTGAACGAGCACGATCGCCTGCGCGGCATCATCCTCGGCGAGGGTGACGAGATCGACGAGGCGCTCGAAGCCGAGCGAGAAGCCGACCGCGGGGACCTGCTGGCCGAGGAAGCGCCCGATCATGCCGTCGTAGCGTCCGCCGCCGCCGATCGAGTACGGCACCGAGGGGTGCGCGAGCTCGAAGATCGTGCCGGTGTAGTAGCCCATGCCGCGAACGAGGAACGGGTCGAAGACGAGCGGGATGTCGGTGCGTCCGGAACCTGCGGCAACCGCATCTCCGATGCCGACGAGGTGGCCGAGGATCTCATCCGGTGCACCATCGGGCAGCGCACCGCGGATCTGCTTCTCGCCGAACGGGACGAGATCATCCGTCTGCGGGCGCAGGAGGAACGCCTCGAACGCGTCGACGGCGGATGCCGCGGCACCGCGCTCGCGCAGCTCTGCGGCGACGCCGGCGGGGCCGATCTTGTCGAGCTTGTCGATCGTGATGAGCACGCCGGGGCGCTCGTCGACGGGGAACCCGAAGGCATCCAGCATCCAGTCGAGGATGCGGCGGTCGTTGATGCGCACCGTCGCCCCGCCCAGACCGAGCGCGTCGAGGGCGTCGAGGGAGGCCACCATGAGCTCGGCCTCGGCGCGCGAGGACTCGTCGCCCATGATGTCGATGTCGCACTGCACGAACTGGCGGTAGCGCCCCTTCTGCGGGCGCTCGGCACGCCAGACCGGTCCGATCTGGATGGCTCGGAAGACGCCGGGCAGCTGCGCGCGGTTCGAGGCGTAGAAGCGCGACAACGGCACCGTCAGGTCGTAGCGCAGGCCCAGGTCGCTGAGGGCGGCCGGGTCATCGGCCGCAGCACGGATGCCGTCGGCGTCGAGCCCGCGGCGCAGCACGTTGTAGGAGAGCTTCTCGTTGTCGCCGCCGATGCCGGCATGAAGGCGATCGTATTCCTCGACGACGGGCGTCTCGATCTCGTCGAAGCCGTGCGCGAGGTAGCGCTGACGGATGACAGAGAGGACGCGCTCACGGCGGGCCTTGTCGGCGGGGAGGATGTCGCGCATGCCGCGCGGCGGGTTCACAGTAGCCACCCCTCCATCTTTCCAGGTTCGGGCGGATGCCTCGCATCAGCCGTCGCGCATCAGGCCGACTCGGCCTCGCGGACCTCGTCCTCGAATCCTCTGAGCCGCTCGCGCAGCGCGCGTTCGGCGTCCCAGCCCTGCTCGCGCGCCCGGGCGACGAGCGCGAGGAGCGCGTCGCCGAGCTCCGCCTCGGATGCGGGCGGCAACTGCGACACGGCAGGCGCGACGCCGACGGATGCCGCGCGCCCCGCGAGCTTCTGCGCGAGCGCGAGCGCCGGCATCCCCCGGGGCACGCCATCGAGCACGCTCAACCGCTCGCGCTTCTCGGCGGCCTTCGCCGCGTTCCAGTGCACGAGCACCTCGTCGGGCGTTCGAGCGACGGCGTCGGCGAAGACGTGCGGATGCCGTCGGGTCATCTTCTCGGTCAGCGTCTCGGCGACGTCGTCGATGCCGAAGGGGTCATCCGGATGCTGCGCGGCGATCGCCGCGTGGAACAGCACCTGCCAGAGCAGGTCGCCGAGCTCCTCGCGAAGGTCGGCGCGCGTGCCCGACTCGACCGCGTCGATCACCTCATGCGATTCCTCGATCAGGTACGGCACGAGATCCCGATGCGTGATCTGCTGGGACCAGACGCACCGCTCGCGCACAGCACGCATCGTCTCCGCGGCCTCGCGCAGGGCATCGGCGTCGGTCATGGAGTCCTCCTCCTGTCAAGAACTCGCGGCGGTGACCCGGCGATGCCAAGCCGCGCGCGAGGTGACGATCACGGCCGAGAGCAGCAGCGCGATGAGCGAGCCCACGAGCACACCGAGGATCGCCTGATCACGGGTCGCACCGTCGTCGGCGAAGGCGAGGTTCGCCAGCAGCAACGAGACCGTGAAGCCGATGCCGCCCAGTGTTCCCGCCGCGAGCAGGTCGGGCAGGCGCAGTGCGGGGGGCGCACCCTTCTTGCCGACGCGCACGGCGACCCATCCGAATGCCGTGATGCCGATGATCTTCCCGACCGGCAGCGCGAGGGCGACGCCGAAGAACGCCGGCGACAGCGCCGACAGTGCCAGCTGAGGGATCACGACGAACGCCGCGGCGAATGCGAAGATCGGCAGGATCGCACCGTTCACCCAGGGCTCGAGCACATGACGGGTCGGCATGGAGGGCGCCTGGGCGATCGCGAGCCCCAGCATGACGCCGGCGATCGTGGCATGGATGCCGCTGAGCAGGACGAGCGCCCAGACGATGACGCCGACGACGATCATGGCGACCACGATGAGGGCGGATGCCTTCGATGGGAGCAGGCGCGACAGGACCGCGAACACCGCGACGCCCACCAGCGCGAGCAGCAGGTAGAGCCAGTTCAGATCGTGCGCGAAAAGCACGGCGATGAACACGATGCCGATGATGTCGTCGAGGATGGCGAGGGCGAGCAGGAAGACCCGCACCGCCGCGGGCAGCCCCTTGCCGAACACCGCGAGCACGCCGAGGGCGAAGGCGATATCGGTTGCGGTCGGGATGGGCCAGCCGGATGCCGTCGCCCCCTCCCCCGCGATCAGCAGGTAGATGCCGATCGGTACGAGCACACCGCCCGCTGCGGCGATCGCCGGCTGGACCGCCTTGCTCAACGAGTTCAGCTCGCCGCGGGTCAGCTCGTACTGCAGCTCCATCGCGACGACGAAGAAGAAGAGCGCGAGGATGCCGTCGGAGATCCAGTGCGCGATCGAGAGGTCGATGCCCGTTCCCGGGATCGCGATGTGGAAGCCCAGAACCGCATCGATCGGGCCGAAGGTCGGCAGATTCGCCAACAGCAGGCCGAGGGCCGCCGCCAGGAGCAGAAGAACCGCGGGGAATTGCTGTGTGCGCAGGAGA
Organism: uncultured Microbacterium sp.; assembly: GCF_947632095.1. Taxonomy (GTDB): domain Bacteria; phylum Actinomycetota; class Actinomycetes; order Actinomycetales; family Microbacteriaceae; genus Microbacterium. The sequence continues at coordinate 56,506 of NZ_CANROA010000003.1, read as the reverse complement.
TTTCGGTTATCAGACATCGTGACCATCGTATGCCGCGGCCGCGCGTCACGCAGTGTCACGTGGTCATGGGCATCCCCTCCGCGGGGTTAGCCTCGTGGTGTGACCCCCGAGCCCACCAACACAGAGGCCATCCGCGTCATCGGCCGTTTCGAAGCCGGACGCGGGATTCCCGACGAGATGCGCGCGGATGTGCGCATGCTCGGCGCGATCCTCGGACAGGTGCTGCGCGAATGCGGCAGCGACGGCCTGTTCGACGACGTCGAGCGGCTGCGCCTGGCGAGCATTCAGGCGTACGAGGAAGAGAGCACCGACGCGTTCGAACGCGCGATCGAGATCGCCGAGTCGTTCTCGATCGAGCGCGCCGACGAGGTCGCCCGCGCCTTCACCTGCTACTTCCACCTCGTGAACCTCGCCGAGGAGCACCAGCGCGTGCGCATCCTGCGCGAACGCGCCGGGCAGCCCGGCCGCGAGGACGCCACCGACACGGTCGCCACGGCCTACGCCCAGCTGCGCCGCGAGGTCGGCGACGACGAGGCGCGACGCCGCCTCGCCGAGCTGCGCTTCCACCCGGTGTTCACGGCGCACCCCACCGAGGCCCGCCGACGCGCGGTCTCCACCAGCATCCGGCGCCTGTCCGACCTGCTCACCCAGCACGACCAGGCCAGCTCCGGCGGCGCCGAACAGCGCCGTGCACGTCGACGCATGCTCGAAGAGGTCGACACGCTCTGGCGCACGGCGCCCCTGCGCGCGCAGAAGCCCTCTCCCACCGACGAGGTCCGCACCGTCATGTCGGTGTTCGACGAGACGCTGTTCACCACCGTCCCGCACGTGTACCGCCGCATCGACGACGCGCTCCGCGGCGACGAGTCCGGCGCCAGCTCCCCGATCGTCCCCGCCTTCGTGCGCGTGGGCAGCTGGGTCGGCGGCGACCGCGACGGAAACCCCTTCGTCACGGCATCCGTCACCCGTGAAGCCGCGCAGATCGCCTCCGAGCACGTGCTGCGAGGCCTCGAACGCGCCCTCGAGCGCATCGGCCGCAGCCTGACTCTCGACGCCGAAGGAACCCCGCCCAGCGATGCCGTCGTGGCGATCTGGGACTCGTTCCAGGCCACCGACGAGACCACGGCCGAGGAGATCGCCGCACGCTCCCCCGAGGAGCCGCACCGCCGCGTGCTGCTGGCCCTCGCCCGCAAGGTCGCCGAGACGCGTCTCGGACTCGAGGGCGGGTACGACGCCCCGGAGGAGCTGCTCGCAGACCTCCGCTCGGTGCAGGGATCCCTGATCGCCGCGGGCGCGAAGCGGCACGCCTTCGGCGGCGTGCAGCACCTCATCTGGCAGGTCGAGACCTACGGCTTCCACCTGACCGAGCTCGAGGTCCGCCAGCACTCGCAGGTGCACCGCGAGACGCTCGCCGAGATCGAGGCGGGCGGTGAGCTCAGCGAGCGCGCCGAAGAGGTTCTCGACGTGTTCCGCGCGGTCGCCGAGATCCAGCGCACCTACGGTCTGCGCGCCGCCGGACGCTACGTTGTGTCGTTCACGACATCGGCCGAGGACCTCCTCAACGTGCACCGCCTCGCCCGCCATGCGATGGGCGATGACGCGCCCGTCCTCGACGTGGTCCCCCTGTTCGAGACCTTCGCCGATCTGCAGGCCGCGCCCGGCATCCTCGCCGAGGTCGTCGCCTTCCCCGAGTTCCGTCATCGCCTCGACGAGACCGAGAACCGCATGGAGGTCATGCTCGGCTACTCCGACTCCTCCAAGGATGTCGGCCCCGTCGCCGCGACCCTCGCGCTCTACGAGGCGCAGGAGAAGATCGCCTCGTGGGCGAAGGACTCCGGCATCTCACTGACCCAGTTCCACGGCCGCGGCGGCGCCCTCGGGCGCGGCGGCGGACCGGCGAACTCCGCGATCCTCGCGCAGCCCCCGCACTCCGTCGACGGCCGGTTCAAGCTCACCGAGCAGGGCGAGACGATCTTCGCCCGCTACGGCGAGCCCGCCATCGCCATGCGTCACATCGACCAGGTCGCCGCCGCGACCCTGCTGGCCTCCTCGCCGGGCGTCGAGCAGCGCACGAGCGGTGCGGCGGCGCGCTTCGCCGACGTCGCAGCGACCATGGATGCCGCATCCCGCGACCGCTTCTTCGAACTCGTCAAGGCCCCCGGATTCGCCCCCTGGTTCGCCACCGTCACCCCGATGGAGGAGATCGGTCTGCTCGCGCTGGGCTCGCGTCCCGCGCGCCGCGGCCTCTCCGTCGAGTCCCTCGAAGACCTCCGTGCCATCCCGTGGGTCTTCGCCTGGACGCAGGCGCGCATCAACCTCGCCGGCTGGTACGGCCTCGGAACCGCACTCGAAGCCGTCGGCGATGAGGCCCTGCTGCAGGAGGCCTACCGCGAGTGGCCGCTGCTGCGCACCATGATCGACAACGTCGCCATGAGTCTGGCGAAGACCGATGAGCGCATCGCCCGACGCTACCTCGCCCTCGGCGACCGCGACGATCTCGCCCGGCTCGTCCTCGACGAGCTCAGCCTCACCAAGGAGTGGGTCATCCGCCTGACCGGCGGAACCGACCTGCTCGAGAACAAGCCGATCCTGCAGCGTGCCGTCGCCCTGCGCAGCCCCTACGTCGACGCCCTCTCGCTGCTGCAGCTGCGGGCGTTGCGAGAGCTGCGCACCACGACCGCGGCCACCGGATCCGGTGCGGAAGACGAACAACGTCGACTGCTCCTGCTGTCGGTCAGCGGCGTCGCCGCGGGCCTCCAGAACACCGGGTGACCCCACCCGCACTGATCCGTGCGGACCCCGGAGGTGAAGAGCATCCGAACCCCGGGGTAAGGTGAGATCTCGTGCCTGATCGGCACGCCCTCTCGCGCGACACGATCGCCCTCTTACCATTTGATTCAGAAAGCCGTCCCGCGTGACCGCAACCAGCACAGAATTCCACCCGCTCACCGAGTCCGTCCAGCCCGTGTTCGACACGGTTCTGGCGCGCAGCCCGCACGAACCCGAGTTCCAGCAGGCTGTGCACGAGGTGCTCGGCACGATCGCGCCGGTCCTGGAGCAGCACCCCGAGTACGTCGACGCCGGAATTCTGGAGCGCATCGTCGAGCCCGAGCGCCAGATCATGTTCCGCGTGCCGTGGATCGACGATTCCGGCAAGCTGCACGTGAACCGCGGATACCGCATCCAGTTCTCGTCGGTCCTCGGACCGTACAAGGGCGGACTGCGATTCCACCCCTCCGTGAACCTGTCGATCATCAAGTTCCTCGGCTTCGAGCAGATCTTCAAGAACGCTCTGACCGGCCAGGGCATCGGCGGCGCCAAGGGCGGTTCCGACTTCGACCCGCACGGCAAGAGCGAGGCCGAGGTCATGCGCTTCTGCCAGTCGTTCATGAGCGAGCTGTACCGTCACCTCGGCGAGCACACCGATGTCCCCGCGGGCGACATCGGCGTCGGCGGCCGTGAGATCGGCTACCTCTTCGGCACCTACCGCAAGATCACCAACCGCCACGAGTCCGGCATGTTCACCGGTAAAGGCACCGGCTGGGGCGGCGCGCAGGTGCGCACCGAGGCCACCGGTTACGGCGCCGTGTTCTTCGCCCAGGAGATGCTGGCGGTTCACAACGAGTCGCTCGACGGCAAGCGCGTCGGCATCTCCGGCTCGGGCAACGTCGCGATCTACGCGATTCAGAAGGCCACCCAGCTCGGTGCGACCGCCGTCACGGCATCCGACTCCTCGGGCTACGTCGTCGACGACGCCGGCATCGACCTCGATCTGCTCCGCCAGATCAAGGAGGCCGAGCGCGGCCGCATCGTCGAGTACGCGAAGCGTCGTCCGAGCGCCCGCTTCGTCGAGAACGGCAGCGTCTGGGAGGTTCCCGTCGACATCGCCGTGCCCTCGGCCACCCAGAACGAGCTGAGCCTCGCCGATGCCGAGGCACTCATCGCGAACGGCGTGCGCGCCGTCTCCGAGGGCGCCAACATGCCGTGCCTGCCGGATGCCGTCGAAGCCTTCCAGCGCTCAGGGGTCCTCTTCGCCCCGGGCAAGGCTGCCAACGCCGGTGGTGTCGCGACCTCTGCGCTCGAGATGAGCCAGAACGCCTCGCGTCAGCGCTGGTCGTTCGAGAACAGCGAGAACAAGCTGCGCGCCATCATGGGCGACATCCACCGCGCCACGTTCGACGCCGCGGAGAAGTACGGTGTGGCGGGCGACTACGTCGCCGGCGCAAACATCGCCGGCTTCCAGCGCGTCGCCTCGGCGATGCTCGCGCAGGGCGTCATCTGATCGACTGATCTCTGACGGTGCCGGGCTTCTCCCGACACCTGTCGGTCGTTTTCACGAATGTCGGTCGAAACCTTCGGGTTTCGATCGACATTCGTGTTTTCCGCCGGCATGTGTCAGCGGGCTCGGGCGGATGCCATGCGGAATGACGCCGCTCACACGGGCTGGTCGTCGGCGTGCCGCGCGAGCGATGTTCCGTACCGCTCGGTGAGCTGCACCATGCGGTCCGGGGTGTTCCGGTCGACGCCGAACACGTGACCGGGGAAGTCGAGCTCCGGCTGCGCTGCGGCGATCTCGTCGGCGCGGTCCGGAGAGTAGAGCTGCACGGGATCGCCCGTCGCCACCCATCCGATCGGCACGACTGTCCCCTCCGGCAGAGCTGCGCGACGCTGCACGATCGCGTTCACGCGAATCTCGCTGCGCGCGCCGATGTGCGCACCGTTGAACACGCGCGCGCCCGAGGCGAGGAATACCTCCTCGCCGATCGTCGCACCGGCAATGCTCGCCAGGGTGCCGAGGAGTGTGTGCGATCCGATGTGCACCGAGTCGGCCGCGGTCGCCCGGATGAGCGCGTTCTCCATGACGATCACGTGCTCCCCCAGTGTGATCGGCCCGCCCTCGGCGGTGATCACCGCCCCGTGCAGCACCTGGCAGTGCGGCCCGATCTCGACGTCGCCGGAGAGGACGGCGGTCGGCGCGATGACGGCGGTGTCATGGATGCGGGGCCGAGCCCCGAGGTGCTCGTACAACATGCCGACAGACTAGCCGGGCGGATGCTCCGGCGACAGCATCCACGCTTCTGACGCCCCGCGGACATCCGCCGACATCAGGATGCCGGGGCGCTTGCCACCGGCTCCGGGAACAGCGCCGTGAGCAGCTGACCGACCCAGGCGAGCATCTTGTCCTCGGGGAGCGGTTCGAGGCCGACCCCGATCTCGGCGGGCGTCATCGGCATCGGCACGACGAGCGCCTCCCCGCTGGAGACGAGCTTCGCCTTCGGGTAGAGCCGCTGCAGGCGCACCTTCATCGAGTCGGCCAGATGCGCGGGGGCGACGCGCAGGTTGGAACCCATCACGACGACGTCGCTGAGCCCGGCGCGCGCGGCACGACGGCGCAGACGGGCGACGTCCACCAGCACCCCCACCTCGTCGGGCGGCGTGCCGTAACGGTCGGCGAGCTCCTCGACGACGAGGTCGATCGCGTCGTCGGCGGCGGTCGCCGCCGCCGCGGCGGACAGCTTCTGATAGGCCTCCAGGCGCAGTCGCTCGCTGTCGATGTAGGTCTCGGGGATCCGCGCCTCCACGGGCAGCTCCATGCGCAGCTCGGTCCCCGCCTCGGTGTCCTCCCCGCGGAACGTCGCGACGGCCTCGCCGACCATGCGCAGGTACAGGTCGAAGCCGACGCCCGCGATGTGCCCGGCCTGCTCGGCACCGAGCATGCTGCCCGCGCCTCGCAGCTCGAGGTCCTTCATGGCCACCTGCATGCCCGAGCCGAGATCATTGTTGACGGCGATCGTCTGGAGGCGATCCGCCGCGGTCTCGGTCAACGGCTTGGCGTCGTCGTAGAGGAAGTAGGCGTAGGCCCGCTCGCGCCCGCGGCCGACGCGTCCGCGCAGCTGGTGCAGCTGCGAGAGGCCGTACTTGTCGGCCTTGTCGATGATGATCGTGTTGGCGTTCGAGATGTCGAGGCCGGTCTCGATGATCGTGGTCGAGACGAGAACGTCGTATTTGCGCTCCCAGAAGTCGTCGACGACCTGCTCGAGCTGGTGCTCGCCCATCTTTCCGTGCGCGACGGCGATGCGCGCCTCCGGCACGAGCTCGGCGATCTCGGAGGCCACGCGCTGGATCGACTGCACCCGGTTGTGCACGAAGAACACCTGACCCTCACGGAGGATCTCACGGCGGATGGCCGCGGCGATCTGCTTGTCGCTGCGCGGGCCGACGAAGGAGAGGATCGGATGCCGGTCCTCGGGCGGTGTCGCAAGGGTCGACATCTCGCGAATGCCGGTGACGGCCATCTCGAGCGTGCGCGGGATCGGCGTCGCGCTCATCGCGAGGATGTCGACGTTCGTCTTCAGCTTCTTCAGCGCATCCTTGTGCTCGACGCCGAAGCGCTGCTCCTCGTCGATGATCATCAGGCCGAGGTCCTTGAAGATGACCTGGTCGGTGAGGATGCGGTGCGTGCCGATGACCATGTCGACCGAACCGTCGACGAGGCCCTCGAGCACAAGGCGGGCCTCCTTGTCGGTCTGGAAGCGCGACAGCGGCCTGACCTTCACCGGGAATCCGGCGAAACGCTCGGTGAACGTCTCGAGGTGCTGCTTGACGAGCAGGGTCGTCGGCACGAGCATCGCGACCTGCTTGCCGTCCTGGATCGCCTTGAACGCGGCGCGGACCGCGACCTCGGTCTTGCCGAAGCCGACGTCTCCGGAGAGCAGGCGGTCCATGGGAATCGGCCGCTCCATGTCGGCCTTGATCTCGTCGATCGTCTGCAGCTGGTCCTGCGTCTCCGCGAACGGGAACGCCTCCTCGAGCTCACGCTGCCAAGGGGTGTCGGGGCTGAACGCGAAGCCCTTGGCCGACATGCGCGCCGAATACAGCTTCACGAGCTCGACGGCGATGTCGCGCACCGCCTTGCGCGCCTTGTTCTTGGCCGCCGACCAGTCGCTGCCGCCCATCTTCGACAGCACGGGGGCCTCGCCGCCGACGTACTTCGACAGCAGGTCGAGCTGGTCGGTGGGCACGTACAGCTTGTCGCCCGGGTATCCGCGCTTGGCCGGCGCGTATTCGAGCACGAGGTAGTCGCGCGTCGATTTCGCGGCGTTGCGCCCGCCGGTGGAGACCTCGCGCTGGGTCATCTCCACGAACTTCGCGATGCCGTGCGTGGCGTGCACGACGTAGTCGCCGTTCTTGAGCTGCAGCGGGTCGACGACGTTCTTGCGCCGCGAGGCGAGCTTCTTCACGACGCGCTGGTCGCCGCCGATCGTGCGCCCGTAGAACTCGTTGTCGGTGAGCACGGCGATCTTCGCCTCCGGCACCTGGAAGCCCGATTCGAGCGTTCCGAGCACGAGCGTCGCGACCCCGGCATCCGGAGCACCCGTCACGGAATCGACGGCGCGGGCCGCGAGCCCGCGCTCGGAGAGCACATCGCGCGCCCGGTCGACGAGACCCGAACCGGATGCCACGACGACGACCCGCCAGGCATCGGCCAAGCGCGCGCTGACGAACTCGATGGCGCCGTCGACGTTGCCGTGGAAGGAGGGGATGATCGACGCGTCGATGTTCGCGGCATCGTCGTCATCGGTGGCGAACGGGCTCACGCGCCACCACACGCCGTCGTGGCCGTGCACGATCTCGCGCAGACGCGCGATCGTCAGGAAGTCGCCGGCGCCGAGGTCGATGGGCGCGGATGCTCCGGAGGTGGCGGCGCTCCACGCGGCATCCAGGAACTCACGGTTCGTGTCGCCGAGGCTCTGCGCCCGGGCGCTGGAGCGCTCCGGATCGACGACGGCGACCGCGCTGCCGGCCGGCAGGTACTCGGCGAGCGATTTCAGCGGGCCGGCGACGGCGGGGAGTAGCGATTCCATTCCCTCGACGGGGATGCCCTCGGCCATCTTCTCGAGCATCCCGGCGATCGCCGGGAAACCGGCGACGAGGGATGCCGCCTTCGCACGCACATCGGCGGTCAGCAGCAGCTCTCGGGTGGCGGCGAGCTCGACGCGGTCGACATCGCCGGGGAGGGAGCGCTGGTCGGCGACGGAGAACGCGCGGATCTGGTCGATCTCGTCGCCGAAGAACTCCACGCGGAACGGGTGCTCGCTCGTGGGCGGGAAGACATCGAGGATGCCGCCGCGCACCGCGAACTCGCCGCGGCGCGAGACCATGTCGACGCGGGTGTAGGCGCGTTCGACGAGCTGCTCGACAGCCTCGTCGAGTTCGAGTCCGCGGCCGCCGTGCGCGAGGGCCAGCGGCGCGGCGTCACCGAGATTCGCCGCGATCGGCTGCAGTGCCGCGCGCACAGAGGCGACGACGATCAGCGGGCGTTCCCGGGTCCAGGTGGTGATGCGGCGGAGCGTGTCGAGGCGGCGCCCGACGGTGTCGGGGCTCGGGCTCAGCCGCTCGTGCGGCAGAGTCTCCCAGGCGGGGAAGTCGAGGATCTCGGCTTCGGGGGTGAGCGACCCCAGCGCCGCGGCCAACGATTCGGCCCGGCGACCGGTCGGGGCGATGACGAGGAGGGCTGCCGGATGCCCGGACGCCGCCCTCTTGGAGAGCAGCCCCGCGAGCACCGGAGCGTCGAGTCCGTCGACGAGTCCGAGATCGGCGTCGGTGTGCGCCCAGGTGAGGGCGTCGCGGTACAGGGTGGCCTCTTCCAAGGCGCGCAGAATCCCGGGAACAGTCACCCGTCGAGTCTACTGCGCACCCCCGACGTCGAACCTGGGGCTTCGCCTGCGATCTTCGCCCCGACGCCTGCACCAGAACCCCTCGAAATCCGTCGAGACCAGGAGTATGCTCGGCGGCATACCCAGGAGGACAGATGGTGGATGCCGTCGTGAACGCCCCGTCGCGCGCTGTGCGCACGGATCGGGTCGCCGCGCGCCGCCGCGAACTGGCCGCCGCCGCACTCGAGACGATCGCCGACCGCGGGTTCGCGAACACCGGTCTGCGCGACATCGCCGCGCACACGGGCCTCTCCCTCGGCATCCTGCACTACTACTTCGACGACAAGGACGACCTGATCGGCCAGGCCGTGTGGCAGTCGAAGGTCGAGTGCGCGCACCGCTACGATGCCGTCGTCGCGACCTCGCTCACGAGCGCGGAGCTCGCGGAGGGCTTCGGCGCCGAGCTCGCCGCCACGCTGGTCGCCGATTGCGCCGAGCACCGCCTCTGGTACGACCTCCGCAACCAGGCACTGTTCCAGAACGGCTTCCGCGACACGATCATCGCGATCGACGGGCTGCTCACCGACATGGTGTGGAGCGTCGTCGCCCGCTACGCCGAGCTGTCCGGCAGCACACCGCAGGTGCGGCCGGCCGAGGCCTATGCGATGTTCGACGGCTTCTTCCGCAATTCTCTGATCGCCCATCTGCGCGATGTCCCGGACGCACCCGAGAACCTGCGCATCGGAGCCGTCCGCATGCTGCACAGCACGCTCTGAGAGCGGGCGGCAGCATGGGCAGGGCCGTCGGGCATCGCTGCGCTGATCAGCGATTTTCCGGGATGCGGAGATGACGCGGAATGAAATCCGCGAAACGGCGTTGACTACACTGGGCATCAACGTGCTCCGGGGTCGGTGGGAATCCGAACCGGCGGTGACAGTCCGCGAGCGCTTCGGTATTCCGAGGCGCCGATCCGGTGGAATTCCGGGACCGACGGTGATGCGAGAGCGATCTCGCTAGTCCGGATGGGAGGCAGCACGATGCGCGTGAGCGTGCCGTCTGCGAACCCCGGATTCAGAGCGAAGGACGACGGATGGCAGTGACAGAGGCAGAAAGCAGCGCGATGACGCGCGCGCTCGAGCTCGCCCGCCGCGGTCCCCGCGGCCTCAACCCCCAGGTGGGCGCGGTCATCCTCTCCCCCGCGGGCGAGGTGATCGCCGAGGGATGGCATCAGGGGTCGGGCACCGCGCACGCCGAGGTCGATGCGCTATCGAAGCTTCCGGTGGGCGCCGCGCGCGGAGCGACGGCCGTCGTGACGCTCGAGCCGTGCAACCACACCGGCCGCACCGGCCCCTGTGCACTGGCGCTCATCGACGCCGGCGTCAGCCGCGTGGTCTTCGCCCTCGACGACCCGGGAGCCGCCTCGGGCGGCGGAGCCGAGCGCTTGCGCAGCGCCGGCATCGAGGTCGTCTCCGGCGAGCAGGCGGATGCCGCGACCGCCGTCATCGCTGATTGGCTCGCCGTCCAGCGGCTCGGCCGCCCGCACGTCACCGTGAAGTGGGCGCAGAGCCTCGACGGCCGCGCCGCTGCCGATGACGGCACGAGTCAGTGGATCACCGGGCCCGACGCCCGCGCCGATGTGCACCGCCGCCGTGCCGCGGCGGATGCGATCGTCATCGGCACCGGAACCCTTCTCGCCGATGACCCCGCGCTCACCGCGCGCGATGGCGATGCCCTCTTTCCGGATCAGCCGGTACCCGTCGTGATCGGGTCGCGCGAGACACCGCCGGATGCCGCGGTGCACCGTCATCCTCACGAGCCGCTGTTCTTCGACACCCATGATCTGCACGCCGTGATGGATGATCTGCGCGGCCGCGGCATCCAGCGAGTCTTCATCGAGGGCGGTCCGACTCTCGCGAGCGCCGTCATCGCCGCCGGCCTCGCCGACAGTGTGCTCGCCTACATCGCCCCCGTTCTTCTCGGCGGGTCGCGTCTCGCGCTCGGCGAGATCGGCGTCGCATCGATCGATGCCGCCCGTCGACTGACGATCGACGAATGGGTTCCGCTCGGCGACGATCTGCTCGCCATCGCCCACCCGGCAGAAGGAGTTCGCTGATGTTCACCGGAATCATCGAGGAGATCGGCGTGATCACCGCGATCGTTCCCTCCGGCGATGGCTGGCGCCTCACGGTGCGCGCACCGAAGGCCGTTCAGGATGCGGTGCACGGCGAATCCATCGCCGTCTCCGGCGTCTGCCTCACCGTCATCGCCTCGACCGCCGAGACGTTCGACGCGGATGTCATGCAGCAGACCCTCGATGTGTCGGCGCTCCCCGCGGCATCCGTGGGCACGGTCGTCAACATCGAGAAGGCGATGCCCGTCGGCGCCCGCCTCGGCGGGCACATCGTGCAGGGCCACGTCGACGGCATCGGCGAGGTCGCCGAGGTTCGTCCCGGCGCCGAATGGAGCGTGCTGCGCATCGCGATCCCCGCAGATCTGGCGCCCCTCGTCGTCGACAAGGGCTCCATCTCGATCGACGGCACATCGCTCACGGTCAGCGCCGTCTCCCCTGCCGATTCCGACATCCACTGGCTCGAGGTCTCGCTCATCCCGGAGACCCTGTCCGCGACCACGCTCGGCCATCGCCGAGTCGGCGACCGCGTCAACCTCGAAACCGATATTCTTGCCCGTCACGTCGAACGCCTGCTGGCGTTCCGGGCTGCACCGGAAGGAGGCTCGCGATGAGCCTTGCCACCATCGAAGAAGCCCTCGAGTCCCTGCGCGCCGGTCGCCCGGTGCTCGTGGCCGACGATGAGAACCGCGAGAACGAGGGCGATGTCATCCTCTCCGCCGAGCTCGCCACCCCGGAGTGGGTGGCCTGGACGGTCCGATGGTCCTCCGGTTTCATCTGCGCGCCGATGCCCGCCGACCTCGCCGACAGCCTGAACCTGCCGCCCATGGTCGAGGCGAACGAGGATGCCCGTTCCACGGCGTACACGATCAGCGTCGACGCCGCTGAGGGAGTCACCACCGGCATCAGCGCCGCGGATCGCGCCCGCACCCTGAACGTGCTCGCCGATCCGTCATCCACCCCCTCGAACCTGATCCGTCCCGGCCATGTCCTCCCCCTGCGCGCCGTCGACGGCGGTGTGCGGGAGCGCAGCGGACACACCGAGGCCGCAGTGGAGCTCATGAAGCTCGCCGGTCTCCGCCCGGTCGGCGCCATCGCCGAGGTCGTCGCCGAGGACGGCAGCATGATGCGCATGCCCGGCCTCCTCGAGCTCGGCGCCCGCGACGGCGTGCCCGTCATCACGATCGAGCAGCTGATCACGCACCTGAACGACGTCGATCCTGACGGAGCCGCTCCCGCGGATCGCCCGGGCCGCCGCCGCGTGAGCCTGCGCGCCGAGGCGAACGTGCCCACCGACCACGGGACGTTCCGCTTCCTGGCGTACAAGGACCGCGTGACCGGCACCGATCACATCGCGGTCGTCTCGGGCGAGATCACCGACACGGCTCTCGTGCGCGTGCACTCGGAGTGCCTGACGGGTGAGGCCTTCGGCTCGCAGAAGTGCGAGTGCGGTCCTCAGCTGGATGCGGCGCTGCAGGCCATCGACGCCGACGGCGGGATCGTCATCTACATGCGCGGCCACGAGGGCCGAGGAATCGGGCTCATCAACAAGCTCCGCGCCTATGCACTGCAGGAGGAGGGCCTCGACACCCTCGACGCGAACCTCGCCCTGGGCCTTCCCGCCGATGCGCGCGACTACGCCGCGGCGGCCGGCATCCTGGGGGACCTCGGCGTTTCGAAGGTCCGCCTGCTGACGAACAACACCGATAAGGTCAAGCAGCTGCGCGAGCTCGGCCTCGACGTCACCGAACAGGTGCCGCTGATCGTCGGCGTCGGCGCGAACAACCACCAGTACCTCGAGACCAAGCGCGACCGCATGGGCCACATCATCGGCGAAGCCGAGCTGGCCGCTGCCCTCGCCGACGGAAAGGATCACGCATGAGCGGCGCAGGAGCACCCGCCCCCGCAGGCCCCATCGACGGCGCAGGCCTGAAGGTCGTCGTCGTCGCCGGAACCTGGCACGACGTCATCACCGACGGGCTGATCGCCGGCTCCGAGCGTGTGCTCAGCGAATCCGGTGCCGAGTACGACATCGTCCGCGTGCCGGGTTCGTTCGAGCTCGCGGTAGCCGCTCAGGCGGCTTTCGCCGGCGGTGCGGATGCCGTTGTCGCCCTCGGCGTCATCATCCGCGGCGGGACCCCGCACTTCGAGTACGTGTCGGCCGCAACGACCGATGGGCTCACCCGCGTCGCCCTCGATGCCGGCAAGCCGGTCGGCTTCGGCGTGCTGACCCTCGACGACGAGCAGCAGGGCCTCGACCGTGCCGGCCTCGAGGGCTCGAAGGAGGACAAGGGTGCGGAGGCGGCGGATGCTGCGCTGCGCACGGCTCTGGTGGTCAAGGCCCTACGCGGCTGAGGGTCGCCTTCCTGGCGAAAAATGCTGGTCCTGCCTAGATTGAGTGCATGGAGACCCTGCGCCACGTCGTCGTTTTCGTCCACCTCATCGGCTTCGCCGTGCTCTTCGGGGCGTGGGCGGTGCAGGCCTTCGGCGGCAAGCGCGAATTCACGCGTCTGATGACCTACGGCATGGTCATCGCGGCGGTCGCCGGTCTCGCCCTCGCCGCCCCCTGGGGCATGGCGGCAGGCCCCGACCTGAACCTCCACATGAAGATCGGCGTGAAGCTGGTCGTGCTGCTCGCGATCGGCGCGCTGCTGGGCATCGGCACCTCCAAGCAGCGCAAGACCGGCTCCCTCTCGCCGGCGCTGTTCTGGCTCGTCGGCATCCTGACGCTCGCGAACGCCGCGATCGCCGTCCTCTGGCGCTGATCCCGCCACTGGCGGGCATCAGCCGATCCGTCATCCGGCGTTATCTGATTCCCAGCCAACGCTCAGGCGGGCGTACACTCGCCGGATGAGCACTGCCACGAAACCCGCCAACTCCCGCTCGCGCGTCATTCTCGCGAGTCTGGTCGGCACCACGATCGAGTTCTACGACTTCTACGCCTACGCGACCGCTGCTGTCCTCGTCTTCCCGGCGCTCTTCTTCCCGAGCGCCGACCCGACCGCAGCCCTGCTGAGCTCGTTCGCCGTGTTCGGCGCGGCCATGGTCGCCCGCCCCATCGGCGCAGCGGTCTTCGGGCACTTCGGCGATAAGTTCGGCCGCAAGGCCACTCTCGTGGCCTCCCTGCTCACCATGGGAATCGCGACATTCCTCATCGGTCTGCTCCCCACCTATCAGACGATCGGCTGGGTCGCCCCGCTGCTGCTGCTCGTGCTGCGTCTCGCACAGGGCTTCGCCCTCGGCGGCGAATGGTCGGGGGCAGCTCTGGTCGCCACCGAGAACGCACCGAAGGGCAAGCGCGCCTGGTACGGATCGTTCCCCCAGCTGGGCGCTCCGATCGGCTTCATCATCGCGAACCTGCTGTTCCTGGTCATCAACTGGTCACTGCCGCACGAGACGGCTGCCCAGCAGTCGGAGGCCTTCCTCTCCTGGGGCTGGCGCATTCCGTTCCTGTTCTCCGCCGTCATGGTCATCGTCGGCCTGTGGGTGCGTCTCAAGCTCGTCGAGTCCGACACCTTCAAGAAGGCCGAGAAGAAGGGCGTCATCCGCAAGATGCCGCTCGTCACGGTGTTCCGCCACCACTGGAAGCAGCTCATCCTCGGCACCTTCATCATGCTGGCCACGTACGTGCTGTTCTACCTGATGACGAACTTCACCCTGACCTACGGAACGAAGACCGACGACATCGAGGTGGCACGGGCATCCGCCGAGGCCGCCGGCAACGCCTTCGATGCGGCGGCTTTCTACCCGGGACTCGGATTCGGTTACACCGACTTCGTGCTCATGCAGATCATCGGCGTCGTGTTCTTCGGCATCTTCACCCTGCTCTCCGGTCCCATCGCCGACGCGGTCGGACGTCGCAAGCTCCTCATCTGGGTGACCGCCGCGATCATCGTGTTCGGCCTGCTGTTCAACGTGTTCCTGCTGCCGCAGGCCGACGCCAAGTTCACGGGCGCGCTGACGATGGCGTTCCTCATCTTCGGCTTCACCCTCATGGGGCTCACCTTCGGCCCCATGGGCGCGATCCTGCCCGAGCTGTTCCCGACGAACGTGCGCTACTCCGGTTCCGCGATCGCCTACAACGTCTCGTCGATCCTCGGCGCGGCGATCGCCCCGCTCATCGCGCTGAAGCTCTGGCAGGCCATGGGCGGCGAGCCCTGGCTCGTCGGCGTCTACCTCTCGGCGATGGGCGTTCTCACGCTCGTCTCGCTCTTCCTCTCGCCAGAGACGAAGGACATCGACTACGAGGACGACCTCGGAGTCTCCGCCTCGCGCTGATCGCCGCTCGCAGAAAGAGGGGGCACGGACCGTTCGGTCCGTGCCCCCTCTTTCTGCGCGTCAGTACGTCGCGAACACACGCCGCTCGGCGCCGTCGAGCGTCATCCGCCCGCCGTAGGGCACGATCCACTGCGGACGCGTGTGCCCGAACGGCACGCCGACGCAGACCACGGCATCCGGGTTGTAACGGGTGATCTGCTCGACGATGGCGTCGGCCTGCGCTGCGCGCAGGGCATCCGCCTCCTCCGCCGACGGGTGGAACTCGAAGTCACTCACCGGCGGGCGGGCGACGACGACACCCGTGACGGATGCCAGAATCCCGCCCTCGCCCAGCGCGCGCACCCACCGTTTCGCCCAGGTCGCGGGCGGACGCCCCTCGCTCGTCTCGAGCAGCAGGACCGCTCCATCGAGGTCGGCCGGCGATGGCATCCGCCCCGACAGCGCCAGGGCGTCGATCGACTCGAGGCAGCCGCCCCAGGTGCGGCCCTCCACGCGCCGCGCGGGGCCCGCCCAGATCCACTCCGGTGTCGGGATGCGGTCGCCGTACTCGCTCAGGGCTCGGCGGTCTTCCCATCGCTTCCCCACGTCCTCCGACTCCCCCGGCTCGGTGAGCTCGATCTCGCCGCCGTCGATGAGCGCGGCACGCAGCGAGCGCGCGTGGATCTCGTCGATCGCGGGGCCGGGGCCGAGGTGCACGGCCGTGGACCCGCCGTAGTATCCCGCGATGCCCAAACCCCACATCCAGTTCAGGATGTTCGTATTGTCGCTGTAGCCGATGAATGGCTTCGGGTCGGCCTGCGCAGTGGCAGCATCCAGGTGGGGCACGAGCGTGATCTGGTCGTCGCCGCCGATCGTCGCCATGATCGCCCGGATGCTCGGATCGGCGAACGCCGCATTGACGTCGGCCGCACGGGCTTCGGCGCTCGCGCCGAGCTGACGCGTCGTCGGGAACTCGACGGGCACGAGCCCGGTGAGATCCTCGAAGCGCCGCAGCGCCTGTTCATGCAGTTCGGGCGCCACGGCGGGTGCGGCGAAGGCGGGAGAGAGCACGGCGACGCGGTCGCCGGGGACGAGCTTGTGCATGCCCCAATCCTGCCGCACGGGAGGGCTAATCGAGCCGGTTCAAAGCCGTCAGCGAGTACGGTGGGAGCACACCCTTCTTCCTTTCAACGAGGTCTCGTATGTCTCGCACGGCGCCCGCTCGCCGACGCGGTCGCGGCGCACCGCAGGATGGTCCGCGCGCCACGTTCCGTCAGCTCCTCCCCTTCCTCCTCGAGCACAAACGCACGCTGATCGTCGTCGCCGTGCTCAGCGTGCTCGGCGCCGCGACCTCGCTCGCGCAGCCGCTTCTCGTCGGTCAGGTCATCACCGCCGTGCAGTCCTCGACCCCGCTCGGGATCCTCGTGTGGCTGCTGATCGCCTTCGTGATCGTGTCGTCGATCATCTCGGGCTATCAGCACTACCTGCTCCAGCGCACCGGCACCGCCGTCGTGCACTCCAGCCGCCGCCGACTCATCGCCCGCATCCTGCATCTGCCGATCCGCGAGTTCGACGCTCGCCGCACGGGAGACATCGTCTCGCGCGTCGGCACCGATACGACGCTGCTCTACGCGGTGCTGACCCAGGGCCTGGCGGATGCCGTCGGCAGTGCCATCCTCTTCCTCGGGGCTCTCGTGGCGATGCTCATCATCGACCCGATCCTGCTGGTCATCATCGTCGCGGTCGTCGGCGTCTCGCTGGGCTGCGTCATCCTGCTCGCGGGCCGCATCCGCACCGCATCCGCTGCCCAGCAGACGAAGGTCGGCGAGCTGTCCTCGGCGGTCGAGCGGGCCGTCGGATCGATCCGCACCGTGCGCGCCTCGGGCGCCACCGAGCGCGAGACGACCGCCGTCTCGGAGATCGCGAAGGACGCCTACGGTCTCGGCGTCCGCGTCGCGCAGGCGTCCGCGCTCGTCGTCCCGCTGTCGGGCATCGCCCTGCAGCTCTCGCTGCTCGCGGTGCTCGGTGTGGGAGGCTTCCGCGTCGCCGCCGGTTCACTGTCGATCGCCTCGCTCATCACGTTCGTGCTGTTCCTCTTCATGCTGATCATGCCGCTGGCGACGACCTTCGGCGCGATCACCTCGGTCAGCCAGGCCCTCGGCGCCCTCGGCCGGATCCAGGAGATCCTGGATCTTCCGACCGAGGACCAGGACGACGCCGAGATCGCCGCCTCCCTGCCTGCCGCGGCACAGGAGACGGGTGCCGCGGCGCTGTCGTTCCACGATGTGCGCTTCCGCTACCCCGAGGCCGTCGTCGCCGCTCGCGAGGCGGCCGCCTCCGAAGCGCGCACCGTTCTCGTCGACGCTCATCTGGAGCGGGCCGCCGATGCTGCAGCCGAAGCCGAGCCCGACACGGCCCGCGATGTGCTGCGCGGTGTCTCCTTCGCGGTGCCCCGGGGTGCCCGGGTGGCGATCGTCGGCCCGAGTGGTGCCGGCAAGAGCACGATCCTCTCGCTCATCGAGCGCTTCTACGACCCGAACGGCGGCTCGATCCGTCTCGACGGCCACGACATCCGCACGTATCCCCGCGCCGAGCTGCGTGCGAACTTCGGCTACGTCGAGCAGGATGCCCCGACTCTCGCCGGAACGCTCGCCGATAATCTGCGTCTCGCGTCGCCGGAAGCCACGGACGCCGACTGCGACCGCGTGCTGCGCGCCGTGAACCTCGGCGATGTGATCGACCGCAGCCCGCTGGGCCTGGAAACACCCGTGGGCGAGGACGGCGTCATGCTCTCGGGCGGCGAACGCCAGAGGCTCGCCATCGCCCGCGCACTGCTCACCGCAGCGCCGATCCTGCTGCTCGACGAATCGACGTCGTCGCTCGACGGTGTGAACGAACAGCGCATGCGCGAGGCGATCGATGCCGTCTCCATCGATCGCACCCTCGTGGTCATCGCGCACCGCCTGTCGACAGTGATCGACAGCGACCTGATCATCGTGCTGCAGGCCGGTGAAGTCGTCGGGCAGGGCACGCACGCCGAACTCATCGAATCGACGCCGCTGTACCGGGATCTCGCCCGCCATCAGCTGTTGGCGTAGCATCCACCGATTTTCGGGCCCTGCCCCGATCGACTGACCGAATCCCCCGAAACATCAGTCGACCGGGACAGGTCCGGTCATGCGGGCGCGAAGCGCCTGCTCATAACGCGGCGACAGGATGACGGGGACCACTCAGCCATGGGTATGTCCCCGCCATCCCGCCGCCGCGGGTCTGGTGGGCCTACGAGCTGTGCTCGAGGCGGTAGCGCAGGGCCGACAGCTCCGATCGCAGAGCAGCGGGCATCCGGTCGCCGAAGGTGTCGTAGAACGACTCGGTGGAGGCTGCCTCCTGCAGCCAGGCATCCGCGTCGATGGAGAAGAGCTCGTCGAGATCCTCCTGCGCGACGTCGAGGCCCTCGAGGTTGAGGTCCGCGATGCGCGGCAGGCGGCCGATCGGGCTGTCAACGGCGGGGACATCACCGCTGATGCGGCGGATGATCCAGTCGATGACGCGCGAGTTGTCGCCGAATCCGGGCCAGAGGAACCGGCCGTCGGAACCGCGACGGAACCAGTTCACCTGGAAGATGCGCGGCGCACGGTCGAAGCGCAGGCCACGACCGACCTTCAGCCAGTGGGCGAAGTAGTCGCCCATGTTGTAACCGCAGAAGGGCAGCATCGCGAAGGGGTCGCGGCGCAGCTCGCCCAGCGTCCCCTCGGCCGCAGCGGTGCGCTCCGAGGAGATCGTCGAGCCGAGGAAGACCCCGTGGGTCCAGTCGGTCGCCTCGACGACCAGCGGAACGTTCGTGGCGCGGCGGCCGCCGAACAGGATGACGTCGAGGGGAACGGCCTCCTCCCAGTCCTCGGAGATCTGCGGGCACTGCGCAGCGGCGACCGTGAAGCGCGAGTTCGGGTGCGCGGCGGGGCGTCCGGACTCCGGCGTCCAATCGTTGCCCTCCCAGTCGATGAGGTTCGCCGGCGGTGCGTCGGTCAGCCCCTCCCACCAGACGTCCCCGTCAGGGCGCAGCGCGACGTTCGTGAAGATCGTGTTGCCCCACAGCGTCTCGATCGCCGTGACGTTCGTCGACTCCCCCGTGCCGGGGGCGACTCCGAAGAAGCCGGCCTCGGGGTTGATCGCCCACATGCGGCCGTCCTCGCCCGGGCGCAGCCAGGCGATGTCGTCTCCGAGCGTCTCGACCTTCCACCCGGGGATGGTCGGGCGCAGCATCGCCAGGTTCGTCTTCCCGCAGGCGGAGGGGAAGGCCGCGGCGACGTGGTGCGCCGTTCCCTTCGGGTCGATGACCCGGATGAGGAGCATGTGCTCGGCGAGCCAGCCCTCGTCGCGTGCGATCACCGAGGCGATGCGCAGCGCGAAGCACTTCTTCGCGAGGATCGCGTTGCCGCCGTAACCCGAGCCGTAGGAGTAGACCTCGAGCGTGTCGGGGAAGTGCACGATGTACTTGTCATCATTGCAGGGCCAGGCGACGTCGGCCTGTCCCTCTTCCAGCGGCGCCCCGACCGAGTGGACGGTCTTGACCCAGGGCGCGCCCTCGGCGATCTGCCGGGTGACGGCGTCACCGACGCGGGTCATGATGCCGATGGATGCCACGGCGTAGGCGCTGTCGGTGATCTGCACGCCGATGTGGGAGAGCGGGCCGCCGACGGCACCCATCGAGAACGGCACGACGTACATCGTGCGCCCACGCATGGATCCGGCGAAGATCTCCGTCATCTTCCCGTGCATCTCGTTCGGATCGGCCCAGTTGTTCGTGGGTCCCGCATCCGCCTCCTCCTCGGAGGCGATGAAGGTGCGCGCCTCGGTGCGGGCGACATCGCTCGGGTGCGAGCGGGCGAGGTAGGAGCCGGGGCGCCACTCGGGGTTGAGCTTGATGAGCTTGCCCTCGTCGACGAGCCCCTCCAGCAGCCGGTTGTTCTCGGCGGCGGAACCGTCGACCCAGTGCACGGCGGCCGGCTGGGTGAGCTCGCGGATCTCCTCGACCCAGGCGACGAGCTCCGCCATCGCGGGAGTGTCATACGACGGAGCGGCGCCGAGAGTGCGCGCCGCGGAGACGGCGGGTACACGCGGGGTGAAGGTATCTGCCATAGCCATGTCTGCTCCCTTGAAGAGTTTGATGATGTGTCCATTCTGAGCACCGCACCGCAGGACTTTCCGCGAAATATTCCTATAAAAAGTACGTTTCTTTCACTATGCTCAAAGAATGAGCAGCTCCGGCATCCATCTGACGACTCTGGGCCACCGCATCCGTCACCATCGCGTGCAGCACGGACTCACCCTCGATGAGCTCGGCGCGCAGGTCGGCGTCGCGGGATCCCAGCTGAGCCTCATCGAGAACGGCAAGCGCGAGCCGAAGCTCTCCCTGCTCCAGGCGATCGCGCACGCGACCGGCACCGAGGTCGCCGACCTCATCTCCGGAGAACCGCCGAACCGCCGGGCCGCGCTGGAGATCGAACTCGACCGCGCACAGGCCAGCCCCGTCTTCCGCCAGCTCGGCATCGCACCGGTGCGCGTCTCCAAGGGAATGCCCGATGAGACCATCGAATCGATCCTGGGACTCCACCACGAGCTGCAGCGCCGCGAGCGCGAGACCATCGCGACGCCCGAAGAGGCGCGTCGGGCGAACACCGAGCTGCGCCTGCGCATGCGGGCGCAGAACAACTACATCGGCGAAATCGAGAAGCTCGCCGAGAAGCAGCTCAAGGCGGCCGGTCATGTCTCCGGCGCCCTCTCCCACCGCACGGTGATCATCATGGCCGAGAAGCTCGGGTTCGAGCTCATCTACGTCAACGACCTGCCCCATTCAGCCCGCTCCGTCACCGATCTCGAGAACAGCCGCATCTATCTGCCGCCGGCATCCATCCCCGGAGGCCACGGCCTGCGCTCCATGGCACTGCAGGCGATGGCGCATCGGCTGCTCGGGCACACACCTCCCACCGATTACGCCGACTTCCTCCAGCAGCGCCTCGAGATCAACTACTTCGCAGCCTGCTGCCTCATCCCCGAGACCGCCGGGCTCGCGTTCCTCCAGCAGGCCAAGAAGGATCGCAACCTCGCCGTCGAGGACTTCCGCGACGCCTTCGGCGTCACCCACGAAGCGGCAGGCATGCGCATGACCAATCTCCTGACCGAGCACCTCGGCATGCGCCTGCACTTCCTGCGCGTGGATGACACCGGCGCGATCACCCGCGTCTACGAGAACGACCGGCTGCCCCTGCCGATGGACGTCACCGGGGCCGTCGAAGGCCAGCCGGTGTGCCGAAAGTTCCAGGCCCGTGCCGCCTTCTCCCAGCAGAACCGCACCACCGAGCGCCACCAGTACACCGACACCCCCTCGGGCACGTTCTGGTGCGCCACGCAGACAGGATCCGCGACCGACGGCGAATACTCCGTGACCGTCGGCGTGCCCTTCGATGACGCCCGCTGGTGGCGCGGGCGCGAGACCTCCGACCGTGCCGTGTCGACCTGCCCCGACGAGGCCTGCTGCCGACGTCCTCCCGTGGCTCTCGCCGAGCGCTGGTCCGGCAAGGCCTGGCCGAGCGCCCGCGTGCACACGCACATGTTCTCGCCCCTGCCCCGCGGGTCCTTCCCCGGCGTCGACGAGAACGAGGTCTACGCCTTCCTCGCGAAGCACGCCTCCGAATGAGCACGCCGGTCCGCACGGAGAACCCCGTGCGGACCGGCGCAGTCCCGGCATCCGTCCCGATCAGGCGTCGAGCGTGACCTCGCGACGGGCAGGCAGCACGACCGGATGAGAACCCGCCATGACCTCGAGCACGCGAATCACCTGGCAGGAGTAGCCGTACTCGTTGTCGTACCAGACGTAGAGCACGACGTCGTTCTCGTTCGCGATGGTCGCGAGACCATCGACGATGCCGGCCCGGTGCGAGCCGACGAAGTCTGTGGAGACCACCTCGGGGCTCTCGACATAGTCGATCTGCTGGCGCAGCCTCGAATGCAGCGAGACGCGGCGCAGGTAGCCGTTGAGCTGGTCCCGGTCCGCCGGGTTCTCGAGCGTCAGGTGCAGCACGGCCAGCGAGACATCGGGGGTCGGAACACGGATCGCGGATCCGGTGAGCTTGCCCTCCAGCTCCGGCAGAGCCCGCGCGACCGCCTTCGCCGCCCCCGTCTCGGTGATGACCATGTTCAGCACCGCCGAGCGGCCGCGCCGATCGCCCGTGTGGAAGTTGTCGATGAGGTTCTGATCGTTCGTGAACGAGTGCACGGTCTCGACGTGCCCGCGCACGATCCCGTACGCCTCGTCCATCGCCTTGAGCACCGGGGTGATCGCGTTCGTCGTGCAGGACGCCGCCGACACGATGCGGTCGGAATCCGTGATGGTGGCGTCGTTGATGCCGTGCACGATGTTCTTCAGATCGCCCTTGCCGGGTGCGGTCAACAGCACGCGCGCGACGCCGGCGGACTCGAGGTGACGGCTCAGGCCCGCCTCATCGCGCCAGCGCCCGGTGTTGTCGACGACGATCGCATCGCGGATGCCGTAGGCCGTGTAATCGATCGTGCCGGGGTCGTTGGAGTAGATCACCTGGATGCGGGTGCCGTTCGCGATGATCTGCTCGGCCTCCTCATCGACCGTGATCGAACCGGCGAAGTTGCCGTGCACGGAGTCGCGCTCCAGGAGGGATGCGCGCTTCACGAGGTCGTTCTCGGCGCCGCGGCGCACGACGATCGCGCGCAGACGCAGACCGCTGCCGCCGCCGGTGTGGGCGATCAGGATGCGCGCGAGCAGACGCCCGATGCGCCCGAAGCCGTACAGCACGACATCCGTGGGCTCGGCGGGCTCAGCCCCCATTGCGGGAGCGAGAGCCTCGCGCAGATAGACCTCCAGATCGCCGCCGTGCTCGGCATGGCCCGAGACGAGCCGGGCCACGTCGATCGACGAGGCGCCGGGAGCGATGTCGTGCAGGGTCTCGAGGACCGCGAGCGTGTCCTCCAGATCGATCTGCTCGTGACCGAGCTGCGCGATGCGCTCGTGCAGCTCGATGACGCCGGTCGTCGACAGTCCCAGCAGTCGATGCCCGTGCAGGGACGTCACCGCTTCATGATCGCGTCGCAGTGCGCCCACCAGCGGGATCATCCGCTCGGCGAGCTCTTCTTTGGCCGTCCAGTCATCGCGATGTGCCGCGAAATCGTTCATCAGCTTCCTTGCATGTGAGAACGCGCTCCGAAGATCGTCCGGGCGCGTGATTGCCGGGTGGGACATCGGGGGATGCGACCAGGATACCCCGTCCGACGACGGCCGGTCCGATCGGGATACTCTGGCCGCATGACCACGATCACCGCCCGCGCCGCGCTCCTCGACATGGACGGCACTCTCGTCGACTCCACGGCCATCGTCGAACGGCTCTGGTGGGAATGGGCGGAGCCCCACGGCCTCGACTGGCGCACCGTGCTCGAGACCGTGCACGGCAGGCAGGGGTGGCAGAGCATGGCGATGCTGCTCCCCGACCGCGACCACGGGATCAACATCGTCGAGAACGAGCAGATGCTCGACCGCGAGAGCATCGAGACCGACGGGGTCGTCGAGATCGCCGGCGCCGCACGATTCCTTCAGTCCCTCGCCCCGTTCCCGCACGCCGTCGTCACCTCGGCGAACCTCGCCCTCATGACCGCGCGCATGGGGGCAGCGGGCCTCACCATCCCCGCACTCGCGATCACCGCCGAGCGGGTGGCGAACAGCAAGCCCCATCCCGAGGGCTTCCTGCTCGCAGCATCCATCCTCGACGTCGCCCCCGCCGACTGCGTGGTCTTCGAGGACTCCGGCGCCGGCATCCAGGCGGGCCTCGACGCCGGCATGACCGTCATCGGCGTCGGACCGCACGCCCCGAAATTCTCACCGACTCACCACGTCGACGACCTCACCGGCATGAGGATCGACGCGGATGCTGCAGGCTTCACGATCAGCTTCGGCTGAGCGTCCTCACCCGAAGACCGGCATCTCCAGCGCGTCCGAGCCGCCGAGGATGATGCCCACGATCCGCGAATCCGGTTCCGTTCCCGTTGCCGGATCAAGGGAGAAGGTGACGGTTCTGCCCGAACGGTCCGCCGCGACATAACGGTTCTGGCCCGGCGCGATCAGATGCACGAAGGTGCCCTGCGGAAACGCCGATACCGCCGTCGACAAGGCATCCCCCACGCGGATGCCTTCGACCGACGGGAGCAACGCTCCATCCACGACCTCATCATCGCCCCACAGGCTCTCGGCGCCGATCATCACCGAGGTCACGGCGATGCCGTCGGACGACCGCAGGACGACGCGGGCACCATCCTCGGCGGTCAACGCCCATTCCCCGGGGATGTCTGTGGAGACCACGACATCGGGAACCGCGGCGAGCGCATCCTCGACGGTGTCGCCGAGACGGATCGGCCCGATGCCCTCAGGCGTGATCGTCCACTCGCCCCACGGACCGGAGGCGTCGCTGGCGGGAGTGTCCTCCTCCTCCTCCGCGGGCGGATTCTCCGTGAGCTCTCCGATCAGCCTCTCCTCCGCGGAGAGCATCGTCTCGACGAGCAATTCAGTGACCGCCCGAGTGTCGAGGCCATCGCCGGTCGTCGCCGGATGCTGAAGCACGATGAAAGCGTTGCCGACCGTTCCGTAGGCGACGAACGACGACCACCAGCCGCAGTCCTCCGCCGGTGCGCACAGGACACCGGCGACAGCATCCACCTGGCCGTCCGCGATATCGACGACCTGATCGAAGACCGCCGGCCCGTCGACATCGAATTCTCCGCAGCTCTCCGCTGCGGTACGGAAAGCGGAGAACATCTCCTGGGCACGGTTCTCACTCGGATACTGCATGGCAACGAGGCGACCGGACGGTTCGTCGGTCGGCCCCGTCCAGCTCACGGCGCGCGCAGCGACCGCGTCCATCGTCGGTTCATAGACGAACGCCTCGCAGATGGCAGGGCTGAACGGTGCTCCGCCGCCATCGGAGATCACCTCGAGGAAATCACTCGGCTCCACGAAGGACTCGGCTCCCGGAAGCAGCGTCGAAAGATCCGCCGCGTCCGGCAGCAACCACGCCAGCTCAGCGGAGCTGAACGACAGCGGACCCTCATACGCCGCCGGAACCTCGGCATCGGCGCTCGGCGTCGGAACAGCCTGTTCCGACTCGACGGTGCAGCCGCTGAGGATCAGCGCACCGACAGACAGAAGGACAGCAGCGGACAGCCGGGCAGAGTGCATGGGTGGTTCCCTCTGTGGAGTGATCGCTCGACGAAACAGCAACAGCCCGCTCAGCATAGAGGATGCTGAGACCGCGGCCGTCAACGCGATAGCATCGTCAGGTCCGGCTACCCGCCGGTGTTCGAAAAAGGGACACGAAGCCCCGGCGCGATGACGCACCGCGCGAGACATATACGGAATCGACCGATACCGTCTCGAAAGGCTCAGCCATGCCCTCCGTCTCCGCGCACGTCGCCCTCACCCTCGCCCAGCAGATCGACGCCGTCTTCGGCGTGATGGGCAACGGCAACGCCTACTTCCTCGATGCCCTCGAACGTCAGACCCCCGCGACCTTCACCGCGGTGCGCCACGAACAGGGCGCCGTCGTCGCCGCCGACGCCCACTACCGCGCCTCCGGCCGCATCGCCGCAGGAACCGCCACTTACGGAGCCGGCTTCACCAACACGCTCACGGCCCTCGCCGAGTCGGTGCAGGCGCGCATACCGCTCGTGCTCATCGTCGGCGACGAGCCGACCTCCGGGCCCCGCCCCTGGGACGTCGATCAGATCGCCCTCGCCTCGGCCGTCGGGGCGCGAACCTACACCGTCGGGCGCACGGACGCCGCCGCGACCACCGTCATCGCGATCGAGCACGCGCTGAGCTACCGCCTTCCCGTGGTGCTCGCAATCCCCTACGACGTCGCCGCGGTCGACGCCGGTGATGTTCCTGCGGTGTCGGCCCCGCGCGCCCCCGAGCCGCTCGGCGTTCACGGCGAGTTCGCGTCGGGGATGCTCGACGAGATCGCCGCAGCGCTCGCTTCGGCGCAGCGCCCGCTCCTGCTCGCCGGCCGCGGCGCGTGGCTCGCCGGTGCAGGGCCCGCGCTGGGAGAGCTGACTGAGGCGACGGGCGCGCTGACCGCGTCCACCGCACTGGGCCGAGGGATCTTCCCGAACGCGTCCTACGACCTCGGCGTCACGGGCGGGTTCGGCGCCGACGGGGCGATGAGCACCGTGCGCGAGGCCGATGTGGCCGTCGTGTTCGGAGCATCGCTGAACCAGTTCACGATGCGCTTCGGCGAGCTGTTCGCACCGGGGACCGCGGTGTTCCAGGTCGACGTCGCCCCTGCCGCGACCCACCCGCATGTGGGCGGTTATGTGCGCGGCGACGCGCGGCTGGTCGCGGAGGCACTGGTGGAGCGGGTCGCCCAGCCCTCCGCCTTGCACAACTCAGGAGATTTTCCGCAGAACCCGCAGCTTTCGGATGCCGCGACCCCGGTTTCCGCCAGTCCCTCCGGAGTTATGCACGCGGCGTGGCGCGAGAGCGTCGATATCGAGACCGCGCGCACCTACGAGCCGGGCGACGACCTCGCCCCGGATGGCCGTCTCGATCCCCGCTCGGCGGCCCGACGCATCGGCGAGCTGCTGCCCGCCGACCGCTACGTGGTCTCCGACGGCGGGCATTTCCTCGGCTGGTCGAACATGTACTGGCCGGTGGCCTCGCCCGATCGGGTGATGATGGTCGGCACGGCGTTCCAGGCGATCGGACTCGGCTGGCCGAGCGTCGTGGGAGCGAGCCGTGCACAGCCCGACTCGACCATCGTGCTCACCAGCGGTGATGGCGGTGGTCTGATGGCGATCGCCGACCTCGAATCCGCGGTGCGCACAGCCCGCGGCCGCGGCTGCGCCGTGATCTGGAACGACGCCGCCTACGGCGCCGAGGTGAACCTCTACGGTCTCAAGGGCCTCGCCGAGGCGCCGATGCGCATCCCCGAGGTCGATTTCGCCTCCCTCGCCGCGGCGGTCGGCGCCGAGGGCGTCGTCGTCCGCACGCTCGCCGATCTCGAACGCCTGGGCACCTGGAGTACGGAGGACCCGGCGCAACGCCGCTTCCTGCTGTTGGATCTGCGCATCTCCGGCGATGTGATCGCCCCGTACCAGCAGGAGATCATCCGGGTGAACAGCTGACCGCGTTTAACGGGCAGGCAGGAAGACCCCCTCGAGGAACTCCGCGAATTCGGTGATCGCGTCCAGCGGCAGCACGGCGGCGACGTACTGGTCGGGACGGACGACCACCACGACGCCGTCGCGGGAGAGCTCGCGCGCATCGAAGAGGTCGGTGTCCGTCCAGGTGTTGGGGGTTGCGGTGTAGACCTTCTCCCAGTCGATGAGTCCGAGCGCACCGGATTTCGGCAGGAACAGCTCCGGGGTGTCGAGCAGCACGACGTCCTCGAACGCCTGCTGGTAGATGGCCTTCGCGTCGATCACGGCATCGGGGTCAGCGCCCACCGGTGTGATGCCCGCGATCAGGGGTGCGGCGTTGGCCGCCCAGTCGCGCAGGCCCTCCCCCGAGACATCCGAGAAGGCGTACACCCGCCAGCGCCCGTCGGCCGTGGCGTGGTGCCCGAGGTGCACGATGTTGCCGTCGCAGACGCGCACGACCTCGGCGGATTTGAGGCGCTTGCCGAGGGGGAAGCCGGCGGCGAGCGCCTGATGCCGATCGGTGCCGGTGATCATCGAGGGTGCGTATTGCGTCATGAATCCGGAGGGGAATTCGGCGGTGCCGAGATAGTAGTTCGACAGTTCCTGCGGGTCGGAGATCTCCTCGGGCTTGCGGGCCATGAGGCTGGACCATTCGCGGTCGAAGTCGATGAGCTGCTGGGCGACGGGCTGTCGTTCGTCGGTATAGGTGCGCAGCAGGCTCTCCGGGCTGCGCCTGGTGAGGACGGCGCCCAGTTTCCAGCCGAGGTTGAAGCCGTCCTGCATGGAGACGTTCATGCCCTGGCCGGCTTTCGCACTGTGGGTGTGGCAGGCGTCGCCGGTGAGGAAGACACGTGGCGTTTGATCGGATGATCCGGAGACGTCGTCGAATCCGTCGGTGACGCGGTGCCCGACCTCGTAGACGCTCGACCACGCGACCTCCTTCACGTCGAGCGTGTAGGGGTGGAGGATCTCGTTGGCCTTGGCGATGACCGCTTCGATCGGCGTCTGGCGCACCCGGTGGTCGTCGTCGGCGGCGACTTCGCCGAGGTCGACGTAGACGCGGCTGAGGTATCCGCCCTCGCGGGGGATGTGGAGGATGTTCCCGGCCTTCGCGTTGATCGCGCATTTGGTGCGCCAGTCGGGGAAGTCGGTGTTGACGAGCACGTCCATGACGCCCCAGGCGTGGGCCGCGAACTCCCCCACGTGGGTGCGGCCGATCGCTTCGCGCACGCCGCTGCGTGCGCCGTCGCAGCCGACGACGTATTTCGCGTGGATCGTGCGCTCCTGGCCCGTGCGCTCTCCGACGGTGTATCGGATGCGGACCTCGACCGGATGCTCGCGGTCGGGGTGGGTGGTCAGGCCGAGGAATTCGACGCCGTAGTCGGGCACGATGCGGCCGGGCGCGGCGGCTGCGGCTTCGGCGAAGTAGTCGAGCACGCGGGCCTGGTTGACGATGAGGTGCGGGAATTCGCTGATCTTGAGGCCGTAGTCCTCGGTGCGGGTCGTGCGGATGATCTCATCGGGGTTCTCGGGATCGGGGCCCCAGAAGTTCATGAAGGCGATGTTGTAGGCCTCGGCGGTGATGCGCTCGGCGAATCCGAAGGCCTGGAAGGTCTCGACGCTGCGCGGTTGGATGCCGTCGGCCTGTCCGAGCTCGAGTCGGCCGTCGCGCTTCTCGATGATGCGCGTGGTGATGGTGGGGAACTGCGCCATCTGGGCGGCCAGCAGCATGCCCGCGGGGCCGGACCCCACGATGAGGACGTCCATCTCCTCCGGCAGGTCGACGGGCCGGTCGATGCCGGTGCCGGCTGCCGCAACGGTGCGCGGGTCCTGCGAGACGTATCCCTGGTGGTGGAACTGCATCGGTACTCCTTCGTCGTTCGCGGGGGCGGATGCCGCGGCATCCGCCCCCGCGGCTCACATCGTCAGGCGCGGGCGAGACCGCGGATCGGGCTGATGGCCTGCTCCTGCTCATGGTCGGGGCCCAGCGGGATCCCGCTGCGGTCGCGCAGCAGGAGGGTGGCGATGAGACCGATGAGGGTCATGCCGGCGAGATACCAGGTGACGGCATCCGTCGACCCGGTCGCATTCACGATGGCCGCGGCGATCGTCGGGGCGAACGCGCCACCGAGGATCGCGCCGATCGCATAGGAGATCGAGACGCCAGAGAACCGGATGGATGCCGGGAACAGCTCGGCGTACAGCGCGGCCTGCGGTCCGTAGGTGAATCCGAGGCCGATCGTGAGGATCGCGAGGGCGGCGAACAGCGCGCCGACGCTGCCGGTGTTGACCAGCGGGAACAGCAGTGCGACACCGCCGAGCTGGAGGACCCAGCCGATGATGTAGGTCGTCCGCCGGCCGATGCGGTCGCACACCCATCCGGCCAGGAGCGTCGTGAGCAGCCAGGTCACGGCGGAGCCGGTGACGGCCCACAGCACCGGACCGCGGTCGAGACCGATCGGCCCCTCGGGGTCGGTGGCGTATCCCTGGATGTAGCCGCCGGTGGTCATGTAACCGACCGCGTTGTTGCCGGCGAAGACGAGGGCGGCGATCAGCACGAGGAGTGCGTGCTTGCGGAACAGCTGCACGATCGGCATGTTCGCCTTCTCCTTGCGCTCGGCGAGCTCGGCGAACACCGGGCTCTCCTCGACGTTGCGGCGCACATAGTGGCCGATGAGGATCAGAACGACGCTGAGCAGGAACGGGATGCGCCATCCCCATGCGAGGAAGGCGTCTCCCGGTGCGATCGCGGTCATGATCGCCATGACGCCCGAGGCGAGGAGGAGCCCGAGGGGAACGCCGATCTGGGGCGAGGCGCCGAAGATGCCGCGCCGCTTCTTGGGCGCGTGCTCGACGGCCATGAGTACCGCGCCGCCCCATTCGCCGCCGGCGGAGATTCCCTGGAGGATACGGAGGAAGACGAGCAGGATCGGGGCGCCGATGCCGATGACCTCGGCAGTCGGAAGAAGACCGATCAGTGCCGTGGCGGCTCCCATGAGGATCAGCGTCCACATGAGCACGCGCTTGCGTCCCAGCTTGTCGCCGAAGTGCCCGGCGAGGAATGCTCCGAGCGGGCGGAACAGGAAGCTGATGCCGACGGTGGCGAATCCGAGGATGACGGTGTTCGTACCGAGCGCGGAGAAGAAGAGCTGCCCGAAGACCAGGCCGACGGCCGTGGCGTAGATGAAGAAGTCGTACCACTCGACGGTGGTGCCCACCACTGTCGCGAAGACCACGCGTCTGCGGTCTGCCGCGGTGGCGATCGTGCCGGTCGGAGTAAACCCGGGCTTGTCAGTCATTGAAGCTCCTTGTGTGACGTCGTTGTCGGTTGTCGGTGTGCTTGCCCCCTGACGCCAGGATGATATACGATTTCGAATACATCGCACAAGGGTGATGACGACGACGCAAGGAGGCGCCCGACGTGACCGACCTGATCCCCCGCCCCGGCAAGATCATCGCGATCCACCTCAGCTACGCCTCGCGCGCCGAGCAGCGCGGGCGCCGCCCTGCGCACCCGTCCTACTTCTTCAAGGCGCCGAGCTCCGTCGCGGCATCCGGCGGCACGGTCGAGCGCCCCGCGGGCACGGAGCTGCTGGCGTTCGAGGGAGAGATCGCCCTCATCATCGGCGCCCCGGCCCGCCATGTCCCCCTCGAGGATGCCTGGTCCCACGTGGCATCCATCACCGCGGCCAACGACCTCGGCCTCTACGATCTGCGCGCCAATGACAAGGGCTCGAACGTTCGCTCCAAGGGCGGCGATGGCTACACGCCCCTCGGGCCGTCCCTCATCGATGCGCACGACGTCGACCCCGACAGCATCCGGGTGCGCACCTGGGTCAACGGCGAACTGCGCCAGGACGATGACTCGGCCGGCCTCGTCTTCCCCCTCGCCCAGCTCGTCGCCGATCTCTCCCAGCACTTCACCCTCGAAACCGGGGATGTCATCCTCACGGGGACGCCCGCGGGCTCATCGGTCATCGTTCCGGGCGATGTCGTCGAGGTCGAGGTCGACGCCCCCTCCGCCCCCGGCGCCCCCACGTCCGGCCGGCTCGTCACGACCGTGACGCAGGGCGACACCCCGTTCGACCCGAGCCTCGGCTCACTCCCGACGGTCGATGACACACAGCGCAGCGAGGCCTGGGGCACGCCCCCGACGACGCCGGAAACGGCTCCCGCGCTATCCGCCGACCTGCGCGCGAAGCTCGAGCAGGCTCCGACCGCCGGACTCTCGGCCCAGTTGCGCAAGCGCGGCCACCACCACTGCTTCATCGACGGCGTCGCGGCGAACCTTCCCGATGCGAAGATCGTCGGCGCAGCCCGAACTCTGCGCTTCATCCCCGCACGAGAGGACCTCTTCGCCAGCCACGGCGGCGGCTACAACGCGCAGAAGCGGCTGTTCGACGCCGTCGGCGAGGGGGAGATCATCGTGATCGAAGCCCGCGGCGACTCCACGACCGGCACGCTCGGCGACATCCTGGCGCTCCGCGCCGTCGCGCGGGGCGCTGACGGCGTCGTCACCGACGGCGGTGTCCGCGACCACGACGAAGTGGCCCGCATCGGGCTACCCGTGTTCTCCCGGGGCGCCCACCCCTCGGTGCTCGGCCGTCGCCACGTCCCCTGGGACGTCGATGTCACGATCGCCTGCGGCGGCGCGGCCGTCCAGCCCGGCGACATCATCGTCGGAGACGGCGATGGCGTGATCGTCATCCCCCCGCACCTCGCCGAGGAGGTCGCCGACGCCGCGATCGCGCAGGAGGATGAAGATGCGTGGATCGCCACGCAGGTGCAGGCGGGGCATCCCGTCGATGGACTTTTCCCGATGAACGCCGAATGGCGCGCGAAGTACGAAGGCCGCGAATGAAGACGATGAGCAAATCCCAGCAGGCATACCACTGGATCAAGGAGCGCATCGCGGCGCAGACCTTCACCCCCGGGTACCGCCTCGTACTCGGCAGCATCGCCGCCGAGCTCGACATGAGCGCGGTGCCGGTGCGCGAGGCGATCCGCCAGCTCGAGGCCGAGGGGCTCGTGCAGTTCGAGCACAACATCGGCGCACGCGTCGCCATGGTCGATGATCGGCAGTACCGGCACAGCATGGAGACGCTCGCGGTCCTCGAGGGCAGTGCGACCGCGCTCGCCGCCCCCCATCTCACGGTCGACGACATCGCGCGCGCTCGTGCCATCAACGACCGGATGATCGAGACGCTCGCGCACTTCACCCCCTCGGCGTTCACTCAGCTCAACCAGGAGTTCCACGAAACCCTCATCGCGCCGTGCCCGAACCCGCGCCTGCACGAGCTCGTCACGCTCGAGATGCAGCGATTGAACCGCCTGCACGACTCGACGTTCAGCTTCGTGCCCGGCCGCGCGCACGATTCCGTTCGCGAGCACGAGCAGATCATCGCGCTCATCGAAAGCGGCGCCCCGATCGAACGGATCGAACAGGCCGCACGCCAGCACCACGCATCCACTCTCGACGCCTATCTCGACCATGAGCGCACCCGTGCCGACGACGCCGTCAGCGCACCCGCGCACTGATACCGGAGGAATCATGACCGATAACCGCATCCCGCACGACCTGCCGGACCGCATCCGGCACTACATCGATGGCGAATTCGTCGATTCGACCGATGGCGATGTCTTCGATGTGCTCGACCCCGTCACGAACGACACCTACACGACGGCCGCCGCCGGCAAGAAGGCCGACATCGACCGCGCCGTCGCCGCGGCCAAGCGCGCCTTCGACGAGGGGCCGTGGCCGAAGATGCTGCCGCGTGAGCGATCGCGCGTGCTGCACCGCATCGCCGACATCGTCGAGTCCCGCGATGCACGTCTGGCGGAGCTGGAGTCCTTCGACTCGGGCCTGCCGATCACGCAGGCCCTCGGCCAGGCGCGACGTGCGGCGGAGAACTTCCGCTTCTTCGCCGATCTGATCGTCGCGCAGGCCGATGACACCTACAAGGTTCCCGGCCGCCAGATCAACTACGTCAATCGCAAGCCGATCGGCGTCGCGGGCCTCATCACCCCGTGGAACACCCCGTTCATGCTCGAGTCGTGGAAGCTCGGCCCCGCGCTCGCGACCGGAAACACCGTCGTCCTGAAGCCGGCGGAGTTCACTCCCCTGTCGGCTTCGCTGTGGGCGGGCATCTTCGAAGAGGCGGGGCTGCCGAAGGGCGTCTTCAACCTCGTCAACGGACTCGGCGAAGATGCCGGCGATGCGCTGGTGAAGCATCCGGATGTCCCGCTCATCTCGTTCACGGGCGAGAGCCGCACCGGGCAGATCATCTTCGGCAATGCCGCCCCGCACCTCAAGGGACTGTCGATGGAGCTGGGCGGGAAGTCCCCCGCCGTCGTCTTCGCCGACGCCGACCTGGATGCCGCGATCAACGCGACCGTCTTCGGAGTGTTCTCCCTCAACGGCGAGCGCTGCACCGCGGGATCCCGCATTCTTGTCGAGCGCTCGATCTACGAGGAGTTCGTCGAGCGCTACGCGGCGCAGGCGAAGCGCGTGAAGGTCGGCTATCCGAACGACCCCGCCACCGAGGTCGGCGCTCTCGTGCACCCGGAGCACTACGAGAAGGTCATGAGCTACGTCGAGATCGGCAGGAGCGAGGGGCGCCTCGTCGCCGGCGGCGGCCGCCCGGAGGGTTTCGAGACCGGGAACTTCGTCGCCCCGACCGTGTTCGCCGATGTGTCCCCCGAGGCGCGGATCTTCCAGGAGGAGATCTTCGGGCCGGTCGTCGCGATCACGCCGTTCGATGATGATGCCGAGGCCCTGGCTCTGGCGAACAACACCCGCTATGGGCTTGCTGCGTACATCTGGACGAACGATCTCAAGCGCGCGCACAACTTCGCCGCCGCGGTCGAGGCCGGAATGGTCTGGCTGAACTCCAACAATGTGCGGGATCTGCGCACCCCGTTCGGAGGGGTCAAGGCCTCCGGCCTCGGCCACGAGGGCGGCTACCGTTCGATCGATTTCTACACCGACCAGCAGGCCGTGCACATCAATCTCGGCGAGGTCCACAACCCCGTTTTCGGAAAGCAGTGAGGACGCTGACATGACGAACCGTGAAGACATGACCCTGACCTCCTCCGGTTACTACGTGAGCCAGGAGGCGCCGATCCAGACCGACAATCCGATCGCCACTCCGCAGGCCTCGCCGCCCGACATCCTGCGCTGCGCGTATATGGAGCTCGTGGTCACCGACCTCGCGGCATCCCGTCAGTTCTACGTCGACGTGCTCGGCCTGTACGTCACGGCCGAGGACGACGAGTCGATCTACCTGCGCTCTACCGAGGAGTTCATCCACCACAACCTCGTGCTGCGCAAGGGCCCCGTCGCCGCGGTGGCCGCCTTCTCCTATCGTGTGCGCACCCCCGAGGACCTCGACCGCGCCGTCGCGTTCTACACCGAGCTCGGCTGCGATGTGCGCCGCAGGAGCGACGGCTTCGTCACCGGCATCGGGGATTCGGTGCGCGTCGTCGATCCCCTCGGATTCCCCTACGAGTTCTTCTACCAGGCCGAGCACGTCGAGCGGATGTCCTGGCGGTACGACCTGCACATTCCGGGCGAGCTCGTGCGCCTCGATCACTTCAACCAGGTGACTCCCGATGTTCCGCGTGCCGTGAAGCACATGCAGGATCTCGGCTTCCGCGTCACGGAGGACATCCAGGATGAGGAGGGCACGGTGTACGCCGCGTGGATGCGCCGCAAGCCCACCGTGCACGACACAGCCATGACGGGCGGCGACGGCCCGCGCATGCATCATGTGTGCTTCGCGACGCACGAGAAGCACAACATCCTCGCGATCTGCGACAAGCTCGGCGCACTGCGCCGGTCGGATGCCATCGAGCGCGGCCCCGGCCGCCACGGCGTCTCGAACGCCTTCTACCTGTATCTGCGCGACCCCGACGGGCACCGCGTCGAGGTGTACACCCAGGACTACTACACCGGCGACCCCGATAACCCCGTCGTCACGTGGGATGTGCACGACAATCAGCGCCGCGACTGGTGGGGCAACCCCGTGGTCCCCTCCTGGTACACGGATGCCTCGCTCGTGCTCGATCTCGACGGAAACCCGCAGCCCGTCATCGCCCGCACCGATGACAGCGAGATGGCCGTCACGATCGGCGCGGACGGCTTCTCCTACACGCGCCGCGACGAGGGCGAGGAGTCGATACCGGAGTACAAGCAGGGCGAGTACAAACTCGGGCATCAGCTGTGACGCTCACCGCCGAGCAGCGCGAGCGGATCGCTTCCGAGCTCGCCGAGGCCGACCGAGCACACGGGGTGATCCCGCGGATCACGGCTCGTTTCCCGGATGCCACGATCGAGGACTCGTATGCGATCCAGGCCATATGGCGCGATAAGAACCTCGCTGCGGGGCGCACCCTGGTGGGCCGCAAGATCGGGCTGACGTCGAAGGCGATGCAGCAGGCGACCGGAATCAGCGAGCCGGACTACGGGGTCATGTTCGATGACACCGTCTATGCATCGGGCGCCGAGATCCCGTTCGACGACTTCTCCAATGTGCGCATCGAGGTGGAGCTCGCCTTCGTCCTGAGGGCGCCGCTGGAGGGCCCGGATTGCACGCTCGATGATGCTCTGGCGGCGATCGACTACGCCGTTCCGGCCCTGGAAGTCCTGAACTCGCACATCGAGTTGGAGGGACGCACGATCGTCGACACCATCAGCGACAACGCAGCGTACGGTGCGATGGTTCTCGGCGATGTGCGGATGCGCCCGGATGAGATCGATCTGCGCTGGGTGCCCGGGGTGCTCTCACGCAACGGCGAGATCAAGGAGACCGGTGTCGCGGCCGGGGTGCTCGGGCATCCGGCGACCGGTGTGGCATGGCTCGCGAACAAATTCCATCAGCACGGGGCGCGGCTGGAGGCCGGGGAGATCATCCTCGCGGGTTCCTTCACGCGACCGATGTGGGTGCACAAGGGTGACGAGGTGCGGTGCGACTACCGCGAGATGGGGGTGATCACGTGTCGTTTCGTCTAGAGCCGGCACCGTCGTTCCGGGAGCGTCTGCGCGAAGCGGGTCGGCCTCTCGTCGGCGCATGGATCTGCTCCGGCAGTCCGCTCGTCGCGGAGATCGTGGCGGGTTCCGGACTGGATTGGGCACTCATCGATGGGGAGCACAGCCCGGTGACTCCGGAGTCGGCGCTCGCCCTGCTGCAGGCCGCCGCCCCGTACCCGATCACGCCCGTGCTGCGGGTGCCGGCCAACGACACGGTGCTGATCAAGCAGTTCCTCGACGTGGGGGCGCAGAACATCCTCGTGCCCATGGTGAACACGGCCGAGGAGGCGGCCCGGGCGGTCGCCGCCACCCGATATCCCCCGCTCGGAGTGCGCGGCGTCGGCAGCGCACTGGCGCGCGCGGCGCAGTTCAACCGCATCGACGGCTATCTGCGGCGTGCACATGAGATCACGTCCCTCACCGTGCAGATCGAATCGGATGCCGGGGTGCGCAACGCCCAGCGGATCGCCGAGGTCGACGGCGTGGACGCTGTTTTCATCGGGCCGAGCGATCTCGCGGCATCCCTGGGCCTGCTGGGCCAGCAGGAGCATTCGGATGTCATCGCCGCGGTCGAGCGGACGATCGCGGCGGTGCGCGCCGCCGGGAAGCCGGTGGGTGTGAACGCGTTCTCCCCCGCGACCGCACGACGCTACCTCGAGGCCGGTGCGCACTTCGTGCTGGTCGCCGCCGACGTATCGCTCCTCGCCCGCTCCACGGAGCGTCTGGCCGCGGAGTGGATTCCCGAGGCCGAGGATCCGGGCCGCGCGGGGTACTGACGGTGTCGGCCCGTCACCGGGCCGGCACCGCTGCAGTCACAGGCTCACGATGAACAGTGCCGCGGCCATCACGACGCCCGATCCGAGCATCGTGATGAAGGTGTATCCCAGGATGTCACGCATCTTCAGCCCGGCGATCGCGAGCACTGGCAGCGCCCAGAACGGCTGGATCATGTTCGTCCACTGATCGCCGTACGCGACGGCCATAACCGCGATCGACGGGTCGACGCCGAGCTGGTTCGCCGCGTCGAGCATGATCGGCCCCTGAACAGCGAACTGCCCGCCGCCCGACGGGACGAAGAAGTTGACGATGCCCGCCGAGAGCAGAGCGAGCACCCCGAACGTCATCGGCGTCGCGATCGAGACGAATGCGTCCGAGAACAGCTGGATCAGGCCGGAGCTGCTCATGATGCCGAGGATTCCGGCGTACAACGGGAACTGCAGCAGGATCTCTCCGACGTTCGATGCGGCTTTCTTGGTGAGGTGGATCAGCTCGAACGGGTTGCGCACCAGCAGGAGGATGAGGGCGAGGAACGACCAGTTCACGATGTCGAGCGTCAGCGTGCCGCCGCGTACGAAGTGGACGACCAGGTAGATCGCCAGCCCGATGCCCACGATGAGTGTCAGGATGCGGGAGGCGTCGATGCGATCGGCCGGGGTGACGACCTCGTCGTCGTACTCGTCGACCTCCTCCGATCCGACGCGATCGGGCAGTTCGTAGACCGGGTCGTTCTGCTTGGGGCGCACGAGGAACATCAGCACCGCGACGACCACGATGACCGCGAGCGCAGCGAGCATGTTCCACGTCGAGAACGTCGTCTCCGAGATGGGGAGGACTTCACCGCCGAGGCTCGGGGCGAGGAAGGAATCCGGCGTCGCGGCTGTCAGCGGACCCGATCCCGAATACCCCATGTGCCAGACGACGAAACCGGAGTACCCCGAGGCGACGAGCAGGGGGAAATGCACTTTCAGGCCCCTCTTGCGCGCCTCGACCGCGATCTCGCGCGCGAGGAGGGTCCCCACGATCAGACCGAGTCCCCATGTGATGAGGCTCGCGACCGCCGCGATCACGAAGACGAAGACGTAGGCGAAGCCCGCGGTGCGCGGGACGCGGGCCAGGCGCCGGAGCAGTTTCTGCACGGGCCGCGTGTTCGCGAGCATGTACCCCAGCAGCAGAATCAGGCACATCTGGGTCATGAAGGCGAGCAGGCCCGCAAGACCATCGCCCCATCCCAGGACGACATCGACCGGACTCGTGCGCGTGAGAGTCATCGCGAGCACTGCGACGATCAGCGTCAAGACGATCGCGAAGGTCAGCGCCGAGGGGATCCACCGCTCGAGGAAGCGGTTGATGGGGCGCATCAAGCCGCGGGGACGGCGTGATTCCTGTGTCTGCGACACGGTGAACTCCTTTGTCCGGTGGTCGTTTCGGCCTCACCCTAGCCGCAAGTGGCGCGATCATAGGTTCTCCGGCCAGACTGGAGGCATGACCTTCGCCGCTCTTCAGCCGCTCGCCGAGCGCGCCTCCCTCTTCGCCGCTTATCGTCAGGACGCGCTGGCCACGGCCGTCAACGCGCTGGGCGATCACCGCTGGGATGCCGATCTGGGCGCGGGCACACTGACGTTCACGGCATCCGACGATTCCTCGCACCAGGTGGTGACGAAGCCGACCCTCATCGCGACGATCGCACCGGGACCGCGTTCGATGCTGTGGGCGTGGGCGCACCCGCAGGGCGACCCGTCGGGTGTCGCCGGGCAGCTGCGCGATTACGGAACGCAGTACGAGCTGACCGATCTGGCGCAGCCCGAGCTCGCGTTCCCCGAGGACGCTCCCGCCGACGGCGAGAAGCTCGACGCCTGGATCCTGCGCACGGCCGAGCAGATCGGCACGATCGCGACGGAGATCACCGGCCGCTCCCCCCATTTCTCGGCTCCGGTCGGCGGCGGCACCCGTGCTGTCTTCCTTCTTGACGCTCCGATCCCCCCGACGACGGTGGCGGATGCCGTCATCGCGACCCCGCGTCTGCTGCCGGCGCTCACGCTGACGGATGCCCGCTCGGCGCTGTGGGATGCGGCCCGCCTGGCCGGGTGGAATCTGCAGTGGGTCGATGAGGCCTTCAGCGCGGCGATGGTGTCGGATGCCTCGGGCACGGCCACGTTCCGCTTCGACGAGCACGCGCGCATCATCGGCGTCGAGAGTCAGCTGGGCGGCTGATACCGCCGGATGAACGACGAAGCCCCCGTGCAGATGCGCGGGGGCTTCGTCGTGACAGCGTCGTCAGCGGACGAGACGCTCCGCGGTCTCGACGACGTTCGTCATGAGAAGCGCGACGGTCATGGGGCCGACGCCGCCCGGGTTCGGCGACACGAAGCCCGCGACCTCGGCAACCTCGGGGTGCACGTCTCCGTAGACCTTGCTCTTACCGGTCTCGGGGTCGGTCTCGCGCGTGACGCCGACGTCGAGCACGGCTGCGCCGGGCTTCACGTCTTCCGCGCGGATGAGATGCTTCACACCGGCGCCGGCGACGATGACGTCGGCCTGGCGCAGGTAGGGGCCCATCTCGGGAGTGCCGGTGTGCACCTGGGTGACGGTCGCGTTCACATCGCGACGGGTCAGCAGCAGACCCATCGGGCGTCCGATCGTCACGCCGCGGCCGACGACGACGACGTGCTTGCCGTTCAGGTCGTAGCCGTTGCGCACGAGCAGTTCGATGACGCCGCGCGGCGTGCACGGCAGCGGAGTCTCGATCGGGCTGTTCACGTTCAGCACGAGACGGCCGAGGTTCGTCGGGTGCAGGCCATCGGCATCCTTCGCCGGATCGATGCGCTCGAGGATGCGATCGGTGTCGATGTGCTTCGGCAGCGGCAGCTGCACGATGTAGCCGTGGCAGGTGTCATCCGCGTTGAGCTCGTCGATCAGCGCCTCGACCTCCTCCTGCGTGGCATCGGCGGGCAGCTCGCGCTGGATCGAGTTCATGCCGATCGCCTCGGACTGCCGGTGCTTCATGCCGACGTACAGCTGGGATGCCGGGTCGGCGCCGACGAGCACCGTGGCGATGCCGGGCGTGATGCCCTTCGCCTTGAGCGCTGCGACGCGCTCGGCGAGCTCGTCCTTGATCGCCGCCGAAGCGGCCTTGCCGTCGAGGACCTTCGCGGTCATGTCATGTTCCTGTTCGTCGGTGGGACGGGAGTTCCGGACGAGGCGGGACGAGGCCGTCCTGTCTCGAGCGGGAACTCCCGTCTCGAAGTGCCGAATGGCGGATGCCGGTGCTTACTGCTGCAGCTCGGGGTACAGCGGGAACGCTGCGGCGAGCGCGTCGACACGGGCGCGCAGCGCCTCGACGTCGGCACCGGGCTGCAGCGCCAGGGCGATGACATCGGCGACCTCGGTGAACTCGGCATCGCCGAATCCGCGGGTGGCGAGCGCCGGGGTGCCGATGCGCAGGCCCGAGGTCACCATCGGCGGACGCGGGTCGTTGGGGACCGCGTTGCGGTTGACGGTGATGTGGATGTCGTGCAGCAGGTCTTCTGCCTGCTTGCCGTCGATCTCGGCGTTACGGAGGTCGACGAGTACGAGGTGGACGTCGGTGCCGCCCGAGCGCACCGTGATGCCGGCGTCCGCGACGTCCTGCTGGGTGAGGCGGTCGGCGAGGATCGAGGCGCCGCGCAGAACGCGCTCCTGCCGCTCCGCGAACTCGGGCGTTGCGGCGATCTTGAACGCGGTCGCCTTCGCGGCGATCACGTGCATGAGGGGCCCGCCCTGCTGGCCCGGGAAGACGGCCGAGTTGATCTTCTTCGCGATGTCGGCGTCGTTGGAGAGGATGAAGCCCGAGCGGGGGCCGCCGATGGTCTTGTGCACGGTCGAGGAGACGACGTGCGCATGCGGCACGGGGTTCGGGTGCAGGCCCGCGGCGACGAGGCCCGCGAAGTGCGCCATGTCGACCCAGAGGAGGGCGCCGACCTCGTCGGCGATCTCGCGGAACTTCGCGAAGTCGAGCTGACGCGGGTACGCCGACCAGCCGGCGATGATGACCTTCGGCTTGTGCTCGAGGGCGAGGCGACGGACCTCGTCCATGTCGACGAGCGAGGTCTCGGGGTCGACGCCATAGGCGACGATGTCGTAGAGACGGCCGGAGAAGTTGATCTTCATTCCGTGGGTGAGGTGGCCGCCGTGGTCGAGCGAGAGGCCGAGGAGCGTGTCGCCGGGGCGCGCGATGGCGTGCAGGACGGCGGCGTTGGCGGATGCTCCGGAGTGGGGCTGCACGTTGGCGAAGCCGGCGCCGAACAGGCTCTTGACCCGCTCGATGGCGAGGGACTCGGCGACGTCGACCTCTTCGCAGCCGCCGTAGTAGCGGCGGCCCGGGTAGCCCTCGGCGTACTTGTTCGTGAGCACGGAGCCCTGCGACTGCAGCACGGAGACGGGAACGAAGTTCTCGGAGGCGATCATCTCGAGGAACGTGCGCTGACGGTTCAGCTCGCGGTCGAGGACCTCGGCGATCTCGGGGTCGACCTCGGAGAGCGGGGCGGTGAAGTACGGATCGGTCATGTCGTCCTCTTTCGTTGCGGAATGAAATGCATCGGGGGATGTCATCGGCCCAGGCGCGCGGTCGAATTCCGTAACGGTCGCTCCCCGGTGGTGACCCACCCAGACGCCAGTCGCGACAGGTCGAGCATAGCGGAATTCGTGCGGCGCCGAATCTCGTCGCCCTGCCGCGGCGGCGTTGCGCGCGATACATTTTGTTCATGGTCTTTCCTGTTGTTCCGCTTCCCGCGTCCGTCACGGAGTTCCCGGGCACCCTCGCCCTGACTTCGGCATCCCGAATCCTTGCGGGCGACGCATCGGATGCCACGGCATCCGTCCTCCGCGAGGCGATCGCCGCGCGCACCGGACTGATCCTCGAGGTCGTCATCGATGCGGCGAGCGCGGGCGATATCGAACTGGTGATCACCGGCGCCGAGGGTGAGGCCTATGACCTCGTCGTCGATGATCGGGTGCGCATCTCGGGATCCGCGGCGGGCGTCTTCCATGGCGTCCAGACGCTGCGTCAGCTGCTGAGCGGCGATGGCGAGGACTGGTCGCTGCCGCACGTCTCGATCGCGGATGCCCCGCGCTTCGCGTACCGCGGCCTCATGCTCGATGTCGCGCGCACGTTCTTCGGCGTCGACACGATCAAGGCGTTCATCGACCGCGCCGCCTCGATGAAGATCAACCACGTGCACCTGCACCTCACCGACGACCAGGGCTGGCGCCTCGAGATCCTCAGCCGCCCCCTGCTGACCGAGCGCGCCTCCGCGACCGCGGCCTCCGGCCGCGACGGCGGCTTCTACACGCAGGACGACTTCCGAGAGATCGTCGACTACGCAGCATCCCGTCACATCGTGATCGTCCCCGAGATCGACCTGCCCGGCCACACGCACGCGATCGGCCTCGCCTACCCCGAGATCGTGGAAGCGCCGGTCATGAACGAGGCGCTGCTCGCGCAGGCCGCCGAGCTCGATCAGGCACTGCCGGTCGCCGGCGAACCGTACACGGGCTGGGGCGTGGGTCACTCGTCGGTCAAGATCCACGACGAGGCCACCTGGGAGTTCCTGCGTGATGTGCTCGGCGAGGTCGCCGCCCTCACGCCCGGTCCCCTGCTGCACATCGGCGGCGACG
The DNA here is from genome assembly GCF_947632095.1 of uncultured Microbacterium sp. Lineage (GTDB taxonomy): Bacteria > Actinomycetota > Actinomycetes > Actinomycetales > Microbacteriaceae > Microbacterium. The sequence goes on along the minus strand of NZ_CANROA010000003.1, from coordinate 13,791 downwards.
AGGCGCACGGCACCGAGCAGGCCGACTTCGATGCGTTCATCGCCCGGGTGACGACGCTCGTCACCGACCTCGGCAAGACGCCGGTCGGCTGGCACGAGGCGGGTTCCGCCCCGGTGGCGCCTGGCACGATCGGTCAGTACTGGAGCAGCCTGTCCCCTGATGAGCGCGTCGCCGGGATCACGCGCGCGTTCGCCGAGCGCGGCGGATCGGTGGTCATGTCGCCGTCGGATGCCGCATACCTCGACCAGAAGTACGACGCGGACTTCCCGCTCGGGCTCGACTGGGCCGCCCTCATCGACCTCGAGACCGCATACGGATGGGAGCCGACCACGATCGTCGACGGCCTGCCCGAAGCAGCCGTGCTCGGCGTGGAGGGCCCGCTGTGGGCGGAGACGCTCGAGACGCCGGATGACATCGACCAGCTGCTGTTCCCGCGGGCCGCGGCGATCGCGGAGATCGGCTGGTCGCAGAAGGAATCCCGCGACTGGGAGTCCTTCCGCGCGCGCGTGCGCGCCGTGGCATCCGTCTGGGATGCCGCAGGATGGGGTGGGCACCGTCCCGCCGAGATCGACTGGAGCAACTGATGACGACGACCCTGATCCACTCCGCCCGACTCATCACGGATGGCGTCGAGACGCCCGATGCGTGGGTGCGCTTCGCCGACGGCGTCGTCGTCGCGACCGGCACCGGTGCGAGCTGGAGCGACGCCGACACGGTGATCGACGCGACCGCGCTGGCTGGCGACGGCGCGATTCTGACTCCGGGCTTCGTGGACATCCACGCGCACGGCGGCGCCGGTGCCGCATTCGACGACGGCACGGATGCCATCCGCACCGCCCGTGCGATGCACCGTTCCCACGGCACGACGCGTTCCGTGCTGTCGCTGGTGACCGCGCCGGTCGATGACCTGGCGCGCCGCGTCGCGGAGATCGCCGACCTCATGCAGACGGATGCCGACATCCTCGGCTCTCATCTGGAAGGGCCGTTCCTCGAACCGGAGCGCAAGGGCGCCCACGAACCGACCCTGCTGCGCCACCCCGTCGCCGAAGACGTGCAGCGGCTGCTCGACGCCGGCCGCGGGACGGTCCGTCAGGTGACCCTCGCCCCCGAGCTCCCCGGAGGGCTCGAGGCGATCCGTCGGATCGTCGCCGCCGGCGCCGCCGCCGCGGTCGGTCACACCAGCGCGGATGCCGCGCAGGCACGGGAGGCGTTCGAAGCCGGTGCGACCATCCTCACGCACGCGTTCAACGCCATGCCCGGCATCCACCACCGCGCCCCCGGCCCTGTGCTCACGGCTGCGGCCGATCACCGGGTGGTCCTCGAGGGCATCGCCGACAACGTGCACCTGGACCCGTACGTCATCAAGCTGCTCTTCGATTCGGCTCCCGGTCGCGTCGCACTGGTGACGGATGCGATGGCAGCCGCCGGCAGCGCAGACGGCAAGTACGACCTCGGCGCCGTCAAGGTCACGGTCACCGATGGCATCGCCCGCACGGATGAAACGGGATCGATCGCCGGTTCCACTCTCACGCAGGACGTCGCCCTTCAGCGCGCGGTCGCCGCGGGCGTCCCGCTCATCGAGGCGGTGCGCGCCCTCACCGAGACGCCGGCGCGTGCGATCGGCGTGGGAGACCGGCTCGGACGCCTCGCCGAGGGATACCTCGGGGATGCCGTGATCCTCAGCGCCGATTTCACCGTGGCGCATGTGCAGACCGGTTCCGGCCTGGACTGAGCCACCGGCGCGAGGAGGAAGGGTGGCCGTTGCTCCCCACAGCAACGGCCCCTTTCTCTCCTCCGGCATGAGAACGGGTGGATCAGCAACTCCTCCCCCGAGGCTTCTGACCCACCCGGCCGATGATTCACTGCTCTCGCCGGCCCCGAGCTCCTCCCCCCGGTGGAGCTCTTGTGGTTGTCTCTGACTGATGAGACGGCCATGACCGCGATTCATTACGCGAAACCCGAAAAATTCTTCCCCGTTGTCCACAGGCTCTCGGTCGGGGTGGTCTCAACGGAAGATTCGGGGGAGAATGGCTCGGGCGCATGACGACCGACACCGCGCGCAACTCTTCCTGTGGGAGCACACCCGGCCTCCCACGATCGACGGGCACCAGTGCAAAACGACGAACTCACCAGTACAGAACCGACATCTGACGCCGACCTGATCCTGCGCTCCCGCTCGGGAGACACGGCGGCTTTCGGCGAGCTGTGGCGACGCCACTACCCCTCGGGAATCGTCGTCGCACGGTCGGTGACGTCGAGCATCGATGCCGATGACCTCGTCCAAGAGGCATACACCCGCATCTACCAGGCGGTGCTCAAGGGTGGCGGCCCGAACGGCTCCTTCCGCGCCTACCTGTTCACCAGCATCCGCAACACCGCCGCCGCGTGGGGGCGCGCACGGCGCGAGACCGCGATCGACGAGCTCGAGACCGTTCCCGACCCCGAAACCACCGATCAGGCCACCACGGAGGCCCTCGACCGCGGTCTCTCCGCGCAGGCCTTCCGCAGCCTGCCGACCCGCTGGCAGGAAGTGCTCTGGTACACCGAGATCGAGCAGATGAAGCCCGCCGAGGTCGCACCGCTGCTCGGCATGAAGGCCGGCGCGGTCTCGCAGCTCGCCTTCCGCGCCCGCGAAGGGCTGCGCGAGAACTGGATCCAGGCGCACCTGCGCAACGCCGGTGAAGGATCCGAGTGCCAGTGGACCATCGAGCACCTCGGGGCTCACGCGCGCGGAAACCTCAGCACCCGCGACGGCAAGCGCGTCGACGAGCACCTCGAGAGCTGTGCACGGTGCATGATCGTCGCCGCCGAGGCGAAAGACGTCTCCAGTCGCCTCGCTCTCGTCCTGCTCCCCCTCGTCCTCGGCGTCTCGGGGGCTGCGGCCTACACCGCGAGCCTGCAGGGCGGCGGAGCGCCGATCGTCGCGCTCGCGGCCATGCCGTCCTCCGTCGTGGCGGGTCCCGTCGTCGCCGGAGAGGCCGGAGGTGCCGCGGGAATCGCGATATTCGCCGAGGGGAACGGTGCCGGAGGTGCCGCAGGTTCGTCCGGCGGAGGCGCTTCCGGTGGTTCGCTGGGCGGTATCGGGGCGCTCGTCGGTGTTGGCTCCGCGGCGCTGGTCGTCGCCGGTGTCGTCGCCGCGGCCGTGGTCCTGCCCGGATTCACCGAGGCCAGCCCGCTGTCATCGATGTCATCCGCGGCCCAGGCGAGCGACTCGGAGATCTCCAGCGAGGTGGTCCCCGATCCCGATATCCAAACCGACCAGTCGCTCGTGATTGAGATGCCGGAGGATGAGCCGAACATCCCCGACGCACCGGATTCCCCCGAGCAGACGTTCCCCCCTCCCCCGGCCGACAGCGACCGTGAGACGCTTCCCGAGCTCCCGGTCGCACCGCAACCGTCCGCGCCGGCTCCCGCGCCCAGCCCTGCTCCCACGCCTCCGCCCGTCGACGACGAGGACCCGGGTGACGAGAACCCGGGCGGCGGCGAGGCCGATCCCGAGCCGGCCCCCGATCCCGAGCCGGGTCCCGAGCCCGAACCCGATCCGACTGATCCCATTCCCGGCGACGAAGACGGCGACGACGATACGAGCGGCGACGGCGGGCAGGACGAAGAGCAGACTCCGGCACCCGGTGGCGATGATGATGAGGCTACAGACCCCGAAGCACCAACGCTCGATGACGCCTTAACAACCGGAGAAGTCACGGTTTCGTTCAGCGGCACGGTGACGCACGTCAAGGTCGCCGTGAGCGGAGTGCCCGGACAAAAGGTTCATGCGCTGATCGACGGCAAGTCTGGTGGCGCGGATGACATCACACTCGATGACAACGGAAGTGGCGTCCTGGACCTTCGACCTTCTCTGTTCCAGATTCTCTCTTCGAGCACAACAGTCTCGTTCCACTACTCCGACCACCCAGACGCGCCTGTGGCAGCAACCACCCTGTGGCAGCTGGCGGACTCGTTGGCTCTCTGATCGACCCGCCCCAGCAGAATAGACTGGGGGCATGTCCGAAGCACCCGACGCCACACCGGGCGTCATCCGTCCCACCATCACTCCGCTCGACATCATCCGTGTCGTCGTTCTGATCGCCGCGATCGCCTCGCTGGCGCTGTGGGGCTTTGCCCTGTGGGCTCTTCCCTGGAACCTCGTCCTCGGTATCGGCGCTCCGCTGCTGGTGCTGCTCGTCTGGGCCCTCTTCCTCTCGCCGCGTCCGGTGCTGCGCGTGCACCCGTTCGTGCGCGCAGCCGTCGAACTGCTGATCTACGCGGGCGTCACCCTGGCCTGGTGGTCGATGGAGCAGGCGTGGATCGGCCTTGGCTTCGCCGTCGTGGCGGTGGCCGCCGGTCTCATCGCCGGGCGTCGGGCACTGCGATGACCACGGTGCTCACGCGTGCCTGACATCCGTGTGAGCGCCGCCATCATCGATGACTCCGCCGGCCGGATCCTCGTGGTCCGCAAGCAGGGCACGACGGCGTTCATGCAGCCCGGTGGCAAGCCCGAACCGGGCGAGAACCCCGCGCAGACGCTCGTCCGCGAGCTGGACGAGGAGCTCGGCCTCCACGTCGACGAGACGCAGCTGGAGCCGCTCGGCCGCTTCATCTCCGCGGCGGCGAACGAGCCCGGCCACCGTGTCATCGCCGATGCCTTCGCGCTCACGATCGCCGCGGATTCGGTATCCGCGCAGGCGGAGCTCGCCGAGCTGCGCTGGATCGAGCCGTCCGATCTGGGCACACTCGAGCTGGCCCCTCTCAGCCTCGAGCATCTGCTCCCGATCGCCTGGCCGCATGTGACGATCCAGTCCTGAACGGCATCGGCCCCGGATGCGAGAGCGCTTCCGGGGCCGATGCCATCATGCCGTGGGGGTCAGAGCCCCTGCCAGGCCGGCTTGTTCGCATAGCTGTGGCGGTAGTAGTCCGCGAGCTTCAGGCGGGATGCCGCGGCCTCGTCGACGACGACGGTCACGTGCTCGTGCAGCTGGATGGCCGAACCGGGGCAGAACGCGCTGACGGGTCCTTCGACGGCCTCCGCGACGGCCTGAGCCTTGCCCTCGCCGAAGGCGAGCAGCACGAGGTGACGGGCGCGCAGGATCGTGCCGAGGCCCTGGGTGATGCAGTGCATGGGGACATCATCGATCGAGTCGAAGAAGCGCGCGTTGTCGGCGCGGGTCTGCTCGGTGAGCGTCTTGATGCGCGTGCGCGAGGCGAACGACGAGCCCTGCTCGTTGAAGCCGATGTGGCCGTCGGTTCCGATGCCGAGGATCTGCAGGTCGATGCCGCCGGCGGCATCGATCGCCGCTTCGTAGTCGGCTCCGGCGTGCTCGATCCCGTCAAGGGATCCGTTGGGGACGCGAATGCGCTCGGGGTCCAGGCCCAGCGGCTCGACGACCTCGCGGGTGATGACCGAGCGGTAGCTCTCCGGGTGCTCGATGTCGATGCCGACGTACTCGTCGAGCGCGAAGCCGCGCACCTGCGAGACGTCGACGTCGGCGAGACGCGTCTGCAGCGCCTGGTAGAGCGGCAGCGGGGTCGAGCCGGTGGCGAGGCCCAGGACAGCATCCGGGCGCCCTGCGATGAGGCGGGCGATCTGGTCTGCGACCAGTGCGCCGGCGGCGGCGGGGCTCTCGACGATGACGACTTCAGCCATGGACGGCGTTCTCCTTCTTCCGGGGGATCGCTCCGACCAGTGCGGCGCCGAGAGCGGCCGCGGGTGAACCGGTCGGGAGCAGTTCGATTCTCTCATCGAGGTGCAGTGACCTCAGGAACGGTGAGTTCGCGGCGTCGGCGCGCAGTGCGGCCCGGATGCCGTCGAGGAGGCGGTCGCCGAGAGAGGCGAGTCCGCCGCCGAGGACGACCGTGGCGACATCGGCGCTGAGAACGAGCACGCGCACGGCCGCGGCAGCGCCGTGGAACAGCCCTGCTCGGAGCATCAGCGCGTCGTCATCGCCGTGGTCGGCGGCGTCGAGGATATCGAGCACGGGGTATTCGCCGGGCCGCGCCCAAGCGCGGGCGAGCGCCCCGCCCCCGCAGAACGTTTCGATGCATCCTCTCTGCCCGCATCCGCATACCCGACCGCGCGGGTCGACGGCGATGTGGCCGACTTCACCGGCGATTCCGCCGGAGCCGCGCCAGATCTCGCCGCCGATGATGATGCCGGCGGCGACTCCCGTACCGAGATTCAGGTACGCCATGGAGCCGTCTTCGGCGATGCCGCTGAGCGCCGCCGCGCCACGCGTGGCGGCCTTGACGTCATTCTCGACGATGACGGGCGCGCCCAGAGCACCCTCGGTGCGTGCGGAGAGATCGAGGGATTCGACGCCGAGGTTGACGGCGTGGAGCACCCGGCCGTTATCGGTGTCGACGAGTCCGGGGATTCCGACGCCGACGCTCGCGACGTCCGCCGCGCTCCGGCCGATCTCGCGCATCAGCTGATCGACGCTGCCAACCACATCGGAGATGACGCCGTCGTCGCCGTAGGCGGAGGGGCGACGCACGCGACCGATGATCTCGTCATCGTCGCCGAGGACGACGGCGTCGACCTTGGTGCCGCCGATGTCCAGACCCACGCGAAGACGTCGGCCGCTGTCGCGGCCGGGAAGAGCGGATGCCACTATGAGACTCCCAGCTGGCCGGAGAGGACCATGACCGCGGTGCCGCGCAGCACGATGTCCTCCTGCGCGGTGAGGCGGATCACGACGTCGTCGAATGCGCCGCCGCTCGTCCGTTCGCGCAGCGTCGTCGCTGCGGCGTCGAGGAAGGGGCCCTCCAGCAGGTCGACGGGTCCGGAGAGCACGATCTCCGACAGGTCGAGGGCGCCGATGATGGGCGCGATCGCGATCGCCATCCGTGCGCCGGCGTCGCGCAGGATCTCGTCACGGTCGTCGGGGCGAGCACCGATCTCGTCGCGCAGTCGGGCGGCGCTCAGCCAGGCCTCCAGGCACCCCTCGTTCCCGCAGATGCAGCGGGGGCCGCCATCGGTGCCGACGGCGACGTGCCCGATCTCGCCGGCGGCGAAGCGGCCGCCGAGCATCGGCTGCGCGTCGGAGAGGAGGCCCGCTCCGACGCCGATGCCGATCTTGATGAGCATGAAGTCCGCGCGGGCGCGCCCGAAGGTGTATTCGGCGAGCACCGCGGCGTTGGCGTCGTTGCGGACGAGCACGGGCAGCGCGAGGTCGTCGTGGAGTCGTGATTCGAGGGGGAAGTCCACCCATCCGAGGTTGGGCGCGTTGAGCACCATGCCGTCGGGCCGCACGACGCCGGGCGTTCCGACGCCGACGCCGAGGAGCGTCGTGGTGGATGCCGCGATGAGCTCCCTGCTCAGCTGCACGACCGCCGCGTAGACGGCGGTGCCGTCGGCGCGTTCCGGCCGGGCGATCTCGCGGGCTTCGATCACATCTCCGTCGAGACTGAGCACGGCGCCGCGGAACACATCGGTGCCGGAGAGGTCGAGTCCGATGATCTGGTGGCCCAGCCGATCGATGTCGATGAGGATCGGCGGTTTCCCGGGGCCCGAGGTCTCTCGCACGCCGAGTTCGACGATGATGCCGTCGGCGATGAACTCGGCGACGAGATCCGAGATGGTCACTCGGGTCAGCCCTGTTTCCCGGGAGAGGTCCGCCCGGCTCATGGAGCCTGCGTGATACAGGGTCTGCAGCACGAGTGCGCGGTTGTGCGCGCGTGCCTGCTCCGGGAGAACCTTGGTGCGCGATCGCAGGTGGCGGTCGGGCCCGAAGGCGTGCTGACCGCCGCCGGTGTAGTCGACCGGCTCGCTCTGAGGTGTCCCACCTGTTTCGGGCATGTTTGTTAGTAGACCTTACGAAAGAAGATTTAGCAACTGCCCGCAGGGTTTATGTCTCCCCCGTTCAGGCTTCGTCTCACGGGCGCATGCGCCCGTGAGAGGAGGTTACCGCACGACCATGACGCCGTCGGCTCGTGATGTGCTTGACTTGTCGCCGACCGGAACCGCGCCATCACGCGGTGCGCACAACAGGGGGAAATCACATGAACCGTCGCATTGCAGCATTCGCCATCGCATCCATCGCCGTCCTCGGACTCGCGGGCTGTTCCAGCCCGGCCACCGACGGGGCCACGGACGACCTCAAGGGCTCGACCGACGAGGTCGACACGAACCAGTCGGTCGCCGATGCCTGCGGCATCGTGCTCCCCGAGCTTCAGGAAGCCAGCTCGGAACTCGCGAGCCTCGACATGACCACTGCCGCGGAAGACCCGCAGGGCACCGTCGACTCCTTCGCCGTCTTCGTCGACGCGCTCGGCGAGACCGTCGGGAACGTCTCGAACCCCGAGGTCAAGGCCGCCACGAGCGCGGTCCACGAGAACTTCGTCGCTCTCAGCGATGTCCTGCAGAAGGTCGTCGTCGACCAGGACCTCAGCGCCGCCTCCGACATGACCGGCATCACCACCGAGCTGACCGAGTCGGCCACGGCCCTGCAGGAGCTCTGCAGCTGATAGCCGCTCCTCGAGTGGGCCCCGGGCGATGCGCCCGGGGCCCACTGCTTTTATCCACAGACCAACCGTTGCCTCCCCGTTACCCGCCGGCCGGTATGATATTAGGGACCATGTCGCATTGAAATCACGGGGGGTGAATTCGTGACTGACCTCATCGACGCACCGGCTTCCTCCGGTTCCGAGGCACCTGTGCCGAATGAGACGCTGGCGCTGAATGACGAGGACCGTCCGGTGCAGTGGGCACCGCGCGAGCCGGCTCCGAAGAAGCGCCGCACGGGCCTGTGGATCGGCCTCGGCGTCGCAGCCGTCGCCGTCGCGGCCGGTGTCGCCTCAGTCACGCTGATCGCCCCGGGGACCACCATCGCCGGCATCCCGGTCGGCGGCCTCACCCCCGCCGCCGCGGCCGACGTCGTCGCCTCACGCGTCGCCGGCACCGAGATCATGCTCACCGGCGCCGGCGGCGACCAGGTCGTCACGGGCGCCGATCTCGGCGCATCCATCGATGCGCGCGCGCTCGCCGACCATGCTTTCAGCGCCCACCCCATGTGGAAGATCGGCGACTGGAGCCCCGAGCCGATCGCCGGCGAGATCAGCCTCGACCACACGGTCGCCAACGACGCGCTCCGCGGCCTCCTGCCGACCGCCTTCGAAGACGCCGTCGACGCGACCGTCGTCTTCGACGAGGCGAGCGGCACCTATGTCACCACCGCCGCCGAGGCCGGTACCGGCATCGACATCGACGCACTGACGACCGCGCTGGCCTCGACCGTCGCGGATGGCGAAGCATCCCTGAGCTTCTCCGGCGAAGCCACCGAAGCTCCCGCTGCCATCAGCAACGACGAGGCGACCGCGGCCGCCGAGCAGCTCAACGGCATGCTCGCCTCCATCGGCTTCTACGTCGGCGAGGAGCGCACCGTCCCGATCAGCGCGGCCGTCGCCGCCACCTGGATCGATATCGTCGACGATGAGGGCGAGATCACGATCTCCGCCGATCAGGACGCCATCCAGGCTGTGGTCGACACGCTGCCCGAGAAGATCAACCGGGCCGCCGTCGACGCCGAGATCGTCACGAACTCCGCCGGCGAGAATCTGCGCACCCTCACCGAGGGAGCCACCGGCCGAGAGCTCGGCGATGTCTCCGGCGCGGCGGCCGCTTTCGCCGAACAGCTCGAGACCGGCAACGCCGTCTACGCCCTCGACGTCTCCGAGACCGCATTCGAGACCACCGAGCTGTTCCGTCGCATCGACCTGAACCTGTCGACGCAGACCGTGACCCTCTTCGAGAACGAGAAGGTCGTCGAATCCTGGCTCGTCTCCACGGGCCTGCCGGCGACACCGACGCCGACCGGAAACTTCACGGTCTTCGCCTACACCTCGATCCAGGACATGATCGGTGCGGATTACCGCACCGAGGACGTCAAGTGGAACACCTGGTTCGCCCCGGACATCGCTTTCCACGGCGCCTACTGGCACAACAACTTCGGCCATCAGATGAGCCACGGCTGCGTCAACATGCCCGAGTGGCAGGCCGAGTACGTCTACTGGTGGAGCGCCGTCGGAACCGAGATCTCGGTTCACTGGTAACACCCGCCCCACCACCGAATCGGCGTTCTCCCTCAGGGGAGGACGCCGATTCGCCGTTTCCGGCGCAGTGCGACGCCGTCGGCGCACGAGAGAGGGGGCGGATGCCGCAGCATCCGCCCCCTCTCCGATTCGGGCGCTTACAAGGCGTCGATGATGCCGTTCAACGTCTGCGAGGGGCGCATGATGGCTGCGACCTTGGCCGCATCGGGGCGGTAATAGCCGCCGATCTCGACGGCCGCACCCTGTGCGCCGTTGAGCTCGGAGACGATCTTCTCCTCGTTGGCCGTGAGGTCCGCGGAGATCGGGGCGAAGGCGGCCGCGAGCTCGGCGTCCTTCGTCTGCTTCGCCAGTTCCTGCGCCCAGTACAGACCCAGGTAGAAGTGGCTGCCGCGGTTGTCGATCGTGCCGAGCTTGCGACCCGGCGAGCGGTCCTCCTCGAGGAAGGTTCCCGTCGCGGCATCCAGCGTCTCAGCGAGGACGCGCGCCTTCTCGTTGCCCGTGCGGTCGGCGAAGTGTTCCAGCGACGCGGCGAGGGCGAAGAACTCGCCCAGCGAGTCCCAGCGCAGGTAGTTCTCCTCGACGAGCTGCTGCACGTGCTTCGGGGCCGATCCGCCGGCACCCGTCTCGAACAGGCCTCCGCCGGCGAGCAGCGGGACGATCGAGAGCATCTTCGCCGACGTGCCGACCTCGAGGATCGGGAACAGGTCGGTGAGATAGTCGCGCAGCACGTTGCCGGTGACCGAGATGGTGTCTTCACCGCGGCGCAGACGCTCGAGCGAGAAGCGCGTGGCATCTTCCGGCGTGAGGATCTCGATCGTCAGGCCCTCGGTGTCGTGGTCCTTCAGGTACTCGTTCACCTTGGCGATGAGCGCAGCGTCGTGCGACCGGGCCTCGTTGAGCCAGAACACGGCCGGGGTGGCGCTGGCGCGGGCACGCGTGACGGCGAGCTTCACCCAGTCGCGGATCGCGACGTCCTTGGTCTGCGTTCCGCGCCAGATGTCTCCGGCCTGCACGTCGTGCGAGAGGACGACCTCACCGGCGGCGTTGACGACCTGGACGGTGCCGGCCGCGGCGATCTCGAACGTCTTGTCGTGGCTGCCGTACTCCTCGGCGGCCTGAGCCATGAGGCCCACGTTCGGGACGGTGCCGATCGTGGCGGGGTCGAGCGGGCCGTTCGCGATGACGTCCTCGACCGTGGCCTGGTAGACGCCCGCGTAGGAGGAGTCGGGGATGACGGCGATCGTGTCGTCCTCGCCGCCGTCGGCGCCCCAGAGCTTGCCACCGTTGCGCACGAGAGCCGGCATCGACGCATCGACGATGACGTCGCTGGGAACGTGCAGGTTGGTGATGCCCTTGTCGCTGTTGACGTAGGACAGGCGCGGCCCGTTCTGGATCGCACGGAAGAACGCCTCGGCGATCTTCTCGCCGCCCTCGAGGTCGGCGAGACCCGCGAGGATCGAGCCGAGGCCGTCGTTCGCGGTGAGGCCGGCCGCGGCGAGCGCCGCACCGTGCTCGGCGAACACATCGGCGAAGAAGGCCTTCACGACGTGGCCGAAGATGATCGGGTCGGAGACCTTCATCATGGTCGCCTTGAGGTGCACCGAGTAGAGCACGTCCTCGGACTGCGCCGCGGCGATCGTCTCGGCGAGGAAGGCGTCGAGGGCGGATGCCGACAGGAACGTCGCGTCGACGATCTCACCGGGCAGGACCGCAAGGTTCTCCTTGAGCGCGGTGACCGTGCCGTCGGCGGCCACGTGCTGGATCGTCAGCACGTCGTCGCCGGGCGAGACCCAGCTCTTCTCGTTGGACTTGAAGTCGTCGTGGCCCATCGTGGCGACGCGCGTCTTCGAGCCCTCGGCGAAGGGCTTGTTGCGGTGCGGGTGCTTCTTGGCGTAGTTCTTCACGGCCAGGGGTGCGCGGCGGTCGCTGTTGCCCTCGCGCAGCACCGGGTTCACGGCCGAGCCCTTGATGCGGTCGTAGCGGGCGCGCACATCCTTCTCGTCGAGCGTGGTGGGCTCGTCGGGGAAGTCGGGGACGTCGTAGCCCTGCGCCTGGAGCTCGGCGATGGCGCCCTTGAGCTGCGGGATGGATGCCGAGATGTTCGGCAGCTTGATGATGTTGGCCTCGGGAAGCGTGGCCAGACCGCCCAGCTCGGCGAGGGCGTCGGAAACCCCCTGCTCGGCGCTCAGGCGCTGCGGGAAGGCGGCGAGGATGCGACCGGCCAGCGAGATGTCGCGGGTCTCGATGTCGATTCCTGCCGTACCGGCGATTGCCTGGACGATCGGCAGGAGCGAAGCGGTGGCGAGTGCCGGCGCCTCGTCCGTGTAGGTGTAGATGATTGCGTCGTCGGTCACCGCGGGATTCTCCGTTCACGAGTCAAATTTGTCTCGATACCAAGATACCTGAGTGCCCCCGATGACGTTCTCCGACATCTTTCCGACCACGGAAGCGCGCGAGAGGTTACCCTGGGGGCATGTCGGAACTGCGTGTGGTCGAACTCTCCGCCGCGACGATCGTCGCCGTGAACAACCTGTCGCTCAAGCCCGGGCAGGAGCAGTACCTCGCTCCGGTCTCCTACGGGATCGCAGCGACCGTGGTCAACCCTCAGACGTCGTGGCAGCGCGTCGTGCTCGATCGCAATGAGGTGGTCGGATTCGTGAGCGCGAGCTTCGACCCCGAGGCGCCCGAGGAGCACTTCCAGTCGGTGCTGTGGCGCATCAACGTCGACGCCGACGATCAGGGCCGCGGCGTCGGACGCTTCGCCGTCGAGGCGCTCCTCGATGAGGCGCGAAAGCGCGGTATGAATCACGTCAACGTGATCTACGAGGCCGGTGACGGCGGCCCCGAGGCCTTCTTCCACCGTGTGGGCTTCACGCCCGTCGGCGAGACCGAGTACGCCGAGGTGATCGCCGAGATCCGTCTCGACGGCTGACCGGCCACGCGGATACCGGCCGGTTCAGCGCCGATCCTGGTCGTCGTTCTTGTCACCGCGTCGCGCGTTCCACGAGGCGAGGGCGGATGCTGCGGCACCGGCCGCTTTATCGAGCGCCTGCACGGACGCGGAGAAGACCTGCTGCGCCGTGTCCTGCCAGAGGGGTGTCGCATGGGGGTCGCGTCCGGCTGCCAGTTCGTGCGCGGAGTGCTCGGCCACGGCGAACGCCCGCTCCAGTCCGAGCACCGCATCCCGATACGCCCCGAACGCGGAGACATCGATCACGGCTTCCGCCGCGTCCCCGGCCGGACGACGATCGCGCGCCTCGCGCATCGCCGCGAAGAACGCCGCCGTATCGGTGTTCTTGCCGTCGCTCATCGCCGGGTAGGCGATCTGCATCGCTGGGTCGGTCTCATAGACCATCCACTGCGAGAGCACGGCGTCGTGCGCGCGCATGAGACGCGTCAGGGGATAGCGATCCTTCTGGGCCGCGGCAGGAATCTCCTCCCGCGCTGCCGTCACCGCCAGGCGACGGGCCCGCACATCCGCCGCGGCCGCACGCACATCGCTCTCGGCCTGTTTGAGGGCGCGCCGCGAGCGCGCGGTATCGGTGCTCGAAGCGCGTGACGCCGTGCGTTCCGCCGCGACCCGCGCGTGCTCGGCCCGCGCGGCCTTCACCGCGCGACGGCGGTCCGCCATCGCCCGCTGGCAGGAGGAATGGCATTTCGGCGCTGATATGGTGGAGGAAGCGCTGCTGCACGCTGAGAACTGCCGCACCGTGCGCTATGTGAACGGCATCCTGCGCAGCTGGCACG
>NZ_CANROA010000002.1 GCF_947632095.1 uncultured Microbacterium sp. | reverse complement strand
CCGGGCATGATGACATCCTCCCCGCCAGCGCCTCCCGGCACTAACGATCAGTTGTCACCAGTTCCTTCCTCACGCCCGACGCCATCAACATGCATCTTGACGTTGAGGGAAATCGGATGCGGAGATGAAGCTGCGCCAATGCAACAGCGGATGCAGTGCTCCCCGAGCGCGTCATGAGGGTAGCCTTACCTGCATGGGTAGGAAGAAGAATACGCCATCAGATCGCCAGTTCATGATGACGCACGTCGTCCGGACGGAACGCATCAGCCCGAGCATCGTGAGGGTGACGCTCGCCGGTCTCGAGGACCTCGATGTGCGAGGATACGACCACTGGTGCCGGCTCTTCTTCACTCGTGAGGGTCAGGATGTGCTGGAGCTTCCCACCAGCACCACGGAGCTCGGCTGGTATCTGCAGTACCTCGCGACGCCGAAGACGCGGCGACCGTGGGTGCGTGCGTACACGGTGCGCGATGCGCGACCTGAAGCGGGCGAGGTGGACATCGACTTCGTCATCCACGGCGAGCAGGACGGGAGCATCGGGCCGGCTGCCCGATTCGCCCTCGAAGCCCGTTCCGGCGACCGGGTGGGGTTCCTCGACCAGGGCCTGGCCTTCACACCTGACCACCCGCATGACTGGACCCTGCTGATCGGCGACGAGACGGCGATGCCGGCGGTCGCCGGCATCTGCCGCTCGCTTCCGCGCGATGCGCGAGGCGTCGCGATCATCGAGATTCCCACTGCGGGTGATCGCCAAGAGCTCTCGGCTCCGGCCGGGATGGAGATCACCTGGATCCATCGCGACGAGTCGTCACAGACTGCTGCCCGGCCCGGTGAGCTCGCACTGCGTGCGCTCGCGGCTGCGGCTCTGCCCGATGGTGAGGTGCATGCACACGTCATCGGAGAATCCGCACTGGCGACCGGGGCGCGTCGACACCTCGTCCAGGAGCGCGACGTGCCCAAGCGCAACGTGGACTTCGTGGGGTACTGGCGTCACGGGCGTGCCGCGACCGGTTGAGATTCTGTGTGAACCTTTCGGGCGTGAGGCCGTGTGGCTTCGCGCTCTGCTGCCAGCCGGGGTTTGGGCGTATTGATTCCTGATGAAGTAGCGTTCTGATGTTCCGCAATCGATGAGACCCGGTGGAGTTGCATTTCCATGTCTGATGTTCTGCCTGCCTGCCCGGCGTGCTCGGAGGCGTACACCTACGAGGACCGCGGGCTGCTGGTATGTCCGATGTGCGGTCACGAGTGGTCGCCGGATGCTGCCGACTCCGTCGAGGAGTCGTCGATGGATGCCGTGATCACGGATGCCGTCGGCAACCCGCTCGCCGATGGCGACACCGTCACCGTCGCCAAGGACCTGAAGGTCAAGGGCGCCGGCGGCGGCACGGTCAAGGTCGGCACGAAGGTCAAGGGGATCCGGCTGATCACCGACGGCGTCGGTGACCACGACATCGATGCGAACGTTCCCGGCTTCGGGCGGATGCAACTCAAATCGAGCGTGGTCAAGAAGGTTCTCTGAGTCTGCTCGGAGTGGTTCCGGTCCCGCCCACCGCGATCAGTCGTCCGCGTCGACCCCCATGCCGGGTACGGCCGCACCTTCGGCACCGGCTCTCACAGCATCCTCGATGCGCTGCCCGATAACCGGATCGACGTTCTTCCAATAAACGAAGGCGTTGGACAGCACCGGTTCGATGACCCCGTCCAATGCGCCGGCCACGGTCTTCACGAATTCGTCGCGCTGGGCGTCATCGAACACCTCGCGCACCAGGGTTCCGGCTTGGCCGAAGTCGTCGTCGTCCGCGCGCAGGTCGTATGCGTGCCGTGTCAGCTCGCCATCGGCCTCCCATCCGTTCTCGACCGGGCCCTCCTCGTCTGACCACGAGTCGCCGAAGGAGTTCGGGGCGTACACCGAGCGCGCACCGGTGTGCTGGTACCACATGCTGCCCTCGAAATTGTAGGTGTGCACATCGTTGACGGGGCGGTTGACGGGAAGCTGCTGGAAGTTGGTGCCCACTCGATATCGCTGGGCATCCTGGTAGGAGAAGGTCCGGCCGAGCAGCATCTTGTCCGGTGAGTTCCCGGTGCCGGGGACCATGTTCGCCGGTGAGAAGCTCGCCTGTTCGATCTGGGCGAAGAAGTTCTCCGGATTGCGATTCAGCGTCATCGTGCCGACCTTGATTCGCGGGTAGTTCTTCTTCGACCACACCTTGGTCAGATCGAACGGATTGAACCGATACTCCTTGGCCTCGGCGTACGGCATGATCTGGAAATACACGTCCCATGACGGATGCCGGCCTTGCTCGATCGCCTCGTAGAGGTCCTGGCGGTGGAAGTCGGCATTGGCTCCGGCCAGCCGTTCGGCCTCCTCGTTCGACAGCTGCTCCATGCCCTGGTTCGTCAGGAAATGCCACTTCACCCAGAACCGCTCTCCCGAGGCGTTGACCAGTGAGTACGTGTGCGAGCTATAGCCGTTCATGTTCCGCCAGGTCTTCGGAAGTCCCCGCTCGCCCATGAGATAGGTGACCTGATGCGCGGATTCCGGGTTGTTCGTCCAGAAGTCCCACTGCATCGTGGCGTCGCGCAGGCCATTGTTGGGAAGGCGCTTCTGAGAGCGGATGAAATGCGCGAATTTCATCGGATCCCGTACGAAGAAGACCGGGGTGTTGTTGCCCACCATGTCGAAATTGCCCTCTTCGGTGTAGAACTTCAGCGCGAAGCCCCGCACATCGCGCCATGTGTCTGGCGATCCGAGCTCGCCTGCCACGGTCGAGAAGCGGGCGAGCATCTCGGTCTTCTTCCCCGGCTGCAGGAAGTCGGCCTTGGAATAGCGCGAGACGTCCTCGGTGACTTCGAACGTGCCGAAGGCGCCCGCGCCCTTCGCGTGCGGACGTCGCTCGGGCACGTTCATCCTGTTGAAATGCTGCATCGTCTCGATCAGGTGATGATCGTGCAGCACGATCGGCCCGTCGTTGCCGACGGTGAGCGAGTTTCGATCGCTGACGGCGGGGATGCCCGCCTGCGTGGTGGATCCCGTGGCGTTCGGGGTCTTCTTCTCCATCTCGTCCTCCTTCTCCTGTGGATCGGAGCCGTGATGCACGAAGCTCGACGGTCTCCGAGTGGCTCGTGCGCCCAGTCAAGCCCGGACGGGTTCAGAAGTGAAGGGGGGTGACGCCGCCGCTAGAGTCGCTGTATGGCGAGTGCTGTTCACCTGATCCGTTCCGCGAAGCTTTCTGACGTTGCCGAGTACGCCTATGCGGCGACCGCGCCGAAGGACGCTCGACTGATATTCCTCGCCGGGTCGTGCCCTTTGGATGAGGGCGGGGAGACCATCGCGCCCGGCGATTACGCGGCTCAGGCCGCGGCCTGTGTGAGCACGATGACGGATGCCCTGGCCGCTGCGGGCGCGACGCTGACCGATGTGATCAGCACGCGTGTGCTCGTGGCCTCGTCATCGCAGGCCGACCTGGTCGCTGCGTGGGAAGTCGTCCGTGAGGCGTTCGGGGCGCATGATGTTCCGAGCACGCTCCTGGGGGTGACGGTCCTCGGCTACAACGACCAGCTCGTCGAGATCGAGGCGGTCGCCGCGGTCGCCGCGGTCGCCGACTGACCCCGGCTCACTCCGCGCCGTGCACCGGCATGACGGTCGCCGCGCGGATGTGCTCGTAGACGATCGTGGCGTGCTCGGGGGAGCACTGATGATCGCAGGAATCACCGCCGTCACCGTGATCGATGCGCGTCGAGCACCGGCATCCGCCTCGGCGTCAGCTGGCCCGCGACCATCGCGACGAGCGAGACGGCGAAGCCGAACAGTTGCACCGCGGTGAGCGCCTCGCCGGCGATCACCGCGCCCAGCACCGCCGCGACGAGGGGCGAGAGCAGGCCGAGCAGTGCCGTGGCCGTCACCGGCAGATGTCGGATCCCCGCGAACCAGATCGTGTAGGTCATGAGGGCGCCGATGAGTCCCAGCCAGGCGTAGCCCGCGATCACCGGAGCATCGATGCCGGCTGGGATGCCGTCGATGAGCGCGGTGGGGACGATGAGCACGAGACCTGCGGCGGTCAGCTGCCAGCCGGCGAGCCCGACCGCTGAGACGCCTGCGGGGCGCCCCCACTTCTTCGTCAGGACCACGCCGGTGCCCATCGACGCGGCGCCGAGGAGGCCGGCGGCGATCCCGGTCGGATCGAGCGCGGCATCCGGTCCGAGCACGACGAGCGCGACACCGGTCACGCCGACCGCACCCCACACGACCCGCCAACCGGAGAGACGCTCGTGCAGCAGCGCGACGGCGAGGAACGCGACGGCGATCGGCTGGAAGGCGCCCAGCGTCGCCGCCACACCACCCGGCAGATGCTGCGCGGCGATGAAGAGCAGCGGGAAGAACGCGCCCATGTTCAGCGTGCCGAGCACGAGGCTCTTCCACCACCACGAGCCGCGGGGGAGCCGGCGGGCGATGAGCAGCGCGATGATCCCGGCGGGAAGAGTACGCATGAGCGCTGCGAAGAGCGGATGCCCCTCGGGCAGCAGATGCGTCGTGACGATGTAGGTCGTACCCCAGACTGCGGGGGCGAGGGCGGTCAGGAGGGTCCAGCCGACGCGGGAGTCGAATCTCATGTCTTCATGCTCGATCGCGCGGCAGGATCAGTCCAACGCATTGTTCTCATCCAAACTATGAACTGCAATGATTAATGAGTGGAACTCCAGCAGATGCGTTACGCGATCGCCGTCGCCGAGGAGCGCAATTTCACCCGCGCCGCCGCCCGATGCCACGTCGTCCAGTCTGCGCTCAGCCATCAGATCAAGGCGCTCGAGCAGGAGCTGGGCGTCGAGCTCTTCGCGCGCACGAGCCGTCGCGTCGAGGTCACCCCTGCCGGGGAGGCGTTCCTCGACGCCGCGCGGACGAGCGTCGCCGCGGCCGAGCGCGCGGCATCCGATGCGGTGGCGACGACGGGCGAGATCCGCGGCACGCTCACCATCGGGGTGATCCCGACGGTGACGGCGATCGACCTGCCCGCATTGCTCAGCGGATTCCGGCGGCAGCATCCTGCCGTGCGGATCGCGCTGCGCAGCGGCGGCAGCGATGAGTTCCTCGAGGCGATCGCCGCGGGCCGCATGGATGCCGCGGTGCTCGGCCTCGCCGGCGATGTCGCGCACGCGGGGATCGAGTCGCGAGAGCTCGCGAGGGAGGATCTCGTCGCCGTGGTCTCGTCCCGGCATCCGCTCGCCGACCGTCGACGTGTGCGGCTCGCCGATCTCGAATCGGAGCCATACGTCGACTTCCCGGCAGGAACGCCGGGGCGAGCGCAGTCGGATGCCGCGTTCACCGCCGCCGGCATCGATCGGGACGTCGCATTCGAGGCGATGGACATCGCGCTGATGCTCGGGCTCGTGCGCACGGGGCTCGCGATCGCGTTCCTGCCCCGGGCGGTGGTCGCGGATGCTCCGGACGTGCGCTGTCTCACCGTCGTCGGTGCGCCGAGCCGCATCGAGCACCTCGCTTGGAGCGGGTTCAACCCGACGCCCGCGGCGAAGGCCTTCATCTCCGCCGTCGAGTCGGAGTACCCTGCCCGAAAGGGAGGAACGCATGAGTGACACCGCAGTGCTCGTCCTGATCATCGTCGGAAACATCGTGTTCATCACCGGATTCGCCGTGACGATGCTCTTCATCGTTCGCCGGAACGGCATGGAACGGCGTTCGTACGGTGGCCTGACCCGGGATGGGTCCGTGCAGTCCGGCGGAAGCATCGTCGACGGCGGCCAATAGGCTGAACGCATGCCCCGTACTGCGCAGTCGATCCACGTCGAGACGCGCGGAGACGGGCAGGCGACAATCCTTCTGCTGCATGGCGGAGGCGTCGGCGGGTGGATGTGGCATCCGCTCATCGATCATCTGCCCGCGGGCAGGCGGATGATCGTCCCGGACCTGCCGGGGCACGACCGCAGTGCCGCAGCGCCCTACGTCTCGCACGAGGATGCGCTCGCATCGATCGTCGCGGTGCTCGACGAGCACACGGACGCTCCGGTGTCCGTGGTCGGCTTCTCGCTCGGAGCGCAGCTGGCGGTGCTGCTCGCCTCCGAGCGCCCCGACCTCGTGAGCGATGCGGTCGTCATCAGCGCGCAGGCGATCCCCATGCGGATGCCGCGAACGACACTCGCGATGCTCGCGATGGCGGCACCGCTCGCGAGGAATCAGCGCTTCGCCCGTGCCCAGGCGCAGGAGCTGTTCATTCCGGACGTGCTCATGGACGAATACCTGCGCACCTCGGCGACGATAAGCACCGCCGACCTCGTCGCGGCGGTCGGCGAGAACATTCGCTTCACGGTTCCCGACGGCTGGGCGGCTTTCCCCGGCCGGTCTCTCGTCCTCGCAGGGTCGGACGAACGGAGGATGATGCGATCGTCCGCCGCGATACTCGCCGAACGGCATCCGCGCAGCGAGATGGAGATCGTCGACGGATGCGGCCACGGCATCCCGCTGCAGCGACCTGCATGGCTCGCGCAGCGGCTCGGCGAATGGTGGCAAGCCCCTTCGGTGCTCTGATCGACGAAGGTGCTGAGTCCGGGGTCGCGGTGAAGCACATATGACCGCTTCATAACGAATAAGTGCAGTCGCGTGAATAATCCTTGTCAGGCGCTCGACCGGTGCTCTATCTTGGCGGTACATCCAGCGGAGCACGCTTCGGGACGACCAGCACGGTAACGCGCTGCGCACCCCAGCAATGCGAACGTTTTGTGTTGTGAAGGGGGACGTGCGGTGGGGCACGGAGAAGGATCGGTGCGCCGTCGCGCGCCGCGAAAGACTACGGGGGCGATGATCGTCGCGCTGCTTTTCGGTGCGTTCATCACAGCGGCGCCGGCATCCGCCGCTCCCGCAGCGGAGATCCCGACGGCCGCCGTGACGGCTGCGGGCGATGGGAGCGCGCGATGCGCTGCGGTCGTGAGCGCCGATGCCCCGGCCGGACGCGAGATCAATCTGGTGATCGACGACTCCGGATCGATGTTCCGCGATCTCAAGACCGAAGTCACACTCGACCGCTGGTCGAAGGCGAAGTACGCGCTGGAGGTCTTCGCCGCGATGCTCGCCCCTGACGACGTGCTCAACGTCTACCGGATGAGCGATTTCTCCCAGGGGAGAAGCGGATCCGTGGCGGTTACCGTGACCGGAGCCGAGTCCACCAGCGCCCGGGCCAAGCAGATCCACGACATGCCCATGCAGGGCGTCGACACACCGTTCTCCAGCGTCGCCAAGGCGCAGCAGGACCTCGCCGCGAGTCAATCCATGAACAAATGGCTCGTCATCATCACCGACGGAGAGTTCGAAGACACTCCGGCTGGAGGGGCCGAGAAGCAGATCCGTTCCTACCCGACCGCCGCCGACGCCGATCAGCGCCTGCGCGTCGCCTACCTGGCGATCGGTGAGGATGCTCCGGCCATCGCGGACGATCCCGGTCACGGCATCCACTTCTCGAAGGCTCCCGACTCGCAGGACCTGCTCGAGGAGATGACCGGGTTCGCGAACCTCATCTTCGAGCGGAACCTCATCGCCTCAGCATCCCAGCCGAACGTCATCGACCCCGACATCGATCTCGCCGAGGTGCTCGTCTTCGCACAGGGCGCGAAGGCATCGATCGGGGATGCCGTCTCCGAGAGCCGCACCTATCCGCCGGAGTCGACGGTGAGCGTGCGCTGGGCGGAGAACGCCAAACCCGCCGATGACTGGGTGCTCGAGGCGAAGCCCGACAAGGACCTCAACGGCGTACTCGCACGATTCACGGATGTGGAGCGCGGGCCCACCCAGTTCGACATCACCGGCGCCAGCGACATCGCCTACTTCTACAAGCCCGCCGTGAACTTCGGTATCGAGCTGCGCGACGAATCCGGCGCCGTGGTCGACGCCGACAAGATCGTCGGCGGCGAGTACACGTTGCGCTACGGCTTCATGGATGCGGACTGCGCGTTCATCGAGTCGCCGCTCATCGGCGACGTCACCTATTCGGCGCGAGCCTTCAGCGGCGAAGAGATGATCCTCGAGAGCGTCGAATCCGGGCAGACCATCTCCCTCGACCGCGGCGACGTCCGCCTCGAGGTCGACGCGGAGTACCTGGGCGGCAACACCGCCCACGCGACGATCGACGTCACGGTTCTGCAACCGGCCCGTGCGACCGGATTCGACATGGCCGAGACCGCCGTCGCGGTCACCGAGCTCGGCGAGGAGGCGACGGCCGAGCCGATCGCCGTCGAATACGGCCTCGGCGAGACAGGAGCCCTGACATCCTTCACCGACGAGGAATGGGCGGCGGTCAGTCCCGAGGCGTTCTCCGTGACGACCCCGTCGAACCTCTTCTTCGACGTCGCCCTCGGTGACAGCGTCGGCGAGGTCCTCCTCACCCCGCGCGCACCCGATGGCGACGTGTACGCGGCCGACACCGGTGAGATCCCGGTGACTCTGGAGGCGAGCTTCGTCTACGACGAGCAGTTGTACCAGGCGACACCGCTGGAGAGCACGCTGACCGTCGACGATGATATCGCCGCCTGGGACCGCTTCACGAACTGGTTCGCCGAGACCGGGTGGAAGTGGCTGCTCGCGCTCATCCTGCTCGTGATCCTCCTCGGCTACCTCTTCAAGCCGCGCTTCTCAAAGAAGATCAAGCGTCGCCCGGCAGTCACCGGCATCCCCATGAGCATCGGCGTGAAGGCCGAGACCGGCAACGGCAAGTTCCAGGTGCAGCCGCTGCGCAAGTACCTGCCGTTCTTCGCCGACCGCGCGACTCTGAACTATGTGCCGCAGGGAACCTTCGGGTTCCGGCAGATGACGCTCAAGGCCGGCCGCAGCGGAAAGATGACGCTCCTGAACTGGAAGCAGATCGCCGACAAGAAGAACGTCGCCCTCAACGGCAACGACCTCAATGAGGACACCAAGCGCGCACCCACACTCAGCGCGTCGACGAGCATCACCGCAACCGTCCCCAACCAGACCCGCTTCGAGCTGTATCTCAACAACTGATCGCGTCGCGAACGCGAATCGCACGAGAGGAACACCTGTCATGCCTATTGCCCCCACCCTCATCCTCGGCCTCGGCGGCACTGGTTCGAAGATCGTCCAGCACGTCGCGGAGAAGGTCAGCGAGAGCAGCTCGAGCCAGTCCGAGCGCATCGCGTTCGTCGTCTTCGACACCGACATCAACGACCTCGGCCGCATCCGCCAGTCGAACCCCGAGATCCACACGGTGCAGACATCGACGCGCAATACGGTCGGCGAGTACCTGAACATCAACACGAATGCGCGCGACAACTGGTTCCCCGTCAACGAGATGCTCAACCGCAAGACGCTGACCGAGGGGGCGGCGCAGGTGCGCGCCATCTCACGGCTCGCCTTCGACACCACGCTCAAGGGCGGAAACCTCGATGGCCTGCACCGGGCCATCGAGCAGCTGTTCCGCATCGACAAGGACCAGGAGGAGCAGGCGCTGCGCGTCATCATCACCAGCTCCCTCGCCGGAGGCACGGGCTCGGGCCTCATCCTCTCCGTCGCGATGTACCTGGCGAACTACCTGCGCACCAAGTACCCCAAGGCCAAGGCCATCACGCGCGGATTCTTCGTGCAGCCCGACGTCTTCTACTCGGTGATCAAGGCGACCGAGGAGCAGCAGAACCTGCAGGTCAACGCCTACGCCGCCGTGCGCGAACTCGACGCGTTCCTCATGAAGGGCGACAATACGCTGCCCCCGCAGTACCGCGACCTCGCATTCGAGTTCCCCCGCGTCGGCGCCGACGGCGTCGAGGAGATCACGGCCATGCCGTATGACTTCTGCTTCCTGTTCGACGCGAAGAACTCCAGCGGCGGCAGCCTCGATTCGTTCGCCACCTACCTCGACCACGCCGCGACCTGCATCTACACGCAGTCGATCGGCCCGATGTCGAAGAAGTCGAACTCGCGCGAGGACAACGTGCTGCGCGAGGTCATCAAAAACGACGGCCGAAACCGCTACGCCGGTGCCGGAGCATCGCGCCTGGTCTACCCGTGGGCGCACGTGCGCGACGTGGTGGGACTGCGCTGGGCCGATCTCGCGCTGTCGGAGCAGTGGCTGCAGTTCGACAACCAGTACAAGGACCGCCTCGATGCGCTCGCCAAGCAGCGCGAGCTCGGTTACGTCGCCCATGACCTCGACATCGCCACCGAGTTCACGCTCGCGATCGAGGAGAGCGCGACGAACAAGGACCCCTTCGCCCGATCCGTGCAGAGCCAGTGCCTCGCCTACGACGAGGACGGCATCTCCGTGGTCGGCAACCGCTGGCAGGAATATCTCAGCGCCCTCCGCAACCACGTGCTGTCGAACGCAGCGATCCCCAGCCAGGAGACCCTCAAGCGCAACGCCTCGGCGCGCGTCTCTGCCCTCGGCGAGACGGCCGACCCGGACGACTATGTCGGCGCCTACTACGAGCTGAAGAAGTACCACGACATCGTCGAGCGCGACACTGACGAGCGCGCGGGGCTCATCGGCTACAGCCTGTTCCAGTCGGACCGGCAGGGCGTCACCAAGCAACGCGATGTGCACCAGCTCGAGACCTACCTGCGTGAGAAGGTCTCGGGCACCTTCGTGCACCCGGTCTCGGCCCGCTACTTCCTCTACAAGACCCTCAAGGAGCTGCAGGCGCAGAAGCAGCAGGTCGAGACGCAGCTGGCGAGCACCCTGCAGTTCTTCGAGAACTTCGAGCGCAACGCCTTCGACGACCCGGGCACGGAGGACGTCGAGACCGTCGAGGATCTCGCCAACCGCAAGCGCACGATGATGGAGCGCATGCGCAACAAGCCCGGCGCCGCGCTGCAGGAGCTCGCCGATCAGCTGCAGAACTACATCCGCAAGGTCGGCGATCTGCGCGACCAGACCGTGTACGCCAAGGTCCTCGAGGAGGCGATCGCCTACGTCACCGGCATGTCGCGATCGTTCGAGACGTTCTTCGAGACGCTCAACGGCAACCTCAAGCGCCTGAAGACGAACATCGAGATCCAGCGCACGAAGTACGACGACCTGAAGGGCTCGACCACCCGGTACGTGCTCGCCTCGTCACAATGCCTGGACAGCCTCTACGACGCGATGCCGTACACGGGCGGCGTGATGAGCGTGGACAGCGCGCTCGCCGAGGCGATCTACGGCAAGGTGCGCGATTTCCACATGCTCGCCGACGGCAAGGACGGCAACTTCTTCCAGGACCTCTACCAGGTCACGATGATCGGCTACTTCACCGATCAGGTCATGCAGCGCTACGAGAGTCAGATCGACATCGACGTGATCGAGGCGCTCGAGAAGGAGTACCGCATCACGACGAACAACTTCGAGGCCGACAACGTCGCCCACTACGTGCGCGGCGAGATCGAGAAGGCCAAGCGGCTCGCGGCGCCCTTCCTCGAGCAGCCTCTGGGGGAGGAGCGCCACCCGATCGAGGCGTGCGCCTACAATCCCGACCTCGAGGGCGACTTCGACCCGAAGCGGAAGAGCATGATCTCGGAGCTGCTCGGCAACTACGGCGGTGAGAAGGATTCGGAGATCAGTCGTCAGGAGATCCTCTTCTACAGTGCGATGTACGGCATCCGCGCCCGTGACCTCTCGAAGTATTCGCCTGCTCGAGCGCATGCGACCGAGCAGCGACCGGCCGGGCAGTACTTCTCCTCGTACTACAGCCTCGTGAACGAGATCGAGCCGTCGGTGGAGGCGACGAAGGTCATCACGCCGCACATCGACCGGCGCTGGCACTGGATCTCGCAGCTGCCCGACCTCGACGAGGGCAACCAGGCCGACCAGATGCGCGCCGTGCACGACGCGCTGCTGCTGGGTCTCGTGCACAACCGCATCGGCTGGGCGAAGGTGCACGGCGATCACCGCATCTACCAGTACAAGTCGGCGGATGCTCGCAACAAGGATTTCATCGTCTCCAACGGCACGCCGTGCGATCACTTCTACGAGGTGGTCGACGGCCTGACGATCAACCCCGTCGCGGTGACGGAGATCACGACCTCGATCGAGGAGCAGAACCGACGTCTGATGGACGAGTCGCGGGTCTCGCGCTTCGGCGACTCCGCGTTCGGGCGTGCGCTGGACGAGGGGATCGCGCTGCCGGAGCTGCGGGAGTACTCCGGGATCGAGGGGCGCCCGTTCACGCTGTTCGACATCGTCGCCTTCTATGCGATGACGGTGCCGAAGGAGCTCTACTTCTCCGAGCAGGTCTACGCGATGGTCGGCGATTTCCTCGCGCGACTGCAGAGCGAGGTGGAGGCGATCGTCGGAGCCGCCGACGCGCTGCCCGTGCTGCGGGAGGTGCTCGATGGCCAGCTCGATCGGTTCGAGACGCACCTTCCGGGCTACCGGGCGAAGGACTCGACGTTCGCCCGCAAGGCGGATTCGATCCTCGGGCCGCTGTGGAAGTTCTGCAACGAGCTTCCCCTGCGGGAGACGGTGAACCGGGTGGAGAAGCTGATCCAGTCACTCGCCGACGCGTGAGCCGGCATGTTCACCGTCATCTTCCTCAGCCGCGCGGCGCGCCGGATCTTCGACCGCTCGCGGACGTTCTTTGACCCGTTTCTCGAGACGGGCGAGATCGCCTTCTGCGACTGGAACGAGTCGTCGCGCGCGGAGACTCTGCGTGAGGCGCTCCCGGGGCTACCGGATGTGATCCGCGGCAAGTCGGCCTGGCGCGCGGTCGTCGTCGATCATGCCTCGGCTGAGGCGCCCGGCCGCCGCGACCTGGAGAATCCGTTCGATTTTGTCGATAACACGAAGGTGCCGTTGAATCTCACCGATTCGCCGCATCCGCTCGTGCGCATCGCGCATCAGCTGCTGGGGTATCCGGCGATGACGGCGCGCGACTTCGAACCTGTCGTGAGCCATCGCGGTGAGGGAGGGGTGCGCGTCGAGCGTCATTCGGACGACGGCGAGATTCACGACATGCTGCGCACTCTCGGCCAGACCGAGTCGGATGTGCGTGTGGAGTACCGCGAGGTCGCCTACTCGGATGACGAGCAGACGACGCATCGGATGCTGCGGGAGAAGTACCACATGAAGGAGCTGCACCCGTCGGAGATCGTGTTCATCTCGACCCGTGCGCGCATCGATGAGACGGATGACGGTCAGCTGGCACGGGCGTGGCGCACGGAGACGGAGCAGCACGTATCGCGCTTCGTCGAGCGCAACGACTATCCGCCGGCGAGCCGGTTCGCGGTGTACGACCTGCTCAACCCCGAGAACTCCGGCTACGACCAGGACGAACTGCGGTTCTGGACCGCGGTGCTGACGGTCGCGGTGAACGTGCTGCCCCCGAGCGCCTTCCAGGCGGAACGCGTCTACCGGCTCGGCGTCGATTTCAGCGAGCAGGCGCTGGGCGATCTGCTCAATGCTCACATGGGGCAGTTGACAGCGCTGCGCGAGCATCTGGACTCCCTGATCGATACGCCGCACCGTCCGCCCGAGACCGATGTGCATGAGCTGCTGCGCGATGAGAAGGTGCCGGTGCAGTTCGAGAAGGTCGGCGGGGGCGAACTGCGCGTGCGCACTTCCGGGTACGGGCTCGTCGCCGACTGGCCGGCGAACGAGTCGGCGCAGTGGTCGGCCGATTTCGACACCCTGCAGGTGGATGCCGGACAGTTCCTGCGTCGCCCGCGCCGGGTGCTCGCGCGAGCGGTCTATGACACCCGGCGTCGGTTGAAGCAGCTGATCGGCGAGGACCATGTGCTCAGCGACATCGACCGCGACGAGATCCAGGACGAGCTGTCGAAGCGCGTCGGCAATCTCGTCGTGCCCGCGACGACCCAGATCCTCGACCGCACCCGGGTGCTCGGGCTGCTCGACGCCGAGAACGCCGAGATGCGGCGTCTGCTCGCGCAGCGCATGCGGATCCAGATGGTGTCGTGGACGACACTGCTCGTGCTCGCCGTCTGGGTGATCTCGTTCGTGCCCTATCTGCTTCAGGCGGGCGCGCGTGGCGCGACGGTGCTGTCGTGGAGCGCATTCGTGGTGGGGGGCGTCGTGCTGCTGGTGGCGGGCGCCGGGCTCGGAGTGCTGCTATGGATGCGGCGGCGATTGCTCGATCGCCTCAACGACGTGAACTCCCGTATGAGGTCGTTCGCGAACGAAGTCAATGACGGCGCCGATGTCTTCGGCCAGTATCTGTCGCAGCTGGCGACGTATATGCAGGCGAGGGCCGTGCTGATCGGCGCGGAGCGGGTGCAGCAGCACAACCGCACGCGCCGCGACCTGTATCGCACGGTGCGCTCGCGAGCCGTCGCCATGATCGACGCCGAGAAGAAGATCGTCACTTCTCTCGGGCAGCCGCTGAGCATCCGCCGGATACCGGGCGGCTTCTCCGGGATGGACATCGAGGACCGCCGTCAGGTGAACGCGTTCTTCCGCTTCCCGACGGGCACGGGCACCGCGGCGTTCAACGAGTCCGGTGAGCGGGTGAGCGCCCCCTATGACTTCGTCGCCCGACTCTCGCTCGAGCGGATCCGTCTGTTCGAGCGGTCGGAGTCGGCCTCGACGGAAGCGGAGGGGCTGTGATGCTCGACCTTCTGAGACAGATCGTCTCCTTCACTCCGGTGATCGCCGCACTCCTGCTGGTGCGGGTGATCAACATGCCGCGACGGTCGCGGGTGCGGCAGTTCCCGATGCCTGCCGTCGCGCTCGTCTACGCGATCGCGGTGCTCATCGCGCTGAACGCGCTGAACACCAGCATCGATGACGTGTTGCGAGCGGTCTTCGACGTCATCCCCTTCCTGCGCGGGCTCTATGAGACCACCTGGCAGTACGTGATCGAGAACGTCGCCGTGCTGCTGGTGTTCGCCGTGCTCAAACTCGTGCTCCTGCGGATCTTCTCCCGCCTCTTCCAGGGCGACGACTTCCTCGGCAGCTCGCTGGTCGAGGGGGTCTACCGCTACGACGTCGACCGCGGCGCCTGGTTCGTGCGCGATCACAACACGATGCTGCGGGTCTACCTGCGGGTGCTCTTCTGGGCCTCCGTGATCGTCACCGTGCTGCTCACCTCTCTCATCGTGATGTTCCCGACGTGGCCGGGCTTCACCGCCATTCCGTTCCCGGTGATCGCCGCTCTCGTCATCGGCGAGTTCTTCTACGCCGTCGACGGGCAGACCCGCGAGGAGTACCTCAGCGATGTGGTGGGCGAGGGGGACGACTCGCGCCGGGTGACCGGATACGCCCGGCTGCGGGACGTGCTCACCGAGACGTTCCCCGGGCGCGCGATCGACGACGGAATGAACTTCGCCACGTCGGATGCCGGCAACAGCGGCGCGCGCCTGGACGCTCTGACCCATTCGAGCGACGACATCGATCGGCTCGTGGGCGAGTATTTCGCACGGATGCGCGCCTCGGGAGCACCCCTGGATACGAACCTCGTCGACGCCGCGGCGGATCTCATGCGCGGACGCAGCACACTCATCGGGAATCCGTTCTACGGCGACCTAACCGCCTATCTCGCCTTCCCCGCGTACTATCACCTGCTGCAGTTCCGCAAGTGCCTGATCATCTGCGGACGCGACGCGATCGCCGATGACCTGGCCGCCTGGATGGAGAACGGGCTGGAGGAGATCACCGGCGTTCCCGGTCTCTGGCAGGTCGGGCGCCTCACCCGCACCCCTGAGAGCGACCTGGACGTCGGTGTATTGAGATTCGCCGACATCCACGATCTCGACGTGATCGCCGCGAACGAGGACTTCCTCGCCGACGTGCACTACATCGTCATCGCCGAGCCGTCGCGACTGCTCGCCACCGGGCAGGTCGGGCTCAGCGTCGTGCTGTCGCGGTGCGGAGCCGATGCGCCGCCCGTCTACGCAGCCTTCGACCGCAACCACGACGGACTCGTCGATGCGTTGTCGCACCTGCTCAAGGTGGATCTCACCGACGTCGTCGCCGCGGGGCTCCCGCGGGGCCGCAGCACGGAGATGGTGTGGGCCGCCGAAGGGCCGCCCATGCATGGCAGCGTGCTGCCCACCGTCACCCGATACCTCGGCATGGGGACCGAGATCGGTGCCGTCGCGCTGAAGTACCAGGTGCAGTCGGTCGACTGGGTCGGCGCAGAAGCCTTCCCCGTCAACGACATGATGTGGATCGCGGGTCAGTACTACTCGCAGATCAGCGACTTCGCCGACCTCGACGTGTCGCAGCACGCGCTCGCCGAATCCATCGCGCCGCACGCGAATCCGTGGGATGTCGCGGCGATCGAGAACCGCTTCCTCATCGTCGAGGACGAGATCCGCAACGTCTACGAGACGATCCGTCTGTTCGCGACGCGTTCGACCGATGAGGGGTTCGTCAACCTCATCAGCGAGGACTACCTGCTGCGCGACTACATGGTGGCCAACAGCAGTATCTTCGCCGCTGACCCGAAGGCCGCGCCGTCGATCGTGCCGGATCACGCTCGAACCGAGCGCAACGTCATGATGCGGCTGGTGCTGACGCTGCTGCGCTTCCCCCTGTCGGAGCGCGAACTCGCCCGCGAGCTCGAGCTGATCGGTTGGATGATGCCTCCGATCATCGCGCCCGTCGAAGGGGAGAGCGACGAGGACGACGTCCCTGCGGTCGGCGCCCTCAAGAAACTGGCGTTCGTTCACGCCGACATCGCGGAGCTCGATCTCCGGCGGGAGATCGTCTCGGCCGGTCGTGGCCCGGACGGGCAGGAGATCTGGTGCCGTGCCTACCGGTTGGAGGCGAGCGCGGACCTGACCGACCTCGTGCAGGCGCTGCACGCCGCCTACTTCTTCGTCGAGGACGAAGCCGAGGGGCGCGACTATCTGGGCTCGGTGCTGTACGGGCTCGTGCATCAGACCGTGATGCCGGGGCAGTTCATCACCTACGCCGGCAAGTACTACCAGGTGCAGAGCATCGGCACGGATCCGCGTCGCAGCGGCGTCGTGCTGCGTCGCGCCGCCGAACACATCCGGGATCGTCGGGTTTACCGTCCCACGCGCACGTTCTCCCTCGCGGGCCGGCGCATCGCGGAGCGCGCCGGGGCGCAGGTGGTCATGGGGGAGATCGCCCTGACCCGGGTGTTCGCCGACATCGTCGTCGAGCCGCACGGCTACATCGAGGCGCCCTCGCGAGCGGATCTCCTCGCGGGCAAGGAGGTGCGCGTCTCGGGGCTTCCGGTGCGCACCCATCGGAACAAGGAGTACCTCGAGATCCACCTGCCGGGCATCTCCTCGTCGATCCGTCGCACGCTCACGGTGCTGCTGAACGAGCTCTTCGTGACGATCTTCCCGGACGCGCACGCCTATGTGGTCGCCCTCACGGACGACCCCGAGAAGTCCGTCGGTCCGTTGCTGGACGAGGTTCACACGGAGCACGGCGAGGATGTGATCCTGGTCGTCGAGGACAGCCCCATCGACATGGGGCTGATCGTCGCGGTCGAACGCAACTGGCGGCGCCTGTTCGCGCTCATCTCGGATTATCTCGAGTGGGTGACAGCGCCGGCGGATGCTTCACGAGAAGAGCCCGCCGAGAAGGCGCCGGTCGCTTTCCCGGGTGAGACGCCGGAGCAGATGGAGCAACGACTCCACGCGGCGGCCGAACAGGATGCTGAATCGCGGATGCCGGCCGCTCCGCCTGCACGCCCGTCCTGGTGGCGGCGGGCGTGGCGTCGTGTGCACGCGCTGTTTCATCGGCGGACCGCGCCGGTGGCAGCATCCGACGATGCCGCAGCGATTGCGGTCGAGTCAGCCGTCGAGCCCGGGGCACCCGAGCAACTCGGCGGGCATCCCGTCCTCGGCGCCGTCGATGTCGTCGGCGGGCCGGTGGTGGCATCCGAGCCGGACCCGGCAGCAGCAGACGCGATCACCCCTCCGGAGGCGCCCCGTGAACAGTGATTACCTCGCCTACGGCGGACACCCCGCCGCGGCGAACCTCGACCTCATCGGCACGCGAGACTACCTGCGAGCGGGTGGGTTCTCCGACGGCGAGCTGGGCCGGGCGCGCGCCGCCGTTGAACGCTTCGAACGGCGACCGCACGCCTTCGAGCCGCTCAACGCGAACTACTGCGACTTCTGCTTCATCAAGCTCATGGGCGGCGAATACGACCGGCTCAAGGACGGGCGGGAGCGTTGCGTGCGGTGCTCGCGCACCGTGCTGCGCTCCAGCGACGAGTTCACGGAATTGTTCGAGAGCGTCTGGCGCAACATGGAGAGCGTCTTCGGGATCACGATCTCCGTCGCGATGCGGGTGCGCATGGTCAACGCCCGTCAGATCGCCCGCGAGACGGGGGAGCGCTTCGATGCGACTCCCGGTGTCGACGCGCGGGTGCTCGGCTTCGCGAAGCAGGCGAAGGACGGGTATTCGCTGTACATCGAGAACGGTTCGCCTCGACTCGCCGCTATGACGACGATCGCGCACGAGCTCACCCACATCTGGCAATACCTGAACTGGAACGCCGGGCAGATCGAGCAGCGGTACACGCCCGAGCGCCGACTGCTCGTCTACGAAGGAATGGCGACGTGGGCGCAGGTGCAGTACCTGTTGTTCATCGGCGAGATCGAGCACGCCGCCCGGCAGGAGGCGTATGCCCTGCAGCGCGATGACGAGTACGGTGCGGGCTTCCGGGTGTTCGCGGAGCAGTATCCTCTGAAGAGGGACAGAGACAGCGAATTCGACAGCCCCTTCCGACACCGGTATCCGCTGTAGCGCTGGCAGGAAGAGTGCTTCATGAATCGATCGTCAGCACGGTCGCGCCGTTACCGGTCGCGACGCAAGAAGCTCCCCGGTGCGCTGTGGGCCAATGCGCTCATCGTGATCATCGCCGTGGTGGCGGTCATCGCGGTTCCGACCTGGGAGGGACTCACCGCCTCCGGCGATGAGCCGGCGGCGCCGAGACCGGTGCCGACCGCGACGCTCAGCGCATCGCCCGAGCCGGACGAATCGCCCTTCGCGGAGCCCGAGCCGACAGCATCCGCCGATCCGTCGGTCGACGCGGCCACGGCTCTCGCCCAGCTCGCCGCGCTGCCATCGGTGCCGGGCACCGCAGCGGCGAAGTACGAGCGCAGTGCGTTCGGCGACGCCTGGTACGACCAGGACCGCAACGGCTGCGACACCCGCAACGACATTCTCGGCCGCGACCTCATCGACATCACGGTGAAGGACAACACGAACGGCTGCAAGGTGCTCACCGGTACGCTGCTCGATCCCTACACGGGCGAGACGATCGACTTCGTCTCCGGTGTCGACACATCGGTCGAGGTGCAGATCGACCACGTCGTCCCGCTGTCGTGGGCGTGGAAGCACGGAGCCGAATACTGGACGCTCGAGGAGCGCCGCGCCTTCGCCAACGACCCGGGCAACCTGCTCGCGGTGTGGGGCCCGGTGAACCAGTCCAAGAGCGATTCAGGGCCGGACCGGTGGATGCCGCCGGCCGAAGCCGTGCACTGCGAATACGTCGCCGGCTTCGTGGGCGTGCTCGCCGAGTGGGAGCTCGGAGTCACCACGGACGAGGAGTCGTTCATGCGCCGCACGCTCGAGGGCTGCTAGCGCTGCATCCTCAGCGCGCCTCGTCGCCCTCGCGGCCGGCCGACCACGCCGACCACAGGTGCGCATAGGCGCCGCCTGCGGCGAGGAGATCGGTGTGCGCGCCCTCCTCGATGACACGGCCGGACTCCATGACGAGGATGCGGTCGGCGCGCGATGCCTGGTCGAGGCGGTGCGCGATCACGAGCGCCGAGCGGTCGCGGGTGACCTCATCAGCGGCGAGCTCGAGCGCTTCGGCCCCGGCGGAGCCCGCCTCGGCCGTCGCCTCGTCCATGATGACGACCGCCGGGTCGAGCAGAAGGATGCGGGCGAGAGCGAGCTGCTGGGCGGCGACCGGATCCAGTTGCACGCCGCGGGCGCCCACGACCGTGTCGAGGCCCATCGGGAGCCGCTCGAACCAGTCGTGCGCGTGCACGCGCTCCAGCGCGGTCATCAGCGCGTCGTCGTCGGCGCCGGGCCGGGCGAGGGTGAGGTCTTGGCGCAGCGTTCCCGAGAACACGTGCACCTCCTGGCTCACCATCGCCAGCCGGGCGATGCGCTCCCGATCCGACAGGCTCGACACCGCACGGCCGTCGACGAGCACCTGGCCGGAAACGGGGATCCGCAGACCGGCGAGCAGAGCCGCGACGGTCGTCTTGCCGGCCCCTGACGCGCCGACGATCGCGACGGTCTCGCCCGGATCGATGCGCAGATCCACATCGCGCACCGCCCACCCCTCGCCATAGCTGAAGCTCACGCCGCGCAGCTCGACCCGGCCCTCGGGCGCTCCCGCGCCGCTGTCGGGAACCGGCACGGGCGGATCGATCGTGACGCCGACGATGCGGGCGAGAGACGCATAGCCGGACTGCACGACGTCGAGCACGCGCATGAAGCTGTTCATGGGGCCGCGCAGGCGGATGAGCATAAGCACGGCGCCGGTGACTGCGCCGACCGAGAGAGCGTCGGCGGCGACGAGATGGAAGCCGACGAGCAGAGCGAGCGCCAGCAGCAGCAGTTCGGCGACGAGCATCCAGGCGTTGAGCACGAGCATCGTCATCCGGGCCGTGATGCTCGTGCGAACCACATGCCAGGAGGCGTTCCCGATCTCGGTGTGCATGCGCCGCTCCATCGAGAAGGCGCGCACGGTCGCGCGTCCGCGGATCGCCTCGAGGACGCGGCGGGCGCGCTCGGCCATGGCCGCGCGGGCGGCGGCGTAACGGTCGGGCGCCTTCGAGAGGTACTGGCGGGCGGCGAAAAAATACACAGGGGTGACGAGGAGCGGCAGGAGGAGGAACTGCCAGTCCAGCGCGGCCAGGGCGATCACAGTCGCGACGACGGTGAACACCGACGTCGACAGGGTCGGGATCGTCTCGGTGACGGCAGCGGAGAGCTCGGCGACATCATCCGTGGAACGGCTGATGAGATCGCCCGAACCCGCGTCCTCGACCTGATGGGTCGGCAGGCCCAGCGCCGTGCCCACCATCTCCTGACGCAGATTAGCGATGGCCCGCTCCGAGAGCCGCGACACGAGATAGAAGCCGGCGGCGTTCAGCACGGCGCCGGTCACCGCGGCGATGACGAGCCCCGCACCGATCGACCACAGCGACAATCGCCCGTCTCCCTGGACGAGGTCGACGATCCGCCCCATGAACTGCGGCACGAGGACCCCCGCATAGGCGCCGATGCTCAACAGCAGGAGCGCGAGGAGGAACAGCCCGCGAGCCCGGCGCACCCCGCGGATCTGACGGCCGACCTCGCGTCGCACCTGCGCACCGGTGGCCAGGGGGAAGCGCATCCCGGTCGCGGGTCTCGACGGGGTCATCGGGTTTCTCCGGCCAGTCCTGTGCGCACGGTATCCCGCAGCTGAGCGAGGGTGAGGCGCTGGGCGGCCACGGCGTTCCACGCCGGCGCATCGGTCAGAACGAGGGTGCGCCGGCCCGCGCGGTGCTCCGCGACCCGTGCACTGATGCGCTGCTCGGTAACGGAGTCGACCGCGGTCGTCGGCTCTTGAAGAACGAGGAGTTCCGGATCGAACGCGATCGCCCGGGCGAGAGCCACGCGCTGGCGCTGACCGCCCGACAGCATCCGCCCGTTCTCGCCGACCCGCTTGTCCGCACCACCGGGGATGTCCGTACCGGATGCCACCTCGAGAGCCGCGGCGGCGACCGCCGGGTCGGGGAAGATGTTCTCGCCCACGGTGCCGTCGAAGAGGTCGGCGGAGTGCGGGGCGACGATGACCCGCGAACGAGGGAGCGATTCGAGCGCCGCGATGAGATCGGGGTCGCTCCCCGGTACGACCGTGACCCCCACGGGCAGGGCCTGCATGATGCGGTCGATCGCCGCGGCATCCGCCTCGTCGACGCGCTCGAAGTCCGCTCCGAGCACATCGCGGACGCGCCGCCCGGACGCCTCGGCCGAGGCCCACCGGGAAGCGAGGTTGCGGCCGAACATCGTCATGGGTGTGATGAGGAACTGCGTCAGCCCCACGACCGTGATGAGCTCGCCGATGCTGACCTGCCCGGCGAGGGCCAGAGCGCCCGTTCCGATGCCGAGCGCGCAGACGAACAGGGCTCCGGCAGCCTCGGTCGCGCCGTTCAATCGGGCTTCGGCGGCGTTCGCGCGCACCGTCTCGCGGTAGGCGATATCGGAGACGTCGCGGTAGCGGCCCTGCACCGTGACGATGGTTCCGAGTCCCTTGAGCACGCGCAGGCCCTGCACGACATCGGCGGCGGTCGCGGCGGCCTGGGCGATGGCTGCCTGGCGGACGACGGAGCGCGCCTGCAGCGGGCGGCCCACGCGCAGCGCGATGACCACGAGCAGCAGGCCGCCGATGACGGTCGCCACGCTCAGCCAGGGGTTGACGGTGTACATCATGATGGCGCCGTAGGTGATGGCGGCGGCCTCGGCGACTGGCATGACCGTCATCATGACGATCTCGCCGAGCCGGGTGGTGTCGGAGGAGGCGATGGAGAGCAGGCCGCCCGCGGTGCGATCGCTACCGGCGAAGCCGCGCGGATCCTGGATGCGGTCGGTGACCGCCGTGCGCAGGTCGTGCGCCACCAGCTGCTGGCTGCGGATGAGCATGAAGCGCGCGGTCCAGTTCACCCCTATCGAGACGAGGAACAGCCCGGCGAGGACGAGCAGCCAGAACCCGAGGCGCTCGAACGAGGAGGTGGCGATGGCGTCATCCACGGCATTGCCGACGATGACCGGGGTGAGCCCGTTGCAGACGAAGGCTGCGGCCATCCCGATCGAGGCGATGAAGCTCCACGGCCGTTGTGAGAGGGCGACTTTCAGCGTCCAGGCCCGCGCATCGAGCGCTGGCAGGCGCGAGCGACGTGCCCGGGGGCCGGGGATCGCCGCGTAGTCGATGATGCTGCCGTCGTCGACAGGCTCGGGGGTGTGCTGCACGGGGCACAAGTTTACATGTCACATTGCATGTGAAGCGCTCGAGGGTCAGCCGTTCTCGGAAGGGCGGCGGCGCATCGCCTTCGTGTCCGACCGGCGTTGCTTGCTCTCCAGTCGGCGGCGCTGCGAGCCGCGGGTCGGACGCGTCGCCCGTCGGCCGATGACCGGGGTCACGGCATCCCGCAGCGCCGCGGCGAGGCGCTCGCGTGCGACGACCCGGTTCTGCCGCTGCGACCGATGCTCCGAGGCATCGATTATGAGCACTCCGTCGTTCAGGCGCGATCCGAGACGATCGACGATCCGCCGACGCTGGTCATCGTCGAGCGCGGTCGTGGTCGAGACGTCGAAGAAGAGCTGCACGCGCGAATCGGTCGTGTTCACACCCTGGCCGCCCGGTCCGGATGCGCGGGAGAAGTGCTCGAGGAGCTCGGATGCGGGGATGATCAGCCCGCGCGGAGCGCCCGGCCCCGGCATCACGCGCAGATCATGCATGCTTCCAGTCTGACGCACGTAGTGCGGGTCAGGCGTGCCTAACCCAGCCCCTCTAGACTGGTTCCGACCACCCGTCGCATCCAGGAGGGCATCCCATCGTGACCGAGATCAACAGCATCGACCTCGAAGGCCGCACCGTGCCGTTCACGGATGAAGGCGAGGGGCCGGTCACGCTCGCCCTGGTGACCGAGCGCGCGCTCGACTCCGACGGTCTCGGCGTGATCTCCCATTACCTCGCTGAAGAAGCGGGCTTCCGCGTCATCCGCATCGGCGGCGCCGGCATCTCGCACGAGCAGCGGGCGGCCGACGCGGCCGCCGTTCTCGAGCACCTCGGCATCGAGGACAGCTGGATCGGCGGATACGGCATCGGAGGGACGACCGCCCGCGTGTTCGCCAACGCGCACGCCGATCGTGTCAACGGGCTGCTGCTGATGGGCGCTGAAGACGTCGACATCGCCCTGGCTCCGGTGGTGCCGGTCCTGTTCGTGCAGGGCTCGGCCGATGAGGTCACCCCTGCCACGAACGCCGAGAAGCTGCAGGCGACCGCCCCCGAGCGCTCGAGCATCAAGACGATCGAGGGCGCCGACCACTTCTTCCCCGTCACGCACCCCTTCGAGACCGGCGTCATCATCGAGGAGTACCTCGACTGGGACTGACGCCCGTTCAGGCGTGCTGGCCCGCGTGCACGCCCTCACCGATCTCCTCCACCGTCTTCGCGTTGAAGGCGGGAAGGTCGTCGGGGGTGCGGCTGGAGACCAGCCCATCATCGACGACGACCTCGCGGTCCACCCAGGTCGCTCCCGCGTTTCGCAGGTCGGTCCGCAAGCTGGGATAGCTGGTGATCGTGCGGTCCCGGAGGACGTCCGCCTCGGTGAGGATCCATGCCCCGTGGCAGATGACCGATACCGGCTTGCCGGCTGAGAAGAACGCCTTCGCGAACGCGACCGCGCTCTGATCCATCCGCAGATGATCGGCGTTCACGACACCGCCGGGCAGCACCAGAGCATCGAAGTCCTCCGCATCCGCCGTCGCGACCGCGGTGTCGACCCGCTGTTCGTGCCCGTTCTTGCCCGTCACCGTTCCGTCGCCCGGCGACACGAGCAGCGCCTCGGCGCCGGCATCCGTCACCGCCTCCCACGGGCCGGTCAGCTCGCTGTCCTCGAATCCGTCGGTCAGCAGGAATGCCACCTTCTTGCCGTTGAGTTCTGCCATGGTGTGCTCCTTTCGTCGGACCATCACCGTACGAAAGGCGCGGATGCCGGGCACGGGGGTTGCGTTCGGCGTGAGTCCGTGGTCTCCTGCGCGTCCGCGGCATCCCGGCATCCGGTAAAATCGGGATGCCAGAAAGATTCAGGTTGGTGTGGTTATTCCAACCCTCGGATTCTCCGAGATGCAGTTGCACGCTCCGTGCGAACCCGTGGCGCCCCTCTCGAAAGAGTGACGGCGGCGCCCGCGTACCCTTCGTCGGTGCCGTCCGTCCGGAACGGAAACGCATATGAACACCAAGGCCGGAATCTTCCTCTCGCAGGTCATCATGACCTTCATCATGGCGGCGACGATGTCGGGCATCATGGGCCTGATCTTCGGCGGCGGCTTCTCGATGGAGTGGCTGGCGGCATGGCCGAAGCAGTTCATCATCGCCTGGCCCATCGCCTTCTGCCTGACGATGGTCGCGTGGCCCGCTGCCATGGGGCTGACCGGTGTGATCCTGCGGCCCAAGGGTGCGAAGATCGAGGAGTGACCGCAACTCTCGTCGCCCAGTCCCTCGCGGGCGGATACGGACATCGCACGCTCTTCGACGGCATCGACCTGACGGTCGCCGCCGGGGATGTGATCGGCGTGATCGGTGCGAACGGCGCCGGCAAGAGCACGCTGCTGCGTCTGCTCGCCGGCGTCGACGCCCCGCAGGCGGGGACGGTTTCTCTGGCCCCGGTCGATGCTTTCGTCGGCTGGCTGCCGCAGGAGCACGATCGCACGCCCGGTGAATCCGTCGCCGCGTACATCGGGCGGAGGACGGGATGCGCCGCGGCGACGGCGGAGATGGATGCTGCCGCCGCAGCCCTCGCCGAGCCCGCGCCCGCGGACGGCCCCGACCCGGCCGATGTCTACTCGACGGCGTTGGAGCGCTGGCTCACCAGCGGCGCCGCGGATCTCGAGGAGCGCATTCCCGGGGTGCTCGCCGAGCTCGGCCTCGACCTCGGGGAGTCGCCGGACGCGGTCATGATGACGGGGCTCTCCGGCGGGCAGGCCGCCCGTGTGGGACTCGCCGCGCTCCTCCTGTCACGGTTCGACATCGTGCTGCTGGATGAGCCGACGAACGATCTCGATCTCGATGGTCTCGAGCGTCTGGAAGCATTCGTGCGGGGTCTGCGCGGGGGAGCGGTTCTCGTCAGCCACGACCGCGAGTTCCTTGCGTGCGCCGTCACCCGGGTGCTCGAGCTCGACCTCGCCCAGAACTCGCACCGCATCTACGGCGGCGGCTACGAGGCCTATCTCGAGGAGCGCGCGACGGTGCGACGGCACCTGCGCGAACAGTACGACGAGTACGCCGAGAAGAAGGCCGACCTCGTCTCACGCGCCCGCGTGCAGCGGGAATGGTCGAGCCAGGGCGTGCGCAATGCGATGAAGAAGGCGCCCGACAGCGACAAGATCCGCCGGAAGGCCTCGATGGAGTCGAGCGAGAAGCAGGCGCAGAAGGTGCGCCAGATGGAGAGCCGCATCGCGCGGCTCGAAGAGGTCGAGGAGCCCCGCAAGGAGTGGCGCCTCGAGTTCCACATCGCCTCCGCCCCGCGTTCGAGCTCGGTCGTCTCCACGCTCAGCTCGGCGGTCCTGCATCAGGGGGACTTCACGCTCGGTCCTGTCTCGGTGCAGATCAACGCGGGCGAGCGCATCGGCATCACAGGACCCAACGGCGCCGGAAAGTCGACGCTTCTGCGTGCGCTGCTGGGATCGCGGACTCCCGATGAGGGCTCTGCGTCTCTCGGCACGAGTGTGCAGATCGGCGAGATCGATCAGGCGCGCTCGCAGCTCGCCGACGATGTGCCGCTCGCGGATGCCTTCGAGGCGCTCGTGCCGGAGATGGCATCCGCCGAGGTCCGCACGCTGCTGGCGAAGTTCGGTCTTCGCGCCGATCATGTGCTGCGTCCCGTCGGGGAGCTGTCACCGGGGGAGCGGACCCGTGCGGGGCTTGCGCTGCTGCAGGCCCGCGGCACGAACCTGCTCGTGCTCGACGAACCGACGAACCATCTCGACCTGGCGGCGATCGAGCAGCTCGAGGAGGCGCTCGAGAGCTACGAGGGAACGCTCCTGCTGGTCACGCATGACCGGCGGATGCTGGAAACCGTGCGCCTGGATCGCCACTGGCACGTCGAGGGCGGTCGCCTGAGCGAACGCTAGGGGCCTATTCCGGCCGGGGCCAGGGCTGGCCGCGCACGGCCTCGGCGTCTTCGTTGAAGCGGCGCAGCAGCATCGTCAGCTGCGCGACGTCGTCGTCTGACCATTCGGCGGTGACGCGTTCGACGACCTGGGTTCGGCCGGTGAACTCTTCGTGGAGCCGCTCGGATCCGAGCGGGGTCGGGCGGTGCTTGCGCGCGGGGCCGCCGGCGGGATCGGGGAGGCGTTCGATGAGCCCCGCCTTCATCGCGGCGGCGACCTGTCGGTGCACGGTCGACACATCGAGGCCGAAGGCATCGGCGAGTTCGCCGACGCTCATCGGGCCGGATGCCTCGAGCCGGGCCAGCAGAACCGTGGCGCTGCGGTCGATGGCGAAGTCGCGCCCGTGGGCGGGGGTTCCCTGCAGTGCGCCGCGCGAGAGGAGCATGTGCTCGTAGACGAAGGCCTCGTGCGGTGCGGTGGTCATAGTGCCATCGTATCGGCTGATTTGCATGATACATTTGCATGACGCAAATCGTGAAGATCGACGGTGCGGCCGCCGGTGAAAAACCGCAGAAGCTGATCGGCGCGACGTTCGTGCTTTCGTGGATGGTCAACGTCTTCCAGTACATCGTCATGTACTTCCTCATCACCACGATGGCCCTCTACGCGGTGCGGCAGTTCGCCGCATCCGATGCCGCAGCCGGCTTCGCCTCGAGCGCCTTCGTGGTCGGCGCGACCGTCGCGCGCCTGTTCACCGGATACATCGTCGACCGCTTCGGCCGGCGACGCATCATGATCCTCGGGCTGATCGCGGCCACCGTGATCACGGGGCTGTACCTGACCGCGGCATCCCTCCCGCTTCTGATCATCGTGCGGCTCGTGCACGGCTTCGCCTACGCGTTCATGAGCACGGCCGTCATGGCACTCGTGCAGTCCGCGATCCCGGCATCCCGTCGCGCCGAGGGCACCGGATACTTCGCGCTCGGGTCCACGCTCGCCGCCGCAGTCGGCCCCGCCCTCGCCCTGTTCATGGTCGGATCCTTCAGCTACGAGCTGCTGTTCCAGGTCGCGCTGGGAAGCTCGATGATCAGCCTCGTGCTCGGACTCTTCCTGCGCGATCCCGCACGCTCCTCGAGGGCAGCGCTCCCCGCCCGCCCGAAGCTGACGCTGCGCGCGATCATGGACCCCGCGGTCATCCCGATCGGCATCTTCATGCTGCTCATCGGCCTGTGCTACTCGGGCGTCATCACCTACCTCAACGCCTACGCCGAGCAGCGCGACGTGGTGACCGGAGCGAGTCTGTTCTTCGTCGCCTACGCACTGTCGATGCTCATCATGCGCTTCATCCTCGGCAAGGTGCAGGATCGTCGGGGCGACAACGCCGTGATCTACTTCGGCCTGTTCTTCTTCGTGCTGGCGCTCGCCCTGCTGTCCTTCGCCACGGCGGATTGGCAGGTCATCGTCGCCGGCATGCTCAGCGGGCTGGGCTATGGATCTCTCATGCCCGCGGCCCAGGCGATCGCCGTGAACGCCGTGCCCGCCCACAAGCTCGGCACCGGAATCTCCACCCTGCTGCTTCTCGCGGATGCCGGTATCGGACTCGGGCCCATCGCTCTGGGGATTCTGATCTCCGCCACCGGGTACGGAACGATGTATCTCCTGCTGGCCGGCATCGCCGTGATCGCCGTGCTCTTCTACCAGTTCACGCACGGCCGCCGGCCCGAGGCCCGGCGAGGCCGAGGCCTCGCCCTCTGAACACGATGGGGGCGGGATGCCGCAGCATCCCGCCCCCATCCACGGATCACGCCGGTTGCGGCAGGATCGTGAAGCTGACGGCCCCTTGGTCGTCCACGCCGGCGTCGAGCACCTTGTCGTTCAAGACCTCGGCGGCATTCCCCTCGAGGAAGACGCGGCTCGCCGAACCCTCGATGATGATGTCTGCGGGATCGGGTGAGGGAACGACATGAACCGCGAAACGGGCTTCCCCGTTCGGTCCCTGCCCCTCGGCGGACTGGATGCGCAACCCCGCTTCCGCGCCGGCATCCTCGCGGCCGACGATCGTGGTGACGACGGCATCTGCATTCTCGGTCAGGGTGAGCACAGGGCTCTCCTTCCGTTCGCGGACATGCTCCAGACGGAACATGTCCGGGCCACGATTCCTCACGCGCGCCCGCTCTTCAACCTTGACGGGCGGATTCTGAGGAACCTCCCATGTGCCGCGGCGGGCGGATGTCTCAGCGCAGCTTCTTGCGCAGGTACACCTGCTCGGTGCCGTCCCCCTGCGGGATCCGTTGCGTCTCGACGTACCCGCAGGACTCGTAGAGGCGGATGTTCGCCTCGCTGAGACTGCCGGTGAA
This sequence comes from uncultured Microbacterium sp., assembly GCF_947632095.1. GTDB lineage: Bacteria > Actinomycetota > Actinomycetes > Actinomycetales > Microbacteriaceae > Microbacterium. The sequence goes on along the minus strand of NZ_CANROA010000002.1, from coordinate 102,588 downwards.
CAGCTCGGCCTCCGCGGCGGTGCTGCCCTGCTCCGCCGCTTCGAGCAGAGTGTGGCCGATGCCGGCGCCCTGCTGATCCGGAGCGATCACGAGGCGGCCGATCAGCAGCACCCCGTCGCTCTCCACAGCGCGGATGGCCCCGACGAGGCGGTCCCCGCGAGACGCCACCCAGCCGGCGTTGTCGGCGAGCTCCGCGGCCAGCTGCTCCAGCGTCTGCGTCAGCGGCGGCATCTCTACGCTGCCGTAGATCTGAGCCTCCGAGACGAAGGCGGCGCGCTGAAGGGTGAGAACCTCACCCGCATCGCGTACATGGATGGGGCGGATCGTGAGCGATGGGTTCGTCTCTTCGGCCATGTCTTCGAGTCTGCGGCATCGGGAGCACGGCGTCGAGGGGGCTTGCGGCCCTCAGCGTGCAGCGTCCTCCTCGCGCAGGCGCGGCTCCGTGCGCAGGTGCGGGCGCAGTCCGGACTTATCAGCGTAGAAGGCTCGGATGCGATCCATATCGGCGGCGACGTCGCCGGTGAGGGCGAACGTGGGGCCCAGGCCGGTGGTCATGGTGGTGCGGTCGACGAAGCCGAGTGTCACCGGCATCCCCGTCTCGCGCGCGATTCGATAGAAGCCGGACTTCCAGTGCGTGTTCGCGCCGCGCGTTCCATCCGGGGTGACCACCAGGCTGAACACATCCCCGGTGCTCACCTGGGCGACGACATCGGCGACCACGCGGCTCGGATCCGCACGGTCGACGGGCATCCCGCCCAGACGCCGCATGATCGGGCCTCGCCAGCCGGAGAACAGGCTCTTTTTACCGAGCCAGCGCACATCGATGCCGAGACGCCAGGCGATCGCCAGCATGAGGATGAAGTCCCAGTTCGAGGTGTGCGGGGCGCCCAGCAGCACGGTGGGCTGCTCGGGTGCGGCGGCACCGGTGAGCTTCCAGCGGCTCACCGCCCAGTAGAGACGGGCGAGAGCGCGTTTGAGCATTCCTTCACGCTAGGCCACGGTGTATGCCGGATCGGGAATGATCGGATCACGTCCGATTCACACGCCGGGGGAGCAGCAGCCACAGGGCGAGTACCACGACAGTTCCGAGGGTCAGCGCGATCGCTGCGGACCACCGGGAGAGGGCGAAGTCGACCACGAGGGTCGTCACACCGATCGCGAGAGCGCCGTTGACGAGGAGCGCCCACTTGACCACGCGCGCTCCGAATCGAACGAGGTCGGGTTTGCGGCGCAGCCCGAACAGCTGTCGGTGCATGCTCACCGGCGTCAGCGACAGGATCGTCGCGGTCGCAGCCAGGCAGACGAGGACGATGTACAGGCCGCGCTGCACGTCATCGAGTTCGGTGAAACGCGGCTGGAAGGCGACGGCGAGCAGAAAACCCGACAGCACCTGGGTACCGGTCTGCATGACCCGCAGCTCCTGCATGAGCTCATCCCAGTTGCGGTCGGCGCGCTCGTTGTCGGTCTCGTCGCGTCCGTCGCCGGAGTCATCGGGCGCGACCGCATCATGAGTCATGGACCGAGTCTGCGTTGCGGACTGATGCTTGTCCAGAGCCATGGCATCCGGAACGGCGTAGCATGGGGCCATGACTGATTCGCAGAATGTTGAAACCCCGGGCGTGCAGCCCCTCGCCGCGCCTGCGGGCGTGAACCTTCTCGGTGAAGAGAGCGGCGGATGCTGCGGGGGGAGCGCCTGCGGCGCTCCCGCCGAGTGATCGCCTGATCCTCCGATACGAAAACGAAGAGCCCGTCACGATCGTGACGGGCTCTTCGCTGTGCGGTGCGGTCAGTGACCGGCCGGGGGCATGTCATCGATGGCATCCGCGGGCTTGCGGACGAATGCCGCGAGGGCGACCGCGGCCAGCGCGATGCAGGCCGCGATGAGGAATGCCATGCGGGCGCCCGGGGCACCGGCAGTAGCAGTCTGCAGACCCTCGTTCTCGCCCGCGTGCAGGATCGATGAGTAGGTCACGGTGAGAAGGGCGACGCCCGCCGCGCCGGCGACCTGCTGGATGGTGTTGAGGGCTGCGGAACCGTGCGAGTAGAGGTTGCGGCGCAGCGAACCCAGCGACGAGGAGAACAGCGGCGTGAACGACATCGCCATGCCGATCGACAGGATCATCTGTGCGGTGACCAGCAGCTGCCAGGCGGTGCTCTCCGTCACGGTCGAGTAGAAGAACAGCGCTGCGGCGACCATGATCGTTCCCGGGATCAGGAGGACGCGAGGGCCGCGCGCGTCGTAGACGCGGCCCATGACCGGAGCGAGCAGACCCATTGCGACTGACCCGGGCAGCAGGATCAGTCCGGAGTAGAGGGCATTGAGCTTCACGACGTCCTGCAGGTACAGCGGCAGCAGCGTCAGCGTGCCGAACATCGCCATCGAGAGGACCGCGAGGATGAGGATCGCGACGGTGTAGTTTCCCGAGCGGAACACGCGCAGATCGAGCAGCGCGTCGTCGGTGCGCTGCAGCACGATCTGTCGCCATACGAACAGGCCGAGGGAGACGACGCCGATCGCGAGCGCGATGATCGCGACCGTGGTGCTCTCGCCGCCGAATTGGCTGAGTCCGTAGACGACTCCGCCGAAGCCGAGCGCGGAAACGATGATCGAGAGAATGTCGATGGGGGCCCGGGTCGTCTCGCCGAGGTTCGTCATCCACTTCGCGCCCATGGCGAGGGCGACGATCGCGATCGGCAGGACGATGGCGAACAGCGCGCGCCAGGAGAGCGTCTCGAGCACGGCGCCGGCGAGGGTCGGACCGATCGCCGGGGCGAGCGAGATCACCAGGCCGACGCGGCCCATCATGCGTCCGCGCGACTGCGGGGGAACGACGTTCATCATGGTCGTCATCAGCAGCGGCATCATGATTCCCGTGCCGCCGGCCTGGATGACGCGACCAGCGAGGAGCACCTCGAAGCCGGGGGCGACGAGGCAGACGAGCGTTCCGAGCGAGAACGACGTCATCGCCGCGATGAACACCTGGCGGGTGGTGAACCGCTGCAGCAGGAAACCGGTGGTGGGGATCACGATCGCCATCGTCAGCATGAATGCGCTCGTGAGCCACTGCCCGAGTTCCGGCGGGATGCCGAGGTCGTGGTTCAGATGGGGGATCGCGATGCCCATGGTCGTCTCGTTGAGGATCGCGACGAACGCCGCCACGAGCAGCAGCCAGATCACGCGCATATCGGAGGGCGCGATCAGCGGGGCGGGGTTCGCCGTGGGGATGGAACCGGTGGATGCGACGGCCAAGGGAGCTCCTCGATGATGGGGACGAAAACGGCCGTCTGCGAAGCCGAAAGATCGGTGGCCGCTCGGACGACATTCCAGCGTAACCCGAATCGATTCGCACGTATTCCCGAGCGGGACGCTGCAACCGCCATATGCTGAACGGCATGAGCATGGGTGGCGGACGCGGCGGTGGTGGCGGTGGCGGCGGATTCCGCGGCGTGGATGAAGCAGCGCAGAAGAAGCTGAACGCGCAGGCGCCGAAGATCGCGGGGCTCGGCAAGCGCGTCGTCGCCCTGTTCCGCCCGTATACCGGGCGCATCGTCGTCACCGGCATCCTCGTCGTCGTCGGCGCGGCGATCGCGGTCATCCCGCCGCTGATCGTGCAGCGGATCTTCGACGATGCCCTCTTCCCCGTCGACGGGGGCGGCCCGGAGCTCGGCCTGCTGATCAGGCTCGTCCTCACGATGGTCGGTCTCTTCCTCTTCTCCGCGCTTCTGGGCGTCGCGCAGACCTGGTTGACCTCGACGGTCGGCAACAGCGTCACCGGCGACCTGCGGGTGCGGCTCTTCGAGCACCTGCAGGCGATGGAGCTGGGATTCTTCACCCGCACGAAGACCGGCGTCATCCAGTCCCGCCTGCAGAATGATGTGGGCGGCGTCTCCGGCGTCCTGACGAACACCGTCACCAGCATCCTCGGCAACATCGTCACCGTCATCGCCTCGCTCGTCGCCATGATCCTCATCGACTGGCGGCTGACGCTCATCGCGGTCGTGCTCATGCCCTTCCTCATCGTCGTGCAGCGCAAGGTCGGGCAGGTGCGCGCACGCATCGCCGGGGAGACCCAGGAATCGCTGTCGGAGCTGACCTCCATCACGCAGGAGACCCTGAGCGTCTCGGGCATGCTGCTGTCGAAGTCGTTCAACCGTCAGCGCACCGAGTCGGAGCGCTACCAGGCCGAGAACCGCAATCAGGTGAAGCTGCAGGTGCGCCGGGCCATGAGCGGACAGGGGTTCTTCGCGGTCGTGCAGGTGCTCATGGCATCCGTCCCCGCCGTGATCTACCTCGTCTCGGGCTACCTGATCGCCGGCGGCGCCGGCGCGATCACCGCCGGCACCGTCGTCGCGTTCACCACGGTGCAGGCCCGCCTGCTGCAACCGCTCATGGGCCTCATGCGGGTCTCGCTCGATCTGCAGACCTCGTCGGCGCTGTTCGCCCGCATCTTCGAGTACCTGGATCTCGTGCCCGAGATCCAGGACGCCCCGGATGCCGGAACGGTCGCCGATTCCCCAGGGCCGCGCGGACGCATCGAGTTCCAGGACGTCGTCTTCCGCTATCCGGATGCCGCACCCGATGCCCGACCGACGCTCCAGGGGATCTCGTTCGTCGCGGAACCCGGCCAGCACGTGGCCTTCGTCGGGCCTTCGGGTGCGGGCAAGACGACCGTGCTCTACCTCGCCCCGCGCCTGTACGAAGCCCACGGCGGCTCCGTGCTGTTCGCCGGAGAAGACGTTCGCCGGCTCACGCAGGAATCGATCATCGACAACGTCGGAATCGTTTCGCAGGAGACCTATCTCTTCCACGCGACGATCCGCGAGAACCTCCTGTACGCCAAGCCCGGCGCGAGCGAGGAGGAGATGATCGCGGCGTGCACCGCGGCGAACATCCACCACATCATCGCCGGTTTCGAAGACGGCTACGACACGGTCGTCGGCGAGCGCGGATACCGTCTCTCCGGCGGTGAGAAGCAGCGCATCGCGATCGCGCGCGTGCTGCTGAAGGACCCTCCGGTGCTGCTGCTCGACGAAGCGACGAGCGCCCTCGACACGGTTTCGGAGCGGGTCGTTCAGGAAGCGCTCGACGAGGCCGCGAAGGGCCGCACGGTGCTGTCCATCGCGCACCGGCTGTCGACCGTCATGGGCGCCGACACCATCCACGTGCTCGAAGCCGGCCAGATCGTCGAATCCGGCACGCACGGCGAGCTCATCGCGCTCGGCGGGCTCTACGCCGAGCTCGCCGAGCAGCAGGTCGCCGCGACGAGGGTCCTCGAGACTGAACAGACGCTCGAGGCCGCGGTCACCGGGGGCATGTCCGCGGCCTTCGCATCGCGCCGGGCCGATCGTGCGCCGCAGGGATCGATGGGGCAGGACGCGGTCGACGCGCTGACCTCATCGGTGCCACTTCTGGATGGGGCATCGGAAGACCGGCGGGTCTACCCCGCGGTGGAATGAGCGGATCGGGCGGGAGCCGGCCGTTTCTGATCGGCAATTCTGTCGGAGGGTTGACGGAGGAATTCTCGGCTCATTGACTGGGTGCTCCGCGCCCACGCATCGGAGCGTGCGCGCCCTCGTCCAGGAGGATCCATGCCCCGTATCCGATCCGCTGCACTGATCGTGGCACTGTGCGCGCTGGGGGCGGCTTCGCTGCCGGCCGTCGCGACCGCAGCGCCCGATGCGACCGCGGTTCCGACCGACGCCGCCCGCGCCGCCACAGCGACCGCGTCATCGGTTGAGCTCGACCGGGCCGACTTCGCCGCCCGCTTCGCGATCGACGGCGACTCGTCGACGCGGTGGTCGTCGAAGTACACCGATGCCGAATGGCTGCAGCTGGCCTTCGCCGAGCCGACACCGGTGCACACGGTCGAGATCGACTGGCCGAACGCGTGCGCCCGCGCATTCTCGCTGCAGACCTCGACCGACGGGGAGAACTGGACGACGGTCGCGCAGCGGAGCGGCCAGAGCACGTGCCCCCGCACGGACGCGATCGAGGTCGACGTCGCGGAGCCCGTGTCCTACCTGCGCATGCAGGGTGCACAGCGATGGGCGGCGTACGGCTTCTCGATCTCGGAGATGCGCGTGTGGGACGCCGCGCCGCCCGAGCCCGAACCCTCGCTTGCGCTCATCCCCGCACCGGTCTCGCTCATCGAGGGCGAAGGCGAATACCTGCTCGGCGCGGAAGCCGCGATCTCAGCATCCGGCGATGCGCTCGCCGCCGCGGAGCTGCTCGCGGGCGTGCTGCGGCCCTCGACCGGGTTCGAGCTGCCGATCGACGCGGCCGCGGCGGATGCCGCGATCGAGATCGTCGTCGCGCCCGGGGAAGCACCGGCCGGGCACGCGGATGAGGGGTACGCGCTCGACGTCGACGCCACCGGCATCCGGATCGGCGCGGACACGGCCGCCGGTGCGATCAACGCCGTCCAGACGCTCCGCCAGCTGCTGCCGGCGTGGGCCGGGGCGGACGAACCAATGGCGGTCGACTGGCGAGTCCCGCACGTCGAGATCTCCGACTACCCGCGATTCGAGTACCGCGGGTTCATGGTCGATACCGCCCGCAGCTTCTACACGGTCGCCGAGGTGAAGGAGTTCGTCGATGCGGCGTCGCCGCTGAAGCTCAACCGGCTGCACCTGCATCTCACCGATGATCAGGGCTGGCGGCTCGTCATGGACACTCCCGGGCAGAACCCGTCGGGCATCGACTACGGCCTGCTCACAGAGGTGAGCGGTGCGACGGCGATGACGTACAACGACGCCGGCGACCTCATGGGCACGGAGCTGGGGCGCACCGGCTTCTACACGAAGGCCGATTACACCGAGATCGTCGAGTACGCGGCCGCCAACGGAATGACGGTCGTCCCGGAGATCGACATGCCCGGTCACACGAACGCCGCGCTGCACGCGATCCCTCAGCTGAACTCTGCCGGCTCCACGCCGCAGCCGGCGCCGGGGGCGGACACGGTGCCGGCGCAGGGCTCCGGCAACGTCGGGGAGTCGAGCCTGGATGCCGGGAACGATGCCACCTACGAGTTCATCACCGAGGTGCTCACCCAGCTCGCCGAGCTCACACCGGGACAGTATCTGCACATCGGCGGCGATGAGGCGCACTCGACGAGCACGGCCGATTACACGCGCATGGTCGACTTCGCCAACGCCGCGGTCGCCTCTCTCGGAAAGACGGTGATCGGCTGGAACGAGTACGCCGGCACCGATCTTCCCGACGGCGATGCGGTCGTGCAGTACTGGAACGGCGCCGGTGCGAACGTCGCCGCCGCGGTGCGCGACCAGGGCGCGCGGGTGATCCTCTCGCCGGCGAACCGCACCTACTTCCCGCAGAAGCAGGACATGGCTCAGCCCAACGGCGGGACGTGGGCGTGCGGTGGTGCATGCACCCTCGAGAACGCCTACTCGTGGAACCCGGCGGCGCAGATCTCCGGCGTCGGCGAGGACGCCGTGCTCGGGGTCGAGGGCGCGTTCTGGGGCGAGTTCATCCGCGGCGTCGACCAGGCGGAGTTCTTCAGCTTCCCCCGCCTTCTCGCGGTCGCCGAGACCGGGTGGACGCCCCAAGCGGGAAAGGACACCGCGGACTTCGTGCAGCGCGTCGCCGATATCGGGCCGCGCTTGGCGATCGAGGGTGTGAACTTCTTCCCGACGGCGACCGTGGCCTGGTCGGCGGATGCCGCGGCAACCGTCGGCGGTGCGGGACCGGGGGCACGGGCGCTCGCCGCGGAACCGGGTGAGGAGACCCGGATCGACTGGGTGGTGGCCGCTCCGCGCCGCACAACCGCCGAGGTCACCGGCACGGTGACCTGGAGCGATGGCGTCGTCGACGAGATCGTGTTCGACACCGAGGGCGTGAGCGACATCGCGGCCATGACGCTCGGAGCCCGGTCCTCGGCGACGACCTCGCGCGAGCTGACCGAGCCCGGTGTCTACACCGCGCAGCTCGAGGTCGTCATCGCGGGAGAGCCGGTTGCGGTCTCGGCAGTCTCCGTGAGGGTCGCCGCTGAGGACGGAGGCGCCGGAGATGATGAGGTCGGCGCCGAAGGGCCCGGAGTGGGGGAGGAGACGAACCCCGGCGGCGGTGGCGGTGGTGGTGCCTCAGCGGGCGGCGGTGCAGCCGGTGGTGGCGGTGCGCTCGCCGCGACGGGGTACGACGGCGCGGGAGCCGTGGCGGCCCTCGCCGTGCTCCTGCTCGCGGCAGGCGGCGGGCTCGTGGTTCTGCGGAGGACGCGCGCGATGCGCTGACAACGGGTTGCGGAGAGGGGGAGTGCCGGTGATCCCGGCGCTCCCTCCTGCATCTGCGGACAGTTCGACATTTTTCCGTCATATTTATGTCGGCGGGTTGTTGGAAAAAATACGGGCTTCTACCGTGGTGTCATGTTGACCCCCACCGGAGTGCACGCGCTGGTGCGTCGAACTCATGAGGACAGGGTCCTGCAGGCCCTGCGCGAGCACGGCGCGCTCACCCGGGCGGAGCTCTCCGCCCAGATCGGACTCTCGCGCACCACGCTCTCCGAGATCACCGCGAGCCTGCTCGAGCGCGAGGTCATCTCCACACTGCCGCCGCGCGGCCCGATCGTCGGCCGCGGCCGCCCGGCGGAGCGACTGCGCCTTGACCCCAGCGCGGGGCAGTACGTGGGAATCGACTTCCGGCACAGCCTCGTGCGGGTCGCCGTCGCCAACGCCGCCCGCGAGCTCATCGCCTCCGACACGGCCGCCTATGCCAGCGAATCCACCTGGGACGACCGCATCCGCACCGCTTTCGAGCTCGTCGACGCGATGAGCGCCTCCGCGGGCATCAACGTCGACAGCGTCCGCGGCATCGCCGTCGGCCTGCCCGGCCCGTTCTCCTCCCGCCTGCCCCGGCCGGCCGAACAGTCCGCCGACGAGGCGCGGCGAGCCGATGCGCAGCGCGTGCGCTCCGCCTTCGCTGAACGCTATGGAGCCGATGTGCTCCTCGACAACAACACACGCCTCGCCGCCCTCGCCGAAGCGACCTGGCACACCCGCGACGGCGTCGACGACCTGCTCTACATCCGGCTCTCCTTCGGCATCGGCGGGGGCCTCGTCATCGACGGCAGGCTCGTCTCGGGGAGCACCCGCATCGCCGGGGAATTCGGGCATACCCGCGTCGGCGGCATCAGCACCGAGTGCCGGTGCGGCAAGCGCGGCTGTCTCGAGACGATCGCATCGATCGACGCGCTCCTGCGGCGCTGCCGGGAGGCCGACGTGCCGGTCGCCTCTCTCGACGAGGTGCGGGCCGCGGCAGAAAAGGGCGACCCGATCGTGCTGCGCGTCATCCGTGAGACCGGAGCCGCGGTCGGCGAGGTGCTCGGCGGACTCGCGATCGCCGTGAACCCTGCCGAGATCGTCATCGGCGGAGAGGTCGCGATGATCTCCGACACCCTCATCGAGCAGATCGCCGAGACCGTCGCCTATGAGCTGCTCCCCGTGGGGTCATACGGGCCGCGCGTGCGGCGCACGGAGCTCGGCGACGAGGGCGGGGCGATCGGCGGCATCGTCGCGCTCCTGCGCCGCACGCCGCTGCTGAGCGGCTACCCGCAGGACCTCGCCGCGTCCACCGCGCCCAGCGGTGAACGCACGACAACGAGCGCCCGGCGCTCCGGAACGAACGGATGAAAAGGTGACCACCACAGCACCTCCTGAGACGGCGACGGCGACGCTGGCCGTCGCCGAACGCCGCAAGGCCCGCGCCGGCGGCAGGTCCGGGCGAACCCGCACGATGCTGCTGAGCACCGTGAGTATCCTGCTCGGGATCGGCATCTGGTGGATGCTGGCGCTGCTCGGCTTCCGCCTGCCGACACCGCCCGAGGTCGCCGAGCGCGCCTGGACACTCACTTCGGACGGCACGCTGCTCGCCGACCTCGCAGCCAGCCTCACCCGCGTGCTCATCGGCTTCGCCCTCGGCACCGCCGTCGCCATCCCCGTCGGGTTCCTCATGGGCTGGTACGTCACCGCGCGGGCCCTCATCGAGCCGTGGATCCAGTTCTTCCGCACGATCCCGCCGCTGGCGATCATCCCGCTGGCGATCGTGCTGCTCGGCATCGGCGAAGAGCCGAAGATCCTCGTGATCTTCCTCGCGGCGTTCTTCGCCTGCGTCATCTCCACATTCCAAGGCGTCGTCAATGTCGACCGCACCCTCATCAATGCGGCACGCGTGCTCGGCGCGAAGGACGGCGCGATCTTCCTGCGGGTCATCGTCCCGGCATCCGTGCCCTTCATCCTCGTCGGCATGCGCGTCGGCCTCGGGGCGAGCTGGGCCACGCTCGTCGCCGCCGAGCTCATCGCCGCCCAGCAGGGCCTCGGATACCGGATGCAGCAGGCCCAGCTGTACTACCAGATCGACACGATCTTCGTCGGGCTCATCGTCATCGGTGTGCTCGGCCTCGTGATGGATCGGCTGCTGCTGCTGGCCGAACGCAAACTGACCTCATGGCAGGAGCGCCGATGATGAACCGCACGACGACCGACCCCCGCATCAGCGTGCGCGGGATCACCAAGACCTTCGACCTCAAGGGCGAGAGCTTCGTCGCCCTCGACGGCGTCGACCTCGATGTCGCGGACAACGAGTTCATCACCGTCGTCGGACCCTCCGGCTGCGGCAAGTCGACCCTGATGAACATCCTCGCCGGCCTCGACACACCCACCGCCGGCGAGGCCCTCGTCGACGGGAGGGCGGTCACCGGCCCCGGCCCCGACCGCGGTGTGATCTTCCAGCAGTACGCACTGTTCCCGTGGCTCACCGTGCGCAAGAACGTCGAGTTCGGGTTGAAGACGGCGGGGATGCCCGCCGCCGAGCGCCGAGCGAAAGCCCAGCACTTCATCGACATGGTCGGCCTCGGCGACTTCGCCGACGCCCTGCCGAAGATGCTCTCCGGTGGCATGAAGCAGCGCTGCGCCATCGCCCGCGCCTATGCGATGGACCCGAGCATCCTGCTCATGGACGAGCCCTTCGGCGCGCTCGACGCCCTGACACGGGTGAAGCTGCAGGAGCAGCTGCTGCAGACCTGGAGTCAGGAGAAGCGAACGGTCATGTTCATCACCCACGACGTCGACGAGGCGGTATTCCTCGCCAACCGCGTCGTGGTGATGGCGGCGCGCCCTGGGCGCATCTACGAGATCATCGACGTCGACCTGCCGTACCCGCGCACCGAGCAGATGCGCCTGAGCCCCGAGTTCGCCGAGCTGCGAAACCGGGTATGGAACGCCGTCTACCACCAGACCCCCGGCCACCGGGCCCCAGCCGCCGTCGTCTGACGGCCCCGACCACGAGGAACACCATCATGATCACGAACAAGCGCAGTCGCATCGTCGCCATTGCGGCACTCATCTCGGCAGGCGCGATCGCCCTGTCCGGGTGCTCGTCCAGCGGCGCCAACGGCACGAGCGGCGATGACGCCGGATCGGATCACCCCACGATCCGCATGGGATACATCGCGGACTTCAACGGTGCGAGCCTGCTCGCCATCGCCGATGAGCTCGGCCTCTGGGAGGAGCACGGCCTCGACGTGAAGGAATCGGTCTTCACCAACGGCCCGCTGCAGATCACCGCGCTGGGCACGAACGACCTCGACTTCGGCTACATCGGATCCGGGGCCATGTGGTTGCCGGCATCCGGCGAGGCGCAGGTCGCGATGATCAACAGTCTGGGCGACGCCGACCGTGTCATCGCCCAGCCGGGCATCACCTCCATCGCCGACCTCAAGGGCAAGAAGGTCGCGGTTCCCGAGGGGACCTCCGGCGACATGATCCTGACGATGGCGCTCAAGAGGGAGGGACTCACGATCGACGACGTCGAGAAGGTCGCGATGGATCCCGCCACCGCCGTCTCGGCGTTCGCCTCGGGACAGGTGGATGCCGCGGGCATCTGGTTCCCGCTCATCGACACCATCCAGGGCCAGGTTCCCGACCTGGAGATCCTCGCCTCGAACGAGGACTTCGCCGACGAGGTCGCCTTCACGAGCGCGATCGTGGCGAACCCCGCCTTCACCGAGGAGCACCCCGAGGCCACGGAAGCCGTCATCGCCGTGCTGCGCGAGGCGATGGACTACCGCGTGGAGAACCTTGACGAAGCCGTTTCGCTCACCGCAGCGATGCTCAAGGGCGATGAAGCGGCCTTCGCCACCGATGCCGCCAACGCCAAGTACCTGACCTCCGCCGAGCTCGACTCGTACACTGAGGACGGCACCGTCGAGACCTGGTTGACGAGCCTGAACGACTACTTCGTGTCGGCGGGCAAGCTCCAGCAGGCCGAACCCGTCTCGAGCTACTACCTCGGCGACGCATTCGTCGCCGCCGGCAAGTAACGGCCACCGCGCCGACACCCCGGCCCGATGCGATCGACCGCGCCGGGCCGGGAACCCCTCTCTGAAACACAACGAATGAGCCGTATGACCACTGCACCACGCCGCCCGAACATCGTCCTGATCCTCACCGACGACCATGCCTCCCACGCCATCAGCGCGTACGGGTCGGCGGTGAACTCCACGCCCCGCATCGATGAGATTGCCGAGAACGGCGTGCGCCTGGACAACTGCTTCTGCACGAACGCGCTGTGCACGCCGAGCCGCGCGTCGATCCTCACCGGCACGTACAGTCACATTAACGGCGTGACGACGCTGCACACCCCGATCGACGCCTCGCAGCCGACGTTCATCTCGCAGCTCGGCGCGGCCGGATACCGCACCGCGATCATCGGCAAATGGCACATGGGCGAGGGCGAGGGGCACGACCCGCAAGGCTTCGACCACTGGGAGGTGCTCATCAACCAGGGCGAGTACTTCGACCCGCAGATCCTTTCCGCAGACGGCCTGCGAATCGAGGAGGGCTACGCCACCGATGTGCTCACCGACCTCGCCCTGAAGTGGCTCGACGAGCAGCCGGGCGACGAGCCCTGGTGCCTGCTGCTGCACCACAAGGCCCCGCACCGCCCCTGGCAGCCCGACGAGAAGCACCAGGGCATGTACAGCGACCCGATCCCGCTTCCGGCGACCTTCGAGGACGACTACTCGACCCGTTCATCGGCCGCCCACCGCGCCGCCATGCGCATCGCCGACCACCTCACCCTCACCGATCTGAAGGTCGCCCCTCCCGAGGGGCTCACCTACGAGCAGGCCGCCGTCTGGAAGTACCAGCGGTACATGGAGGACTACCTCGCGTGCGTGGCATCCGTCGACGACAACGTCGGCCGTGTCATCGACTATCTGCGCGAGAAGGACGTCTTCGACGACACCCTGCTCATGTACACCTCCGACCAGGGGTTCTTCCTCGGCGACCACGGCTGGTTCGACAAGCGTTTCATGTACGACGAGTCGCTGCGCATGCCGCTCGTGATGAGCTACCCGAACCGGATCCCCGCCCGTCGGGAGCCGGTCGAGCAGATCGTCACCAACGTCGACTTCGCCCAGACGATCCTCGACTTCGCCGGCGTCGAGCCGGTCGAGCGGATGCAGGGCGTCAGCATCGTTCCGCAGCTGACGGATGCCCCGGACGAGCCCACCCGCGAGGCGATGTACTACCGCTACTTCGAGAACGACGACATCGACCACCACGCGCTCGCGCACTACGGCATCCGCACCGAGCGCTACAAGCTCATCTACTTCTACAACGACGGACTCGGCCTGCCCGGGTCATCGCCGCACACCTACCCGCCGGAGTGGGAGATGTACGACCTCGAGGCCGACCCCGAAGAGCTGAACAACGTGTACCTCGCCCCGGCGTACGCCGAGATCCGTGAACAGCTGAAAGTCCAGCTCTGGCAGCTGCAGGCCTCGCTCGGCGACACCCCGCACCACTCGCAGCCGGTGCCCGCGGGGCTGCCCGGCTAGTGCACGGAGAGGCCGCCGTCGACGAACAGCGACTGGCCGGTGACGTACGACGAGCCGGCGCCCGCGAGGAACACCGCGGCGCCGGCGAAGTCGTCGGGCAGGCCGTTGCGGCCGATCATGGTGCGCTCGGCGAGCTCGGAGACCTTCTGCGGGTCCTGCTGCAGACGGGCGTTCAGCGGGGTGAGGACGAATCCGGGCACGAGCGCGTTGCTCGTCACCCCGGTGCCGCCCCATGCCTCGGCCTCCGAGCGCACGAGGGATTCGATCGCGCCCTTCGAGACGCCGTAGACACCGCTGCTCACGAATGCGCGGTGGGCCTGCTGCGAACTGATGTGGATGATCCGGCCGTACCCGCGCTCGACCATTCCGGTGCCGTAGCGCTGCCCGAGCAGGAACGGCGCCAGTGCGTTCACCGTCATCGTGGCATCCCAGTCGTTCTCGGTGATCTCGGCGTAGGCCGGTCGGATGTTGATGCCGGCGGAGTGCACGACGATGTCGGGATCGCCGAACGCGACGGTCGCGTCCTCGGCGAGCGCCCGGATGCCGTCGCGGGTGCTGAGATCGCCGAGGACGCCGGCGACGCGGCATCCTTCCGCGGTGAGCGAGGCGACCGTCTCGTCGACGCGGTCGCGACCGCGGGCGACGATGACGACGGATGCTCCGGCGCGGGCGAGGGCTGCGGCGATGCCGCGGCCGATGCCGGAGCTGCCTCCGGTCACGATGGCCGTGCGGCCGGTCAGGGAGAAGAGGGATTCGAGGTATGCGTTCACGGGATCTCCTTCGAGACTGCGGGCGTCACCAGCTGAGCGCCGCGGCCAGATCGGGGTCGGGGCGGGCGTCCCGGAACTCGGGGAGTGCGCGCAGTTCATCGAGGAACGCCTGGACCTCCGCGGCGTAGGCGGGGTCGGGGTGGACGGCGGCGATCTCCTGGAGCGGCGCCATGTCCATGGCGAGGATGAGATCGAGCCTCGCGGTCACCGCGGCGTGCGCCCCCGCCCGTTGAAGGATGCGGATGCCGCCGCGGAGCGCCGCGAGATAGTCGCGCAGCACCGGCAGCTGCGACTTCGTCTGCGTGATCGAGGTCCCCTCGGCGCGCAAGCGCCAGTGCACGACGACATCCGGGATGACGTCGAATGCATGGGCGCGGGTGTACATGCGCTGCGCGACGATCTGATCCTCGTAGGCGACGTCCTCGGGGAAGCGCTCATCGCCCCAGAAACCGGTGCGGCTCACCTTCGACCAGGCGACGACATTGGCTGATGCCGCGGGGTGATCGTGGATCGTCGTGCCGAGCCGCTGCGGGTCGGTGGCCGCGGCGGTCCACGGCTGCACCCGACCGGGGGAGTAGGAGCCGTCTTCGTTCGGCCGCAGACGCACATAGGAGCCGGCGACGAAGTCGCTGCCGGTGGAGGAGAGCGTGCCGGTGAGGCGCTCGAGCGCGGTCGGGGTCAGCTCGTCGTCACCGTCGAGGAATCCGAGGTACTCGGTGTCGACCCGGTCGAGGGCGGCGTTGCGAGCGGCGCCCAGGCCGCGGGGCTCGGTGTGCTCGAGGACGGCGAACCGGGTGTCGGCGCTCGCCGCGTCGCGGAAGATGTCGCCGGTGGCATCGAGCGACCCGTCATCGACGAGGATCGCCCGCCAACGGGTCGCGGTCTGCGCCTGCAGGGAGGCGATCGCGGCGGGAGCGTACGCCTCGATGTCGCGGCCGGGGACGATGAGCGTGACGATCGGGGAGGGCACCCCTCGAGTCTAGGCGCGGCCGAGATCGGGCGGGCGGGCAGTGCCAGCTCCGCGTGAGGCCTCTGCCTTGCACAACTCAGGAGGAACAGCCGCTGCGCCGGTTCTGGTGCCGCGAAATCGCGGATCTGCGGAAAATCTCCGGAGTTGTGCAGGCGGGGCGGGGAGGGCTTCAGCGATCGGACTGCACCGACAGCGCCTCGTGGCGGTACAGGCGGGCGGGGCGATGCTTTCCGGTGCGGAACGAATCGGTGGCGACGAGCTCTTCGGCGCCTTCGAGGAGACGGCGGAAGTTCGAGGGGTCCAGTCGCCGGCCGAGCACCGTTTCATAGACTTCACGCAATTCGGTGAGCGTGAACTCGTCGGGCAGCAGTCCTGCCGCGATCGTGCTGTACCCGACCTTATTCCGCAGCCGCCACAGCGCGTACTCGACGATGCTCGTGTGGTCGAATGCGAGCGCCGGCAGGGCATCGACATCGAACCACTCCACGTTCTCGGGTGCATCGGCGACGGCGCGGTGCGCATCGACATGGTCGGAGCGCAGCATTGCCCAGTAGACGACGGAGATCACGCGCGTCGGTGAACGGTCGACATCGCCGAACGTGTACAGCTGCTCGAGGTGGCTGGGCTTCAGCGCGGTCGTCTCGATGAGGGTGCGGGATGCTGCGGCATCCAGGTTCTCGGACAGATCGAGCCATCCGCCGGGTAGCGCCCACATGTCGAGGTGCGGGTCGCGTGTGCGGCGTACAAGCGGGAGCATGAGCCGATCGCCGTCGGCGCAGGAGCGCAGGGAGAAGATGACGGTGGAAACCGCGACGCGGATCGCGTCGGTGCTGCCGAGCGATGAAGTCACGTCCTCGAGCCTATAAGCTGAGAGGGCAACTGAACACGGCCGCATGAGGCGTGCGGGAGAGCTCCGGCGAAAGCAGCCGGGCACCGAAGGAGCAAGCACTCCCCGCCAATCTCTCAGGTACCGCGTACCGCCCGCCTCCGGCCACTCTGAAAAGCGATGCGAAAGCATCCGCCGACGGTGAAAGCCCCTTTTTCGTGGGCGAAACTCTCAGGCCGATGACAGAGGGGGAGTTCTCGGATACCGTGCATTCCGTACGGCATCCTTCCGACCAACCGGGAGAACTCCATGACAGAGGCTCGCTACACCCCGCTGCGTGAGCACCATGAGGCGCTCGGCGCATCGTTCACCGATTTCGGCGGCTGGCAGATGCCGGTGCGCTACACCTCCGACCTCGCCGAGCATCACGCGGTGCGCGAGGCGGCAGGCCTCTTCGACATCTCGCACATGGCCGAGTTCACGGTCGAGGGTCCTGAATCCGCTTCGTATCTCGACCACGCGCTCTCCGGGCGTCTGTCGACGATGGCGATCGGCAAGGCGAAGTACTCGCTGCTCCTCGCCGACAACGGCGGCATCATCGACGACGTCATCGTCTACCGGATGGGGGAGGAGAGCTTCCTCATCATCTCCAATGCGGGCAATCGGGATGCTGTGGCGAAGGCGCTTCCGGAGCGCATCGGCGGACGAGACGTCGACGTCGTCGACGTCTCCGACGACTACGCGCTGATCGCGGTGCAGGGCCCGGCGTCCGCCGTGATCGTCGCGGGCATCGCCGGGGTCGAGGATCTCTCGGTCGCGTGGGGTGAGCAGAAGTATTACGCCTGGGCATCGGCACGCTTCGCCGGTGAGCCGCTGATCATCGCACGCACCGGATACACCGGAGAGGACGGCTTCGAGCTCCTCGTACGCGCTGGCGACGCCGTCGCGCTGTGGGACGCCGCCCTCGCCGCAGGCGCCGACCACGGCCTCGTGCCCGCCGGCCTTGCCGCCCGCGACACGCTCCGTCTCGAGGCGGGAATGCCGCTGTACGGCCATGAACTCTCGCTCGACATCGTTCCGGCTCAGGCCGGTCTCGGCCGTGTCGTGGCATCCGACAAGGACGACTTCGTCGGCAAGGCCGCTCTGGAGTCGAACGGGGCGGAGGGCCGTGTGCTCATCGGGCTCGTCGCCGAGGGGCGCCGCGCCGGACGTGCCGGTTACCCCGTGGTGACCGAGGACGGCACCGTCGTCGGCGAGATCTCCTCGGGTGCCCTGAGCCCCACGCTCGGCCACCCGATCGCGATGGCGTTCGTCGACGCGGGCGTCGCCGAAGACGGAACCGCGCTTTTCCTGGATGTGCGGGGCACCAAGATCCCCGCGACCGCAACCGCCCTGCCTTTCTACCGGAGGAAGAAATGACCGATCTCACCGCACTCAAGTACACCGAGGAGCACGAGTGGCTCGCGATCGACGGCGCATCGGCGACCGTCGGCATCACCGACTTCGCCGCTGAGAAGCTCGGTGACGTCGTCTTCGTCGAGCTGCCCGCAGTCGGCACCGAGATCACTGCCGGCTCGGTCGTCGGCGAGATCGAGTCGACGAAGTCGGTCGGCGAGCTCTACGCGCCGCTGGCGGGCACCGTCACCGAGGTCAACGACGCCGTCGTCGACGACCCCTCGCTCGTGAACGCGGAGCCGTTCGCGGGCGGCTGGCTCATCAAGATCGCCATCGCCGAGGGCGCGGCCGACGTGCTGCTCGACCGCGACGCGTACGTCGCGCTGACGGAAGGATGATCGCGCCCGTGACCTTCGCCGACCGTCATATCGGGACCACCGCCGAGGCGCAGCGCACCATGCTCGCCGCCCTCGGCGCGACCGATGGGGATGCTCCGATCGAGGCGCTCATGCGCAGCGCGGTGCCGGCATCCATCTTCACCGCCCGGGCTGCATCGTCGAGCATCCCGAGCGCCGCGAGCGAGACCGAGGCGCTCGCCGAGCTGCGCGGCTTCGCATCCCGCAACACCGTCAACCGCGCGATGATCGGGCAGGGCTACTACGGCACGATCACGCCGAGCGTGATCCAGCGCAATGTGCTCGAGAACCCCTCGTGGTACACGGCGTACACGCCGTACCAGCCGGAGATCTCGCAGGGGCGCCTGGAGGCGCTCATCAACTTCCAGACGATGGTCGCCGATCTCACCGGGCTCGCTACGGCGAATGCGTCGATGCTCGACGAATCGACGGCCGTCGCCGAGGGGATGCTGCTGGCCCGGCGCGCGTCGAAGGCGAAGTCGCCGGTGTTCGTGGTCGACGCGGATGCCCTCGCGCAGACCAAGGCGCTGCTCGCCACTCGCGCCGAGGCGCTGGGCATCGAGCTGGTCGAGCGCGATCTCGCCGGGGGCGAACTGCTGCCCGACGAGCTGTTCGGCGTGTTCGTGCAGTACCCCGCGGCATCCGGTCGCATCTGGGACCCGACGGCCGTGATCGATGCGGCGCATGCCGTCGGCGCTCTCGCCGTCGTCGCCGCCGACCTCCTCGCACTGACCCTCATCGCCTCGCCGGGCTCGCTCGGCGCCGATGTCGCGGTCGGCACGACGCAGCGCTTCGGCGTGCCGATGGCCTTCGGCGGCCCGCACGCCGGGTACATGGCCGTGCGAGCGGGCCTCGAGCGTCAGCTGCCCGGTCGCCTTGTCGGCGTCTCGGTCGATGCCGAGGGCAAGCCGGCCTACCGCCTGTCGTTGCAGACCCGTGAGCAGCACATCCGCCGTGAGAAGGCGACGAGCAACATCTGCACGGCGCAGGTGCTGCTGGCCGTCATGGCCTCGATGTACGCGGTCTACCACGGCCCCGATGGGCTGCGCCGCATCGCCCGCGAGGTCAACGCGAAGGCCGCTCTGCTGCGCGCCTGGCTCGTCGGCGCCGAGGTCGACGTCGTGCACGAGGAGTTCTTCGACACGATTCGGGTCCGCACGGCGGATGCCGCAGCCATTGTGGCGCGCGCGCACGAGGAGCACGGCATCCTGCTGCACCTCGTGGCAGGTGATCAGGTCGGCATCTCGATCGATGAGACGACCACGTTGGGTGATCTGTCGACCGTGGCGGCTCTGTTCGACGCGACCTCGTCGGCGTTCGGCGCACTTTCGGTGGGTCGGGCGCGCACCAGCGCCCTGCCGCCGGCGCTCGCGCGTCAGGACGATTACCTGACGCACCCGGTCTTCCACGTGCATCGTTCGGAGACCGCCATGATGCGGTACCTGAAGTCGCTCGCCGACCGCGATTATGCGCTGGACCGCGGCATGATCCCGCTGGGCTCGTGCACGATGAAGCTCAACGCGGCCACCGAGATGGCTTCCATCACCTGGCCGGAGTTCGCGCAGATCCACCCGTTCGCCCCGGCATCCGACGTCGCCGGATACCTCGAGATGATCGACCAGCTCGAGGGCTGGTTGGCGGAGGTCACCGGATACGACGCCGTCTCGCTGCAGCCGAACGCCGGTTCCCAGGGCGAGCTCGCGGGGCTCCTCGCGATCCGCGGGTTCCACCTCGCTAATGGCGAAGCGCACCGTGACGTCTGTCTGATCCCGTCGTCCGCGCACGGCACGAACGCGGCATCCGCGGTACTGGCCGGTATGAAGGTCGTCGTCGTCGCCTGCGACGAGCTCGGCAACGTCGAGCTCGACGACCTGCGGGCGAAGATCGCCGCGAATGCGGATGCGATCGCAGCACTCATGATCACCTACCCGTCCACGCACGGCGTGTACGAGCAGGATGTCGTCGAGATCACTGCGGCCGTGCACGATGCCGGAGGACAGGTCTACGTCGATGGCGCGAACCTCAACGCACTCCTCGGCTACGCGCGCTTCGGCGACCTCGGCGGCGACGTCTCGCATCTGAACCTGCACAAGACGTTCGCGATCCCGCACGGCGGTGGCGGACCGGGCATCGGTCCGGTGGCGGCGAAGGCGCATCTCGCGCCGCACCTGCCCTCGCACCCGCTCGCGCAGCGCGCGACGCACGCCGGCGGGTACGAGTTCGCCGGAGGCCCCGTCTCGGCCGCGCCCTACGGCTCGGCCGGCATCCTGCCGATCTCGTGGTCGTATGTGCGCATGATGGGCGCGGACGGACTGCGGGATGCGACGGCCGCCGCCGTGCTGTCGGCGAACTACATCGCCGCCCGGCTCGGCGAGCACTATCCGGTACTCTACACGGGCGAGAACGGCCGTGTCGCGCACGAGTGCATCCTGGACCTCCGTCCACTGAAGGAGGCCACCGGCATCACGGTCGATGACGTCGCCAAGCGCCTCATCGACTACGGTTTCCACGCGCCGACCATGTCGTTCCCCGTGCCGGGGACGCTGATGGTCGAGCCGACGGAGTCGGAGGACCTCGGCGAGATCGACCGGTTCATCGAGGCGATGATCCTCATCAGGGCCGAGGCGGATGCCGTCGCCGCCGGCCGTTGGCCGGCCGAGGACAATCCGCTGGTGAACGCCCCGCACACCGCGGCGAGCCTCATCGCGGGGGAGTGGGCCCACGCCTACACGCGTGAGGAGGCTGCGTACCCCGTGGCATCCCTCATCGCGGGAAAGTACTGGCCGCCGGTGCGCCGCATCGACCAGGCCTACGGCGACCGCAACCTCGTGTGCGCCTGCCCGCCGATCGAGGCGTTCGCGATCTGATCGCGGTGCGAATCCGCCCCGGCCCGGCGCTGTCAAATGACACGCCGGGCCGGGTCGATTCCGGGGGTCGTATATGACGGCGTGTTTCGGCTGAGTCACCGGTCGATAACAGTTCATAGGGGCGAATGGATAGTTCCGGGTTCCCGGATTACGCTCAGTTCATCCGCGACCCGAAGGTGGGCGCGTCTGAAATGTCCACAGGAGGACCTAGTGAAGCGAAACAGGATCGCCCTCGCCGGCATCGCGATGGCCGGCATCGGCAGCCTTGCTCTGGCCGGTTGCGCCACGAACGACGCCGGCAACGGCTCGGGCGGCGCCGACGCCACCGCCATCGTCAGCACGAACGGCAACGAGCCGCAGAACCCGCTGATCCCGACCAACACCAACGAGGTCGGTGGCGGAAAGATCCTCGACAGCATCTTCTCGGGCCTGATCTCCTACGCGGGCGACGGTTCGGTCGTCAACGAGGTCGCCGAGGAGATCACGGTCGACTCCCCGACCGAGCTCACCGTCAAGCTCCGTGAGGGCGTGACCTTCACCGACGGTGAAGAGGTCACCGCCGACAACTTCATCAAGGCCTGGAACTACGGCGCTCTGGCCTCGAACACGCAGCTCTCCAGCTACTTCTTCGAGGACATCGAGGGCTTCAGCTACGACGAGGACAGTGAGCTGACCGGTCTCGAGCAGATCGACGACTACACGTTCACGATCAAGCTGAACAAGCCGGCTTCCGACTTCGCGCTGCGCCTGGGCTACTCGGCCTACTACCCGCTGCCGGACGTCGCGTTCGACGACATGGAGGCGTTCGGCGAGAACCCGATCGGCAACGGTCCGTACATGCTCGACGGCGAAGGCGCCTGGCAGCACGACACGCAGATCGATCTCGTCAAGAACGACGACTACGACGGTCCGCGCGAGGCTGCCAACGGCGGCCTGAAGATCGTCTTCTACGCTTCGCAGGACGGTGCCTACCAGGACCTCCTCGCCGGTAACCTCGACATCCTCGACCAGCTCCCCGACGCCGCGTTCGGCACCTACGAGGAAGAGCTCCAGGGGCGCTCGGTCAACCAGCCGGCCGCCATCTTCCAGTCGTTCACGATCCCCGAGTACCTCGAGCACTTCGAGGGCGAAGAGGGAATCCTGCGCCGCCAGGCGCTGTCCATGGCGATCAACCGCGCCGAGATCACCGAGGTGATCTTCCAGGGCACCCGCACCCCGGCGAGCGACTTCACCTCGCCCGTCATCGACGGCTGGAGCGAGTCGCTCGAGGGCGGCGAGGTCCTCGACTACAACCCCGAGAAGGCTGCGGAGCTGTGGGCCGAGGCCGACGCGATCAGCCCGTGGTCGGGCACCTTCGCCATCGCGTACAACGCTGATGGCGGCCACCAGGCCTGGGTCGACGCTGTCGCCAACTCCATCGCCGGTACGCTCGACATCGACGCAGTGGGAGAGCCCTTCCCGGACTTCGCCGGTCTCCGCAAGGACGTCACGGCACGCACGATGACCACCGCGTTCCGCACCGGATGGCAGGCCGACTACCCGGGTCTGTACAACTTCCTCGGCCCGCTCTACGCGACCAACGCCGGCTCGAACGACGGCGACTACTCGAGCGAAGAGTTCGACTCGCTGCTCGCACAGGGCATCTCCGAGACCGACCCGGATGCTGCGAACCAGATCTTCGCGCAGGCGCAGGAAGTCCTCCTGAAGGACCTTCCCGTCACCCCGCTGTGGTACTCCAACGTCACGGGCGGCTGGGCTGACACGGTCGACAACGTCGAGTTCGGCTGGAACTCGGTCCCGCTGTACTACAACGTGACCAAGGGCTGAATAGAATGAGTTCTGCGAGGCGGTGACGTGCGAGCACGTCACCGCCTCGCACCATGCTCTTCGCGACCATGCGTCCGTCATCGATTCGTCGATGACGGACGATGACGCTTTTCCAGAGGGAGGTCGGGGATGGCCATCTACATCCTCAGACGGATTCTGCAGGTGATCCCGGTATTCCTGGGCGCCACGCTGCTGATCTATTACATGGTCTTCGCAATGCCGGGAGACCCCATCGCCGCACTGTTCGGCGATAAGCAGCCGCCCCAGGCGGTCATCGACCGGCTCCGCGAGCAGTACATGCTCGACCAGCCGTTCTTCGTGCAGTACCTGAACTACCTGGCCGGAATCTTCCGCTTCGATCTGGGCACCACGTTCTCCGGGCAGGAGGTGACAGCGGTTCTCGCGCGCACCTTCCCGGTGACGCTGCGCCTGGCGATCCTCGCGATCGCGATGGCGTTCATCCTCGCGATCGTCATCGGCGCAAGCTCCGCCCTTCTCAAGGGAACGTTCTTCGACCACGCCATGCTCGTGGTGGCGCTGCTGTTCATCGCCGTGCCGATCTTCGTGCTCTCCTTCCTCGCGCAGTACTTCTTCGGGGTGCAGTTGGGGTGGTTCTCGCCGACCGTCGGATCGAACAACGGCTGGGGCGGCCTGATGCTGCCGGCGATGGTGCTGGCCGTGAGCATCTACGCCACGAGCATGCGCCTCACCCGGGCCTCGACGATCGAGACCCTCGGGCAGGACTGGGTGCGCACCGCCTACAGCAAGGGGCTCTCGCGGGGCCGCGTGATCCCCGTGCACGTGCTGCGCAACTCGCTCATCCCGATGGTCACCGATACGGCGACGCAGTTCGGCGTACTGATGGTCGGCGCGACCGTCACCGAGGGCATCTTCAACGTGCCCGGTGTCGGCAACGCGCTGTACCAGGCGATCCTCAAGCACGAGGTGCCGACGATCGTGTCGTTCGTGACCGTCTTCGTCGTGCTCTACGTGCTGATCAACCTGCTCATCGACCTGCTCTACGGTCTGCTCGACCCGAGGATCCGTTATGTCCGCTAATTCTCACTTCGTCGCACCCGTCAAGGACGCCATCCAGGTCGATGCGGTCCGCATCAGCGATCGCAAGAGCACGCTGTGGCGCGATGCCTGGCGTGATCTGCGCCGCCGCCCGATGTTCTGGATCTCTTTGGCGATGGTGGCGTTCTTCGTCACGATGGCCATCGCACCTGCACTGTTCACCTCGGTCGCCCCCAGCGGTGGCGCGTGCAAGCTCGTCAACAGCAACGGTGGCCCGCAGCCAGGGCACCCGCTCGGCTTCACCCGCCAGGGCTGCGACACGTGGTCGCGCATCGTGTGGGGCACGCGCACATCCCTCGTCGTCGGTCTGCTCGCCACGATCATCTCGACGGTTCTCGGTGTGATCATGGGCGCTCTCGCGGGCTTCTACGGCGGATGGCTCGACTCGCTGCTCTCGCGCATCGGCGACATCTTCTTCACGATCCCTTACATCATCGCCGCGATCGTGGTCATGTCGGTGCTGTCGGATCAGCGCACCATGCTCACGCTCGCCTTCGCGATCGGCGGGTTCAACTGGGCGTCGACGGCGCGCATCGCGCGCGCCGAGGTGCTGCGGGTCAAGCAGTCCGACTACGTGATGGCCTCGGTCGCCCTGGGCCTCAGCCGGTTCCGGACGCTCCTGGTGCACGTGCTGCCTAACGCCATCGTCCCGGTCATCGTCGTGGCGACGCTGAGCCTGGGAGGTGCGATCGTCGCGGAGGCGACCCTGTCGTTCCTCGGCGTCGGACTCGGCGGCGGCGTCGTCTCATGGGGCGCGGACATCTCGCAGGCCCAGACCGCGATCCGCACGGCTCCGATGGCGTTGATCTGGCCGTCGTTGGCGCTGACCCTCTCCGTGCTCGCCTTCATCATGCTCGGCGAACTGCTGCGCGATGCGCTCGACCCGAAGTCGAGGGCGCAGCGATGAACACTTCGAAAGCGACTGAAATGTCTGAACCCCTGCTGAGCATCCGTGGTCTGAAGGTGTCCTTCGGCACCGGTCAGAAGCAGCGCGAAGTGGTGCACGGCGTCGACCTCGATGTCTTCCCCGGCGAGACCGTCGCGATCGTGGGCGAGTCCGGCTCGGGCAAGTCGACGACGGCCTCGGCTGTCATCGATCTGCTCCCGGGTACGGGCTCGGTCAGCGGCGGGTCGATCATGTTCGACGGCATCGACCTCACCACCGTCTCGCGCAAGGAGATGGAGAACATCCGCGGTCGTCGGATCGGATACGTCCCGCAGGACCCGATGTCGAACCTGAACCCGGTCTGGTCGATCGGATTCCAGGTCAAGGAGGCGGTCCGTGCCAACGGGCTCGCGAAGAGCTCCAAGGACGTCGAGAAGCGCGCGGTCGAGGTGCTACAGCAGGCCGGCCTCGCCGATGCTGCACGTCGCATGCACCAGTATCCGCACCAGTTCTCGGGCGGCATGCGCCAGCGTGCACTGATCGGCATCGGCCTGGCGGCCGACCCCGAGCTGCTCATCGCGGATGAGCCGACGAGTGCTC
This sequence comes from uncultured Microbacterium sp., assembly GCF_947632095.1. Taxonomy (GTDB): domain Bacteria; phylum Actinomycetota; class Actinomycetes; order Actinomycetales; family Microbacteriaceae; genus Microbacterium. Next base: position 77,104 of record NZ_CANROA010000002.1, on the reverse strand, counting down.
TCGATGTGACGGTGCAGCGGGTGATCCTCGATCACCTCGCGACGTTGACCCGTGAGAAGGGCACCGCGGTGCTGCTGATCACGCACGACCTCGGCCTCGCGGCCGACCGCGCCGAGAAGATCATCGTCATGAACCAGGGCGAGATCGTCGAGTCCGGTCCCAGCCGGGAGATCCTCGAGAACCCGCAGCACCCCTACACGCAGCGCCTCGTCGCAGCGGCTCCCAGCCTCGCCTCGCAGCGCATTCAGGCGACGGCCGAAGACCGCGGAGTCGAGACGACGACCGCCGTGCTCTCGACGGCCGCGCCCGCCGTCGAGGTGCGCGGGCTCAGCAAGGAGTACAAGATCCGTCAGGGCGGCTTCCGCAGCGAACTGCTGCGCGCCGTCGATGACGTGTCGTTCCAGATCCCGCGCGGCAAGACGCTCGCGCTGGTGGGGGAGTCCGGCTCGGGCAAGTCCACCGTCGCGAAGATGGTGCTGCAGCTGGAGAAACCGACCGCCGGTGAGATCCTCATCGACGGTGCGGATGTCACCTCGCTGTCGCGACGCGAGGTCTTCGATCTGCGCGGACGCATGCAGCCGGTCTTCCAGGACCCGTACGGATCCCTCGACCCGCTGCACTCGATCGGCTCGCTCATCGCCGAACCGCTCAACGTGCACGGCGTGGGCGATGCGGCATCGCGTCGGGCCCGGGTTCTCGAGCTCCTCGATCAGGTGGCGCTGCCGCGCGAGCTGGCATCCCGCTACCCGAACGAGCTGTCCGGCGGACAGCGCCAGCGCATCGCGATCGCGCGGGCCCTGGCGCTCAAGCCCAGCATCGTCGTCCTCGACGAGGCGGTCTCCGCGCTCGACGTGCTCGTGCAGGACCAGATCCTGCAGCTGCTCGCCGAGCTGCAGTCCGAGCTCGACCTGACCTATCTGTTCATCACGCACGACCTCGCCGTCGTGCGCGTCTCGAGCGACCTGGTCTGCGTCATGGAGCAGGGCCGGATCGTCGAGCAGGGCGCGGTCGATGCGATCTTCGCGAACCCGCAGCAGGAGTACACGCAGCGTCTGCTCGACGCGATTCCCGGAAAGTCCGTGAAACTGGGCGGTCTGTGAGCGCGGAGGACTCTTCGCGGCGGATCGTCCGCCCGGTCACGGGCACGGTCTGGCTCGTCGTCGTCGCTGTCGTCGTCGTCATCCTCCTCGCAGACATCGTTCTGCGAGGAGGATGGGCGATGGCGGCGCGCTTCGCGCCGTGGATGCTGGCGGTCATCTGGATCATGTGGGTGTTCTTCGACCGCCCGCGCGTGATCCTCGAAGCGGATGCTGTCGAGGTGCGCAACCCGCTTCTGGCAACGCGCATCCCGTGGTCCGCGATCGAGGACATCACCCTGCGCTGGCAGGTGTCCTTCCACCTCGCCGGCGGGAGCGATGTTCGCGCCTGGGCGACGACGGCCCGCCGGCCGCACCGATCCGGCGCCGCTCAGCCCGTCGACCGGGAGCTGGAGATCATGCGCGAGCGCCTCGAGTCTGCCCGCAAGGCGGGGGAAGCGGATGCCGCATCCCTCGTGCGGGTCTGGGCGTGGCCGGAGATCATCTCGGGTTCTGCGCTGATCCTGTGGTGCGCCGTCTCACCGTTCTTCGGCTGAGCGCCCGACTCAGGGCAGGTACGGTGCGACGAGCGGATAGCCGACGAAGGCGATCGCGTCGATGAGGAAGTGCGCGACGAGGAACGGCAGCAAGCGGCCCGTGCGGGTGAACAGCCAGCCGAACAGCAGGCCCATCGCGAGGTTGCCGATGAATGCGCCCGGCCCCTGATACAGGTGGTAGGTCGCCCGCAGCACGCTGGTGGCGATGATGATCGTCCACGGCCCCCAGCCGAGGCGGCGCAGCCGGTCGAAGAGATAGCCGAGCACGACGAACTCCTCCATGAGCGAGGCGCGGGCGGCGGACAGCAGCAGGACCGGTACGGTCCACCAGTGCTGGTCGAGCCCGCCGGGATCGACCGCGACGAAGAGCCCCAGCATCCGTCCGATGACGTAGAGGGCGATGCCCGGCACGCCGATCGCGGCGACGAGCAGGATGCCGCGGCCGATGTCCGACCCGATGCGGGTGTCGTCCAGGCCGAGCAGGCCCAGGTGCGGGCGTCGGCTCCGCCAGAGGAGGAAGCACACGAGCAGCACCGGGATCACGGAGCTCGTGAGGGCGAGCAGCTGATAGATCAGGTCGAACACCTCGCGGTCGCTGCGCGACGGGTTCAGCGTGGTGCTCTGATCCGCCAGGGAAATCTCGGAGGTGACGCGGTACGCCAACTGCACGATCGCGTAGATCGCCGACATGCCGAGACCCAGAAGAAGCACGATCGTGATCTCCCACCGGATCCGGGTGCGGGTCAGGGGAGCGGGGTCGGCAGGAGCGGGCACAGCCCGATGCTACGGCAGAGTCCATCCGCCGTTCAGACAGCGGTCAGACAGCATACGGTAGCCTGAAGAGTCGGCATCCCGGCGCATCCCAACATCCCTTTTAGGAAACCTGCATGGCGCACGCCCTTCGCTCAGACCTCCGCAACGTCGCAATCGTCGCTCACGTCGACCACGGCAAGACCACGCTCGTCGACGCGATGCTCCGTCAGACGGGCTCCTTCGGTGAACACGCTCACGTCGATGAGCGCGCCATGGACTCGAACGACCTCGAGCGGGAAAAGGGCATCACAATCCTCGCCAAGAACACGGCGATCACCTACAACGGCATCCACTCCGATGTTCCGGTCACGATCAACGTGATCGACACCCCGGGTCACGCCGACTTCGGTGGTGAGGTCGAGCGCGGCCTCTCCATGGTCGATGGTGTCGTGCTGCTCGTCGACTCCTCCGAGGGCCCGCTGCCCCAGACCCGCTTCGTGCTGCGCAAGGCACTCGAGGCGAAGCTCCCCGTCATCCTCCTGGTCAACAAGACCGACCGCGGCGACGCCCGCATCGAAGAGGTCGAGGCCGAGGCGCAGGACCTCCTGCTGGGCCTGGCATCCGACCTCGTCGACGACGTGCCCGACCTCGATGTCGACGCGCTGCTCGACGTGCCCGTCGTCTACGCGTCCGGTCGTGCCGGCGCAGCGTCGATGAACCGTCCCGCCAACGGCGAGCTGCCCGACAACGACACCCTCGAGCCGCTCTTCGGCGCGATCCTCGAGCACATCCCCGCTCCCGCCTACGACGATGAGGCGCCCCTGCAGGCCTGGGTCACGAACCTCGACTCCAGCCCGTTCCTCGGTCGTCTCGCGCTGCTTCGCGTGTTCAACGGAACGCTGAAGAAGGGCCAGACGGTCGCCTGGGTGCGCTCCGACGGCACGACGAGCAACGCCCGCATCACCGAGCTGCTCATGACCCGTGCGCTCGAGCGCTACCCGGCCGAGTCCGCCGGCCCCGGCGACATCGTCGCGATCGCCGGCTTCGAAGACATCACGATCGGTGAGACCATCGCCGACCCCGAGGATGTTCGTCCGCTGCCGCAGATCGTCATCGACGACCCGGCCATCTCGATGACCATCGGCACGAACACGTCGCCGCTCATGGGCAAGGTCAAGGGCCACAAGCTCACCGCGCGCATGGTGAAGGATCGCCTCGACCGCGAGCTCATCGGCAACGTGTCGCTCAAGGTCGTCGATGTCGGACGCCCGGACGCATGGGAGGTGCAGGGCCGCGGTGAGCTGGCGCTGTCGATCCTCGTCGAGAACATGCGCCGTGAGGGCTTCGAGCTGACCGTGGGCAAGCCCCAGGTCGTCACCAAGCAGATCGACGGCAAGGTGCACGAGCCCTTCGAGCACCTGACGATCGACGCACCCGAGGAGTACCTCGGCGCGATCACGCAGCTGCTGGCGAACCGCAAGGCGCGCATGGACAACATGATCAACCACGGCACCGGCTGGGGGCGCATGGAGTTCATCATCCCCGCCCGTGGCCTCATCGGATTCCGCACGGAGTTCATGACCACGACCCGCGGAACCGGCATCTCGAACAGCATCTCGCACGGTTACGACGCGTGGGCCGGTTCCATCACCACCCGTCAGAACGGTTCGATCGTCGCCGACCGCGCCGGTGTCGTCACCCCGTTCGCGATGATCGCCCTGCAGGAGCGCATGTCGTTCTTCGTCAAGCCGACCGAAGAGGTCTACGAGGGCATGGTCATCGGCGAGAACTCCCGCGCCGACGACATGGACGTCAACATCACGAAGGAGAAGAAGCTCACCAACATGCGTGCGGCGAGCTCGGACTCCTTCGAGTCGATGACCCCGCCTCGTGAGCTGTCGCTCGAGGAGTGCCTCGAGTTCGCCCGCGACGACGAATGCGTCGAGGTCACCCCGGAGGCGATCCGCATCCGCAAGGTCATCCTCGACCAGACGGTCCGTGGCCGCGAGGCTTCGCGCCAGAAGCGTCAGGACGCCAACGCCTGATCCGAATTCGGATCCCCGAAGACCGCCCTCAGCCGTTACGTTTATCGTGACCGCTGAGGGCGGTTCTTCATCTGTGGGAAGGGCGCAATGGACACGACGGTTTTCGAGGACACTCCGCAGCACGTCTCGACGGGGGATCTGCCGAAGTGGGGGCACGTCGAGTCGCTCGTCCAGGAGACGATGGGGCTCTGCCGGGATGACGCAACCGGTCAGGTCGCTGATTACATCCCGGTGCTCGCCGACACGGACCCCGATCTCTTCGGAATCGCGCTCGTATCGCCGCATGGCCGCTTCTACGATGCCGGTGACGCGCAGCATCCCTTCTCTATCCAGTCCGTGTCGAAGATGTTCGTCTACGCGTTGGCGATCCACGAGCATGGCCACGGTCTTGTGCGCGACATCGTGGGCGTCAACAACACGGGGTTGCCTTTCAACTCCGTCATGGCGCTGGAGCTGAACGCCGGGCATCCGATGAATCCGATGGTCAACGCCGGCGCGATCGCGACGACCGCGCTCGTCGCGGGGGAGACGCCGGAGGAGAAGTGGGAGACGATCCGATCGGGGCTGTCCGAATTCGCCGGTCGCGAGCTCGAGGTCGACGAGGACGTGTTCCTCTCGGAGATGGCGACCAACCATCGCAACCGCGCCCTCGCCCGGCTGCTGGTCTCCTATGCGCGGCTGAGGCCCGATGCGGATGCCATGGTCGAGGTCTACACGCGGCAGTGCTCGCTGCGGGTCACCGCGCATGATCTCGCCGTCATGGGGGCCACGCTCGCATCCGGCGGGGTGAACCCCGTCACGGGGCGACGGGTGGTCTCTGCGGACGTCTGCCGCGATACGCTCGCCGTCGTGGCGGCGAACGGGCTCTACGAGCAGTCGGGGGAGTGGCTGTTCGAGATCGGACTCCCCGCGAAATCGGGGGTCTCCGGAGGTATCGTCGCGGTCGCCCCCGGCAAGGGCGCGGCCGCCGCGTTCTCGCCCCGTCTGGACCACGCCGGCAACTCGGTGCGCGCGCAGCACGCGATCGGTCATCTGTCGCGGGTGATGGGGATGAACATGTTCGCGTCCGCGCCGCAGAGCGGGGACGTGCAGGAAGCGCGCTGGTGACCGGCGGGCAGGCGCAGGATGCTGCGCACAAGACGTCCTGGCTGCCGATGGTCAGCCTGTTCCTCGCGCAGGTGCTCATGTCGTTCAACGTCGCGGCGCTGCCGATCTCGCTCGGCGGGATCGTCGAGGAGTTCGGCGTCGCGCCCACCGTGGCGAGCTCCACGATCGTCGTCTACGGGTTGGCGGTCGCCGCCCTCGTGATGACCGGCGCGAAGCTCGGACAGCGCATCGGGTGGGTGCTGATCTTCCGTGTCGTGATCGTGCTGTTCGCCGGTTCGTCGCTCATGATGATCTTCGGTCCGAGCATCGGCTGGGCGATCGGCGGTCAGGCGGTCGCCGGGGCGGCGGCCGCGATCATCGTGCCATCGCTCGTCGCCCTCATCGCCGAGAACTACCGCGGGGCCCAGCAGGCGACCGCGATCGGCACGCTGGGGTCTGCGCGGGCGTTCTCCGGCGTCAGCGCCTTCCTCATCGGAGGAACCCTGGGCACCCTGGTGGGGTGGCGTCCGGTGTTCATGATCGTGCTCGGCATCGCGGCGATCGTGCTGCTGACGCTGGGATTCAACAACCTCAATGGCTGGGGGCGCTGTCGGCGACCGAAGCCGCGCCCTTCAGCGTGTTCGGCCTGTCGCCCGCGCCTCTGTTCATCGTCGTCGGCATCATGCTGGGGCAGGCGTTCTTCCTCTGGACGCGACGCCGGATGGCGCGCGGCGAGGTGCCGCTGATCGACCTGAGCATCCTCGACTCGTCGCGTGAGCGCGCGGCCGTCTACGCGATGTTCATCGTGGTCGCTCTGGAAGCCTGCGTGAACTTCTCGATCCCGCTGTACATCCAGATCGTGCAGGGGCGCACGCCCTTCGACACGTCGCTGGCGATGATGCCGTTCAACCTCACGGTGTTCTTCACCGCGGTGCTCGTGGTGCGCCTGTACAAGAAGTACCCGCCGCGCACGATCGGCATCGCCGGGTTCATCCTCACCACGGCGGCGCTCGTCTGGCTCTCGGCGGTCGTGAACAACAACTGGGAGACTCTCCCGACGATCCTCGGGCTCTTCGTCTTCGGTGTCGGCCAGGGGGCGCTCGTGACGCTGGTCTTCAACGTGCTCGTGACCTCGGCGCCGTCGGCACTCGCGGGCGACGTGGGATCGTTGCGCGGAACCACGCAGAACCTCGCCTCGGCGGTCGGCACGGCTGTGGCAGGAGCTCTGCTGGTGTCGCTGCTGGGGCTGAGCGTCGGGCGCGCGGTGATCGAGCATCCAGAACTGCCGCCGGAGTTGATCGCGCAGGTCGACCTCGATGCGGTGAACTTCATCAGCAACGACGAGCTGAAGACGGTGCTCGAGGACACGGATGCGACGCCCGCGCAGGTGGACGCCGCCGTCGTCGTCAACGAAGAAGCACGTCTGGGAACGCTCCGGCTCGGACTTCTCGTCCTCGCCGGGGTCAGCGCGCTCGCGATCCTGCCGGCATCGCGTCTGCCGAAGTACACACCCGAGGAGATTCCCGACCCGTCGCCGGTGGACTGAACGAGGAGGAGATCGCGCATCCGCCGGTGCGCGGCGACTTCCTCCGTGCGAGAGACTGGCCTCATGCATCCCGAACGCGACACGCCCGATCTGGGCCTCGCCCGGCGCGAGGTCTGGCGAGAAGGCCTCGGCGTCGCCGTCGCCACAAGCGCGTACGGGATCTCGTTCGGAGCCCTCGCCGTGGCATCCGGTCTCGACATCTGGCAGACGTGCGTGCTCAGCCTGCTGATGTTCACGGGCGGATCCCAGTTCGCGTTCATCGGGATCCTCGGCGCCGGGGGAATCGCCGCGCTTCCGTCGGCGGTGGCCTCCTCGGCTCTGCTGGGGGTGCGCAACCTCGCCTACGGCATGAGGATGTCCTCGGTCGTCGGGCCCGGATTCTGGCGCCGTACCGCGGCTGCGCACGTCACGATCGACGAGTCGACGGCCGTTGCGATTTCGCAGCCCACGGCGCCGTTGCGCCGACTCGGATTCTGGGTGACGGGCCTGGGCGTCTTCCTCGGGTGGAACCTGGCGACCCTGATCGGTGCGCTCCTGGGCGACGTGCTGGGGGATCCGAAGGCCTGGGGGCTGGATGCCGCGGCCGCCGCCGCCTTCCTCGCCCTGCTGTGGCCGCGCCTCAAACAACGGCAGGCGGTCGCCGTGGGCGTCGCGGCGGCCGTCGTCGCGGCATCCCTCACACCCATCGTCATGCCGGGCATGCCGGTTCTCATCGCCGCCGTCGTCGCGATCGTCGTCGGCTGGTTCAACTGGTTCGATCGGCCGGAGCGCGCTGTCGGTCAGGAGGAGAAGCTGTGAGCGTGTGGAGCGCCGTTCTGCTGGCGGCGTGCATCTGCGCCGCGCTGAAGGCCTTCGGGTATCTGATCCCCGCTCATCTGCTGGAAGCTCCGCGTCCGGCCCGCATCTCCGATCTTCTGGCCGTGGCGCTGCTGGCGGCCCTGCTGGCCGTGCAGACGCTCGGTGCCGGGCAGGCCGTGGTTGTCGATGCGCGGCTTCCCGCGGTGCTGGTGGCCGGCGGGCTGCTGGCGCTGCGTCAGTCGTTCCTCATCGTCGTGATCGCGGCGGCGGCCGTGGCGGCCGGACTCCGGCTGCTCGGCTGGGCGGCGTGAAAGACGGGCCGCGTAAGATCTGAGCGTGCCCCCTTGGATCTCCCGCGCCCTGTCCTGGATCGCCGCAGCCCTCGTCGGCGTCGTCTACGGGACGGCCGGCACGATCGCACACAGCCTCATGTGGGGGCCCATCCCGATCGGCCTGATCGTGGGCGGCGTCGCCTGCGCAGCGCTGCTCGTCGCGGTGCGCACGCTCACCCGCGATCGCGCCGCCGCCGTGGCGACGGCGATCGGCATGCTGGGCATGTTGACGGTGATCTCGGGGGAGGGCCCCGGTGGTTCGGTGATCGTGCCGAACACCCCGTTGGGGCAGGTATGGATCTACCTGGTCGCGGGCATCGCCCTGCTCGTGGTCTCCTGGCCCTCGATGTCGAAGATGCGCATGCAGCCGCGCGTCTCTGATGCGGAGCCGAAGGGCGGAAACGGGTCGTAGACTGAGGGGGTGACGTATGTGATCGCCCTTCCGTGCGTCGATGTCAAGGATCGCGCCTGCATCGACGAGTGCCCCGTTGACTGCATCTACGAGGGTGAGCGCTCGCTCTACATCCACCCCGATGAATGCGTGGACTGCGGAGCATGCGAGCCGGTGTGCCCCGTCGAGGCCATCTACTACGAGGATGACCTGCCCGATGAGTGGCAGGACTACTACAAGGCGAACGTCGAGTTCTTCGAAGAGGTCGGCTCCCCCGGAGGCGCCGCCAAGGTCGGTGTCATCAAGCACGATCACCCGATCATCGCGGCACTTCCCCCGCAGGGCGACTGATCCGCATGGGCGTGCGCGACCTGTCCGACTACCCGTGGGATGCTGTCGTCCCGTTCCGTGAGCGTGCCGCGCAGCATCCGCAGGGCCTGGTCGATCTGTCGATCGGCTCGCCCGTCGACCCGACGCCCGAGGTGATCCGGCGCGCGCTCTCCGCGGCGACCGATGCGCACTCCTATCCGCAGAACGTCGGCACTCCCGCGCTGCGCGAGGCGATCGTCGACTGGTACGCGCGCCGACGCGGCGTGCCGGAGCTCCGCGTCGACGAAGTTCTGCCCACGATCGGCTCGAAGGAGCTCGTCGCCCTTCTTCCGACGCTTTTGGGTCTCGGAGCAGGTGACACCGTCGTCTTCCCCCGCGTGGCTTATCCGACCTATGAGGTCGGTGCCCGCATCGTCGGCGCCGCACCGCTCGCCGAGGACGACCCGGATGCCTGGCCCGAGGGCACGAAGCTCATCTGGATCAACACTCCGGGAAACCCCGATGGTCGCACCTGGACGGCGGAAGAGCTGGCGCACGCGGTCCGACGCGCGCGCGAGCTCGGCGCTGTCCTGGCCAGCGACGAGTGCTACGCCGAGCTCGGCTGGGACGGCCAGTGGGCTCACGAGCCGGTGCCCTCCGTCCTCGATCCCCGTGTCACCGGAGGTTCGCGTGCTGGTCTCCTCAGCGTCTATTCCTTGAGTAAGCAGTCCAACCTCGCCGGTTATCGCGCAGCCTTCGTGGCAGGCTGCGCCGAGACGATCGCCGTTCTGCTCACGGCCCGGAAGCATCTCGGCATGATGATGCCGCTGCCCGTGCAGGAGGCGATGATCGCCGCCCTCGGCGATGACGAGCACGTCGCCCACCAGAAGGAGCTCTACCGGATCCGACGCGATCTGCTGCGGCCGGCGCTGGCGGCCGCGGGGTTCCGCATCGACGGTTCCGAGGCCGGGCTCTACCTGTGGGCGACCGAGGGCCGCGACGCCTGGGAGTCGATGGCGCGGCTCGCGGATCTCGGCATCCTCGCGGGGCCCGGGCCCTTCTACGGACCGGATGCGAGCCAGCACATCCGGCTTTCGCTCACGGCTCCGCTGGAGTGCGTGGAGCAGGCTGCCCGCCGGCTCCTCGGCGAGTCTTAGTGGATTCCCACAGGGCAATCCGGCTCCTGCTTGGCTGATGTCACAGGAGGGCGAACAGCCCACTAGGCTATAGAGGCGATTCGGTCGAGACCCGACCCGGCGCAATGCGCCATGCATCGCCCTCGACGACTACGACCAATCGGTCACGAAACGTACAAGGAGGTCCGCGTGAGCGCAGCGGCAGATCAGCAGGCCAAGGCGACCCTCACGGTCGGCGACAAGACGGCGGAGTTCCCCGTCCTGCGCGGGACGGCGGGCAACGACAGCATCGACTTCTCGACGCTGACGAAGCAGACGGGCCTCACGGGCCTCGACTACGGCTTCGTCAACACCGCGTCGACCAAGTCGGCGATCACATTCATCGACGGTGACCAGGGCATCCTGCGCTACCGCGGGTACCCGATCGACCAGATCGCGGGAAACAGCTCGTTCCTCGAGGTGGCCTGGCTGCTCATCTACGGTGAGCTGCCTACGCCCAGCGAGCTGGCCGACTTCGACGAGCGCATCCGCCGTCACACGCTCCTGCACGAAGACCTCAAGCACTTCTTCACGGCTCTGCCGCACACGGCGCACCCCATGTCGGTGCTGTCTTCCGCCGTCTCGGCGCTGTCGACCTACTACGAGGGCCAGACCGACCCGAGCAACCCCGAGCACGTCGAGCTCAACATGATCCGCATGCTCGCGAAGCTGCCGGTCATCGCCGCCTACGCGCACAAGAAGAGCATCGGCCAGGCCTTCCTATACCCCGACAACTCGCTGAGCTTCGTCGACAACTTCCTCAAGCTCAACTTCGGTGTGCAGTCCGAGCCCTACGAGGTCAACCCGGTCATGTCGAAGGCCCTCGAGCTTCTGCTGATCCTCCACGAGGACCACGAGCAGAACGCCTCGACCTCGACCGTGCGCCTGGTGGGCTCCACCGGCGCCAACCAGTTCGCTTCGGTCTCCGCCGGCATCCAGGCCCTCTCCGGCCCGCTGCACGGCGGTGCCAACGAGGCCGTCCTGACCATGCTCGGTCAGATCCGCGATTCGGGTCAGAGCGTGCAGCGCTTCGTCGAGCGCGTCAAGAACAAGGAAGACGGCGTGAAGCTCATGGGCTTCGGGCACCGCGTCTACAAGAACTACGACCCGCGCGCCAAGCTCGTCAAGGATGCAGCCGATGAGGTTCTGCGCGAGCTCGGCGTCACCGACCCCCTCCTCGACCTCGCGAAGGAGCTCGAGGAGATCGCCCTCGCCGACGACTACTTCAAGGAGCGTCGTCTGTACCCCAACGTCGACTTCTACACCGGCGTGATCTACAAGGCGATGGGCTTCCCGACGCGCATGTTCACCGTGCTGTTCGCGATCGGCCGTCTGCCCGGCTGGCTGGCGCAGTGGCGCGAGCTGCAGCTCGACCCGCAGACGAAGATCGGCCGCCCGCAGCAGCTGTACACGGGATCGCCGGAGCGTGCGTTCCCGACCCGCTGATCACCGCGGATCCCGAAAGGCCCCGAACCCCTCCGATGGAGGGTTCGGGGCCTTTCTCGTGGGGTGGGCATCGAGCGCAGGGGCGCCCGCAGACACGGATGCCCCGCACGGCGAACCGGCGGGGCATCCAGTGATGACGGTCAGCGGCTCTGCGAGCCACCGCCCTGAGCCCGGCGCGGGCGACGCGTGTCGGCGACGCGCTGGCCCACCTGGATGCGCCCCTGCTGAGCGGGGCGGCCGCCCGAGCGCTGGCCCTGACCGGTGGATGCGGCGCCCTGCGTCGAAGCGGCAGCGCCCTGCCCGCCGCCCTGGCCGGAACGACGCCGACGGCGTGCGGGCGGGTTGCTCGAGCCCTGCTCGCCGTGCTGCTGGGGCTGGCGCGGCTTCTTCTTGGGCTGCTGCTTCTGCTGCTGCACCGGAACGGGCTTGACGTAGGGAGCCTTCTCGCCGACGAGCTCGTCGATGATCCCGGAATCGACCTGCTCGAGGTCGGCCGTGATCTGCGCCTTGCGCAGGAGATCCTTCACATCGCGGCGCTGCTCGGGCAGCACGACCGTGACGACGGTTCCGGCGGCGCCGGCGCGGGCGGTGCGACCGGAGCGGTGCAGGTACGCCTTGTGCTCCATGGGTGGGTCGACGTGCACGACGAGGTCGACGTTGTCGACGTGAACGCCGCGAGCGGCGACATCGGTGGCGACGAGAACGCGCACGCCGCCGTCGGCGGGGTCGGCCGAGAAGGCGCTGAGGTTGCGCTCGCGGGCGTTCTGCGAGAGGTTTCCGTGCAGATCGACGGCGGGGATGCCGGCGGAGGTCAGCAGCTTCGCGAGCTTCTTGGCCTGGTGCTTGGTGCGCGTGAAGAGGATGCGTCGTCCCGTGCCGGAGGCGAGGTCGTTCACGACCTGCTTCTTGTGCTCGGCGGAGGTCGTCATGAGCACGCGGTGCGTCATCTCGCCGACGGGCACACTCGCCTCGTCGACCTCGTGGCTGACGGCGTTGGAGAGGAAGCGCTTGGCGAGCGTGTCGATGCCGCGGTCGAGCGTGGCGCTGAAGAGCAGGCGCTGGCCGTCGGCCGGGGTGGCGGCGAGGATGCGGGTGACGCCGGGGAGGAAGCCGAGGTCGGCCATGTGGTCAGCCTCATCGAGCACGGCGACCTCGACGGAGTCGAGGGAGACGAGCTTCTGCTTCATGAGGTCTTCGAGGCGGCCGGGGCACGCGACGATGATGTCGACGCCGCTGCGCAGCGCCTGCTCCTGCGGCTTCTGGCTCACGCCGCCGAAGATCGTCGACACGCGAAGGCCTGCGGCCTCGGCGAGGGGCGCGACGGTCGCGGCGATCTGCGTGGCGAGCTCGCGGGTCGGTGCGAGGACCAGGCCGCGGGGGTGCGAGGCGCGGGTCTTCTTCGTTGAGGCGCTCAGGCGCGAGACGAGGGGGAGGGAGAAGGCGATGGTCTTGCCGCTGCCGGTGCGGCCGCGGCCGAGGAGGTCGCGACCGGCGAGCGAGTCGGGGAGCGTGTCGCGCTGGATGGCGAACGCTTCGGTCTTGCCGTCGGCGGCGAGCACGTCGGCGAGGCGTGCGGGCACGCCGAGTTCGAGGAAAGTAGGCATAGGAGTTACTCCACGAGCACCTTGAAGGCGCTCTGATTCGTTGAAGGGGGCGACCGCGCACAGGAAGTGCGCAGAGGTTCGCCGTTCGAAACGCCAACTGGTGGAGGAGCTGTTTCAGCTCGCTACGGTCTGAGGAGACCCCGTGACGACGACGTAGTTATCAGATATCACTCGGATAACCGTTCAACCCTAGCAGAGCGGCCATGGTGGATCCTGAGCGCGGTGATCAGGCGTGCAGCGCCTCGTTCAGCGTCACCCCGGCGCCGTTTCGCCGACGGACCTCGACGGCTCCGGTGACCGAGTTGCGCCAGAAGAGCAGACCGCTCCGCCCCGACAGCTCCGCCGCTTTGACGGTGCGTTTTCCGCCCTGCGGCGCATCCGGCCCGTCGGCAACGATGATCTTGGACCCGGCGGTGATGTACACGCCCGCTTCGACGATGCAGTCGTCGCCGAGGGCGATGCCGAGACCGGCGTTCGCGCCGAGCAGTGTGCGCTCGCCGATCGAGACGCGCACGGTTCCGCCGCCGGAGAGAGTGCCCATGATGGATGCTCCGCCGCCGATGTCGCTGTTCGCGCCGACCACGACGCCCTGCGAGATGCGGCCCTCGACCATGACGGGACCGAGCGTTCCCGCGTTGAAGTTCACGAAGCCCTCGTGCATGACGGTGGTGCCGGGGGCGAGGTGGGCGCCCAGGCGCACGCGCGCGGCATCGGCGATGCGGACCCCGTCGGGGTGCACGTAGTCGGTCAGGCGCGGGAACTTGTCGAGGCCCTGCACCTGGATGCTGTGCCGGCGCATCTGCGGGACGAGTCGTGCTGCATCATCGGGATGCATCGGCCCGGCATTGGTCCAGGCGACGATGGGGAGGTGCCCGAAGATCCCGTCGAGGTTGAGGTCGTTGGGGAGCACGAGCCGCAGTGAGAGGGCGTGCAGTCGCAGGTACGCATCGGCGGTCGACGCGGGCGCTGCATCGAGATCGATCTGCAGGTGCACGGTCTCGATCGTCACATCGCGGCGCTCATCCGCTCCCGCCTGCGCCTCGAGGTCCGCGTCGATCTCGGCCGGCAGGGAGCCGGAGCCGACCCGCGGGAACCAGGCGTCGAGCACCGTTCCGTCCCGGGCGATCGTGGTCAGGCCGATTCCCCAGATGGTGCGCGCTTCGCTCATTTTTTCACTCTAACGGGTCGGATCCACCCGGTCCGACACGGGCCGGAACGCCAGGTCGTAGGCTGGGGGCATGCAGCTCGATCTGACCGCGTCCTCCGTCGACCTCACCCGGGCGATCTGCGATATCCCGAGCGTTTCCGGGAGTGAGACGGCCCTCGCTGATGCGATCGAGGAATCCGTCTCTCCCCTCGAGCACCTCGAGGTCATCCGTCATGGCAACACGATCGTCGCGCGCACGAACCTCGGCCGCGCGCAGCGCGTCGCGATCGCGGGCCACATCGATACCGTGCCGATCAACGACAACGTGCCGACGCGGTTCATCGACGTCGACGGCGAGCCGAACCTCTGGGGCCGCGGAACCGTCGACATGAAGGCGGGAGTCGCGATTCAGCTCAAGCTCGCCGCCGAGCTCATCGATCCCGCGATCGATATCACCTGGATGTGGTACGACAATGAGGAGGTCGCGGCCTCCCTCAACGGTCTGAAGCTGCTCGCCGACGAGCATCCGGAACTCTTCGCCGCCGACTTCGCGATCCTCGGCGAGCCGTCCAACGGCGAGGTCGAGGGCGGATGCAACGGCACGATACGCGCCCTGGTGCGCACGTACGGCGTTCGCGCGCACTCCGCCCGCGCTTGGGTGGGGGAGAACGCGATCCATGCGGCGGCTCCGGTCCTCGCGCGGCTCTCGGAGTACCGTGCCAAGGAAGTCGCGGTGGAGGGGCTGGTCTATCGGGAGAGTCTCAGCGCAGTCCGCATCGACGGGGGCGTCGCCGGTAACGTCATCCCCGATCTCTGCGAGATCGAGGTCAACTACCGCTTCGCCCCGAGCAAGTCCGCCGCGGACGCCGAGGCTCATCTGCGCAAGGTCTTCGAGGGCTTCGAGCTCGAGATCACCGATTTCGCCGAGGGGGCCCGGCCGGGACTCGACGCACCCATGACGCAGCAGTTCGTCTCGGCCGTGGGCGCGCAGCCGAGGCCCAAGTACGGCTGGACCGATGTCGCCCGGTTCTCGGCGCTCGGCATCCCGGCGGTCAACTACGGCCCCGGCGATCCGCTGCTCGCACATCACGATGAGGAGCGCGTGCCCCTCGATCAGATCGACGCGGTCGAGCAGGGCCTGCGGGCGTGGCTCACCTGATCGCGATCTCCCGCCGCTGGGCGCATATGCCGGCCATCGCCCGAATCGGGGTGGTCTACGTGCTGGCCCGGGTGGTCACGACGGGGCTCCTCGGCGCGGCGGCCCGGCTGTCCGGTGCCGGATCGCGATTCGGACCGGATGCCACGATCGCCGACTTCGTGGTCGGCTGGGACGCCCAGTGGTACTGGCTCGTCGCGTGGGAGGGGTACCCGTCGATGCTGCCGGTCACCGTGTCGGGACAGGTCGCGGAGAACGCCTGGGCCTTCATGCCGGTGTACGCATATGCGTCGCAGACCCTCGGTGTCCCCTTCGGCAGCTGGGGCGTGGGAGCGATGCTCCTCTCTCTCCTCGCCGGTTTCGGCGCCTGCGTGATGCTCCACCGCCTCCTGCGCGGGCGGATCGGGGAGTCCGCCGCGATGTGGGCCGTGACCTTCTTCGCGTGGGGGCCGCTGTCCGCGATGTTCCAGGTCGGCTATGCCGAGTCCCTGTTCCTCCTGCTGCTGCTCGTGGCTCTCGATCTCGTGGCTCGGCGTCGCTACGGATGGCTGTACCTCGTCCTTCCTGTCCTGGCGTTCACCCGTCCCGGCATCCTCGCGTTCGCGCTGTTCCTCGGGCTCATCGGCATCTGGCGGTGGCTGCGCCGAAGGGAGGACGGGCTTGCGCCCGCCGAGGTCGCGCACATCATCGCGCTGGGGGCGCTCACGACGATCACCGGATTCTCCTGGCAGATCATCGCCGGCGTCGTCACGGGCGATCCCGGCGCGTATCTCGCGACCGAGTTGTCGTGGCGACGCAACTGGGGAGTGGCCGAGCGAGGGTTCATCCCCGTCGACGGATGGGTCCAGGGCGCACGCTTCTGGTTCGTGCAGTGGGGGCTTCCGGCAGATCTCGGGGTCGTGGCCCTGCTCCTGCTCGTGATCGGCGCCGCTGCCGCGCTCTTCATCCGTCCCGTCCGACGACTCGGCGTGGATCTGCGCCTGTGGAGTGCCAGCTACCTCATCTACCTGTTGGCGGTGTTCTTCCCGCAGTCGAGCACATTCCGGCTGCTGATGCCGCTGACCCCGCTGTGGGGCGCCGTCGCCGTTCCGCGCTCCCGCGTGTACCGGGTGGCGGTGCTGCTGCTGTGCGTGATCGGCCAGTGGCTGTGGATCTACCCCGTCTACGCGCTGGGGAGTGCGTTCTGGCAGGTGCCGTGATCGGTCGATCATGACGTATTCTTCCGCCGGATGTGCCCGGGCGGAAGCATACCGATAAACTTGATGCATACCACCGAGGGAAAGGGAGCCACTATGGCAGCGATGAAGCCGAGGACCGGAGACGGACCCATGGAGGCTGTGAAGGAGGGACGACTGATCATCGTCCGCGTTCCCCTCGAAGGCGGAGGACGACTGGTCGTCTCCGTCAACGACGAAGAGGCGAAGGAGCTTCACGGCGTTCTCGCCGGCGTCGTGAGCTGACACCTCCGATCAACGGATGAGAAAGGGCGGTGGATCCGAGAGGATCCACCGCCCTTTCCCGTCCGGTCTGTCAGTGGCTGCGCACGCTCACGAGCTGCAGCAGTCCCTCACCGACCGTCGAGAGCGCCGCGAGAACAGCGGGCGACTCCTGGGTCTCCTGCACGAGCGAGCGGTATGCGCTGGTGATCTCATCGCGCTGCACCGGGTCGGCGACTCTGCCCCCGGCGAGGATTCGGGGGACGAGCACGATGCCTCCGGTGCGCACCAGACGCAGGCCGTGCTCGACGTACTCGATGACGTTCGCGGGATCGGCATCGATGAAGACGATGTCGTAGGACGCCTCGTTCATGCGCGGCAGCACATCGGCCGCACGGCCGGTGATGAAACGGGCCCTCGTGGAGGGGACCTTCGCCTCGGCGAAACCACGGCGCGCCGCGGCCAGGTGCTCGGGTTCGTTGTCGATCGAGGTGAGGACCGCCTGCGGGGCGCCGCGGAGCATCCACAGCCCGGAGACGCCGGCTCCGGTGCCGATCTCGACGATCGAGCGGGCGTTCGTCGTGGCGGCGAGGATCGACAGCTGCGCACCGAGCGCGGGGCTCACCGGAGCCGCCCCCAATTCGACCGCGTGGGCGCGTGCTCGCGCGATCGCGGCGGGCTCGATGATCGCCTCGCGCAGATAGCGGGCGTTCGCGTCGTTCTCGCTCATGGTTTTCTCCTCGGACTTCGCTTCTCAGAGTATTCGCCCGCGGTGAGCGTCGCCCGTAGGCGCGGCGGGTAGCCTGGGTACATGGACTTCGGGCTCACCTTCGAGAAGCTTCTGCTGATCGGTGTCGTCGCGGCTTTCATCATCGGCCCGGAGCGGCTGCCGAAGGCGGCGGAGACCTTCGCGAAGTTCGTGCGCCGCGGCGGGGAGTACCTGCGCGACACGAAGTCGCGCATGCGCGAGGAGATCGGCCCCGAGATCGATGACGTGGACTGGCGCAAGCTCGATCCGCGTCAGTACGACCCGCGCCGCATCATCCGCGATGCGCTGCTCGAAGACACACCCTCGGCGCCGGCGTCGACTGCCCCGGCCGTGATCAGGGAGCCGCAGCCGGCGGCTCCTCGACGGGCGCCGCTGATGCGGCCCGTGTTCACGCGAGAGACCCCTCCGCCATTCGACATGGAAGCCACCTGAGTCAGATCTTCGCGCGCAGCGTCGCGATGTCGGCATCGCTGAGCAGCACGCGGGGGATGGCTGTCACGACGGACTGACCGCTAAGACGCAGCACGGCCGCGTGCCGGCCCACGCGGATGCCCGCGAAAGTCGAGTAGGGCATTTCGGAGACGCCGCGCTTCGAAGCCAGGCGCAGGGCGTCCTCTCCGACGACGACGCTGATGCGCGTCCCCGAGGGCATCGCGGTGCTGATCGCCCGGCGGACGGACGCCCGGGTGAAGAACATCGACGCGATGATCAGGGCGATGATCGCCAGCAGCGTCCAGGTGAGGGTGCGGGCACGCTCCTCATCGGAGCCCCCGATGATCGACAGCACGATCCCGTTGAGGATCGCAGCAGCCAGCAGCGCGGTGTAGGCGATGACGGCGAGCGGCCGGGTCAGCGTGTAGAGAGTCGTCTCGGCGCTGACGTTGCGCAGCAGCTCGGCGTCGACGGTCACGGAGCGGGGCGCGGGTTCGCTGGTCACTTCAGCAGTCTTTCATGCCTCGTCCGTTGCGCCCGGCTGAGGGCGGGACAGGGCCATCGGCAGCGGGCGCCGGGCCAGGCGCCGCCCTCCGTGGGCGAGACGCGCGGCGATGGCGCGGATCTGCTGCGCGGCGGGATCATCGGGGTCGGCGAGGACGACGGGCTCTCCGGCATCGCCTCCGGCGCGCAGCGCCGGGCTCAGCGGTACGGATGCCAGAAGCGGAACCGTCTCCTCGCCCTCCGACAGTGCGGCGGCGACCTCGGCGCCCCCGCCCGAGCCGAACAGGTCGATGACCGTGCCATCGGGCAGGGTCATCGCCGCCATGTTCTCGATGACGCCGATCACGCGCTGGCCTGTCTGGCGCGCGACGAGACCGCTGCGGATCGCGACGTCGGATGCCGCGGACTGCGGTGTCGTGACGACGAGAACCTCGGCGTGGGGGAGGATCTGCCCGATCGAGATCGCGATGTCGCCGGTGCCGGGCGGCATGTCGATGAGGAGGACGTCGAGGTCGCCGAAGAACACATCGGTGAGGAACTGCTGGACCGTGCGGTGCAGCATGGGGCCGCGCCAGGCGACGACCGCCTCGCCCTCGCGCAGGAACATGCCGATGGAGACGGTCTTCACCCCGTGCGCCACGGGCGGCAGCATGAGGTCGTCGATGCGGGTGGGCTGGGTGCCGCTCGGGATGCCGAGGAGCCCCGGGATCGAGAATCCGTGGACGTCGGCGTCGACGAGTCCGACCGAGAGCCCCTGCGCGGCGAGGGCGACGGCGAGGTTCGCGGTGAGGGTGGACTTGCCGACCCCGCCCTTGCCGCTGGAGACGAGGATGACCCGGGTGAGGGAATCGGGACCGAACGGCATCTGGCGCGGGGGTCGTCCATCGCGCAGCTTCGCGGTGAGGGCGGTGCGTTCGGCGGGCGTCATGACGCCGAGCTCGACCGTCACCTCGGCGACGCCCGGCACGGATGCCGCGGCACGGCGCACATCGCTCTCGATGCGGTCGGCGGCGGGGCATCCGACGATCGTCAGGGTGATTCCGACGTGCGCATGCGCGCCGTCGAGCGTGATCTCGCGCACCATGTCGAGGTCGCCGATCGGACGGCGCAGCTCGGGATCGGTGACCGCGCTGACGGCCTGACGGATGCGATCGGGCAGAGTCATGACCGGGGCCGATCCGCGCGCTCGCCCGGGCCCTGCGCCGCCGGGAGATCATGTCGGGATTCATTCTCGAGCTCGGCGAGCAGCGCCTTCAGCTCGGCACGCAGAACATCACGGGTCAGAGCCTGCGCATTGCGCTCCTCGAGCGCCATGCGCAGCGCCACCATCTCTCGTGCGAGGTACTCGGTATCGGCGAGGTTGCGCTCGGCCCGCTGGCGGTCCTGTTCCATCTGCACGCGGTCGCGGTCGTCCTGGCGGTTCTGCGCGAGCAGGATGAGCGGCGCGGCGTAGGAGGCCTGCAGCGACAGCATCAGAGTCAGTGCGGTGAAGCCGAGGGCGGCGTCGTCGAAGCGGGTGTTCTCGGGCATCAGCGTGTTCCAGCCGATCCAGGCGACGCAGAAGAGTGTGAGGATCACGAGGAAAGCGGGAGTTCCCATCGCGCGGGCCACCCACTCCGTGAAGCGTCCGAAGCGGTCGCGGGAGGTCGGACGCTGACGCGCGATGCTGCGTCCGGGCGCATCGAGGGCGTGGTTCGCGCGGGCCATCATCGGGCGCCTTCCGTCGAGGCATCCGCATGGTCGTGCGTGCGCCAGTCATCCGGGAGCAGGTAATCCAGCACGTCATCGATCGTCACGACGCCGACGAGGCGGTGGGCGGCGTCGACGACCGGCAGCGAGACGAGGTCGTAGCTGGCGAGCAGACGAGCGGTCTCCGTGGCGGATGCCGTGACCGAGACCGGCTCCATCGCCTCGTCGACGATCGCGCCGAGCCGTTCGTGCGGGGGATAGCGCAGCATCCGCTGGAAGTGCACGGCGCCCAGCAGGCGCCCGGTGGGCGTCTCGAACGGGGGGAGCGTGACGAACACCGCGGCGGCCAGGGCCGGGTGCAGCTCGTGGCGCCGGATCAGGGCGAGCCCCTCGGCGACCGTCGCATCGGCCGAGAGGATGATCGGATCGGTCGTCATGAGACCGCCCGCGGTATCGGGCTCGTAGCGCAGCAGCGTGCGCACGTCCTCAGCCTCCTCGGGCTCCATCAGCTCGAGCAGCTGCTCCAGACGCGGGGCGGGCAGCTGCGCTAGAAGATCGGCGGCGTCGTCGGGCTCCATCTGGTCGAGGATGTCGGCGGCGCGCTCATCGCCGAGACCGTCGAGGATGTGCATCTGCTCGTCTTCGGGCATCTCCTCGAGAGCATCCGCGAGACGGCCATCGGGAAGCTCCTCGGCGACCTCGATCATGCGCTGCTGCGGCAGATCGAGCAGCGTGGTGGCCAGATCGGCGGCGCGCAGCTCGGAATAGGATGCCACGAGCTGCTCGGCGGACTGGGACTCGCCGGGAGCCCGCTTCTCCTGCACCTCGTTCCAGGCGGCGAACGTCGTCGGCCCCTTCGCGAACGGCGACGCGCTCGTCTTGGGCCGGCGCAGGAAGAGCTGACCGACGTTCCACTCCCCACGGCGGTCGGGCTCGATCGCGACGTCCTCCACGACGGCCGTCCCGGTGCCGTCGGAGAACTCGACGCGACGCCCCAGCAACTCGGCGAGGACACGCACCTCGCCGGGACGCGGTTGGAACCGGCGCACGTTGATGAGACCCGTCGTCAGCACCTGACCCGAACGGATCGACGTCACACGGCCGATCGACATGAACACCTGGCGGCGTCCGGGGATCTCGATGACCAGGCCGATGACCCGCGGCGAGGCGGTGCTTCGATAAACGATGACGACATCCCGAACCTTGCCGAGCCGGTCGCCCACGGGGTCGAACACGGCGCAGCCGGCCAGTCGTGCGACGAAGACCCGTTGTGTGCTCACTCTTCCAGCGTAGCCCCGCCGACGCGGGTGCCGACGGCGTCAAAGACTCGCATGGGACAATGTGCGCATGAGCATGGTGAACCGTCCGGCCAATAACACCGTCGTCGGCGAGATCGTCGCATCCGTTCGCGACTACGAAGCGGCGCAGAAGACGGTGTCGAAGCTGATCGCCGGCGAGGTTCCGGCCCGGGACATCGCCATCGTCGGGCAGGGCGCGCGGACGATCGAACGCGTCACGGGCAAGCTCGGCTACGCCGCCGCAGCGCGCTCCGGCGCGATCAACGGCATCCTCATCGGTCTCCTGCTCTCGGCGATCCTCGTCCTCGGCAACCCCGAGGCGCCCATCCAGCTGTTCGTCGGCTTCCTGCTGGTCGGTGTCGCGTTCGGCATGATCCTCAGCCTGGTCTCGTACATGATCGTTCGTCGTCGTCGCGACTTCGCGAGCGTGACGCAGCTGGCGGCCGAGCATTACGAGGTCACGGTGATGCCGGCCTCCCTGGCCAAGGCGCGCGAGATCGTCGGCGTCCAGCGCACGAAGGTGGTCCGTCCACCCGTCGACCTGAGCGAGCCGCCGCGGTACGGCGAACGCGTCGCCCCGGGATCCGGGCAGCCCGAGGCCGGTGAGCCCGTCGGCGAACAGGTGATCCCGCCCCGCCCGCCGCTGCCGCGCCCGCAGTACGGCGAGCGCGTGGACAGCGCCGCCGGAGACGGCACGGCGCCCTCCGAGACGACCGCCGCCGAGCAGCCCGCGGAGAAGAGCCCGGACGACGAGCAGAAGTGACGCTCTCGGTCGACCTGCCGGCCGGAACCGTGCAACTGCCGAGCGCGTGGTCACCGGTGACCGGCCGCGGAACCGTCGTGATCGCGCATGGCGCCGGCGCGGGAATGGGCCACCCGTTCCTCGTCGGGTTCGCCGATGCGCTGAACGATCTCGGGTTCTCCACCCTGCGGTTCGAATTCGCCTATCGGGCGATGGGACGGCGGATGCAGGGCCCCGCGCCGCACGCGATCGCCGCCTGGCGCGCCGCGGTCGCGCACGCACGCGCGCTGGCGCCCGGCGACCGCATCTGGGCCTGCGGCAAATCCTACGGCGGTCGCATGGCATCGATGGCCGTGGCCGAGGGCCTCGAGACGGACGGCCTCATCTATCTCGGATATCCGCTGCACGCACCCGGAAAGCCGGAGAAGCCGCGCGCCGAGCACTTGCCGGCGGTCGCCGTGCCCCAGCTCTTCATCGAGGGGACGACCGATCCCTTCGTCCAGCCGCGCGAACAGCTGGAGGATGTCATCACCGGATGCCAGGACGCGCGCATCGTCTGGATCGAGAACGCCAACCACTCGTTCGAGATCCGCGGCAACAAGCGCGAAGCATCCGTGATCGGAGCCTCACTGGCACCGCTCGTCGCAGAGTTCCTCGTCTGAGGTCTCAGCGTCGCCGCTGCGCCCGCCGATAGGCGACGGCCCGCAGCGCCGCACCGATCTTGATCGGGGTGATCTCACCCAGGATGTGCTCGTCCGCTCTGACGAGCCGGTCGGCGATGTCGGGCCGCATCGTCCAGAGAAGCTCGCGCGCGACCTCGGCATGCGGGGAGTTCGACACGATCTTGATCGCGTCGGCGTGCTCGATGAACCCGATCGCGTTCGCGATGTTCTCCCGCGTCGATCGGCTCTCGGTCTCGAGCACGCTGCGGCCGGTGAAACCGAGCTCCTCCCGGGCGAAGCGCTCCATGATGACCGCCTCGGGCTCCGCGCCCATGACCGTGCCGCCGCAGAAGACGATCGTGCTGCCCGTGGCACGAGGGTCGCGCGAGCGGATGCCGGCGCGAACCCGGTAGCGGTTGATCATGTTGGCGCGGGGCCCGCGGTTGCCGTACCCGAGCACGACGATCGCCTCGTGCCCGGTGGGATCGCCCCCGGTGCCGAGCATCCGCCGGTTGGATCTGCCGTGCGCGATCTCGGCCCAGATGCCGAGACCGGTGTAGATCGTCAGTCCCGCGCTGAAGATCCCGCGCAGCGCTTCACGCAGGATCATGCGATGCCCGACGCCCCGTGCCGCACGGACGGATCAGCCCTGCAGCCGTGCGATCCACGCCTCGATCTCGTCGACCGTGCGCGGAATATCGGCCGATAGGTTGACGGCGCCGTCCTCGGTCACGACGATGTCATCCTCGATGCGCACGCCGATGCCGCGCAGCTCTTCCGGAACCGTCAGGTCGTCGATCTGGAAGTACAGGCCCGGTTCGATGGTGAAGACCATGCCCGGCTCGAGGACGCCGTCGTAGTACATCTCGCGACGTGCCTGAGCGCAGTCGTGCACATCGATGCCGAGGTGGTGGCTCGTGCCGTGCACCATGTAGCGGCGGTGCTGGCCGCCCTTCTCGTTGTCGAGCGCCTCCTGCGCGGTGACCGGCAGCAGCCCCCACTCGGCGGTGCGCTTCGCGATGACCCCCATCGCCGTCTCGTGCAGCTCGCGGAACTTGATGCCCGGCTTCGCGATCGCGAACGCGGCATCCGCGGCCTCGAGCACCGTCTCGTAGACGCGGCGCTGCACCTCGCTGAACGTGCCGTTGACCGGCAGCGTACGGGTGATGTCGGCGGTGTAGAGACTGTCGGTCTCGACACCCGCATCGACCAGGATCAGATCGCCGGGGACCACTGCGCCATCGTTGCGGGTCCAGTGCAGGTAGCAGGCGTGCGGGCCGGACGCCGAGATCGTGTCGTAGCCCTCGCCGTTGCCGTCCTCCCGGGCGCGGCGGTGGAAAACACCCTCGACGACGCGCTCGCCGCGGGCATGGCGGGCGGCATCCGGCAGGGCCGTGACGATGTCGTCGAAACCGCGCGCGGTGATCTCGACGGCGAGACGCATCTCCTCGAGCTCATAGGCGTCCTTGACCAGGCGCAGCTCCGAGACGAAGCGCTCCAGCTCGGCATCCGCCAGCGTCAGATCGTCGGAGCCCGCAGCGAAGACGGCGAGGTGCTCGGTCGCGATCGCCAGGTCGGCGGCGACGCCGGCGAGTGAGGGGCGCGGGCCGATCCAGAACTCGCCCACCGTGGCATCGGCGTAGAACTCGGTCGTCGTGCGGTCGGCGCGCTCGCGGAAATAGAGGGTGACGTCGTGGCCGGCATCGGTGGGCTCGAACACGAGGACCGAATCGGGCTCGGTGTCGGCCGCCCAGCCCGTCAGATGAGCGAACGCCGAGTGCGCGCGGAAGGGGTAGTCGGTGTCGTTGGAGCGCTGCTTGAGGGAGCCGGCCTCGATCACCAGGCGCTTGCCCGGGAAAGCCGCCGAGACGGCGGCGCGACGCACCGCGGCGAAGGCCGCCTGCGCACGGGCGCCGGGGATCGTCTCGGGACGCTCGGCCCATCCCGTGGAGATCGTGTCGAGGAAGCCGCGGGGGAAGGGCTGCTTGCGGTTCGTCGTGACGGGAGCCTCGGTGGTCGTGGCGTTCTCTGCGGTGCTCATGCCTCCAGTCTCTCACTCCCGTCCGACAACCGGGGCGCTCCGGCAGCGGCCTACGCTGGAGGGGTGGAAACCCGTCGGATGCCCCGCGCCCTCGTTCTCGTCATCGATCTGGTGAGCGTGCTCGCCTTCTGCATGATCGGCCGGCGTTCCCATGCCGAGGGCGTGCTCACCGACCTGCCGGGGCTCGCGAACACGATCTGGCCCTTCCTCGTGGCACTGCTCGTGGCACACGCCGTGGTGCTTCTCACACGGGGCGGGGCATCCCGCGTCCTGCCGGGAATCGTGATCTGGGCGATCACCGTCGTCGGCGGCCTGCTGCTGCGCGCCGTGAGCGGACAGGGCACCGCCGTGCCGTTCATGATCGTGACCGTGCTGGTGCTCGCGCTGTTCCTCATCGGATGGCGCCTCATCCTCGCGCTCATCCTTCGTGTGCGGCGACGCCGCGCCGACGCCGAATCCTGACGGGGCCCGTCAACCGGCGGGGTCGAGCTGCACGACGAGCGCGCGGTGGTCGGAACCCTGCGCATCGAGCACGAGAGAGCCCGTCGGATCCCAGTTCTGGCTCGCCATGACGTGGTCGATCGGGGCGCCCAGGAACTCCGGGTAGTCGGCGGGCCAGGTGGCCATGGCGCCCGTGCCGGTGCGCACCGCGGCATCCCGGCAGTATCCGATGTCACCGCCGTCGACGCCGAGCCTCGCGAGGTGATCGACGGTCGCGTTGAAATCGCCCGCGATGATGAAGTCCCCGGGCGGGCACTGGTCGGCGATCCAGGCGAGATCCGACTGCCAGCGCGACATCGCATCGACGCGCGGGGCGACCGCGTGGACGGCGACGATCGTCGGCCCCGCGCCGTTGACCGGCATGATCACGGCGCTGGGCACGGAACTGGTGTTGCTCGAGCCGTCCTCCGACGAGGCGATGACCGAGTAGTCGCCCAGCTCGGGGGAGATGAGGATCGTCGTCTCCCAGGCCTGCGGGCCATAGTCGACATCGCCGAACTGCACGTGGTGCACCCACATCGGATGCCCCTGCTCGCGGAGCATGACCGCGATGCGCTCGCCGACCGATTCGGCGGTCTCGGGAAGGGTCACGACATCGACCTGCTGATCGAGGATGGTCTCCGCGATGCTCTCGGCCGAGACCGCTTCGCCGGCGGTGTTCCACGTCAGCACGCGCACGCTCGCGTCGGTCTTGTCGGGCATTTCGCCGGATCCGTAGCCGCGCATGGTGCCGATCGCCCCGGTGGCCGCGGCGGCCAGGAGAGAGACGATCAGCAGGGACGCCGCGAAACCGCGGATGGGGCGCGCGAGCAGAAGCAGCAGCGACAGCACGGCGATCACGAGGAACCCGCCGAGGACAGCGCCGCGCACGGCGACGAGCTGAGCGAAGGGGAAGGTCTGCTCGAGCCGGAAGAACTGCGGCCACACCATGACCGCGGCCGCGATCGCGTAGAGCACGGTTATGAGGATCCCCAGCAGACGAAACACCCATCGAGCCTAGAGCCGCACGCTGTGAATGGCCTGCCTCGGCACTCCCGGGAACCGGCGGCAGTAGGGTCGAATCATGACCGATTGCCCGCGTTTCACCGGCCCGAATGACCTGCATCTGCATTCGAACCACTCCGATGGCACGCAGTCGCCCGCCGAAGTCGTGCGCCAGGCTCACGCCCACGGCGTACGCACTCTGGCGCTCACCGATCACGACCGCACGACGGGGTGGGGCGAGGCATCGCGGGAAGCGGCACAGCAGGGTGTGTCGTTCATCCCCGGCATCGAACTGTCGGCGAAGCACGAGTGGCGCAGCGTGCACGTGCTCGGTTACCTCTTCGACCCCGAGAACGCCGCGCTGCAGGACGAGACGCGTCGCATCCGTGAGGATCGGATGGGCCGCGCGGAGCGGATCGTGCGCAACATCGCCCGCGATTACGACCTGACCTGGGAAGACGTGCTCACGCAGACGACGAAGGATGCCACGGTCGGGCGTCCGCACATCGCCGATGCTCTTGTGGCCCGCGGCATCGTCCGCGATCGCGGGGAGGCGTTCGACGGCATCCTCCATCCGCGCGAGGGGTACTACGAGCCCCACTACGCGCCGGACCCGCTCACCGCGGTGCGCCTGATCACCCGGGCCGGGGGAGTGGCGGTCATCGCGCACCCCGTCACCGCCGGACGCGACCGGATGATGCCGCTCGCCCTCATCGAGCAGCTGATCGACGAGGGGCTCGGCGGCTTCGAGATCGATCACCGCGAGAACACCGACGAGGGCAAGCGCATGCTGCACGGCATCGCTGTCGAGCACGATCTGATCGTGACCGGTTCGAGCGATTACCACGGGGCCGGAAAGCCCAACCTGCCGGGAGAGAACACGACCGCGGACGCCATGCTCGCCCGCATCATCGATCGCGCCACCGGCACGCCGCCTCAGCTCGCGGACGCCTGAGACGACAGTGGGGCGGATGCAGCTCGCATCCGCCCCACCGGTCAGAGGGTGTCAGGCGCCGGCGGGTGCCGCACCGCCCGAACGGCGACGCCGGCGGCGGCGCTGGGGGGCGGGCTTGCCGTCCTGGTGCTCATGGCTCTTGTCGCCATCGTGCGTTCCTGCGCCATCGGCGTCGCGGTCGACGGCCGGAGCCGCCTCGGGGGCGGCGGGGGACGCGGCATCCTCGACGAAGGTGGATCCGACCGCTGCATCCGAACCGCCGCGGCGGCGACGGCGACGGCGACGCGTGGTGCCGTCGCCCGCGCCCTGCTCGGCGGCGACGTCGGCTGCCTTCTCGGGGCGCTGGCGCGCCGGCTTCTTCGGCGCCTGGGCCTTGGGCGCCGTCGTCAGACGGCCCTTGGTGCCCTCGGGGATGTTCAGATCCGTGTACAGGTGCGGGCTCGACGAGTAGGTCTCGACGGGCTCGGGCTGACCGAACTCGAGGGCGCGGTTGATGAGGGCCCACTTGTGCAGGTCTTCCCAATCGACGAAGGTCACGGCGGTGCCGTTGCGGCCCGCGCGGCCCGTGCGGCCGGCGCGGTGCAGGTAGGTCTTGTCCTCATCGGGGATCGTGTGGTTGATGACGTGGGTGACGTCGTCGACGTCGATGCCGCGGGCGGCGACGTCCGTGGCGACCAGCACGTCCTTCTTGCCGGCCTTGAACGCCGCCATCGAGCGCTCGCGCTGCTCCTGGCCCATGTCTCCGTGCACGCCGCCGACGTTGAAGCCGCGGTCGCTCAGCTCGTCGACGAGCTTCTGCGCCGCGCGCTTGGTGCGGGTGAAGATCACCGTCTTCTCGCGGCCCTCCGCCTGCAGGATGCGGGCGATGACCTCGTCCTTGTCGAGGGAGTGCGCGCGGTAGATGACGTGCTTGATGTTGGCCTGCGTCAGGCCCTCATCGGGGTCGTTGGCGCGGATGTGGATGGGGTTCGACATGAACCGGCGCGCCAGGGCCACGATCGGGCCGGGCATGGTCGCCGAGAACAGCTGCGTGTGCCGAACCGCGGGGACCTTGGAGAAGATCTTCTCGATGTCGGCGAGGAAGCCGAGATCGAGCATCTTGTCGGCCTCATCGAGCACGACCTCGGTCGCGTTCGACAGATCGAGCAGGCGCTGGCCCGCGAGGTCGATGAGGCGGCCCGGCGTGCCGACGACGATCTGCGCACCGGCCTTGAGCTGGTCGATCTGGCCCTCATAGGCCTTGCCGCCGTAGATGGCGACGACGCTGGTGGAGCGGTTGCTGGTCAGCAGGTCCATGTCTTCGTAGACCTGGACCGCGAGCTCGCGGGTGGGCACGACGATGAGGGCCTTGACGCCCGGCTCCGGGTTCTCGCCCAGGCGCTGGACGACCGGGATGCCGAAGCCGAAGGTCTTTCCGGTACCGGTCTTCGCCTGGCCGATGATGTCCTGGCCGGGGAGGCCGAGGGGGATCGTCTGCTCCTGGATGGGGAAGGCGTCGACGATGCCCTTGGCGGCGAGTGCGTCGACGATGTCCTGATCGATGCCGAGATCGGCGAAAGTTGTCACGTGTTCTATTGCCTGTCCGGCGACCTTCGTAAGCGAAGAGATCGCCTCGTTACGGATCCACGCCGTCTTTGTGCCACAGGCGCGGGGTCCTGCTCCGACGGCAGGACACCTCCCCACACTACCCGAGGGGCTCCGGATCGCCGCAGATTATCTTCGCGCGCGGGTAGTCTGAACGCGTGGTGAAGTGGTTCTGGCGCAAAGAGAAGCCCCGTCGCATGCTGTCCTTGCGCAGCAGGGGAGACATGGGCGATGCGACGCGCGTCGATTTCGCGGAGCTCGCCCCCGAGTTGAACCGCTTCCTCGGCCAGGCCGCCTATCTGCAGCTGGGCTACTTCGAGACGCTGACGCGGCTGATCCGGGCCACCCCCGATCTCGACGAGAAGGGTGCGCTGACTGAGGCCGCCGGAGCGGCTCTGAGCAAGCACACCGGTATCGTCGAGGTGATCCGCGCGCAGGGCGATGACCCCACCGAGGTCATGCTGCCGTTCCGCGAGCATCTGGATGCGTTCCGCCGCAAGACGATCGGAGCGCGCCCGCGCGAGACGCTGCTGTCGGTGTACATCACGGCGGGAATGCTCGATGACTTCTATCTCGCGCTGGCCTCGAGCTATGGGAGCACGGGGGAGCGCGTGGCAGAGATCCTCAGCGAGGACGACGCCACGGGCGAGATCGTGCGCATCCTCACCGAGACGATCGAGGGCGACGCCGAATGGCGATCGCTGCTGTCGATGTGGGCTCGGCGGCTGGTCGGGGACACGCTGCTCGTCGCCCGCCAGGCGCTGCGCACCGAGCGCCTCGCCGAGGACGAGGAGCGGGTCGAGCCCGTCTACACGGAGCTCATGGGAGCGCACGCCCGGCGGATGGATGCGATGGGTCTCGCGGCCTGAGAGCCGGAGGTCTGCTCAGAGTCCGAGCGCGGCCTTCTTCTCGGCGTCCTCCGTCTGACGGCGACGGGTCAGGACCACGCCGACGACCGCGGCGATCGCGAGCGATCCGACGATGGATGCGAGCCAGAGCCAGCCGTTCGTCTGGCTCATTCCGCTCCACTGCATGATCGTGTAGATCGCCGCGGATGCGGCGGTCGCGGTCGCGGGCACGAGGGCGACGCCGCGCAGCTCACGGTTCGGGATCAGGTAGTGCACGCCGATTCCCAGCGCGCACGCGGCGATGAGTGCGAGGAGGATGTACATCGGATCGTCAGGCGACGAAGCCGACGCGACGCGACTCTTCGGTGCCGAGCTCGATGTACGCGAGGTTCGCGGTCGGCACGATGTAGGAGTTGCCCTTGACGTCGCTGAAGCTGACGCTGGCCGCGCTCTGCTCGAGGGCTGCGGCGACCTGGCTGCGCACGTCGTCTGCGCTGGTGGCGGTCTCGAAGTTCAGTTCGCGGCCGGTGTTGATGATGCCGATGCGGATTTCCACGCGTGCTCCTTGACATGTCGGGGACTGCGCCAACTCTACCCCGGCCGGCGGCGCGAGGACCGGCGGCGGGGAAGGTTTCGCCAGGGGCGCACAACGGGGGAGGCCGCGGGCCGCGACGGCGATGTCGGCGGGGCCGGATAGCGTGGATGCCATGACAGAGGATGCTGGCCAGCGAGCGGTCGTCAACGCCCCCGTCGAGGCATCCGGAGTGATCATCGGAGGTCCGGGCACGGGCAAGACGCACACGCTCATCGACCGGGTGGCGCACCTGCTGTCCGGTCCCGATGCGCTCGCGCCCGAAGAGGTGCTCGTGCTCACCGCGAATCGTCAGGCGGCGACCGTGCTGCGCGACCGGATCGGCGTGCGCATCGCGCAGGCGACACCGGGGCCGCTG
This sequence comes from uncultured Microbacterium sp., assembly GCF_947632095.1. Lineage (GTDB taxonomy): Bacteria > Actinomycetota > Actinomycetes > Actinomycetales > Microbacteriaceae > Microbacterium. Next base: position 46,288 of record NZ_CANROA010000002.1, on the reverse strand, counting down.
GCACGGTCGCTCGGTTCATTGGCGTTCCAGATCGTCCGCGGTGCGATGGTGCACGCGGGCCAGGAGCCCCCGGCGCTGCTGACCGGAGCCGATCAGGACCGCATCATCGCCGATCTCCTCGCCGGAGACGCCGAGGACGAGGAGTCGGGACAGCCCAGTCGCTGGCCCGAGACGCTGAGCCGCTCGGTGCGCGCCTCCACGGGGTTCCGGTCGGAGCTGCGAGCCTTCCTCGCGGAGTGCACCGAACTGGGCGTCCGGCCCGACGAGCTGCAGGCCTCCGACCGCCCGGTGTGGCGCGCGGTGGGCGACTTCACCGAGGAGTACCGCGCGGTGCTCGCGGGAATGCGCACCTCCTACCGCGACGCCGCGGACCTCGTGAGCGAGGCGGCGGCGATCCTGCAGCGCGCCGATGCGGCGACGCTCGGCCCGTTGGCGCCGTTGCGGGTCGTGCTCATGGACGACGCGCAGGAGACGACGCGCGGGGGAATCACGCTCGTGCGGGCACTGCGGGAGCGCGGCATCGCGGTCATGGCCTTCGGCGACCCCGACATCTCCTCGGGGGCATTCCGCGGGGCGAGTCCGCAGTTGTTCCACGAACTCACGACGGTGCTCGAGCATCTGTTCGTCCTCGACGCCGCGCACCGGCAGACCCGTGCGCTCACCGATCTGACGCGCACCGTCACCCAGGCGATCGGCGTCGCCGGTCGCGTCGATCACCGTCGTGCCCCCGGGCCCCGTCCGGACGAGCCCGATGATGCCGTGCAGACCTATCTGGCGGGATCTCCCCATGAAGAGATCGACCGGATCGCCGGCACGCTCCGGGATTGGCGCCTCAGCCACGGCATCGCGTGGAGCGACATGGCGGTGATCGCCCACGACACCCGGCAGGTGACGATGCTCGAGGCCGAGCTGGCGGCGCGCGAGGTCCCGACCCGGGCCGCGGGCGTGCAGCGCCCGCTCGGCAGCGAGGGCATCGTGCGCGACATCGTCGGCATCGTCCGTCTCGCGCTCACGCCTCTCGAGCAGCGCACCACCGAGATGCTCGTCGACGCGCTGCGCTCGCCGTTCGGCGGGATGGATGCCGTGGGCCTGCGCCGTCTGCGCGCGCGGATGCGGCATGCCGAGCTCGCCGAGGGCGGGGCGACGCCGGCATCCGAGCTGCTGCGGGCGGCCATGGCCGAGCCTCTCGCCTTCACCTTCATCGACGCTCCGGAGGCTCGCGTCGCGGCCCGCTTCGCGCGGACGCTCGCCGAATCCACGGCGGCGGCCGCCGCGAACGAGACCATCCACGAGTTGCTGTGGCGCATCTGGGACGATGCGCGCGCCCTCGACGGCTCGAAGCTTCAACGGCACTGGCGCGAGGCCGCGGAGCAGCCCGGCGGCGCCGAGGTCGCACGTTCGCTCGACGCTCTGGTCGCACTGTTCGATGCGGCCAAGCGCTTCGTCGAGCGCACGCCGAATGAACGCGCCGAGACGTTCGTGCGCGAGATCCTCGACAGCGAGGTGCCCGAAGACACGCTCTCGACCCCCGATCGTCCGGGCCTGGTCACCCTCCTCACGCCCGCCACGGCTCTGGGAACGCAATTCGAGGCGGTCATCGTCTCCGGTGTGCAGGACGGTGTCTGGCCCAATACCCGCCTGCGCGGCGGCATGCTCGAGACGTGGCGTCTGGCCGATGCCGTCGCCGCTGCGCGCACGGGCGCGCCGCTGGACCCGCCCGGAGCCATCGACCGGCGCCGAGAAGCGCTGCACGACGAGCTCCGTCTGTTCGTGCGCGCCGTCTCCCGGGCTCGTTCGCGCATCGTCGTGACGGCGGTCGACGACGACGCGACGGGGCCGAGCCCGTTCTTCTCGTTCCTGCCGGAGCCAGCGCCGCTGTCGGAGCATCCGTCCTCCGAGTATCCGCTCACGCTGCGCGGTCTGGTCGCTCGCCACCGGCGCACACTGACGAGCTCGAGCGATCCCGCCGTGCGCACGATGGCCGCGCGCGAGCTCCGCCTGCTCGCCGAGGCCGACGTCCCGGGAGCAGCCCCGGCCGAGTGGTACGGCATTCCGGAACCGTCGACGACGGCTCCGCTGCACGACCTCGAGGTCGAGGCGGCGCGGGTCTCGCCGTCGCGGATGGAGGCCTTCGAGACCTGCGAGTTGGGTTGGGCGATCTCCTCGCTCGGCGGAGACACGGTGCTGCCGCCATCGGCCGGGATCGGCACCATCATCCACTCCGCCATGGAGATCGCGCCCGATGGCGAGCTCGAGAAGATGCGTGAGGTCGTGGCCCGGCTCTGGCCGGAGCTCGAGTTCGAGACGGAGTGGATCGGTCGTAAGGAACGTCGTCGGGCCGAGCTGTACATCGATCGGCTGCACTCCTACCTCGATCGGGTCACGGCCGAGGGCGGACGCGTGATCGCGAACGAGGGCGAGTTCCGCTTCGCCGTGCAGGTGCCCGAGCGCCCCGGTGACGACGAGGCGGCACCCGCGGTATACACCGGAGACGAGGTGCACGGCCCGCACCGCGCGCTCGTGCACGGGTTCATCGACCGCGTCGAGGCGTATCCGCCCGGCGGCGGCGAGCATGCGGCGGCGCGCGGACGAGGAATGACCGCGATGCGGTCGGAGGCCGAGGGAGAACGGGTGGTCGTGGTCGATCTGAAGACCGGCAAGAACGAGCCGGAGTCCGATGGGAAGGTGCTCGAGCACGCTCAGCTCGCGGCGTATCAGATCGCGGTCGAGCAGGGGCAGGTCGCGGGCGCGGATGCCGCCGCGCTCGCCGGAGCGCGCCTCGTGCTCGTGGCCCAGACACTGGCCAAGAGCGATTACCGGGTCGCGCATCAGCACACGCTGCGCGGTGAGGACCGCGCGCGGTTCCTGAACCGTCTCGCCGATGCGGCTCGCGGCATGTCGTCCAACAGTTTCACGGCCCACGTCGAGACGCACTGCCACGACGTCCAGTGGCGTGTGCATCCGTGCCGCATCCACACGGTTCCGGCGGTGAGCGCGTGAGCGGCGTCGTCGCGCCCGAGTCACTGCGCGGCCTCGGGCTCTCAGCGCTCGACGTCGCCGCGGCGCTCGGCCAGCCGCCGCCCACCCCGGCTCAGCAGAAGGTCATCGAAGCGCCGTTGACCCCGGCGCTCGTGGTCGCCGGCGCCGGAAGCGGGAAGACAGAGACGATGTCGGGGCGCGTCGTGTGGCTCGTCGCGAACGGCATCGTGCGCCGTGACGAGATCCTCGGGCTCACCTTCACCCGCAAGGCCGCGGGCGAGCTCGCCGAACGCATCGGCGCGCGTCTGGCCGTCATCGACGAGTACGGTCGGCGGGGCCTGCTCCCGTTCGTGCCGCGGATCGTGGCATCCGGAGCCCTGTCCCGCATCGACGCCGCGACGAACGCGGCGCAGCGCGCCGCCGTGCGGACCCAGGTGCTCGATGAGCTCGCCGCCGAATACGCGACCGGGTTCGATCCATCGGCGCCGCGCAGCAGCGACGACCTGCTCATCCGTCCGAAGGTCTCGACCTACAACGCGTTCGCGGACTCGATCGTGCGCGAGCACGCCGCTCGGATCGGCCGCGACCCGGATGTCGCGATGCTCAGCCAGGCGGCGTCGTGGATGCTGGCGCGCGAGGTCGTGCTGCGGGCCGATCTTCCGCAGCTGGAGGACATCGACCTGTCGGTGGCGACGATCGTCGATGCGGTGCAGCGCCTGGCCGGGGATGCTCTCGACCACCGGGCCGACCTCGACCGGGCCGACCGCATCGCGCTCGAGCAGGCCGCGGCCTTCGAGCCCTATCGCAGCAACGGCGCGATCGCGAAGATCGCCGACAATCTCCTGGCCCTGCCGACGCTCTCGGCACTGGTGCGCGAGTACATCTCCGAGAAGCACCGCCGGGGAGTACTCGATTTCGCCGACCAGGTCAGCGGGGCCTTCGGCATCGTCGAATCGTCGCCGGATGTGCGCGAGGGGCTTCGCGAACAGCACCGCGTGGTGCTCCTCGACGAGTATCAGGACACCTCGGTGATCCAGACGCAGTTCCTCGCAGCACTGTTCCGCGATAGCGCGGTGATGGCGGTCGGCGACCCGCACCAGTCGATCTACGGATGGCGCGGCGCGAGCGCCGACAATCTCTACGCCTTCGCGCGAACGTTCGCCGCGCACCAGGCTGCGCAGAGCTACAGCCTCATGACGAGCTGGCGCAACGACAGCACGATCCTTGACATCGCGAACACCGTGCTCGTGCCGCTGCAGCGCCCGGGGCTCGACGTCCCGCCGCTCGAACCGCGTCCCGGGGCGGGGCGGGGGACGGTCGAGACCCGTTACTCGTTCACGGTTCACGATGAGGCCGCCGACGTCGCGGAGTGGTTCGCCGCGCGCCGAGCGGCCCACACCGATGGGGCCAAGCCGCACACGGGGGCGATCCTGTTCCGCTCCAAGCGGCACATGCAGACCTTCGCCGAGGCGCTCGCGGCACGGGGTATTCCGCATCGCATTCTCGGACTGGGCGGGCTGCTGTCGACCCCCGAGGTCGTCGACGTGGTGTCGGCGCTGCGGGTGATCCATGATCCGAACGCCGGGTCCTCGCTCATCCGGCTCCTCGTGGGCCCGCGCTTCGGGGTCGGCGTGGCCGACATGCAGGCCCTGTACGCACTCGCCGGCGAGCTCGCCCGCCGCGACAGCGGACTGCTCCCGTTGCCTGATGAACTACGTGCGCGCATCCGCTCATCGCGCGGCATCGACGAGGCGGTGTCGATCATCGACGCCGTCGACGTGGTGCGGGGCCTGCGCGACGACTACCGACTGCTGGAGGGATTCACCTCCGAGGGGCGTGCGCGCATCCGGTTGGCCGGCGAGGCATTCGAGCGGCTCCGCCGGGCATCCGGTCAGCCGATCCCCGAGCTCATCCGCCTGATCGAGCTCGAGCTGCGGCTGGACATCGAACTCGCGGCGAACGAGACGCGCGGCGCCGCCCGTGTCGCCGCGACGCAGCTGCGGGCGTTCGCCGATGAGGTACGGGCCTTCCTCGCGGCCGATGACCGGGGCTCGATCGGCAGTCTTCTGGCTTGGCTCGACAAGGCCGAGGTCACGGACGAGCTCATGCCGCGGCCGGAGCCGCCGGAGCCCGGTGTCGTGCAGCTGCTGACGATCCACGGGTCCAAGGGGCTCGAATGGGATGCTGTGGCGGTGGTGCGGATGGTCGAGGGGGAGCTGCCCTCCACTCCCAGCGATACGTCGGGCTGGTTCGGGTTCGGCGTGCTGCCGTTCGCGTTGCGCGGCGATGCCGCGGCGCTGCCGAAGTTCACCTGGTTCCTGCCCGTCGAGGAAGAGCTCGATGAGGCGAAACGGCTGAAGGCGGGGATCGCCTCGCTCACGAGTGCGAGCAAGACCACGCCCGGGGCGATCACCGTGTTCAAGGAGGAGTACCGCGAGTACCAGCTGCAGGAGGAACGCCGGCTGGCGTATGTGGCCGTCACCCGCGCGCGCACGGACCTGCTCCTGACCGGATCGCACTGGGCCGGGCAGAAGAAGCCGCGCATTCCGGGACCGTTCCTGCGGGAAGCGTGGGAGGCGCTGGGGGCGGGCGAGGCCGGCGAGGTCGATCCGGACGCGAACCCCTACGAGGGCGAAGGCCAGACCCTGGTGTGGCCGCTGGATCCGCTCGGCGGTCGCCGGGAGAGGGTCGAAGCGGCCGCCGCTGCGGTGCGCGCGGCTTTCGATGAACCGGCGCCGACGCCGAGCGATCTGCTGCAGCGTCTCCTCGCCGAGCGTGCCGAGCGGCAGAGCGGGACCGTGGCGGTTGCGCCGACGCGCGTGCCGGCCTCGCGCTTCAAGGACTACGTCACCGACTACGCGGCGACGGTGCGCGGGCTCAGTCGTCCGATGCCGGAGCGGCCCTACCGGCAGACACGACTGGGCACGCTCTTCCATGCCTGGGTCGAGCACCGGTCGGGGCTGGTCGGTGCGGCGCCGAGTCCGGAGAGCGCGCTCTGGGAGATCGATGAGGAGCAGCCGGATGCTGTGACGGCATCCGCAGCGGATGAAGCCGACCTCGAGCGGCTGCGGGAGATCTTCCTGGAAAGCGAATGGGCCCGGCTGCGACCGATCGCGGTCGAGATCGAGATCGACTTCGCGCTCGGCGGCGGGACCGAAGACGATGCCGGGCACATCGTGATCTGCAAGCTGGACGCCGTGTATCGCCGTGATGATCGGGGCGGCCGAATCGAGATCGTCGACTGGAAGACCGGCAAGGCGCCCAAGACCGCCGCTGAGCGGGATGAGCGCATGCTGCAGCTCGCGCTGTACCGGTTGGCGTACCACCGGCGGTTCGGGGTTCCGCTGGAGGAGATCGACGTCGCTCTGTACTACGTCGCCGATGATCTCGTGATCCGCGGAGACCGCGTCTATTCCGAAGAGGAGCTGGTCCAGCGCTGGAGGGCTGCGCGCGCGGCGCGCTGAGCCTCCTCCGCCGGGTCGGCGTCCGGATCGTCGTCGGTCGCGATGCCGTCTGCGCGACGGGGTGCCGCTTCGCGGCTCTCGGTCGGGGCAACGGGGACGGTGTCAGCCAGCTCGACGGGCGCGGCCTTCTCGTCCGTGACCTCCGGGATGAGGTCCGACTCGGCGACCTCGCGCAGATCCTCTGTGACGTCGGCGGGCGCGGCATCCGGGAGATCGGCGAGGACGAGGAGGTCCTCGGGATTATAAGCGTCGGTCTGCATCGACGTGTCGATGAGGGTTTCGGGGGTCGCGGGAACGCGGTCGAGCGCATCGAGGGCGGATTCGACGCCGTCGGCGCGCGCCGCGATGACGGAGAGATCGCGTTCGCGCAGGCCCTGAGCGAGAGCCTCCAGGAGACCTGCCGCGTCATTCATGATGTCGTCGCGGTGCAAGGATTCCCCGTGCAGCAGCCAGCGTGCGAATTCGAGCTCGGCGAGCATCCGGGCGCGCACGACGAGGGCCGGGTCGGGGGAGCGGGTTGATGCGGCGGCGTATGCGGCGTGCACATCGGCTTCGGCATCCGGCGCCGCCGAGAGCCACGCGAGGTCCGCGGCCGGGTCGCCGATCGACAGACCGTTCCAGTGCACGATCCCGGTGACACGGGGGCCGAGCTCGTCGTCGTCGTCGAAGATGAAGGACTTCGCCTCGGTCCCGCCGAGGACCACGGCCGATTCGAATCGCCACAGGTCGTCATCGTCGACGGCTTCGCGCCAGCGCACGGTGAGACGTGCGGGAACACGGCCGGTGGCGGCGGCGCGGTCGACGAGCTGACGGATCTCCTCGCGCACCTCGGCGCTGCTTCGGGCGGGGAGGCCTGCGCCGCGCACGACGGAGGCGGGAAGCGCATGCAGGGCGGCGATCGCGGTGCCCATCGACTCGGCGGCCCCCCGACCCGCGGGGATGTCAGCGGCCTCGATCTGGAAGCCGGGCAGAAGCCCCGTCACGAGAGCACGACCATCGGCGATCAGGGTCTCGCCCCGGTATTCCGGGGCCTGGAATGGGAGCATGGCGCGCGCACCCGGGGTCAGGGCCCGCAGGGCGATCGACTCTGCGGCGAGCTCGCGGGCCGTCTCATCGTCGTCGCCGACCCGGATCGCGACCTCGCTGCCATCGGCCAGCGTGATGACGGCCGAATCGAAGCGGCCATCGCCGCCGGCGGTGAGGACGCGGGTCCCGACGACCTCTGCCTCGGGCAGGGCGGCCGTGACTGCCGCCGCTAGAGTGAAGGGAGACCGTGCCATGCACCCAGGGTAGGTCTGCTCGGGCGCGGTTGCACCCACGCCACGCCTGTGAGAGAGGGAGTCGATGACCGTTCGACGTGCTTTTTTCGATCGCACTGCGCACCTGCGCGACGAGGAGGGGATCCTCGACGCACTGCGGGCAGCCCCTGACACGCGCGCGGTCGTGGTCCGCGAGGGGCGGGCCCGTGTCGCGGACGGCCGTCTGCTGATGGTTCCCCTCGGCGATGTCGGCGAGGCCGAGTGGGGCGTGCTCGGGCGGCACAGTGACGGATCATCCCTGCTGCTGGCCGCGGTGCCGCCCCTCAGCGACACGATCGATGCGGCTCCCGCCGAGACCTGGCTCGGAGTGCGCGACACCGGAGGGATGCTCGACGCCGAGAGCACCGAGCTGCTGATCGCCGCGGTATCCCTGGCCTCGTGGATGCTCGGTGCACGGTTCTGCACGGTGTGCGGGGCGGAGACAGAGATCCGCCAGGGCGGGTGGTCGCGCCGGTGCGCGATGTGCGAGATCGACATCTTCCCGCGCACCGATCCGGCGGTCATCGTCGCCGTCGAGAGCGCAGACCGACAGCGACTCCTCCTGGGGGCGAACGCCAACTGGCGCGGACGCATGTACTCCTGCTTCGCGGGGTTCGTCGAGGCCGGGGAATCGCTCGAGACCACGGTGCACCGGGAGATCGAGGAGGAGGCCGGGGTTCTCCTGACAGACCTCCGCTACATCGCATCCCAGCCCTGGCCCTACCCCCGATCGCTCATGGTCGGGTTCCGGGCGACCGCCTCGGACGAGCGCGAAGCGCGCCCCGATGGCGAGGAGATCATCGACGTGCGCTGGTTCACGCGCGAGGAGATCGGCAGCGCCCTGGTCGGCGACGGCCCGGTCGGCCTCCCCGGTCCCGCCTCGATCGCCCGCACGCTCATCCAGGGCTGGTACGACGAGCGCCCGCACGGTGCGCCGGCCGACCACGGCGATTCCCTGTGAGCGCCCTCGACGCCCTCGACGACCGGCAGCGCGAAGCGGCATCCATCCTCCGCGGCCCCGTGGCGGTGCTCGCGGGAGCCGGTACCGGCAAGACCCGGGTGATCACCCACCGCATCGCCCATGGGGTTGACACCGGGGCGTACACGCCCAACCGGGTGCTCGCGGTCACCTTCACGAGCAAAGCGGCCGGTGAGCTCCGCGGGCGCCTGCGCGCACTCGGAGTGGCGGGCGTCGTCGCACGCACGTTCCACGCGGCTGCTCTGTCTCAACTGAACTTCTTCTGGCCGACGCTGGCGGGCTCGCCCGCACCGAGCATCATCGACAACAAGGTGCGCGTGCTCGGTCAGGCCGCCGACCAGCTGCGCCTGCGCCTGGACACCGCGACTCTGCGGGACGTGGCCAGCGAGATCGAATGGCGCAAGGTCTCGATGCTCTCGATCGACCAGCACGCCGAGCTTGGCCGCTCGGTCGGAAAAGTCGGCACGGATCAGCTCGCGGCGCTCCAGCAGGGCTACGAGGTGCTCAAGGACGACCGTCGTCAGCTCGACTTCGAGGACGTCCTACTGGCATGCGCGGGGATGCTGGAGGCGGAGCCGCGGGTCGCGGCATCCGTCCGTGAGCAGTACCGCCACTTCACGGTCGATGAGTTCCAGGACGTCTCGCCCCTGCAGAACCGGCTGCTGGAGCTGTGGCTCGGCGACCGCCGAGACATCTGCGTCGTCGGAGACGCCAGCCAGACGATCTACTCGTTCGCCGGGGCCGAGCAGCGCTACCTCCTCGAATTCGGGCGCACCTATCCGGATGCGACGGTCGTCCGACTCGAGACGAACTACCGTTCGCAGCCACCGATCCTCGCGGCGGCCAACGCGCTGATGAAGGGGCGCCCGGGCGCCCTGGAACTCGTCGCCGCCAGGGCGGCGATCACCGCGGAGCCCCCGACGGTCACCGCATTCGACACCGAGACCGATGAGGCCGCCGGAATCGCCCGATCCATCACCGCCCAGCTCGCCTCGGGCGCCTCGGCGTCCGAGATCGCGGTGCTGTACCGCTCGCACGCGCAGTCCGGGGCGATCCAGCAGGCGCTCGCCGATGCCGGGATCGCCTCCTCCGTGCTCGGCGGCCGGCGCTTCTTCGACATGCCCGAAGTGCGACAGGCGGTGCTCGCTCTGCGCGGAGCATCTGTCGCTCCGACCGAGCGCGGTTTCCTCCCCAACGTCATCCGGGTGATGCGCGAACTCGGCCTGACCGAGGAGCCGCCCGCGCCCGGCGCCCAGCGCGAGAGCTGGGAGGCGCGCCGCGCCCTGCTGCGCCTGGCCGAGGAGGCCCCGCCCGAGACGACGCTGCGCTCCTTCAGCGAGATGCTCATGGCGCGCGCGAAGGATCAGCACGAGCCCACTCTCGAGACGGTCACGCTCTCGACCCTGCACGCGGCAAAGGGCCTCGAGTGGCCGCACGTGCACCTGGCGGGGTGGGCCGAGGGGGCACTGCCCATCGGCTATGCGACCGATTTCGAAGCCATCGACGAGGAGCGGCGCCTCGCCTACGTGGGCATCACGCGCGCAGCGCGAACGCTGTCGATGACCTGGTCGCGTGCCGCCGGTCATCGAGAACGGGCAGCATCCCGATTCCTGCAGGAGATCGGAACGACTGCGCGCGGCACCGGCATTCTTCGTGAAACGTCGCCGCGCTCCACACGCGGCGCCCGTCGGGGGTGACGCGCACCGCCGTCGCCGGGGATCCCTCGCCGATCCGCGTGAGAACGCGTTGGACGAGGCCCGCCGCTTCGACGGCGTGAACGGTCGACACCCGTTCGCGGGTCGCACCGATCAGCTGCGAGTGGAGCAGTGGCCAGGCCGGGTCGCGATCGCGTTCATGGCCGTCCCGGCAGGAGAGGCACGGTGTCTCGCCGGGCACGACGAGCGGACCAACTCGGGTGCCGCCCGGCTCGAACGCCACGGGCAGGTGGGAGAGATCCTCGCGCAGGTACGGGCCGAACTGTCGTGCGGAGGCCGCACCGTGCACGAGGACGACGCCGATCGCCGCGGTATCCGCACGATCCGTCAGAGGGATGCCCATATCCGCCAGCGCCTCGATCATCCTCGCCTCGACACGGGAGTCGTCGAGGTTCATGCTCTCGACCCATACGGACGGGCTCGTCGGAGCGTCGGTCGACAGCACCGGGCCGAGTGCGCGCAGCAGGTCGCGGGCCGCCTCCCGCGGCGCACCGACCCCGTGAGCCACGACATCGAAGGCGCGCAGGCGGAATCCGGTGCGCATCGCCTGCAACAGCGGCTCGGCCCAGGGCGCGCTGAGCGAGACGCTCACCCGCGCCTCGAGTCCGAACTGCACCGTGTCGACGTCGCGCCACAGCATCGGAAACGCGGGGTCCAGGCGCGTCAGCGTCGGGGGAGAGATCGGAGGCATAGCCCCGATTCTGCTCGGAACGCGATCGCCGCGGAGCGCCTCAGGCTCATCCGTGGAAAACTCGACACCGACGCCGCGTGTGCAGGGCGAGTAGATGCCACGGGAAGCGCGGCGGTCAGGCCGGAGTCTCGCCGCCCTGGTTGTCCGGGCCGTCCTCCTCGGAGGACCCATCGGCCCCGGCATCCTTCTCGCTGAAATCATCGCCGTCGAGCAGACGGGCCAGGGCCTCGTCGAATTCGTCGGCCACCGGCGCCTCACCGCGAGCGCTCGCCTGCAGACGGGCGATGAGAGCGCTCGGGTCGTCGATGTCTTGAGCGGTCGGCAGGAGATCGGGATAGTCCCACAGCGCGTCGCGGGCGTCGACCCCGACGGCATCCGTCACCTGGCGCCACATCGCCGCAGCCTCGCGCATGCGACGCGGACGTAGCTTCAGACCCACGAGGGCTCCCAGAGCATCCTCGGCCGGCCCTCCGACCGCGCGGCGCCGCCGGGCCGCCTCGGCCAACCGTGCACCATCGGGCAGACGCGAGGTCGCCTCGTTGGTGACGACATCGACCCAGCCGTCGATCATCGCGATGATGTTCTCGAGGCGCGCGAGAGCGTCGCGCTGAGCCTCGCTCTGGGGCGGCAGCAGCGCCCCTCCCTCGATCGCGGCGCGCAGTTCCTCGGGGTTCGAGGGGTCCAGGCGACTGGCGACGTCCTCGAGGGCGTCGGCGTCCACGGTCACGCCGCGCGCGAAGTCGGTGATCTGCGACATGACGTGCAGGTGCAGCCACTTGGAGTGACGGTACAGGCGCGCGTAGGCGAGCTCACGGGTGGCCAGGTACAGCGAGATCTGGTCTTCGGGGATCTCGAGGCCCTCGCCGAACGCCGTGATGTTCTGCGGAACGATGGCGGCGGTCCCGGCCGGAAGAACGGGGATGCCGACGTCGCCGCCGGAGACGACCTCGAGCGAGAGATTGCCGAGGACCTGGGCGAACTGCGCGGCGAAGACCGAGGCGCCGAGCCCGCGCATCAGCTGACCCGCACCCTGCACGACCCCGTGCATGTCGTCGGGGACCTGGCCCTCCAATGCGCCGGTGAGGGCATCGGCGATGCTCGTCGAAACGGGGCCCGCGATGTCCTTCCACACGGGCAGGGTCTTCTCGACCCATTCCCCGCGGGTCATGGACTGCGGGGCCTCGCCGAGTTCGGAAATGGTCGTCGCCTCGCCGAGCCAGAGGTTCGCGAGGGCGAAGGCGTCGACGAGCGAGGTGCGGGAACCGTCGGTGATACCCTGTCCCTCACGATTGGCGATGTGCAGCGCCTGGCGGAGAGTTTTCTCCCACGGATCGGCGCCGAACATGCCCTGCAGCTGCTGCGACAGGGCCGCCATCATCGCCGGGTCGATCTGCATGCCGTCGGCTCCGCCGAGCGCGTTCTGCAGCGCGCTGAGGTCGAAGCCCTCGGCCCCGCCTCCGGACATCATCTTGCGCAGGAACTCCTGGAAGTCCTCGGGGGTCGGTTCGTTGTCTGCCATGTCGGTTCGCCTCTCAGCACGTCGCTAGCCGTGCCATCTACGCTAGTCACAGGTTTCTGCGCGCACCCCCGGCGCGGGCAGATCGCTGTACGCCGGTCGCGAACGACGGAGGACCCCCAACGTGTCACACACCCGCACTTCCCGCGTCGGGATCGGAGTCTGGGCGCTCATCGTCGCGCTCATCGCGCTCCTCGTGCTCAGCTTCCTGCCCACCCCGTACGTGATCCAGCGGCCCGGTCCGGTCTACGACACTCTGGGCACGGCTGCGGGAGCGGACGGCGAGCAGATCCCGCTGATCGCGATCGACGGGGCTGAGACCTATGAGACGACCGGGTCGCTGAACCTGACGACCGTGCAGGTGGTGGGAAACCGCGAGCGTACGCCGTCCTGGTTCGAGCTCGCGCTGGCCTGGATGGATTCCTCCCGCGCCGTCGTCCCGGTGGAATCGGTGTTCCCCGAGGGGGTCACGACGGAGGAGCGCGATGAGTACAACGCCGTGCTGATGGTCGATTCGCAGCAGGAGGCGACGGCCGCCGCACTGCACGAGCTGGGTTTCGACACCGGGGCGAGCGTCGAGGTGGTCGCGGCCGTCGACGACTCCCCGGCGGACGGGCTGCTGGAGGAGGGCGATCGGATCACGGCGATCGACGGCGCACCCGTCACGAGCGCCGGTGCGCTGCGCGCGACGATCCAGGATGCCGCAGGCGAACCCGTCGCGCTGTCGGTGCTGCGTGCGGGGGAGGAGCTGTCGGTGACGCTGACGCCCGAGCTGAGCACCTCCAACGGCACCGAGACCTGGCTGATCGGCATCACGCTGACGACCGAGTACGACTTCCCGATCGATGTCAGCATCCAGCTCGACAACGTCGGCGGGCCCAGCGCGGGGATGATGTTCGCCCTCGGCATCATCGATGAGCTGACGCCGAGGGAGCTCACCGGCGGCAATGACATCGCCGGCACCGGAACGATCGACGCGGACGGCGTCGTCGGCCCGATCGGAGGCATCCGGCAGAAGCTCTACGGGGCGCGCGATGCCGGTGCCGATTTCTTCCTGGCGCCCTCGGACAACTGCGGTGAGGTCGTCGGGCACATCCCCAGCGGCCTGCAGGTGATCAGCACCGCGACCCTCGAGGAATCGCTCGCGGCCCTCGAGGTGATCGCCCAGGGCGGTGACGTCGACGCCCTTCCCGCCTGCGCGGCTTCGTGACCTCACCGTCATGCGAACCGCGGCCCCTGCACGATGACCCCGATTAGGATGGACGAGTGACCACGACCTCAGCGCCGAATTCGGCCACGCCCAACGCCTCTCGAAGAATTCTGACGATCTCGCTGGCGATCATCGCCGCGATCATCGTCGCGTTCTTCGTGTTCGCCTCGCTCTACACCGATTACCTGTGGTTCGACCAGCTCGAGTTCACCCAGGTCCTCACCACGCAGTGGGTCGCCACCGCAGTGATGTTCGTCATCGGCTTCCTGGGCATGGCGGTTCCGCTGTTCGTCGTGATCCAGCTCGCCTACCGCCTGCGCCCGGTCTATGTGCGCCTGAGCTCGCAGCTCGACCGTTACCAGGAGGTCATCGAGCCGCTGCGCCGCCTCGCGATGTGGGGCATGCCCATCTTCTTCGGCCTGTTCGCCGGATTCGCGGCCGCGGGCAACTGGGAGACAGCGCTGCTGTGGATGAACGGCGGCAGCACCGGCACGACCGACCCCGAGTTCGGCATGGACATCGGGTTCTACCTGTTCGCGATGCCGTTCTACTCGATCCTCCTGGCCTTCGTCTCGGCGGTTCTGCTGCTGTGCCTGATCGTGACCGCCCTCGTGTCGTACCTGTACGGCTCGGTGCGCATCGGCCAGGGAGAGCTGCGCATCTCGAAGCCGGCGCGCATCCAGATCGCTGTCCTCGCGGGGCTGTACCTGCTGGTTCAGGCTGCGAGCCTGTGGCTCGACCGGTTCAAGAAGCTCGTCGCCGAAGAGGACCGCATCACGGGCGCGGCCTACACGAGCGCGAATGCGACGATCCCGGGTCTCGCGATCCTCGCGATCCTCGCGATCCTCGTCGCGATCCTGTTCTTCGTCACGGCCGTCATCGGCCGTTGGCGCTTCCCGCTGGTGGCCACCGGACTCCTCCTGGTCGCCTCCCTCGTGGTCGGCGTCGGATACCCGTGGGTCGTCGACACCTTCCAGGTGCGCCCGAACCAGAACAGCGTGCAGGCGCCGTACTACGAGCGCAACATCGAGGGCACCAAGGATGCTTATGGCATCTCCGACCTCGAGGTCACGCCCTTCAAGGCAGAGACCGATGCGGCTGCGGGCCAGCTGCGCGATGACGCCGAGACCACGGCATCCATTCGCATCCTCGACCCGAACATCGTCAGCCCGACGGTCCAGCAGCTCGAGCAGTTCCGCAGCTACTACCAGTTCCAGAACAAGCTCGACGTCGACCGCTACGACATCGACGGCGAGACGCAGGACACGGTGGTCGCCGTCCGCGAGCTCGATGTGAACCGTCTCGGCGACAGCAACAACTGGAACAACCGCACCGCGGTCTACACGCACGGCTATGGCCTCGTGGTCGCCGCGGGCAACCAACGCACGAGTGAGGGCGAGCCCGTCTTCCTCGAGCGCGGCATCCCGACTTCGGGATTCCTCACCGATACTGAGAAGTTCGAGCCCCGCGTCTACTTCGGCGAGGACTCGCCGCTGTACTCGATCGTCGGAGCCCCCGAGGGCTCGACGGACGTCGAGATCGACTACCCGCGCGGTCAGGACGGCGCGAGCGAGACGAAGACGACGTTCTCGGGCGACGGCGGACCGGCGATCGGCAACACCTTCAACAAGATGCTGTACGCGCTGAAGTTCCAGGAGGCGGAGATCCTGTTCTCCGACCTGGTCAACAGCGAATCGCAGATCCTCTACGACCGCGACCCGAAGCAGCGCGTGCAGAAGGCCGCGCCCTACCTCGAGCTCGACAGCGACCCGTACCCGAGCGTCGTGGACGGCCGGATCGTCTGGATCATCGACGGTTACACGACGAGCTCCAGCTACCCGTACTCGACGAGCGTGAGCCTGTCGGACGCGATCGCCGACTCGAACGTCAGCGCGCCGAGCTTCGCGATCGACGACATCAACTACATCCGCAACTCGGTGAAGGCCACGGTCGACGCCTACGACGGATCGGTGACGCTGTACGCCTGGGACGACGAGGACCCGATCCTTGAGGCCTGGCAGAAGGTGTACCCCTCGACGGTCGAGCCGATCAGCGAGATGTCGGCGGAGCTCATGAGCCACGTGCGCTACCCGACCGATCTGTTCAAGGTGCAGCGCGAGATCCTCGAGGTCTATCACGTCGACACGCCCAGCTCCTTCGCGCAGCAGGACAACCGCTGGCAGACGCCGAACGACCCGCGCAACGAGACCCAGCTGCAGCCGCCGTACTATCTGTCGATGCAGATGCCCGGACAGGAATCGCCGCGCTTCTCGATGTTCTCGACGTTCATCCCGGCCACGGCGCAGGGCACGACGAGCCGCAACGTGCTGATGGGCTACTTGGCGGTCGATTCCGATGCCGGATCCACGGCGGGTGAGAAGGCGGAGGGCTACGGTCAGCTGCGTCTTCTCGAGATCGACGCCGATACGACGGTGCCCGGCCCCGGTCAGGTGCAGAACACGTTCGACTCCGATACGACCATCGCCGACAAGCTCAACGTTCTGACGCTCGGCAAGTCCGAGGTGCTCTACGGAAACCTGCTGACGCTGCCGGTCGGTGGCGGTCTGCTCTACGTGCAGCCGGTTTACATCCAGTCCTCCGAGGGCACGCAGCTTCCGCTGCTGCAGAAGGTGCTCGTCATGTTCGGCGACAGCGTCGCATTCGAGAACACCCTGACCGAGGCGCTGGATGCGATCTTCGGCGGCGATTCGGGAGCCTCGGGCGGCGATGAAGAGGTCGAGCCGGTCGATCCGGGCGATGGCGAGGTAACGCCACCGGCTGAGGGAGAAGACCCGGAAGAGGGGACGACCGACCCCGGCACCAGCACCGGAACAAGCGACGCGGCTCGCGCTGCTGCGCTGGCCGAGGCGCAGGCCGCTCTCACCGAGCGCCAGGCGGCGCTCACCTCGGGCGACCTGGCGGCGTTCGCGGATGCGGATGCCAAGCTCACCGCGGCGATCGAGAAGCTGATCGCCCTGGAGGCCGACTGATAGCCGCACAGTGATGTGACAAGAGCCCGGTCGAGAAAATTCGACCGGGCTCTTTCGTGTTCGATGGATGCTGTCGCAACTCGCTTCACCGATGCAACAGGCGACCGCGGAAATGCCGAAGGCCCGGATCATTCTTCCGAATGATCCGGGCCTTCTCTTGGTTGCGGGGGCAGGATTTGAACCTACGACCTCCGGGTTACGTGTGTTCTATTCTTGATGCTCCCTTGCGCAAGCCACTCTGCCTTAGAAAACATTGGCATGTATCTATATTTGGGAACATTTTGTCTACCGGAGTTCGGTACGTGTCTACCGGACTATGCGGGTACTTTAGAGGGTACTTATCTTGCTTTGAACCACTGCATAAAGTACCCTCAAGGCATGAGCAAGCCCCAGCACCGCGCGCCCTCCACCCGTCTCGAACCCGGCCAGCACTCCGTGGATCGCGTCACGCCCGTCTGGAACGACGAGCGGGGCGCGTGGACGATGAAGTGGAGCGTACGACTCAAGGACGGCCGTCTGATCGCCGGGAAGCGCGCCCAGGGTGCGACCAAGGCCCAGGTGCGGCAGCGCGCTCGCGAGGCCGCCGAGGAGCTGCTGAAGACGGGCGGCATGCACGGCGCATGGAAGGGCACCTCCGGTCTCGCCGAGTACATCGCGCAGGTCTCGACGCCCGAGGTCGAGAAGAACACGAACG
Organism: uncultured Microbacterium sp.; assembly: GCF_947632095.1. Lineage (GTDB taxonomy): Bacteria > Actinomycetota > Actinomycetes > Actinomycetales > Microbacteriaceae > Microbacterium. The sequence goes on along the minus strand of NZ_CANROA010000002.1, from coordinate 28,752 downwards.
AGAACACGCTCGCCCGCTATCGGCTGGCGCTGAAGCAGCTCGTCGGCGGGTGCGACGACCACAAGCACGAGAACTCGCTCAAGGGCCACAGCATCGCGTCTGGGGCGCGTTTCCGCGTGCTGGAGGGGTGCTTGCAGGAGATCGCCGCTTTGCATGGCTCTGAGAGCGCCAGGCAGGCGCGCACGGTGCTCGGCAAATACGTGGTGCAGCAGCTGATCCGCGAGGGCCTGCTCGAAAGCAACCCGCTTGCGGGCATGAGCATCGACCTCAAGACGGGGGCTCGTGAGAACACGAACCGCCGGGGCGGCAGCCAGTCGCTCAGCCGCGAGCAGTGGATGGCTGCACTCGAGTATTTTCTCGCTCTCGACCCCGAGGACGTCGAGAAGCCGCGCCGTGGCCGCTGGACTCGTGCGGACGCCGTGGCAAAGCGCCGTGCGACCATCGACCTCGCGCTGTTGCAGGCGACTACTGGGCTCAGGCAGAGCGAGGCGAACCGCATCGACTGGTCGCTCGTCAGCATGACTAAGGACGGCAAAATGCTGATCTACGTGCCCAAGCACATTGCGAAGAACAAGAAGCCGCGTACTGTGCCGGTGCTCGACCCCCGTGTGGTCGAGCGACTGAATGAGCGCCGAGCCGCCGGCGCTCTCGTCATCGGCTCACCGACCGATCAGACGGCGGTCTGGGAGCGCGGGAACTGCTCGAAGGCAGCGAGAGGGCTCTATGACGAGGTTGCCGAGGCACTGGGCATCGAGATCATGGGCACCGAGGCGGGGCGTTCGCATATTTGGCGGGCGACGCTCAACACGGTGACGGCGGCGCTCGGCGTGCCGGAAGAGATCAGGTCTGCGAACTTTGGGCATGATGCCGAGACGAATCGGGGCGCGTACCTCGACCACACGAATGCGGATGCGATGCTGGCGGCCTACGCCAAGCTGCACGACACGCCGAAGTAGACACCGGCCCATTTGTCGGTAGCGCTCGGTAGAGTGGTTGCTACCTCGCGCGGTGCGTGCGAGGTGGCTGTGGACACTCGGCTCGTGACCGAGGGCGAGAAATCGCCTCCAGGTCGGCCAGAAGTACTCGGGAGTACGCACCCGGGAAATGCTCGTTTATCTGGGAACGGGCTCGGTCGCACCTCATCTGAATGAGGTGCCGACATGGCCAAGCACACACCCACTGCGACCGCGACCGTCGTCGCGCTGACCCCCGCCCGCGTGTCGAGCGTCGCCGCTGCGCGATACCTCGGCTACGAGCCGCAGACCCTCGTCAACTGGCGCAACCTCGGCAAGGGGCCGCGCTTCGTCCGCGACGGCAAGCCGGGCAGCCGGGTCTTCTATCGGGTTGCCGACCTCGACGCATGGCTCGAAGAGCAGGCCGCGCGGTCGAGCGCCGCCGTCTGATCCTCCGCAAGAGCCGTCTCCACGAAAAGAGACGACCCTCGCGGATTCCGGGCGTTTGCAGCGCACCGGGCGAGGGTCGTCGGAAAGAATCCGTATGTCCAAGAATACCAGTCCGAAGCGGGTCTCGCGTTATCGCGGACGCCGCCACCGCGCCTACAAGTTCGAGGTGCGCTCTGCCTTCGTGTCGCTCCAGCAGTTGCACGATGCGCTCAGCGCGTCCGGCATGGTCGAAGAGCATCTGTTCGTAGACCATTGCCGCGACGACGCTGAACGGCATGTGCAGGGCTACCTGCGCACGCCGCGGAACTCGAAGCTCACCGAGCGCGAAGCGGTCGCCCGCATCGCCGCTGCGGGCATCCCGCCCGAGCTGATCCGCGTGCAGCCCCTGGTGGGTCGCAACGCCGTGGAGGCGTTCGCCCACTACCTGACGCACGCCGACGAGATGTTGAAGGCTCGCTACGAGCGCGAGGAGTTCTTCGCGAGCGACCTGAGCATCTGGGCGCGCGTCGATGCCTGGCTCGAGCGCAAAGCGCGAGCCGACGAGAAGAGCGACACCGCAGCGCTGGTCGACCGCCTGCGCCAGCAGCTCATGAACAGCGAGATCACTCTCGCTCACGTCAAGCGCAACTACCCGAAGCTGTGGGCTGCGTACCCCGGAAAGTTCAAGGGTGTTGAGAATCTGCGCGCGAATGCTCTCATGGAGAGCGAGCGCGAAGAGATGGTGCTCGCGCATCGGCAGAAGGTGCTCGCAGCTGCTCGGGCAGCCCAGCCCGTAGCCCAGCCCATAGATCACGAGGCCTACGTGCGTGAAAGTGAACTCCGCGAGCGTGAGCGCCGCGAGGCTGAGGATCGTCGAGCTGAGGAGTCGCAGAAGCGCTATGAGGCTGAGCGTCGTGAGGTCGAAAGGCTCGACCGCGAAGCTGCTGATCGGTTTGCCGAACAAGATGCAAGAGCTGATCGTGCTCGTGAGCTGCGGGGGTTGATGGATGCCCGCGAGGTTGAGCTGCGAGAGCAGGCCAAGCTCGACGGGCTCGATGCGGAAGCGCTCGAAGACCTGCTGTTCGATGACGAGACCTTGAACCAGTACGAGACCGAGCTGAAGGCACTCGTCTCCACATAGACCCGAGCCGCCCGCGAGTGGCGGCTGCGAGCACCCGACCGGGTGTGAGCTGACGACAACGACGAAGGAAGTAGACCGATGAGCGAGATCAACTATGCGGCGCTGGACGCCGCTGACCGTGCTGAGAAGCCGAAGGACTTTTCGCCGAGGGTGCGGGCTGCGGTGCAGGACGTCGCTGACCGTGCCGAGAAGCCGAAGGCTTCGCCGAGGGTGCGGGCTGCGGTGAAGAGCACCGCTGAGCGCGTCAAGGAGGCTGCGGCTGAGCTGGCAAAGCTTGAGGCGCAGCTCGCCGATGAGCGCGAGCTTGCCGTGCTGCGCGCCGCCTACGCGGTGCAGCACGGTGTCGAGGCCAAGAAGTCGATGAAGCGCACTGCGCTGATCGACGCGTTGGCCGAGAAGTTCGGGATCGCGTGAGCCGATGCCGAATGCCGGGGTTGGGGTCAAGGGGCGGGGCGTAGCCCCGGCCCCTTGCCAGCCGTATTTGTGGGAGGTGAGCGCAGCGAAACCGACCACAAATGCGTTGCTGGCCGGGTCACGGGCGCCTCACTCTGCCAGCAACAGCAGCGGTGAGGTGCCCGTGACCGCACGGAGTGCACCGACGATGAGCGAGGAGACAAGACGATGAACGACAGTGAAGAGACGAAGGCGACGCGCGAGGAGTTGGTGCACGACGTGCATCTGCGTCTCACGGAAGAGGACATGCGCCTGGTGCGCGGTGTCGCCGAGGCGCTGGGCGTGACGCAGAGCAAGGCGCTGCGACTGATGCTGCGTCGGCTCGACGGCGGTGCGGCGGCGGTCGCGGCTGCCCCGGTGCTCGACGATGTGCGCGACGCGCTCGAGCGGTTCGCGCGAGCGCATGAGGTGCACGCGGTCGCGCTCGACCGGGTGGGAGCGAACCTCAACCAGATCGCGCGCCACCTCAACTCTGGGGAGCGTGCACACGATCACGAGGTGATCGCTGTGGTCGATCAGACGCGGCGTGCGCTGCGCGACGCGAGGCTCTACCTGGGCCGCGACCCGGAGAAGATGCTCCGGTGGCTCGGCCTCCATGAGCTGATGATCGAGAGCGAGGCTGCCTGATGGCGTCGAGTGCGATGAGCCCGACCACGAGCACGGGTCGCGGCTGCAACTACATGGTGCGCGGCACCGCGCACGACGGTTCGGGCGAGCCTCGCGCCGTCTACGTCGGCGGTGTCGGCGGGATTATCCCGGCGGTCGCGCCGGGGCAGTTCGCGGCGATCCGCCGCCGGTTCGGGAAGGAAGGTGCGAAGCGTCAGGGCATCATGGGCTACATCTCGTTCAGCCGCGAGGAGCTTGACCCCGACGACCCTGACGCGGGTATCAAGGCGCTGCGCATTGGGCAGCGCCTTGTCGGCAAGCAGTACCCCGGTCATCCTGCCCTGCTCGCGGTGCAGCGCGACGGGGTGGGCGGCCTGTGGCACGTGCACTTCCTTGTGTCGGCGGTCAGCGACCGCGACGCGGTGCACGTCTACCGGCGCAAGCCCCGCAAGGGCGAGCATCCTGAAGCTGACGGCCTCATCGAGCAGCAGGATGTTCGTGTTGCCGGGCGGGCGGTCAGCTCCGCGATGACGAACGCGTGGCGGTTGCAGCACACGGTGGACAGCGTGCTCGCCGACGAGGAGTTCATGCAGTCCATCGGGCTCGCGGCCTACGACAACGAGGCGCTGATGGAAGAGCGCCGCGTCGGCATGGCCGACCGCGCGACCGCTGCCGAGCTTGAGGATCAGCACACGGGCAACGACTGGCGCGCGCACCTGCGCGCGGTGGTCGCCGACGCACAGGCCGAGGCGACGAGCCTGGACGAATACCGCGATCTGCTCAACGCTCGCGGTATCGAACTGAAGACTCGCAAGAGCAAGACGGGAACCGACTTCGGCGACGGGGTGCCGGTGAACTTCAGCTACCGGCTTACCGACGCGCTCGGCAAGCAGCGCAACGCTCGCGCCGGTGGCCGTGACGGCATCGGCGACGAACTGGGATCGGCGCCAACGCTCGCTCGCGTCGAGGAAAACATCGCTCGGCAGCCACAGCCCGCACCGGCCCCCGCGCCAAAGCAGGCGGCACCATCGTTCAGCAGCGGGCTCGCCGCTCTCAGGCGCAAGCGTGACGAGGAGGAGCAGGAGGCGCAGCCGGTGGGGCAGGTGATGCCCCCTGAGTGCTCGTCTGAGGCTATGGAAGCGCCCGAGGGGAGCACGGCCCCACCGAAGGCAACCAAGGCTGTCAGTAGGCCGCCTGCGAAGCCTCGGCGCAGGCCCGTTCCGTTCGTGGTCGAGACTGACCGCGAACGGCTGGCCAGGGAGATGCGTGAGGAACGGCAGCAGCCTCGCCCGCAGACCCCTGCCGAGCAGTATGGCTTCGGCGAGTGACCACCCTTCTGAGGGCAACGGTGCGCAGCACCGGCGGCAGCCAGAAAGATTTGAGGGCTCAGGATGACCTCCTGAGCCCTCAAATATCTGATCGGCGTCAGCCGTAGCAGACCGGCTGGCTCGGCGGGCAGCCACCCCCGCTCTGGCCGGGAGGAGGCGCGATCTGCGTGCCGCCGCCACCGGAGTTGCCGCTGTTGCCTCCTCCTCCCCAGTTCCCGGAGTCGCCGCCGTTCCAGCTCTCCTGCTCGGCCTGGTGCGCGGCCTCCTCGGCGGCTGCCTGCTCGGCAGCGATGCGCGCGGCCTCTGCCTCCGCAGCGGCCTTCTCCTCGGCCGCCTTCTTCTCAGCGGCGAGACGAGCGGCCTCGTCGGCCTGGAAGAGGGCGAAGTCCTCGGTGAGCGCGGTGGACGCGGCGTCGAGCTTCTTGGCGGCGTCGGTCACGGCCGTCGCCTGAGCGTCGATCGCTGCGGCGTCCTCGCGGGTCTCGCAGGCCTCTGCGAGGGCCTTTTCGGCCTTGGCGAGATCCGCCTTGGCGTCGGTGACGTCCTTGACGAAGTCCGCGCCGCTCTGACGAGCGGGCACAGCCTTGACCTCGGGCTTGTCGCCCTCGGCCTTCTGAGCCTTCACAGCCTCCACGGCCTTGCGGTCGGCGTAGGCGGTGCTGGTACCTCCGTCTGGTAGCTCGGTGTTCTCCACGGCGGTCAGCGCATCGGTAGCGGAAGCAGCCGCCTCCTGGGTAGCGTTGTGAGCCGTTTCTGCGTTCTCGAGCGCGACGTGGCACAGGCGCGCGGTCTCGGCGTTGTAGGAGTTCACGCTGACAACGGCGGCGATCCCGCCACCGGCGACGAGCACCGCTGCAATGAGCAGCGCCCAGGAGCGGGTGCGATTGCGGCTCGGGGCCGCATCGACCGTCACTTCTTGAGCCTCACGGTCACTGGTGCGTTCATCGCTGCGCGGGTTTTGTTGCCCTGGTCGATCATCGTGCCGATCATCGCGCCCTGCATGCTCGCGTTGATGACGCCGTTGACCTGGGCCACCCGGGTGGCCCGCTGCTGCTCGGCGATCTGGGCTGCGTGCATGTCCAGGACAGCCTGCTTGTGTTGGTCTTCGATGAGTTCCTTTACGGCCTCCTGAATGGTGGAAACGTGGCGATCGTGCACGATGTGCCAGCAGGCACCCACGTCTACCGTGTTGAGGTATTTCTCGGGCCACCAGCCGTTGTAGTTCTCGCGGTATTCTTTGCGGGCTGCGGCGAGCTGTGCGTCGATGGGGCCAACCTCGGGTGCGGCAAGCTGAGCGATCTGCTGCGCGGTAGCCTGGTTCGCGGCTTCGATCTGTGCGTTCTTTGCGGGCACCCGCCCATTGCGGACGGCGACGAGCACACCCGCCAGAATCAAGGCCACCGGCAGAGGGGTGAGGAAGAGCGCGGCCACACTGACAGGCGGCTGGGCGCTGCTGTCGCTCTGGTAGGTGCTGCTCCATGCTGACATCGCGCCGAAGAAGATCATCGCGACGATGATCGTCAGTGCGATGGTACCGAGCAGTACCCAGAGCCAGTACATTCCCGCACGCCATTTCGGCTTGTACGGGGTGTAGAGATGCGCGTGGCGCTGGTAGACAGCTTCCTTCTGCTGTTGCAGGTTCTCGAAGCGCTGCAACAGGTGGAACAGGCCAGCGATTCGCTGTTCGAGCTGTACTCGCTGCTGGTCGTTCTGGGGTGTGTTCATGTCGTCTGTTCCTTTCGCGAGCTACTGGCGCACCAGCATGATGGCGGTCTGGCCGTTCCAAATGCGGTCTTGGTCGGGCAGGTCTGAGCCCGCGTAGTAGTCGGGCAGCGTGATGGGAGTTCCCGCCGGATAGAACGTGCCGAAGGGCGCGCCCGGTGCGATATAGGCGGTGCCGCCGTCGCCGTTCAGGTCGCCTCGGTCGGTCAGTTCGCGCGTGTCGCCGCTGTCGTAGGTGGCGGTGGGCAGCGCGATGGTCACGCACCCGTACCTGTCGTTGCTCTCAGGGGTCGGGCACCAGTAGCCGTTGGCGTCGCCGCCCACGATTTGCGTTGCTTCTGGCTCGGGCTCGGCAGCGATCACCTCACCGGCGCTCTCATCCCACGAATATGTGACTGTGGTGAGCACTGGCGGTTTGTTCGCGCCGCCGGGCACGGCAAACGTGAGCGCGATAGTACTGTCGTCTATGCGCTCTGTGACTGCATCAGGGGTTCTCGCCTGTGCGCGGTCGGTTACCGTTGCTACTGGGATGAATTCGCCCCGGTTGAAGAACATTACGGGAGTGATCTCGAAGACTGTGCAGCATTCCGCTGGGCGCAGCACGATGTACGACAGTTCGGCGCACTCGTCGTAGCCGCTCACGTCGCTGTACTCCCCGGCAAGATCCCAGGCGCGAGTCGTCTCAACCTCGTTCGCCCACTTTTTCAGCGCTTCGAGGCCAGTGAGGCCGGAGCATTGCTGTGACTCTTCGGTGGCTACTGGCTTGGGTGTGGGTGACTCTGGCTCCTCGGCTGCGGGCGTGCAAGCAGTGAGGGCGATCAGCAGGGCAGCTCCAACTGCTGCGAGTAGCGGGATTGGCTTCTTCGTCGTGGCGCGCAAAACGGTGCCTCATTTCCTGTCTCTATGACGTGATCGCCGACAGGTTGGGCCGTTCGGGGCTGGAGTCATCCATCGCTGGCGAGGCGCTGGGCGGGAGTTCCCATCTCTGTCCAGACGCGCGTTTTTGCTCGTCTACCAGTCGATTCTAGCCGCATGAGGGTATCAAAATACCCTCGCTTGCTCACCCCGTTGCCGATGGACTTAGATGTTGTGTCCGATCCAGCCGCAGAGATTCTGAAGCAGATTCTCGCATCGAATCTGCGCGCATATCGGAAAGAGCGTGGCATTAGCCAGCTCGCACTGTCCATAGAGCTGGGCCTCGACCAGCGCTACTACTCGGGCATCGAGCGCGGCGAGTGGAATCTCACGTTCGACACGGTGGGCAGCATCGCCGACAAGCTCGGCCTGCATCCGCTCGACCTGATCACGGGGCACGAGCCACCGCCCGAGGACGAATAAGAGCACTGCCGGAGCGACCCAACTTTGCGGCAGGAACGTACTGCGTACCACTTTCGCGGAATCTCAGTCGAGGGCCAAAGAATCGAGATTTGAGCAAAAGGGTGTACACGCACCAGACGCCACCGAAACCCGAGCAATCGCCCGGACGAGCAGTTTTCCTGGTTTACCAACGTTCTGCGCACGCGCACGCACGCGAGTTAGTCGCGAGCCCGCCGCAGCCATGTACCAAAGTGCGTACACCCTTTTGCCTCACACGCTCCAAAAGGGTGTACGCGCTCTCGGCAGCTCCGCGACAGCGTTCTGCCGCGTGATTCTGCGGTTCTTGCTCCCTCATCCGCCTCGAATCCTGCGTACACCCTTTTGCATCGCCTCGTTCCAAAAGGGTGCACGCACGTCGGGGCAGACCTGCGGCCGGTTCTGCCGCGTGATTCTGCGGTTTTCGCCCGTCGAACCGCCCCGATTCCTGCGTACACCCTTTTGCGGGGCTGTTGCCGTCGCTCGGCGCAGCACCGGCGGCACGGCGGTGCCCTGCGCCCGCGAAGCGGGGGTAGGGCACAAGCCACAGACCAGCGCCGGGCCCGTGCCAGCCGCTCGGCTCGGGCGTTGCCGCACCTTCGGCGCGCTCGTCGTCCACATGAGGCGTAGAAGCACTGGGCGAAAGTGGCCGCATCGCCGATCTGCGCTGGGGCTACCGGCGCGTACCGCCCAAAAGCGATGCGGGTACTTGTGCGGGTACTTCGGCACTTTTCGAGAAAAGCCAACAGCCCCTGACCTGGTTTTCACCTGATCAGGGGCTGTTTTTCGTTGCGGGGGCAGGATTTGAACCTACGACCTCCGGGTTATGAGCCCGGCGAGCTACCGAACTGCTCCACCCCGCGTCACAAGAGATAACGTTACCCGCCTGGGCGGAGGAAGTCGAATCGGGCTCAGAGCGGCACGGTGGTGAACTCGGGTTCGATGCCCGGCCGGAAGACTCCGATGGTTCCTGCCGGCACCTCATGCCAGGTGCGGGCGCTCCAGTGCAGCTCGAGTGGTTCCGAGACGACGAGCTGCGCATCGGCCGGGAGATGCTCCGCGTCGCCGGTCTTCACCTGGAGCGTGGTCGGGCCGTGCGAGTGGAACAGGGAGGGTGCGGCGCTCGAATCGGCTTCCGGGCTGACCCAGCGCAGGACGATGAGCCGCGTGCCGTCGGACGCGCACATCGTGGCACGGAACGGCTCGGCGACGCCGCGCTCCTGGCGGGCCCGTTCGATGCGCTGCACCATGCGGATGAGCGCTCTCACAGGATCCTCGGCGAGCCCGTAGGTCAGGGCCAGGTAGAAGCACACCTCGGTGTCGCCGTTTCCGAGGATCGAGGGATATAGCTCCGGCGCGACGTCGAAGGTGAGATCCCTCTTGAGTCGCTCGAAGCCGTTGATCTCGCCATTGTGCTGGAACATCCACCCGCCGTGCTGGAAAGGGTGGCAGTTCTGCTCCGCGATCGTTCCACCGGGTGCGGCGCGCACATGCGCGAGGAAGCATCCGGATTCGATCTGCGCGGCGAGATGACGGAGGTTCTGGCTGTCCCAGGCGGGGGTGGTCTGCCGGTACTGCCCGATCGTGCCGCCGCGTCCCTGCCAGGCCATGCCGAAGCCATCGCCGTTCGTCGGGAATGCGTGCCGGCGGAACTGCGAGGCCATGGGGGTGCCGGGCAGCAGGAGGTCGCGGGCGAGGAGGCTCTGATCGATCAGCGAATGGTTGGGCTTGACGATCACATCCTCGAGGGGGATGGGGGAGCCGAGGTAGGCGAGCCAGCGGCACATGATGTCAGCCAGCCATTCCGGGGAGCAGCTTCACGAGACCGGCGGCCATGATCTCGACGGCGAGGACGATGACGATGAGGCCGACCAGGCGGAGGAGCACGTTCATCCCGAACGTGCCGAGGGCCGCTCGGATCGGGGCGGCGAGGAGGAAGGCGATGAACGAGATGCCGATGATGATCGAGTACGCTCCGAGCACCGGCATCGCTCCGTTGCTGTGCTGAGCGATGAGGATCGTCGACATGAAGCCGGGGCCGAGAACCATGGGGATCGCGAACGGGAACATGAGCGAGAGGTAGGCGGCCTTCTTGTTCTTGCGCTCGGCGTCGGCATCGGGGGCCGCGGCGTTCGGCGACGGCTCTCCCTTCGCCGCGTGGGAGATCGCGGCCGAGACGGCGTCGTCACCGCTGGTCGCGGCATGCTCGCGCAGGGAGGCTGCGGCTTCGGGGGACGACGCGTGGACGGCGGAGGCGGCCCCGTGCGGTGTGTGCCCGCGACGGACGAGGTCGTGCACCACGCGGGCGAGCGATCGGCCGCTCTTCTTCGTGTCGTCGACCTTGGTGTTCATCATCGACAGGCCGGAGATCAGGATGACGAGGCCTCCGCCCACCCGGAGTCCCGCTATCGAGATGCCGAAGAACGAGAGCACCGCGTGGCCGGCGAGCAGGACGACGGTTGCGCCGACCCAGATCGTCGCGCTCGTGATGATCGCGGCGGTGAACTTCTCGCGCCATGAGGTCAACGGTGCCGAGTAGCCGAGGAAGAACGGCAATCCGGAGAACGGGTTCGCGATCGCGAACAGTGCTCCCAGAATCGCTGTGAAACCGACGATGGACGAATCCATTCCCTGTACCCCCTGGCTCAGTGTTGTGCCAGCGAATGTAGCAATGAACCGAGGTGCTGTGTTGCGAACGGCGGAGAATGGAATTCATGTGAGCGGAAATGCCGAAGGCCCGGATCATTCTTTCGAACGATCCGGGCCTTCTCTTTGTTGCGGGGACAGGATTTGAACCTGCGACCTCCGGGTTATGAGCCCGGCGAGCTACCGAACTGCTCCACCCCGCGTCACAAGTAATAGCTTACATCAGCTATCGGGCGCGGGCTCATTCGGGCGGGCGCCCCGGGCGCGTCGATGCGGGATGATGGGAACATGTCCGAGCTTTTCGCCGCCGTCTGCCAGTTCTCTCCGTCCGCTTCGCCCGAGGGCAACCGGGCGCGGGTGGTGGAACTCATCGGCGATGCTGCGGCGCGCGGGGCTCACCTCGTGGTGCTGCCCGAGTACTCGAACTATTTCGTCGATCCGTTGGATGCGTCGTTCGCGGCGAACGCCGAGACGCTCGACGGGCCCTTCGTACGCACGCTGCAGTCGGCGGCATCCGCTCATGACGTCACGGTCATCGCCGGGCTCGTCGAGGAGGCGGGCGACCGCGTGCACAACACGCTCGTCGCCGTCGATGCGACCGGACTCCTCGCGACCTATCGCAAGCAGCATTTGTACGACGCGTTCGGAAGCCGCGAGTCCGACTGGTTGGAGCCGGGGGATCTGGGCGATGCGCAGACCATCGAGGTCGCGGGCCTGCGGATCGCGATGATGACGTGCTACGACCTGCGCTTCCCCGAGGTGGCCCGCACGCTCGTGGATGCCGGCGCCGATGCGATCGTGGTTCCGGCCGAGTGGGTGCGCGGCCCCCTCAAGGAGTACCACTGGACGACGCTGCTCGCCGCTCGCGCGATCGAGAACACGGTCTACGTGGTCGCCGCGGACCACCCGGCGCCGATCGGCGTCGGGCACTCGCAGATCATCGACCCGGCGGGCGTGGTGATCGGCGGTGTCGGTACGGGCGAGGGGATCGCCGTGGCGCCTCTGACGAAGGATGCCGTCGATGCGGTGCGCGAGAAGAACCCGGCTCTGCGGCTGCGCCGCTACCGGGTCGTCCCGCGCTGAGGGAGCGTCACCAGCGGGCGGCTGCGAGGCGGGAGGCCGCCTCTTCCAGCACGCTCGTCCGCTTGCAGGCGGCGAACCTCACGAGCCCGCTGTAATCCTTCTGATGCTCGGCGCTGACGAAGGCGCTCATCGGGATGGCGACGACGCCCGCGCGCTCGGGCATCGCCCGGCAGAAGGCGGCCGTATCCGAGCCGCCGAGCGCGGTCGCGTCAGCGACCGTGAAGTATCCGCCCTGCGGCGCGTTCACCGTGAAGCCCGCTGCGCGCAGACCTGCTCCGAGGATCTCGTGCTTGCGGGCGAGGGTGGCGGTGGCATCCGTGAAGAACGAGTCCGGAAGCCGCAGTCCTGCCGCGATCGCCGGTTGGAACGCCGAGCCGTTCACATAGGTGAGGTACTGCTTGACGGTGAGCACGGCGGTGATGAGGTCGGCCGGTCCATGGATCCAGCCGATCTTCCACCCGGTCGTCGAGAACGTCTTGCCCGCCGAGGAGATGGTGAGCGTCCGCTCGGCAGCACCCGGCAGAATCGCGAGGGGGACGTGCGGGCCGGTGAAGGTGAGGTGCTCGTAGACCTCGTCGGTCACGATCACGGCGTCGTGCTTCTCGGCGAGACGCACGATCTCGTCCTGCACCGCGCGACTGAAGACGACGCCCGTGGGGTTGTGCGGATCGTTGACGAGGATGATCCGTGTGCGATCCGTGACGGTCTCCGCGAGGCGTTCGAGATCGGGCTGGAAGTCGGGGCGGCGCAGCGGAACCGTGCGCAGACGGGCACCGGCCAGAGCCACAGCCGCGGCGTAGGAGTCGTAATAGGGCTCGAAGACGACGACTTCATCGTCGGGGGAGTCGATCAGCGCCAACAGCGTCGCCGTCAGGGCCTCGGTCGCCCCGGCCGTGACGATGATCTCGGATGCCGGGTCCACCGCCAGCCCGTAGAAGCGCTGCTGGTGCTCGCTGATGGCGGCCAGGAGATCGGGGATGCCGCGTCCGGGCGGGTACTGGTTGGCGCCGTTCGCGATCGCTGCGCGTGCGGCCTCGAGCACCTCGGCGGGGCCGTCCTCATCGGGGAAGCCCTGGCCGAGATTGATGGCATCATGTTCGACCGCTGCAGCCGACATCTCTGCGAAGATGGTGGGCGCGACGGCGCCGTCGGGCGCGAGCAGACCTGCTCCGGCCGCGGTGCGGCGCCACGCGCCGGGAATTGCACTCATGCAACCCAGGCTAAGGCCATAAGCGACACTCACCGCGACCATAACGAACACACAGGAACGGGCGTCAGTCTGTAAGGGCGTTGGTGAAGGAGCAGACATGAACGAAGAGAACACCCCCATCGAGAACACCCCGGCCGCCGAGCCGGTCGTGCCCGAGGCGCCGGTGGCGCGCACAGTTCCGCCGCTCCCGGAGACCCCCGCCGCTGTCGCGGCAGCGGGGCACGGAATGCCGCGTGCGTTCGCCTCGCACGCACCGGCAGTGCAGCAGCCCGCTGTCGCAATCCCGGCCCCGGTGCACGCCGAGCGTCCTCAGATCACGCAGCCGACGACTCCGTTGCCGCAGGGATACGCGGCACCGCTGCCGTCAGCGGCGGCCGCGTCGCACGCCCCCAAGAAGTCGTCCGGAGCAGGCAAGGTCGCCGCGCTCATCGTCGCGGCCGCGCTCGTCGGCGGTGGCGCCGGTCTCGGCTCCAGCTACCTCGGGAACACGCTGTGGGGCAACCAGGGCTCGTCCTCCGCATCGGGCCCCGAGAGCATCACGGTCAACAACCCGGGATCCGTCAATGAGACGACCGCGATCGCGACGTCGGTGCTGCCCTCGGTCGTCACGATCGACGCCGCGGGATCCAGCGCCTCCGGAAGCGGATCCGGTGTGATCCTCAGCGAAGACGGTTATGTGCTCACCAACACGCATGTCGTCACGCTCGGCGGCGCCGAGGCGAACCCGCGCATCCAGGTCACGGCATCCGATGGGAGCATCTACAGCGCATCGATCGTCGGCACCGACCCGATCTACGACCTCGCCGTCCTCAAGATCGAGGGGGCCGACGATCTGACGCCCATCGAGTTCGCAGACTCCTCGAAACTGAACGTGGGCTCGACCGCCGTCGCCGTCGGGGCACCTCTCGGGCTGTCGAACTCTGTCACCACCGGCATCGTCAGCGCGCTGAACCGCAGCATCCAGATCGCCTCCTCGGCACTTCCCGAGTCGGCAGATCAAGATGCGCCTGAGGGTGATCAGGAGCAGAGCAGCCCCTTCCAGTTCGATCTTCCTGGTTCCCAGGGGCAGGCCACCAGCCAGTCGATCTCGATCGCCGTCATCCAGACGGATGCCGCCATCAACCCGGGAAACTCCGGTGGTGCGCTCGTCGACAGCGAGGGAAAGCTCATCGGCATCAACGTCGCCATCGCGACGGCCGGGAGCTCCGAGGAATCGGGCTCGATCGGCCTCGGCTTCGCGATCCCCTCGAACGTCGCCCAGCGCATCGCGGTGGAGATCATCGAGACGGGATCCGCCAGCCACGGTCTGCTCGGCGCCTCGGTGCGCGACGCCGCCTACGTCGAGGGCGCGGACGTCGCGGGCGCCTACATCGCCGAGGCCCCCAGCGGTGCGGCCGCGGAAGCGGGCCTTCGCAGGGGCGACATCATCACGAAGTTCAACGGGATGTCGATCAGCGGAGCCACGGACCTCACGGCGCAGGTGCGCGCGGTCGCCGCCGGCAGCGAGGCGACGGTAACCTACCAGCGCGACGGCGAGTCGGCAGAGGTCGATGTCGTGCTCGGCGAGCTCGGTCTCTGATCATCTCTGCGGAGGGATGACCGCTCATATCCCAGAGAAGGACGCCACCGCGCGATAGGCTCGCACGGTGGCGTCCTTCTCTTTCGGCTCGGGAAACGCGGCCAAGCTGTTGCGGATCCCCGTCTATGCCATCGGTCGCCTCGGAACATTCCTGATACCGCGCGGAACGCGCTGGGTGTTCGGATGCGGTGCCGGAATCGGCGACGGGGCGCTCGCCCTGTGGCGGATCGCCACCGACGAGGGGCACGATGCCGTCTGGCTCATCTCCTCCGAGCGCGAACGCGCAGAGGCTCAGTCCCACGGCATCCCGACGATCCCGAAATCCTCCCTTCGCGGGTGGTGGGCCACGGTGCGCGCCGGCGTGCTCATCGTCACGCACGGGCTGGGAGACGTGAACCGCTACGCGGTCTCGGGCGGATTCGTCGTGCAGCTCTGGCACGGCATCCCGCTCAAGCGGATCGGGCTCGATTCGCCCGCCACGACGCAGGTTCCGGCCGTCCCCGGAGCCCGCTACCTGCGCCGTCTCATCGGCCTGCTGTACCGCGCCGCCGCACAGCGCATCCAGGTGCTGCCCGCAGCATCCGACCGCTCCCGGGGCCGCCTCGAATCGGCCTTCGCCCTCGGCGACGCCCGTGTCGTGGTGACGGGGGAGCCGCGCGTGGACGTGCTCTCGGCGGGGACTGTTGAAGAGCGTCGGGCATCAGCATCCGCGCTTCTCGATGAGACCGCCGGCACGCGACCGACCGGTGCCCGCACTCTGCTCTACGCGCCGACCTGGCGAGACGGCGCGGAGGACCCGGCGATCCCGACGGCCGCGGAATGGGTGCGCATCGTCGCGCTCCTCGAATCGCAGAACGCCGTCCTGTACGTGCGGTCGCATCCGCTCGGCGCCGGCGGATACCAGCCGCCGCTGCCGAGCACACGGGTGCGGATGCTCGGATCCGATGCTCTCGCCGATGTCACTCCCGCACTGCCGGCCATCGATGCGCTGATCACCGACTACTCATCCCTCGCGTACGACGTGGGCCTGCTCGACATGCCGGTGCTCTACCTCGCCCCCGACGCCGAGGAGTATGCGCGCACGCGAGGATTCTACGGACGCTACCCGGACGTCGCCGGCGATGATGCCGCGGCAACCTGGGGCGAGCTTCTCGACCAGCTCGCCGCTCTGCTGTCCGATGAGCGCGTATTCGCCGAGAGGTCGCACCGTTCCACTACGCTCAGCGCACAGGTGCATGCGTTCCGGGACGGCGAGAATTCCCGCCGGGTGTACCGGGCTATCCGTGCGCGGGGAATCCTCGCGCCGAAAGGAGCACGATGACCACTGCCCAGCTGGATGAGCAGACCGAGACTCTGATCATCGCCGGTAACGGTCCGAAACCGGCCGAAGCCGTGCTCGAGGGAGCGCGGGCCCGCGTCGTGGGGAAGGTCACCGGGGGTGGCAAGACCTGGAAGGCGCGCTTCCCGCTGACCGTCGCGCGCTGGGGCGGCGCGGAGCTCCCGCTTCCCGCGGGTGATTACGAGCTCGTCATCGCCGATGCCGACCTGACCGCACTCGATGTCCCGACCACCCTGCTGCCGGGGCTGCGTCTCGGTGTGCGAGGCGCAGCCGTTGCGATCGCCCCGCCGATCGACCCCGCCGATGAGACGCCCGCCGGGCAGGCGGTTCTCGAAGAGCAGTACGTCGCCCAGAGCGGCGACCTCGAGAACGCCGTGTTCTTCGAGAGCTTCTACGGGCAGAGCGCCGGATGCAACCCCCGTGCGCTCGATCGCGAGATCGCCGAACGCGCCCCCGGCGTCACCCGCTACTGGAGCGTCACCGACCTCTCGGTGCCCGTGCCCGCCGGCGCGA
Organism: uncultured Microbacterium sp.; assembly: GCF_947632095.1. Classification (GTDB taxonomy): domain Bacteria; phylum Actinomycetota; class Actinomycetes; order Actinomycetales; family Microbacteriaceae; genus Microbacterium. The sequence goes on along the minus strand of NZ_CANROA010000002.1, from coordinate 12,397 downwards.
TCGCGATCGTCGAGGGCACCCCCGAGTGGTGGCGGGCGCGCGCAGCGGCGCGGCTGCTCATCGTGAACGACTGGCTCCGGCGGCGCTTCGCCCGTAAGCCCGGGCAGAAGGTTCTGCAGACCTGGCATGGCACACCCCTCAAGCGTCTCGCCCTGCACCGCCCGGGATTCGCGCCGCGGCGCATGGCGGCCGTCGTGAAGGAATCGCGCCGCTGGGATGTGCTGCTGGCGCAGAACACCTACTCCGAGCGCATCTTGAAGAAGGCCTACGCGTTCTTCGGCAAACCGGTCTGGACCGATGGCTACCCGCGCAACGACATGCTCGTCACGGGCGAGGGGGCCGCGACTCGGGAACAGCTGGGCATTTCACCGGACGAGCGGGTGCTGCTGTACGCCCCGACATGGCGCGATGACCGTTCCGAGATGGTGGATTTCATCGACCCGCAGTTGCTCGCCGAGCAGACCGACTCGGTCGTGCTCGTGCGCGGGCACTCGCGCACGCTGCGTCCGGGGCGCGACCAATCGGGCGCGCGGGTCATCGATGTCACCGGGCACCCGGAGACCGCGCAGCTTTTGCTCGCAGCCGATGCGCTCATCACCGATTACTCCTCGGTCATGTTCGATTTCAGTGTCACGGGCAAGCCGATCTTCTTCCTCGTGCCGGATCTGGAGCATTACCGGGGCGAGCTGCGCGGGTTCTACTTCGATCTCGCCGCACGGGCGCCGGGCCCGCTCGTCTCGACGCAGGAAGAATTGGCGGAACGCATCAACGACGCGACCGTGCCGGGCCACTTCGGGCCGCGCTATGCGGCCTGGCGGAAGCAGTTCAACGAGCTCGACGACGGGCGCGCCTCGGAGCGGGTCGTCTCGCGTCTGCTCGACCTCGGATATCTCGAGGCCTGACCCCCGCGCCGATCGTCGGCGCTCGGCTCAGGGGAGCGGGGTGTTCTGCGAACCCAGGCGCGAGGCGTCGACGGTGTCGCGCGCGCCGCGCAGCACGCCGGTGAGGAATCCGGAGCCCCAGGAGAGGTGCATGGTCGGCAGGACGGCGAGGGTCCACAGGCGTTCGCGCGGTGTGCGCCCGCCACCGGGTCGCAGGGCCATGGCGAGCACCAGCAGAACATACAGCGCGAGCGGCAGATACACGATGCTCGCGATGAGCGCCGCGGTGGTCGGCAGTGCACCGCTCAGCTGCAGCACGGCGACGATCACGGCGACCGCGACGTTGAGCACGAGTGCGGGCGGGGCGAAGAATCGGATGCCGTTGCTGCGCCCGTAGCGGCGGACGAGCTCGCCGCGCCACGCACCGGTGGCGCGGAACTGTCGGGCCAGCCGCCACCAGCTCTCGCGGGGCCAGTAGGTCACGGACAGCTGCGGGTCGAGCCAGACCGTGTGGCCGGCCTGACGGATGCGCAGGTTGAGCTCCCAGTCCTCGCCGCGCCGGATCGATTCGTCGAAGAGTCCGACCTCGTCGAGGACGTCGCGGCGCATGACGCCCAGGTAGGCGGACTCGGCCTCGCCCTCGCGGTCGGTGCCGTGGTAGGCGCCGCCGCCGAGGCCGACGGGGGAGTTGTAGGCGCGGGCGACCGCGGACTGGAACGGGCTGCGGCCATCGGCGCGCATGAGGCCGCCGACGTTCGCGGCTCCGGTGCGCTCGAGCGTTTCGATCGCGCGGCGGGCGTACCCGGGGGAGAGCTCGGAGTGCGCGTCGACGCGCACGATGACGGGGCTGCTGCTCGCGCGGATCGCCGCGTTCAGGCCGACGGGGATGTGGGCTGCGGGGTTGTCGACGAGGCGGATGCGGTCATCGGCTGCGGCGAGGCGCTCGGCGAGCTCGGTCGTGCCGTCGGTGGAGGGGCCGAGCGCGAGGATGAGCTCGGAGGGGCCGTCGATCTCCTGCGAGAGGACGGAGGCGACGGCGTGCTCGAGGTAGTCGATCTCGTTGAGCACGGGCATGACGAACGAGACGCCGGCCGCAGGTGTTGTCGAATCGTTCTCTCCCACCCCCCGATCATGTCATGACGCGGAGGGTAGGCCTGCGTAGGCTTGTCATGTGGGTGCTGTAAGAGATGTCAAGAAGTCCTATCGCCTCCTGCGAAAGGCCCTGCGCTCGCGTCGAGCCGTGCAGAACGTTCGGCGTACTCTCGCGGCGATGCCCCCGCACCCGGAGGAGCACTACAAGATCGCGGTGTATTTCGCCGATGGCGCGGTCAACATGTACCAGATGCGCCAGTGGTACAAGCCGCTGGCCGAGCTGGCGAAGAAGTGGCCCGTGGTCGTGCTCTCCCGCAGCGCGACCGGCGCGGAGAAGCTCATCGCCGAAGACGCTCCGCCGGTCGCCTTCGTGCCGACCGTGCGCTACATGGAGCGCTTCATCCGCACGCAGGACATCCGCATCGTGCTGTACGTGAACCAGAACACGCGCAACTTCCAGATGTTCCGCTATGGCCGCCGTTGGCATGTGTTCATCAACCACGGCGAGTCCGACAAGATGTACATGACGACGAACCAGTACAAGGCGTACGACTACGCACTGGTCGCCGGTCAGGCCGCGCGCGATCGGCTCTCCCGCACCCTGTGGGACTTCGACATCGATCGGCGCACGATCGAGATCGGGCGCCCGCAGGCGGACCACTACTCCGGCTCGCTCCCGTTCAGTGCCGACGAGCGCACGGTCGTGCTCTACGCGCCCACCTGGGAGGGCGACCGCCCGAGCGCGTTCTACGGCTCGATCGCGACGCACGGCGAGAGCCTCGTCGCCGCGCTGCTGGCCACGGGCGAGCATCGCGTGGTCTACCGCCCGCACCCGCGCAGCGGCGTCGTCGATGCGGATTACGGCGCGGCGCATCGGCGCATCGTCGCCGCGATCGCCGCCGCGAACGAGGCTGACCCCGCGGCCGGGCACGTCTACGACGACGGTCCCGAGCTCGGCTGGCAGCTGGCGTCATCCGACGTCGCCATCGTCGACATCTCGGCCATGGTCTACGACCGTCTCGCCGTGGGCAAGCCGCTGCTGATCACCCGGCCGGCCGATGAGCGCGCATCCGTCGACACGGGCGGCTATCTCTCGGACTGCGAGTGGCTGACGGTCGATAGGGCATCCGGCATCGTTGCGGAGGTCGAGCGCGTGCGCGCCGACGAGGAGGCCATCGCGAAGCTGCGCATGTGGGTTCGCCATTACTTCGGCGATACGACGCCGGGCGTCGCGACCGCGAAGTTCCACGCCGCGATCGAGCAGTTGATGGCCGAGTGGGATGAGTGGCACCAGCGCGAGATCGGATCCGTCGTCACGGATGAAGACGATGACGACGAAGAAGAGAAGGACGATGAGCTGGTCGTCTGACCGCGCAGCCGGCTTCGCGCGCACGCGTGCGGTGGCCGGACGGGTGGATGCGCTCGAGCAGTCGCCCTCGACGAACGCCGAGCTGCGCGACCGATCCGCAGAATCACCGGAGTACCCGCACCTCTCGGTGATCGTGACAGCGGATCAGACCGCGGGGCGCGGTCGGCTGGATCGCTCATGGGTGACACCGGCGGGGTCGGCTCTGGCGATCTCGGTGCTCCTGCGGGATCTGCCGGCGGATCCGGTGGCGTTCGGATGGATTCCGCTGATCGCGGGAGCGGCGATGGCGGATGCCGTGGCCGCTCAGCTCCCGGACCACGAGGTCGGGGTGAAGTGGCCCAACGATGTGTTCGTCGACGAACGCAAGATCTGCGGCATCCTCGCCGAGGCGACCGGACAGGCGGTGGTGCTCGGCGCCGGGATCAACACGGCGATGACGACGGAGCAGTTGCCGGTGCCGACGGCGACGTCGTTCGCGGTGATCGGCGCGCAGTGCGACGAGGATCGGCTCGTGGCGGATTATGTGGGCCGGGTCGATGAGCTTCTGGGCGGTCTGCGCGCTGATGGCGATGCCGGTCGCGCAGGCGTGCACGCCGTGGTGTCGCAGAGGTGCATCACGATCGGGCGAACGGTCGACGTCTCGCTGCCCGACGGCACGCAGATGCGCGGGACCGCCACGCGGCTCCATCTTGATGGGCGCCTGGCGATCGTCGTGGACGGCGAAGAGCGGCTGATCGCCGCGGGCGATATCGTGCACGCCCGTCTCGGCTGACGACACCCCGGGCGGATCGGACACGCCGCACGGCGGACGGCGATGTCCGCGGCTCCAGGCACAATGGAGGAATGACCCAGCCCGTCGCTCTCGGAGGCAGGCCGACGATGCCGCCTCCGGGCGCGCCGGCCGAAGAGCGGCTGATCGCGCGGTTCCGCAGTCATGCCCGTGGCCTGTTCTGGTCGTCAGTGCTGGTGATCGCCGTCTTCGGCGCCACCGCCTACTTCTACAACAACCTGCCGGCGGGCTACGAGAACTGGATGCTGCTGGCCGCAGCGGGCCTGGTGATCCTGGTGGGCTGCGTCCTGCCGTATCTGGTCTGGGTCTCGCGCTCCTACACGGTGACGACGCGTCGTGTGATCGTCCGCCACGGGCTCGGGGCCCGTCATCGGCGGGAGATCTCGCACGTTCGCGGCTATTCGATCGCGGTGCGACGCGGGCTGCTCCAGCGGCTATGGGGTGCCGGGACCATCACCCTGTCCAACGGCGTCGATGAACCGGTGCGGTTGTCGAACGTCCCCCACGTGCGGCTCGTGCACGAGGCCCTGGCCGATCAGATCGAGGTCAACCAGATCCTTGCGCACCGCGATGCGCAGACTCTTCCCGAAGCGCCGACCGCAGCGCTCTGAGCCCGGGCGGCAACTCCGTGCCGCGGTACTCCGTGCAACGCGGTTCTCGAGGCACTCGGCATGCGGAAGAATGGTCGGGACGAACGGAGAACTCGATGGCGTTGCGTGTTGGTGTGATCGGCGGAGGACAGCTGGCCCGGATGATGATCGCCCCGGCGGTCGAGCTGGGACTGGAGATCCGCGTCCTCGCGGAGGCCGAGGGGATGTCGGCGCAGCTGGCGGCCACTGCGGTCGGGGACTACCGCGACCTCGACACCGTCCGCGCGTTCGCGCAGGACGTCGATGTCATCACGTTCGACCACGAGCACGTGCCGCAGGGGGTGCTGCGCGCGCTCGCCGATGAGGGCATCGCTGTGCGCCCCGGCCCTGATGCGCTGCAATTCGCGCAGGACAAGCTCGTCATGCGAGCCCGTCTTGCCGAGCTCGGTGTTCCGCAGCCCGATTGGGCGGCGGTCGCGAACGCGGAGGAGCTGCAGGCCTTCCTCGATGACCACGGCGGTCGTGCGGTCGTGAAGACCCCTCGCGGCGGCTATGACGGCAAGGGCGTGCGCGTGGTGTCCTCGGGTGAGGAGGCCGCGGACTGGTTCGCCGAGATCGGCGCGCTCCTCGTGGAGGAGCTCGTCTCGTTCACCCGTGAGCTCGCGCAGCAGATCGCACGCCGCCCGGGCGGACAGATGGTCGCCTATCCGGTGGTCGAGACCGTGCAGCGCGATGGCGTCTGCGCCGAGGTTCTGGCACCGGCCCCGGGGGCGAGCGAACGACTCGCCCAGGTCGCCGAGGGAATCGGTCGCCAGATCGCCGAAGGTCTCGGCGTCACCGGCATGCTCGCGGTCGAGCTCTTCGAGACCGATGATGAGCGCATTCTCGTGAACGAGCTGGCGATGCGTCCGCACAACAGCGGACACTGGAGCCAGGACGGCGCGGTGACGGGCCAGTTCGAGCAGCACCTGCGTGCTGTGGCGGATCTGCCCCTGGGCGATGCGGCACCGCGCGCCCCCTGGGCCGTGATGGTCAACATCCTCGGCGGGCCCGCCGAGGGCACGTTCGAAGACCGCTTCGAAGCCGCGATGACCGCTCATCCCGAGGCCAAGATCCACACCTACGGCAAGGCTGCCCGTCCCGGACGGAAGGTCGGACACGTGAACGTCGCCGGCGCTGATCTCGACGACGTCGTCTACACGGCACGCGCCGCCGCGGCGCAGTTCGACTGAGCCGTGAGCGCGCCATACAGCGCAAGCACGGCGGGCAGACCGTACCCTGGGGGAGTGACTGAGCCAATGCACTCCTCCGCAGAACCCGTCGTCGGCGTCATCATGGGATCCGACTCGGACTGGCGCGTGATGAGCGATGCCTCGCAGGCGCTCACCGACTTCGGCATCCCGCACGAGGTCGAGGTCGTCTCGGCGCACCGCACACCCGACAAGCTCATGCAGTACGCCCGTGAGGCGCGTGCTCGCGGGATCCGGGTCATCATCGCCGGCGCCGGGGGAGCAGCGCACCTGCCGGGCATGGTCGCCTCGATGACCGCTCTGCCGGTCGTGGGCGTTCCCGTGCCGCTCGCATACCTCGACGGCATGGACTCCCTGCTCTCCATCGTGCAGATGCCGGCGGGCATCCCGGTCGCGACCGTCTCGATCGGCGGCGCCCGCAACGCCGGGATCCTCGCGGCCCGCATCCTCGGAGCATCCGATGCCGCTCTCGGCGACCGCATCGAGGACTACGCCCGCTCGCTCGAGGCGCAGGTCGCCGAGAAGAACGAACGGTTGAAGGACTCCCTGTGACCTATGCGGCGCCGCGCGCGACGTCACGGCCCGGTGAGCGGCTGATAGAGACGCATCCGCTGCGCAACCCCGACGTCGAGGACCCCGCGTTCATGGGGCGCCGTGGCTGGTGGCTCGTGCTGATGAACGTGCTCGTGCCGGGCTCCGCCCAGGTGCTCGGCGGCGGCAACCGCAAGCTCGGCCGGTTCGGCCTGGGCGCGACGTTGCTGAGCTGGCTGATCGTCATCGCGTTGGCCGTCGCCGCGGTCATCTGGGGAACCTCGCTCGTCTCGCTCGCGACGAACTGGTTCGCGCTCACGGGCGTTCAGGTGCTGCTGGTCTTCTACGCCCTGCTGTGGGTCGTGCTCACCTTCGACACGCTGCGTCTCGTGCGTCTGGTGAAGGCGCCGCCGGCATCGCGGCTGGCGATCCCCGTCGTCGCACTCCTCCTGCTCGGACTCGTCGGTGGCTCGGCCGCCTACGGCGCGACGATCGCGGGAACGAGCCGCGGCGTCATCGGAGACATCTTCGGCAACAGCGGTCCGAGCGTCGAACCGAGCAACGGTTATTACAACATTCTTCTGCTCGGCGCCGACAGCGGCGACGGGCGCGACTCGATGCGCTTCGACAGCATCTCGGTCGTCTCGGTGAACGCCGAGAGCGGCGCCGTCACGATCGTCGGCATCCCGCGCGAGCTCCCGCACGCGCCGTTCAGCGACGGCAGCCCGATGCAGGAGGCCTATCCCGGCGGATTCCAGGGCCAGTCGTCTGACACCTGCGGCTGGAACGGGTGGATGAACCACGTGCGCTATGCGGCGGAGGTCTGCCGCGATGACGCCGGCGTCGGTCTGTATCCGGATGCCGCGAACCATGGTTCCGCGCCCGGGATCGAGGCGACGAAGGATGCCGCGGAGGGGATCCTCGGGATCGAGATCCCTTACTACATCTTCATCGACATGGACGGCTTCGCGACGATGATCGATGCCCTCGGCGGTGTCGACATCACCGTCGATGAGCGCCTGCCCAAGGGCGGTCCGCCCGAGGGCTGGACCGGCACGGACGCCAATGAGTGGGCGATCGGCTGGATCGAGACGGGCGCCCAGCACATGGACGGCGACACCGCTCAGTGGTATGCCCGTTCGCGCTACACGACGGATGACTGGGATCGAATGGAGCGCCAGCGCGAGCTGCAGCTCGCGATCCTCGAGCAGTTCACTCCGCAGAACGTGCTCGCCCGCTTCAATGAGATCGCGGCGGCGGGAACGGTTCTGGTCGACACCGACCTCCCCAAGGCGAAGCTCTCGGAGTTCTTCGACCTCATGCTGCTGGCCCGCGAGCAGCCCGTTACGACGATCGAGCTGGTTCCCAAGTTCGGCGTCGACGAGTTCAACCCCGACTATGCGTTCATCCGCGACCTCGTGCAGCAGACCCTGCACCCGCCGACGGAGACACCGGAACCGCAGCCCTGATCCCTGTGATCCCGGCCGGAGCGAGGAGCTCCTCCGGACGGGATCACAGGGTACGGCATGGGGGAACGACCAAAGGGCCCACTGCGCGTCATCGTGTTCTCACGATGGGGCACAGTGGGCCTTCCGGGTACGTACCGGATGCACCGGACGACGACAGGTCGGAGGGGGAGGGACCGTCGCCGCCCGGCGTTCGATCACCGCTTCTGCGGTGATCAGACCTCGGCGCGCTTGCGGCGCGAGGCTCCTGCCGCGACGAGAACTCCGCCGGCCGCGAGGGCGAGTGCGCCGCCCCCGAGAGCCCACGGCGAGACGCCGCCGCCCGTGAGGGCGAGTTCCATCGGTCCATCGGTCAGCGGACGCTCCGTGCCGGCGGGCGCGGTTCCGGGATCGTGATTGCAGCTCGAGACCGCGTCACGTCCGCTCGACACGGTGATCAAGGCCGTGTACGAGCGAGAACCCGTGAAGGCGACCGAGTAGGCGCCCTCTCCGTCTGCAGGCGCGCGGAAGGAGAGCACGAGCCCACCATCGGCGTTCGCGACGTTGCCCGAGAACGACGAGGCTGCGGCGTTCTTGCCGGATACACCGACAGCCACGTTCTCACCGGGCAGGAAGTAGCCGCTGCCGAACACGATCGTCGAGACCTCGCAGAGCCGGATCACCGGATCGTCGACGGTCACGCGCGGAGGCTCGGTATAGGCATCGGCTGCCGGCGTGATGCCGGACGGCGCAGCAGTTGCGACGGCCGGTGCAGAGAGCACGAGCGCGCCAGCGGTCAGGCTGATGACAGCCAGTTTCTTCAGCATGTTTCTCCCCCAGAGAGATGCACGCGGAATCATGCTCGAACACACCCCTGCGTTCGATCATGTGGGTCCTCCCTGCCCCCACGGCAGTATGAAAAGGACCCGGTATTCCCCAGTGATGATGAGACTAGCTCATCCATAGGATGTTTGTCACTACTCGCAGGTGATCCCCGCGCGTGTCGTGTCCGGAGTCGTGATCATAGGGGTGTGCTGCACCTGCGTGAGCCGCTCGCCGGCGCCCGTTCCGACGAAGGAGACGGTGACCATGGTCGATTCCCCCGGCGCGAGCGTCACGTCGTGCTGGACGGCGCTGCGGGAGCCGAGCAGCGCCGTCTGGACGCCCGCGTCGACGCCGTCTCGCGCGGTGGAGCGCACCGTCGCCCCCTCGGGGCCGTAGACGGCGATGAGCGTTCGCACACTTCCGGCAGGCACGTCGTAGGCGCCATCCGCCGTCACGTACGCCGGGAGCGTCTCCGCGGCATCCGATGGAGCATTGTTGGTCCATGTGACCCGCACCTGCGTCGTCGGCTCGCCCTCGCAGATGCCGACGGACGTCTCGATGTCGGCGGTCGTGTAGAAATCCATCTTCCCGCCGGTGGCATCGTTGAGGAGCACGCCGACGTATGTCGCCCGCTCACCATCGCGGGGGAGCGAGCCGCCCAGGCTCGACGCGGCGAGCAGCTCCTCCTCGTCCTCGTGCGCGCTCCAGATCCGGATGCGGTTCTCCTCGGCCGCCGCGGCGAGCGAGACCAGCAGTTTCTGCGGCTCGGCGGTTCCCAATGCGGCGGCGAACAGGCCGTTCGCGGCCTGGGCGAACAGGGCGTCCTGCTGGGCCGGGTCGGGGACGGCCGCATAGATCTCGGAGAGCAGCACCTCGAGCACGTTCTCGGCATCGACGCTGAACGGCCCGAAGCCCATCGGGCCGGTCGCATCCAGCAGATGGGTGGCGACGACAGCGTCGACGGCGATGACGCCGTCGACCGTCTCGCCGAAGCGCTCCTGCCAGCGCAGGGCCAGGGTCTCACCGGCCTCGGCGAAATCGGGGATGCTCGTGATGTTCTGCATGTAGCGGCCCGGACGGTCCTCGAACAGCGCGACCGTCGATTCGCTGAGCGGCAGTGGCTCGCTCAGAGTGGGGAAGTCGCGCGTCGACGCCTGACGGATGATGCGGAGGTGCCCGTTCTCGGCCCGGATGAGTGCGAGTGATCCGATGATTCCGCCGTTGGAGCGCAGCTCGGCGTTGTTCTGCATCGCGATCACATAGTTGCGCGGCCCCTCGCCGCCGAGCATGGAGGGCAGGAGTACGGATGCGCCGTGGAGCGCGCCGATCATGGTCGAGGCCTCGGTGACGACGTCGCGCATCTCGCCGACGGCCCCGGCCAGGGGCGGCAGTGTGGCGTCCGCATCGATCTGCTGCGCGCGCACCTCGGCGGCGGAGAGAGCGGCGCTGGCCGAGGCGAGCGGGGCCTCCACCTCGGCGAAGGGGGCGAGATCGACGACCCCTCCGGCGAATCCGAGATCGCCGAGATCGAGGTCGGCGGCGATCTCGAGCACGGGGGCGACGGCATCCGATGCGACGCTGTCGGTGATGGCTGCCACCTCTCGCACAGCGGTGAAGTTCGCCCCGAGCCAGGGCACGAACTCGAATCCGCGCCAGATGAGGTCATCCGTGAGATCGTGCGCGGTCGCCGCATGCGCGGCGATGCGCGGGGCGATCCGTTCGGCGCGTTCGATGTTGCCCTCGCCGAGCGCATCGCGCATCTGCGAAGCCGCGCTCTTGGCGTTCTGAAGCTCGCTGACCGCGCCCACGCCGCGGATCACGACCCAGCCGATCGCCAGCACGAGGAACGCGATCACCGCCGCGATGACCCGTTTCACCCAGCGCCGTTGTACGGGAAGTCGTCCGTCACTCACCTGAGCATTCAAGCATGTGGACAGCATCCCGGGGTTTGACGCACATCGCGGTTATTCTTTCGATATGAGTGTCATCTTGCGCGTCGTCCTCGATCAGGTCGCGCAGATCGTCGACCCCGATCAGGCCGGCGCGGCGCTGGATCTGGCCGCGGGACTCGTGCAGACGGCGCCATCGGGGTGCTCGGTCGAGGCGATCGTCCCCGCCGGCGGCAGCGCGGGCATCGCCGGCCTCACCGGCACCCGCACGCTCGGACTCGCGCGGCGCGAACTCGCCGCATCGTGGCAGCTCGGGCTCGCGCCGGGCGTCGGCGGCGGGCTGATCCACGCTCCGAGCATGATGGCCCCGTTGGTCAAGCACGATCGGCTGCACAACGACGATCAGGTCGCGGTGACGCTGTGGGATCTGAGCCCGTGGGATGCACCGTCCACCCTGCCTAAATCGACCGTCGCGTGGCACCGGGGCATGCTGCGTCGTGCTGTCCGGCATGCGGATGCGGTGGTCGTCCCCACGCACGCCATGGCGGCGCGGCTATCGGAGATCGCACGCCTCGGCGATCGCGTGCGGGTGATCGCCGGGGCGCCTCCCGAGGGCTTCTCAGCGCCGGACGACGCGGCTGCGCGCCGTGAAGAGCACACGCTGCCGGCGGAGTACCTCGTGCTCGCCGGCTCCTTCGGCGATCTTGAGCAGGGATTCCGCGCCGCCGCGGCCGCCGATACGGATGTCGTCGTCCTCGATGCCGCGGAGGGCGCCGAGCCGCGCCTGGCCGAAATGGCGGCAGCAGCCGGTCTCGCCGAGCGACGGGCGCACATCCGGGGTGCGCTGCACAGCGCCGATCGCGCCGCCGTGCTCGCCGGTGCGTCGGCGTTCGTCGCGACGAACCCTGCCGGCGTCTGGCCGTGGCGGGCGATGGAGGCCATGGCACTGGGCGTTCCGATCGTCGCGGTCGACAGCGGTGTGCACCGGGACGTGATCGCCGAGGGCGGTTCTCTCGTGGCATCCGAGGGGCTGGCGGATGCCGTGGCCGAAGCCGTCGGCGCGGGGTCGAAACGCCTGTCGGTGCTGGCCGACGACCGCGCACGGGCGTTCTCCTGGGCGAGTTCCGCGGAACGGGTCTGGTCTCTGCACGCCGACCTCTGACACAGGGAATCAGGGCGACACGCCGGAGATTTCTGTCGTTTCTGCGGGCTCAGTGGCACCATGACGCGACTTCCGTCACACTAGTCACATGTCTCGACGTGCCCCACGCTCTCGAAACGTGCCCAGGATCGCCCGATTCCTCACTGTCCTTGTCGCCGCGACGGCCCTCGTCGTCGGCACAGTGGCACCGGTCTCGGTGGCGTCGGCTTCGGCTTCCTCCAGCACGTCGGTCTCTTCTCCCCGCGCTCTCGCCGATCTGACCAAGACCGGCGTCGTGAAGACCTCGTTGGTCGGGTTCACGCCCGGCAACATCATCAGCGACGCCGTGTTCACGGACAAGAGCACGATGACCGAGGCGCAGATCCAGACCTTCCTGAACTCGAAGGTCTCGCGCTGCCAGTCGGGATATGTGTGCCTGAGGGATCTCAAGGCGCCGACGCAGAAGAAGTCCGCCGACGCGTACTGCAGTGGGTACGCGGCGTCCTCGGGTGAGACCGCGGCGCGGATCATCTACAAGGTCGCGCAGTCGTGCAACATGAACCCGCAGGTTCTCATCACCATGCTCCAGAAGGA
>NZ_CANROA010000001.1 GCF_947632095.1 uncultured Microbacterium sp. | reverse complement strand
ACTGGATCAGCTCGGCGATGTTGCCCGAGTTGATGCGGGTGCGCGAGAGGTCGTCGAGCCAGATGCTGACGCCGGCGGCGGCGAGGTCTGCGGTGGGGGTGCTCATGCGTTCTCCTTGACGGTTGCGCGGGCCGCCTCGACGACGGCCTCGGCAGTGATGCCGAACTTCTGGAACAGGGTCTTGTAATCGGCGGATGCGCCGAAGTGGTCGATCGCGACGGAGCGGCCCTTGTCTCCCACGATGCCGCGCCAGGTGAGGGCGGAGCCCGCTTCGACCGAGACGCGGGCGGTGACGGATGTCGGGAGCACGGACTCGCGGTACTCCTCGCTCTGCTCGTCGAACCACTCCAGCGAGGGAGCGGAGACGACGCGGGCGTTGATGCCCTCTGCCGCCAGCGTCTCACGGGCGGAGACGGCGAGCTGAACCTCGGAGCCGGTGGCGATGAGGATCACGTCGGGGGTGCCGTTGGGGGCCTCGGCGAGGACATATGCGCCCTTGGCGGCGCCGGATGCCGCGGCGAAGACATCGCCGGATGCCTCGCCCTCGCCACGCTCGAACACGGGGATGTTCTGACGGGTCAGCGCGATGCCCGAGGGGCCCTCCTGGCGGCGGAGCATCTCCAGCCACGTGACCGACGTCTCGTTGGCATCCGCGGGACGCACGACGGCGAAGTTCGGAATGGCGCGGAGCGTCGCGAGCTGCTCGATCGGCTGGTGAGTCGGGCCGTCTTCTCCGAGGGCCACGGAGTCGTGGGTCCACACGAAGATGCTGGGCACGTTCATGAGCGCCGCGAGGCGCACGGCCGGACGCATGTAGTCGCTGAAGATCAGGAAGGTTCCGCCGAAGGCACGCGTCTTGCCGTGCAGGACGATTCCGTTGACGATCGCACCCATGGCGTGCTCACGGATGCCGAAGTGCAGCACGCGGCCGTAGGGAGATCCCGACCACTCGTTCGTCGACCACTCGGCCGGGATGAACGACTTCGCGCTCTTGATGGTGGTGAGGTTCGATTCGGCGAGGTCGGACGATCCGCCCCACAGCTCGGGCAGCTCAGCGGCGAGGGCGTTGATGACCTGGCCTGATGCGGCACGGGTCGAGACTTCCTTGCCGGCTTCGAAGACGGGGAGTGCGCCTTCGACGCCCTCGGGCAGCTCGCCCGACTCGAGGCGGTCGAGCAGCGCCTTGCGCTCGGGATTCTGAGCGGCCCATGCGTCGAACGATGTCTGCCAGGCGGCACGGGTCACAGCGGCCCGGTCAGCGAGACCGCGCGTGTGCGCGATGACGTCGTCGGCGACGACGAAGCTCTTCTCCGGGTCGAAGCCGAGAACACTCTTCGTCGCGGCGAGTTCATCGGCCCCGAGCGCGGAGCCGTGGATCTTGCCGGTGTTCTGCTTGCCGGGCGAGGGCCAGCCGATGATGGTCTTGAGGATGATGAGCGAGGGCTTGCCGCTCTCGGCCTTCGCAGCCTCGATGGCTGCGTTCAGCTCGACGACATCCTCGACGTACTCGCCGCACTTCTTCCAATCGACCGTGATGACCTGCCAGCCGTAGGACTCGTAGCGCGCTGCGACGTCCTCCGTGAAGGCGACGTTCGTGTCGTCCTCGATGGAGATCTGGTTCGAGTCGTAGATCGCGATGAGGTTGCCGAGCTGCTGGTGACCGGCGAGCGAGGACGCCTCGCTGGTCACACCCTCCTGCAGGTCGCCGTCACCGGCGATGACGTAGACGAAGTGGTCGAACGGGCTCGTGCCCGCGTCCGCCTCGGGATCGAAGAGTCCGCGCTCGTAGCGTGCCGCATACGCGAAGCCGACGGCGGAGGCGAGACCCTGGCCGAGCGGACCGGTGGTGATCTCGACGCCCTTGGTGTGGCCGTACTCCGGGTGGCCGGGAGTCAGCGAGCCCCAGGTGCGCAGCGACTCGAGGTCTTCGAGCTCGAGCCCGAAGCCGCCCAGGTAGAGCTGCACGTACTGGGTGAGCGAGGAGTGGCCAACCGAGAGGATGAAGCGGTCGCGGCCGAGCCAGTCGGTGTCGGCAGGGTCGTGGCGCATGACGTGCTGATAGAGGAGATACGCGGCCGGAGCCAGGCTCATGGCCGTACCGGGGTGACCGTTCCCCACCTTCTCAACGGCATCGGCCGCGAGGATTCGGGCGGTATCCACCGCACGTCGGTCGATCTCATCCCACTGCAGTTCCGTCACGGTCGTGCCCTTTCCAACAACTTTCGAGGGCGCCCGAATATCTGGCGCCTCCGCATCGTCACGGACAGGTGCACAGCGCCGGGCGCGCGAGTGGGTTTCAGCATAGCGCTGGACGGGGGAGCGGGAAACGACTCTTACGCCGTGAGTCGGGCGTTTCGCGTGGAGTAGAATGGAAGGGTTGTCTGTACTGTGCGCTGAGGAGGCGATCGATATCTCGACCATGTCTGAGGCGACGACGGCAAGGCGTCCGATCGGGTCTGTGATCAAGGCCTACGTTGCGCTGACGAAGCCGCGAGTGCTCGAGCTGCTCCTGGTCTCGACCGTGCCGGTGATGTTCCTCGCTCACGGCGGCATCCCGCATCCGTTCCTCATCATCGCGACCGTCATCGGCGGGGCGACGAGCGCGGGGTCGGCCGCATCCTTCAACATGTATCTCGATCGCGACATGGACGCTCATATGAAGCGCACCGTGAACAGGCCGATTGTTACGGGCGAGGTGTCCCCGCGTGCCGCCCTCATCTTCTCCTGGGTTCTCGCGGTCTTCTCGACCGTCTGGCTGCTGGCGACGACCAACCTGCTGACCGCCGCGCTGTCGGTCTCGGCGATCTTCTTCTACGTCGTCATCTACACGATGATCCTCAAGCGCCGCACCGAGCAGAACATCATCTGGGGCGGAATCGCAGGCTGCTTCCCGGTCCTCATCGGCTGGTCCGCCGTCACCAACGCGATCGCCTGGCCGGCGATCATCCTCTTCGTGCTCATCTTCCTGTGGACACCGGCGCACTACTGGCCGCTGTCGATGAAGTACCGCGACGACTACTCGGGCGCTGATGTGCCGATGCTCGGTGTCACGCGCAACGCGCCGCAGGTGGGCCTGCAGGTCATCCTCTACGCGTGGGCGACGCTCGCCTGCTCGTTGCTGCTCATCCCGGTCGCCGATATGGGCCTCGTCTACTCGGTCTCGGCCGTCGTGTTCGGCGGTTGGTTCGTCTACGAGTCGCACCGTCTTTACAGTCAGGCCGTGCGCGGCGAGAACCCGCGCCCGATGCGCGTGTTCCACGCCTCGATCGTCTACCTGACGCTGATCTTCCTCGCGGTCGCAGCCGACCCGCTGTTGCCGTTCTGATCCTCTGAAGAAGAACGGGCCGCTCCTCATGAGAGGAACGGCCCGTTCTCATCTCTGCACGATCAGCGTGCAGGAGATGCGGGAGTGTTCTCGATCGCGGCCGCACGTTCAGCAGCGGCTGCCGGCGAGATGACGTCATCCGCATTGTTATCGGCGTCGTCCCTCTCGAACGGGTCGAGAGTGTCGATCGCGCGACGGGGGAGCAGCGCCTTTGCCGCGCCCAGCGCGAACGCGAGGAACAGGCCGATCAATCCGGCGGCGACGAGGGCGCCTCCGATGACGACCCAGCTCTGCCCGGCGTAGACCTCCACGCCGGTCGCCGTGCCCTCCAGCAGGGCGGTGGTCATGGTCGAGATCTGGTCGGTCGACAGCCAACCGCCGACGATGACGGATGCCAGGGACAGCACGACGAGGAGGAGGAAGGGGAGACTGCGCAGGAGGGAGGTGTTTCTCATCCGTTCAGCCTGCGCGCGGTCTCCATGCGCGAGGTATGCGCCGGTTATGCGTCGGCTGAGCGCTTCAGGCGAAGCACCACGACCGTGTATGCCGCGGCCGAGAGAGAGGCGAGGACCATGTGGATGCCGACGAGGATCTCGGGGAGCCCCTCGCGCGCCTGCCAGACGCCCACGCCGATCTGGACGAGGATCGCCGCCACCAGAATCACGAGCCAGGTGCGGGGATCCAGACGCAGAATCCACGCGGCGATGGTGAGGATGAGGACCAGGACGGCGAGGATGTAGCCGGGCCAGGCGTGCACGTGGGCGAGGACCGTCGCATCGAAGCCGTCGCGGATCACATTCTCGTCGCCCGAGTGCGGCCCGGATGCCGTTGTCAGCACACCGAAGAAGATCGTCGCGGCGAGTGCGAGGCCGGTGATGTGTGTCAGGACGGCGAACCATTTCGGGACGGCGCGGACACGCGGGCCGTCATGCGTGCGCATCCGCACGAGGTAGACCGCCGTGATGCACACCAGCAGCAACGAGACCACGTAGTGGAAGCCGACGATGAAGGGGTTCAAGCCGGTCAGCACCGTGATGCCGCCGACGAAGGCCTGGGCGATGACGCCGATGAGCACCAGCCAGGCGAGCACGCTGAGGTCGCGCCGCTCGCCGAACGAGCGCCAGGACCGCACGGCTCCGACGATCACCATGACCAGCAGCCCGAGGGAGAAGAAGGGGAACGCGGCGATCCCGGGCTCGCCGGTGATCATCGTGTAGATCCAGCCGCCCAGCAGCGCCAGCCCGAGGCAGAGGACCCCGGCAATGACGGACCAGAGGGCGGACCAGAGCGCGTGCACGACGGCTCGCTTGCCGGCGATCGAGAAGAGGGTCAGCAGAAGCACGGCGATCGCGAGGATGCCGACGACGCCGGTCATCGTGCGGTTTCCGAACTCGATGATGCCGTGGATGCCCTGCTCCGCCGTCGGCACGAGCGAATCCGGTGTGCACAGCGGCCATTCCGTGCAGCCCAGGCCCGATGCCGTGAGGCGGACCGCGCCACCTGTGCCGATGATGATGACCTCGGCGATGAACGACAGCCACGCGAGCACCCGCAGAAGGCGGGGGAGGATCGGCGCGCTGCTTCCTGTCGGGATCGCGGTGGCGGAACTGGTCTCGGACATGTTTCCTCCGGCCCACGCCCGGCGCGCGGGCACGGCCCGTTCACCAGGGGGAACCTGTAGAATCGAATTGTTGTGATGCGGGGCGCGAAAGCGCAAGAGGCATCACTGACAGTTTAGGCGCGAAGAATGCGTCCGTGATGAGGCCCACCAGCGGCACCCGACCCTCGCAACCTTTGGGGCTCCGGCGTGCCGGGGCGGATGACACCGTTGAGGCCCAACAAGGAGAGTGTGATGTCGGATGTGTTGATCGACCGCCCAGAGCTCGAAGGTCTGGGGGTGTACGAGTTCGGTTGGCACGATGCTGACGCGGCAGGAGCCAGCGCGCGTCGTGGACTGTCCGAGGCTGTCGTGCGTGATATCTCGGTGCTGAAGAGCGAACCCGAGTGGATGCTGAAGACCCGACTCAAGGGATACCAGCTGTTCGGGCGCAAGCCGATGCCGACGTGGGGCGCAGACCTCAGCGGCATCGACTTCGACAACATCAAATACTTCGTCCGCTCGACCGAGAAGCAGGCGCAGTCGTGGGAAGACCTCCCCGAGGACATCCGCGAGACCTACGAGCGTCTGGGCATCCCCGAGGCCGAGCGCCAGCGTCTCGTCGCCGGTGTCGCAGCGCAGTACGAGTCCGAGGTCGTCTACCACCAGATCCGTGAGGACCTCGAGGCCCAGGGCGTCATCTTCATGGACACCGACACGGCTCTGCGCGAGCACCCCGAGTTCTTCGAAGAGTACTTCGGCACGGTGATCCCTCCCGGCGACAACAAGTTCGCAGCCCTCAACACGGCGGTCTGGTCGGGCGGATCGTTCGTGTACGTCCCCAAGGGCGTTCACGTCGAGATCCCGCTTCAGGCATACTTCCGCATCAACACCGAGAACATGGGCCAGTTCGAGCGGACCCTGATCATCGCCGATGAGGACAGCTACGTCCACTACATCGAGGGCTGCACGGCTCCGATCTACAAGTCGGACTCGCTGCACTCGGCCGTCGTCGAGATCATCGTGAAGAAGAACGCGCGCGTTCGCTACACCACGATCCAGAACTGGTCGAACAACGTCTACAACCTCGTCACCAAGCGTGCCGTCGCCCACGAGGGCGCGACCATGGAATGGGTCGATGGGAACATCGGCTCGAAGGTCACGATGAAGTACCCGGCGATCTACCTGATGGGCGAGCACGCCAAGGGCGAAACGCTCTCGGTCGCCTTCGCGGGCCCCGGTCAGCACCAGGACGCCGGCGCGAAGATGATTCACATGGCGCCGTACACGCAGTCGTCGATCGTCTCGAAGTCGATCGCACGCGGTGGCGGGCGCTCGGCGTACCGCGGTGAGGTTCGGGTCGATCCCGCAGCCCACCACTCCGCGAACTCCGTGGTCTGCGACGCTCTGCTCATCGACACCGAGTCGCGTTCCGACACCTACCCGGCGATCGACATCCGTGTCGATGACGTGCAGCTCGGCCATGAGGCCACGGTTTCGAAGGTCAGCGAGGAGCAGCTCTTCTACCTGATGTCGCGCGGCCTCGAAGAGACCGAGGCCATGGCGATGATCGTGCGTGGCTTCATCGAGCCGATCGCCCGCGAGCTGCCGATGGAGTACGCGATGGAGTTGAACAAGCTCATCGAGATGGGCATGGAAGGATCGGTCGGCTGATATGACGGCCTTCACCCCCGCGCCGAGCACGGCGCAGCAGACGAACGCGCACATCGACCCCGCAGCGCAGGTCTCCGACGCCGGTTTCGTTCCGGTGCAGACCCGCTCCGAGCGTCCGCGCTCCTTCGACCCCGAAGACTTCGGTGCTCCCACCGGTCGCGAGGTCAACTGGAAGCACACCCCGGTCGCGCAGCTCACGGCACTGTTCTCCGAGGCGTCCGGCGATGCCGGCATCGTCCGCGAGGTCCTCGCCGGTGCCGAGTACGTGTCCAGCCCGCTCGCGGCGGTCTCCGCCCCGCGCGGCGAGTTCTTCATCCCCGAAGACATCGTCTCGGCGGTGGCCTGGCAGGGCTCCGACGAGGGCATGCATGTGCGCATCCCACGTGATGAAGAGGTCGCCGAGCCGATCATGGTCGGTTTCACGGGTCAGGGCGCCGGGAAGCGCTCCGACGATCACATCGTCATCGAGGCGCTCGAGAACAGCTCCGCGACGGTGCTCCTGCGCCACAGCGGCAGCGCGCAGTACGCGCAGAACGTCGAGATCATCGCGCGTCCGGGCTCTCGCCTCACCGTGATCACGGTGCAGCGCTGGAACGACGACGCGATCCACGCGTCGGCGCATCAGGCGCGCGTCGACAAGGACGCGACGCTCAACCACTTCGTGTTGAGCTTCGGCGGCGGCATCGTCCGCGTGAATCCGAACGTCGAGCTGTCGGGAACCGGCTCCGAGGGCAAGCTCTACGGCCTGTCCTACTCCGATGCGGGTCAGCACCTCGAGAGCCAGGTGTACATGCACCACAAGGGTGCGCACACCACGGGCGACGTCCTGTACAAGGGGGCGCTCCAGGGTCAGGGTGCGCGCAGCGTCTGGATCGGCGACGTCCTCATCGGACCGGATGCCACGGGCACCGACTCCTACGAGGCGAACCGCAACCTGATCCTCACCGAGGGAGCGCACGCCGACTCGATCCCGAACCTCGAGATCGAGACCGGCGACATCCAGGGCGCAGGCCATGCCAGTGCCACCGGACGCTTCGATGACGAGCAGCTGTTCTACCTGCAGGCCCGAGGCATCCCTGAGATCGAGGCCCGTCGTCTCGTCGTGCTGGGCTTCCTCACCGACATCGTGAACCGTCTCGGCATCCCGGCCCTCGAGGAGGAGCTGCTCGCCGTCATCGAGTCCGAGCTCGCGGCGGTGGGCGCGTGAGTGCTCAGCGCGCCTGCGGCCTCAGCGAGCTCGAGCAGGACACGGCGCTGCGCGTCGAGATCGACGGCGTCCCCATGGCCGTCGTCCTCGATGGCGACGGTGAGGTTCACGCCATCGGCGACACCTGCACCCACGGATCCATCTCCCTCTCCGAAGGATTCGTCGAAGGCGACACGCTGGAATGTTGGGCCCACGGCTCCGCGTTCTCGTTGCGCACCGGCGTTCCCCAGAATCTCCCCGCTTATGAGCCCGTCCCGGTCTACGTCGTCACGATCGACGGCGACGACGTGCTCATCGATCCGACTGTGACGAAGGAAGTCTGAAATGTCTGTTCTTGAGATCCGCGACCTGCACGTGACGGTCGAGACCGAGGCTGGGGCCACCCCCATCCTCAACGGCATCAACCTCACCATGAAGACCGGTGAGACCCACGCGATCATGGGCCCCAACGGCTCGGGCAAGTCCACTCTCGCCTACACGATCGCCGGCCACCCGAAGTACACCGTCACGAGCGGCTCGATCACCTTCGACGGCGAGGACGTCCTCGAGATGAGCGTCGACGAGCGCGCCCGCGCCGGTCTGTTCCTCGCGATGCAGTACCCGGTCGAGATCCCCGGTGTGACCGTGACCAACTTCCTGCGTACGGCGAAGACCGCGCTCGACGGTGAAGCGCCGGCGATCCGTGGCTGGACCAAGGACGTCAAAGAAGCCATGACGAACCTGCGCATGGACCCGAAGTTCGCGCAGCGCAACGTCAACGAGGGCTTCTCCGGCGGCGAGAAGAAGCGCCACGAGATCCTGCAGCTCGAGGTTCTCAAGCCGAAGTTCGCGGTCCTCGACGAGACCGACTCCGGTCTCGATGTCGACGCGCTGAAGATCGTCTCCGAGGGCGTCAACCGCGCCAAGGAGGCCACCGGCCTCGGTGTGCTGCTCATCACGCACTACACGCGCATCCTCCGCTACATCCGGCCGGACTTCGTGCACGTGGTCGTCAAGGGCAAGATCGTCGAAGAGGGCGGCCCCGAGCTGGCCGACCGTCTCGAGGAAGAGGGCTACGACCGCTTCCTCGACCCCTCGTCGCCGATCGAGGCGTAGGCTGAGCGCATGACCGCGACTCTTTCTCCGGAGAAGTACGACGAGGTCACCGAGGCCTTGAAGGACGTCATGGACCCCGAACTGGGGATCAATGTCGTCGACCTCGGCCTCATCTACGACCTGGCGTGGGATGACGAGAACGACGCTCTCGTCATCCACATGACCTTGACCAGCGCGGGCTGCCCACTCACCGATGTGCTCGAGGAGCAGACGGCGCAGTCTCTGGACAAGGTCGTCGACCGATTCCGCATCAACTGGGTGTGGATGCCGCCGTGGGGTCCAGAACGGATCACGGACGACGGTCGCGACCAGATGCGCGCCCTCGGCTTCGCGATCTGACATGGAACGGGTTCGCGCGCTTCCGCTGGATCAATTGCGCCAGCGCACCAGCGAGAAGTGGCGCGAATACCCGGACGACGTCCTGCCCCTGTTCGTCGCAGAGACGGACTTCCCGCTCGCTCCGGCCATCACCCGGGCGCTCGAGCGGGCGGTCCGCACAAGCGATACCGGTTATGTCGCCTCCCGTACGCCGCTCGCGGCCGCATTCGCGGACTTCGCCGAGCGGCGTTACGCGTGGTCGCCGGATCCTGCCCGGATGCGTTCGACGGCGGATGTCAGCATGGGGATCGTCGAGATCCTGCGAAGGGTGACGCGACCCGGTGATCGGGTGGTCGTCACGACGCCCGTCTACCCGCCGTTCTTCGACCTCGTGGAGGAGGCCGGCGCAGTCGTCGAGCGCATCTCCCTGCGCGATACGGGCGATGGCTGGGAACTCGATCACGAGGCCATCGAGGCATCACTCGCATCGGGGGCGCGTGCCGTTCTGCTGTGCAACCCGCACAACCCGACGGGAACGGTGCACTCTGCAGCATCCCTTGCGATCCTGGCGGAGGCTGCAGCGCGGCACGGCGCGGTTGTGGTCTCGGATGAGATCCACGCGCCGCTCGCGCAACCGGGGCCCGGTTTCACCCCTTTTCTCGCGGTTTCGGATGCCGCGCGCTCGATCGGTTATGCGATCGTCAGCGCCAGCAAGGCGTTCAATCTCGCGGGGCTCAAGTGCGCGCTGATGGTCACCGCGGATGATGAGCCGACGGCAGTGCTACGGAGCCTGCCGATCGAGGTGGAGTGGCGCACCGGTCAATTCGGGATGCTCGCCGCTGTCGCGGCGTTCGCCGCTGAGAGCGACCAGTGGCTGGATGGTTTGCTCCTCACACTGGATGAGAATCGACGGCTCCTCGGGGAGCTGCTTTCCGAGCACCTTCCGGGTGCGTGCTATCGGATGCCGGATGCCGGATATCTGGCATGGATCGACCTTTCTGCCCTCGGATGGGGCGAGAACCCCTCCAAGCGCATTCTGCGTGAGGCGCGCGTCGCTCTGCATTTCGGGCCCGCTTTCGGAGCGGAGGGCGCTGGTCACGTGCGACTGAATTTCGGGACGAGTCCGGAGATTCTCCGAGAAGCCGTGGAGCGCATCGCGCGCATGGGCCCGGTCTCGAACTGACCCGCACGGGCAGCTATACTGAACGCCGTTCAGGTGAACACTGTTCAGGAGGTGGCTCCATGGCTGCACGTACACGGCTCGACGCAAACGATCTTGCCCGCATCGCTGTCTTCGCAGCGCTCATCATCGTGCTCGGGACGGTCGCCGTTCCGCTTGTCGGCGGTGTGCCCGTCACAGCGCAGACTCTCGGCGTCATGCTCGCCGGAGCCGTCCTCGGTGCTCGTCGCGGATCATTCGCCGTTCTCATCGTGATCGTTCTCGCGGCGGTCGGGCTTCCCGTCCTCGCCGGCGGGCGCGGCGGTCTCGGTGTTCTCGTCGGTCCGACTGCCGGCTATCTGCTGGGGTGGATCGCCGGAGTCATCGTGATCGGGCTGCTCATCCGTGCCGGCGCGTGGCGCTGGTGGCGCGTGGCGCTGGCGGTGCTCATCGGCGGCATCCCGGCGATCTATCTCCTCGGCATCCCGGTGCAGGCCTTCGTCACGGGCGTCGATCTGGCGACGACGGCCCTGTCGAGCCTGGTCTTCCTCCCGGGCGATCTTCTCAAAGCCGTGCTGGCGACCCTGCTGGCTCTGGCGCTGCGCCGGGCGTACCCGGCCGCGTTCGCAGCGGTGCCCGCTCCCGCGCAGCAGGCGGTGGTGTCCTGAACGCCGGCGAAACCCTGGGGCTCGCCGATGTCGATGTCGACATCGACGGGAAGCGCATCCTTTCGGACGTGACGGTTTCGGTCACCGCGCAGCGTATCGCGGTGATCGGTGCGAACGGATCGGGCAAGTCGACCTTCGCGCGTCTGCTGAACGGGCTCGTGCGCCCCAGTGCGGGGGAGGTCCGCGTGCTCGGAAGCGCGCCGTCCTCTCAGGGAGCCGGTTTCCTGTTCTCCGCGCCCGATGCGCAACTGCTCATGCCGACCGTCGCCGAGGACGTCGCGCTGTCGTTGCGCGGCCGGGGCCTGTCGAAGCAGGACGTCGAGACGCGGGTTGGGGAAGTCCTCGATGCTTACGGTTTGGGGGCGCACGCGGAGTCCTCCGTGCACAGTCTCTCCGGCGGGCAGAAGCAACTGCTGGCATTCGCATCCGTCCTCGTCTCAGAGCCCCCTCTGCTCATCGCGGATGAGCCGACCACTCTCCTCGATCGACGCAACGCGCGGCGGATCGCGGACCTGCTGATCGAGGAACTCAGCATCCCGACGGTCATCGTCACCCACGACCTCGAACTTGCGGCGCGCTGCGAGCAGGCGTTCCTCTTCGATAACGGCCGTCTGCACGCCGCAGGTCCTGCGGCCGACATCGTCACGATGTATCGAGAACTCGTCGGATGATCCCGCTCTACCGACCGGGTAACGGGATGCTTCATCGGCTGCCCGCCGCCGCGAAGCTGTGCGCACTGGTCGTCGTGAGTCTCGTGATCTCGATCTGGGCGGGAACGGTCGTGGCCGCCGTCGGCGCCCTCCTCGCGGTCATCGCCGTCCACCTGATCGCCGGACTCGGGCTCCGAGAGGTTCTGCGCAGCATCTGGCAGTTGCGCTGGCTGATCCTCGTGCTGGGGACATTCCTCTGGGTCTTCTCCGGGGCGGAGGCTGCGGTCGTCGCGGTGGCGCGGATGGCGTCGATCCTGTTGGCAGCCGCTGCAGTGACAGCATCCACCCCCATGGGGGAGATGCTCGACGTGCTTCGGGTCGCGCTCGCACCGCTTCGCCGGTTCGGGGTGAACGCGGATGCGGTTTCGCTGACGCTTCTGCTGGTGATCGCGATGGTTCCCGTCATCGCGGGGTTCCGGGCCCAGATGCGAGATGCGGAGCGCGCTCGAGGAGTCCGTCTCGGTTGGCGGATGGTGCTCCCTCTGCTCGTGCGGGCGCTGCGGCACGGCGACCAGGTTGCCGAGGCTCTGACGGCCCGCGGTCTCGCTTGAGGAGTCGGGGCATCCACCCAGGAGGAGGGCGGTAGAATCGGAGGCTGGCCCCTCGGCCTCCCCATCCCTCTGAAGAACGGACGTCTGCTGTGCTCGCCGTGCACGATCTCGAGATCCGCGTGGGCGCCCGCCTGCTCATGGAGGACGTCTCTTTCCGCGTCTCCGCCGGCGACAAGATCGGCCTCGTCGGTCGAAACGGTGCCGGCAAGACCACGCTGACGAAGGTGCTCGCCGGTGACCTGCTGCCCTCGGGCGGCAAGGTGACGAAGTCGGGCGAGCTCGGATACCTCCCTCAGGATCCGCGCACCGGCGACCCGGAGATGCTCGCCCGCACCCGCATCCTCGATGCCCGCGGACTCGGCACGATCCAGCTCGGGATGACGAAGGCCTCCGAGGACATGGCATCCGACGACCCGAAGGTCTCCGAGAAGGCCATGAAGAAGTTCGCGAACCTCATGGAGCGCTTCGAAGGACTCGGTGGCTACGCGGCCGAGGCGGAGGCCGCCTCGATCGCGAACAACCTCTCGCTGCCGGATCGCATCCTCGACCAGCCGCTGAAGACCCTCTCGGGCGGTCAGCGCCGCCGTATCGAGCTCGCCCGCATCCTGTTCTCGGATGCCGAGACGATGATCCTCGACGAGCCGACCAACCACCTCGACGCGGACAGCGTCGTGTGGCTGCGCGAGTTCCTGAAGAACTACAAGGGCGGGCTCATCGTCATCAGCCACGACATCGAGCTCGTCGGCGAGACTGTCAACCGGGTGTTCTACCTCGATGCCAACCGCCAGTGCATCGATGCGTACAACATGAACTGGAAGAACTACCTGCGCCAGCGCGCCGCCGATGAGGAGCGCCGCAAGAAGGAGCGCGCGAACGCCGAGAAGAAGGCGACGACCCTTCAGCTGCAGGCCGCCCGCTTCGGCGCGAAGGCGTCGAAGGCCGCCGCCGCGCACCAAATGGTCGCGCGCGCCGAGAAGCTGCTCGCCGGCCTCGATGACGTGCGCGAGGTCGACCGCGTCGCGAAGCTGCGGTTCCCGAAGCCCGCAGCCTGTGGCAAGACTCCGCTCATGGCATCCGGCCTGTCGAAGTCCTACGGGTCGCTGGAGATTTTCACCGACGTCGACCTCGCGATCGATCGCGGTTCGAAGGTCGTCGTGCTCGGCCTCAACGGTGCGGGAAAGACGACGCTGCTGCGCATGCTCGCCGGCGTCGACGAACCCGACACGGGGCAGCTCGAGCCGGGGCACGGCCTCAAGGTCGGCTACTACGCCCAGGAGCACGAGAACCTCGACGTCGACCGCTCCGTGCTCGAGAACATGGTCTCGGCGGCTCCGCACATCACCGAGACCGAGGCGCGTCGCGTGCTCGGATCATTCCTGTTCACGGGCGACGATGTCCTCAAGCCGGCCGGTGTGCTCTCCGGCGGGGAGAAGACGCGTCTGTCGCTCGCGACCCTCGTCGTCTCGTCCGCGAACCTGCTCCTGTTGGACGAGCCCACCAACAACCTCGACCCGGCCTCCCGCCTGGAGATCCTCGATGCGCTCGCGCATTACGAGGGCGCGGTCGTCCTGGTCTCCCACGACCCCGGGGCCGTCGCCTCGCTCAACCCCGAGCGCGTGCTCATCCTGCCCGACGGCGTCGAAGACATCTGGAACCAGGAGTACCAGGAGCTCATCGAGCTCGCGTAAGTCGTCCGACCCTCGAGGCAGTAGCGTCGAGGCATGGTGGATCAGCAACTGGCGAAGTCGTTCGAGTCGATCGGCGAGGAGTACGACCGGTATCGGCCGGGATTTCCGGATGCCGCGGCGGATGCGATCCTTCCGGAGCGAGTGAACGCCGTGCTCGATCTCGGCGCCGGCACCGGAAAATTCACCGAATTGCTCGTCGAGCGCGCTGACCGCGTGATCGCGATCGAGCCGTCCGTCGCCATGCTCGACGTACTGCGGGCGAAGCTCCCCGCCATCGAGACCCGTGTCGCGGGCGCCGAGGACATCCCGCTGGACCGGGCGAGCGTCGACGCCGTTACCGTCGCGCAGGCGTTCCACTGGTTCGATCGAGACCCGGCCTGCGCCGAGATCCGTCGGGTGCTGAAGCCCGGTGGCGTTCTCGGCCTGCTGTGGAATCACTCCGATCCGTCGTGCGCGTGGGACTACGCCTGCCATCGCATCGCCACCCCGCCGTCGGTGAGAGCGACACGACGACGGATGCCGCGGCTGATGAACTGCCCGGATTCGTCTTCGAATACCAGCACGACATCGCCTGGGTCGAGGCGATCACGCGTGAGGCGTATCTCGCACGCTGGTTGACGGTGAGTAGCTTTCTCACCGCGGACGAGGCGACGCGTCAGCGGAAGATCGTCGAGATCGGGAGCATCCTCGACGCCGCCCCGGCCACGCGAGGCAAGGACTCCTTCGAACTGCCCATGCGCACCGCGGTGTTCGTCTACCGCGCGCTCATTTGACGCCGAGGAAGCTCCGGTCGGTCAGCACGATCGGGCCGTCGGCGGTGATCGCCACAGTGTGTTCGGAGTGGGCGCCGCGCGAACCATCGGCGCTGCGCAGCGTCCAGCCGTCGGCATCCGTCATGAGCTCATCGGTGGTCTGCAGGAACCAGGGCTCGAGCGCGAGCACCAGGCCATCGCGCAGCGGGAAGCCACGGCCGGCGCGACCATCGTTGGCGACGTGCGGGTCACCGTGCATGGTGCGGCCGACGCCGTGCCCGCCGAAGTCGGTGTTGATCGAGTAGCCCTCGCCGTAGGCGATCTCCGCGACGGATGCCGAGATGTCGCCGATACGGTTTCCGACCGTGGCGGCGGCGATCGCAGCATCCAGCGCGCGCTCCGTCGTATCGATCAAACGCAGGTCCTCCTCGCGGGCGGAGCCCACGACGAACGAGACCGCGGAGTCGGCGACCCAGCCGTCGACCGAGACGGCGAAGTCGAGCGACACGAGGTCGCCATCGCGCAGCACATAGTCGTGGGGGAGCCCGTGCAGCACGGCATCGTTGATCGAGGTGCAGATGACCTTGCCGAACGGGCCGTTGCCGAACGAGGGCGCATAGTCGATGTAGCAGCTCTCGGCGCCCGCCTTGCGGATCATCTCGTGCGCACGCTTGTCGATGCTCAGGAGGTTCGTGCCCACCTTCGTCTCCTCGCGCAGTGTCGCCAGGGTCTCGGCGACGAATCGTCCGGCCGCTCGCATCTCGTCGATCTCGGCAGGGGTGCGCAGTTCGATCATCGTGTTCCTCTCGTCTGTTCCATTCTCCCCGATGTCCGCTGAGCCTGCTCACAGCGAACACCGTCCCGGTTCATGGGTGGAGGTCGTAGCATGCTGTGCATGTGGCTGCGCCGATTCATCTACCGCTGGACGTTCCCCGCGGCGATCATCCTGCCGCTGTGGCTGCTGATCGGCTGGGGCGTCTTCAACGCGAGTGGCTGGGCGATCCTCTGGGTGCTCTTCATCGCGATACCCTCCGTGCTGATCGGAGAGATCGTCCTCGCGCTGATGATGCGGGCCAGAACCTCGGCGCGCGAGGCTCGGATGGCCTCCTGGTGGGACGTGCTCGGCTTCACCGTCTGGCATGGTCTGACGATCGCCGTCGGCTTCTACCCGCAGAAATGGTTCGGTCTGCTGCTGACCGCAGCGATCGCCGCAGCCGTCGGCGTGTTCTGGCTGATGATCTGGCAGCTGTGGAACGACGCACGGTTGCGCGGAGGAGGCATCCGGATCGTCGGCGGCTCCGCACCGTCGCAGGAGGCCGGCGCGCCGAAACCCTCGGTCAGCGTCGACGACGTCTACATCATCCAGGAGAACACCGCGCGGCGGGACTGATTCCTTTTGGTTGCGGGGCGGATTCATGGCACAATGGACGATTGTGCCGTGAACAGGCTCTGCCTCAGGGGAGTCCACGGATGCTTCCGCACCGTTCGGCACACACCCACGTATTCCTTATATTCCATGCATTCGACCTGTGGCGGGTGCAGAGAGAGACGATCATGCATCTTCTGGACGCCGTCGACGCGGCTTCGCTCCGTTCCGACATCCCTGACTTCCGCCCCGGCGACACGGTCAAGGTTCACGTCAACATCACCGAGGGCAGCCGCTCTCGTGTCCAGATCTTCCAGGGCGTCGTTCTCGGCCGCCAGGGCGACAGCGTTCGCGAGACCTTCACGGTCCGCAAGATCAGCTTCCAGGTGGGCGTCGAGCGCACCTTCCCGGTTCACTCGCCGGTGATCGAGCGCATCGAGATCGTCAGCCGCGGCGATGTCCGTCGCGCCAAGCTGTACTACCTGCGCGAGCTGCGCGGCAAGAAGGCGAAGATCAAGGAGAAGCGCGAGAACTGATCTCCGCTGATTCTCCGAAGCACCCCGGGACGAACTCGTCCCGGGGTGCTTCGTCGCTTCGGGAGTGTGCGAACCTAGATCATGGCGCCCAGTGCGCAACCGATCTCTCAAAAAGGAATTCGATGAGCTCTGAATCCGTCACGGACGGCCCCGGCAAGCGGCGGCGTGGATTCTGGATCTTCCTGCGGGACGTCCTGGTGATCATCGTCATCGCCGCGCTCGTCTCCTTCCTCGTCAAGACGTTCATCGTGCGTTCTTTCTACATCCCCTCGGCATCCATGGAGCGCACGCTCATGGTCGACGACCGGATCCTGGTCGACGAGCTCACGCCGCGGTGGACCGGATATCAGCGCGGCGACGTCGTCGTCTTCGAAGATCCGGGCGGATGGCTGCCCCCGGCCGTGCAGAAGCCCGCCGGCCCTCCGCTGCTGGAAGGGATCGACAAGCTGCTGACGGTGATCGGGCTCTCCACCTCCGACAGTGAGGACCACCTCGTCAAGAGGATCATCGGCGTCGGCGGCGACCACGTCGTCTGCTGCAACGCGCTCGGCCAGATCGAGATCAATGGCGCGCCGATCGATGAGCTCAGCTATCTGGACCTTCCCGAAGGCGACACGCAGGCCTCCAACGATCCCTTCGACGTCACCGTGCCGGAGGGTGCGCTCTGGCTGCTCGGCGATAACCGTGACCGTTCCCAGGACGCCCGTGCGCACCAGGATCTCCCCAGCGGAGGATTCGTGCCGCTGGAGAACGTCGTCGGCAAGGCCTTTCTGATCACGTGGCCGCTCGGAAGGATCAGTGCGGTCGATGGGCACCATGACATCTTCAACGGCATCCCCGACGCACAATGACGGTGATCGAACCGACGCTGACGCTCGAGCGCGAGATCCTCGCGGAATACGACCTCAT
Source organism: uncultured Microbacterium sp. (assembly GCF_947632095.1). Classification (GTDB taxonomy): domain Bacteria; phylum Actinomycetota; class Actinomycetes; order Actinomycetales; family Microbacteriaceae; genus Microbacterium. The sequence goes on along the minus strand of NZ_CANROA010000001.1, from coordinate 225,291 downwards.
CATCGCCCTCGATGAGGTCGGGCGCGGAGCGCTCGCGGGGCCCGTCTCGGTGGGCGCGGCAGTGATGGATGCTGCCGGGGCCCGACGTCGCATCCCCGAAGGCCTGCGCGACTCGAAGCTGATCACCGAGAAACGCCGACCGGAGATGGCGGAACGGGCAGCAGCCTGGGTCCAGGCCTCCGCAATCGGGTGGGCAACAGCATCCGAAGTGGACGAGGTCGGCATCATGCGGTCCCTGGGGCTGGCGGCATCCCGCGCGATCGACGCCGTCGTGGCGCAGGGAGCCTCCATCGCGGGAGCGCTCGTCATCCTCGACGGAAACCATGATTACGTCTCCCGGGTGCACCCGGTCCCGCTGCAGGTCCGCTCCGTTATCAAGGGGGATCGTGACTGCGCCTCGGTGTCGGCGGCATCCGTCATCGCGAAGGTCGAGCGAGACGCGCTGATGGCCGATCTGCATGATTCGCACACCGCCTACCGGTGGGACCGCAACAAGGGTTACGCGAGTCCTGATCACCGCGCGGCCATCCGCGACTTCGGCCTCACGCCGCACCACCGCGCGTCCTGGGCGATCACCGACGCGCCACCGGCGCTGTTCTGATCGGGAACGCCATTTGTTCTCATAGGATGGAGTCATCATGGATGACGAGGCGTTCGACGACTACGACCGCGAGCTCGAGCTCGCTCTCTTCCGGGAGTACCGGGATGTCGTGGGGCAGTTCCAGTATGTGGTCGAGACCGAGCGACGGTTCTATCTGGCTAATGAGGTCAGCGTCGTCCGCCGCGACACCGAGAACGACTTCTACTTCGAACTGTCGATGACGGATGTGTGGGTGTGGGACATCTACCGCGCCGACAGGTTCGTCAAGGCCGTGCGCGTCCTCACCTTCAAGGACGTCAACGTGGAAGAGCTGCAGCGCCGCGAGTTCGAGCTCCCGGACGACCTCTCGCTCGACGGCAAGTGACTTCTTTCCACATCTGAGCGCTTCTCGCTTGTTCTGCGCAGATCGTGCATAGGGCAACAGACCGCTTTGCCGCCCGTCTCATGCTTGAGGGATGGCAGAGAAAGACGACCTCGGACGTGCCGGTGAAGACCGCGCCGTCGACCACCTGACGGCCCGCGGCTATCGCATTCTCGACCGCAACTGGCGCTGTCGTCAGGGCGAGATCGATATCGTCGCCGAGAGCGATGGCGTGTTGTGCATCGTCGAGGTGAAGACCCGGACGAGCATCGGTTTCGGGCATCCTTTCGACGCGATCGATGGGCGAAAGCGCGATCGGCTCTGGCGTCTCGCATTCGCCTGGGCGGCGGATCATCCTGATGTCGCACGCCGACGGATGCCGAGACTGGAGATCATCGGGATCACCGGAGCCGATCCGGCCACCGCGATGATCGAGCACCTGGTCGATCTGCGATGAGGACAGCACGGACCTGGGCCGTCGCGCTCACCGGCGTCGACGGGCACCTCGTCGAGATCGAAGCGGATGTGTCGAATCAGACACCGGGGTTCCGGATCGTCGGTCTGCCGGACAAAGCGCTCGGCGAAGCCGTGCAGCGCGTGCACAACGCCGTATCGAACTCGGGACTGCCCATGACGAGACGGCGCCTCACGGTGAACCTCTCGCCGGCGAGTCTGCCGAAGAACGGCAGCGGGTTCGACCTGGGCGTCGCGATCTCGGCTGTTGCGACGGAAGGCGTTCTGGACGCCGGGTCGATCTCTCGAACGGTGCATATCGGCGAACTCGGTCTCGACGGACGCCTGCGCCCGGTTCCCGGGGTGCTGCCGGCCGTGTTCGCCGCTGCGCGAGCCGGTTTCGAACGCGTGATCGTGCCCTACGCGAATGCCGAGGAAGCCCGTCTGGTGCCCGGCGTCCATGTGCATGCGGCACGCAGTCTTGCCGAAGCGGCGCAGTGGCACGGTGCCGACATCATCGTGCCGGACGTGGAGCCTGTGGCGCGGGAAGAATCTGCCCCGCGGGAGGACGAGGCACTGGACCTGGTCGACGTGGTCGGTCAGGACGAGGCGGTCGAGGCGCTCGTGGTCGCGGCCGCAGGCGGGCACCACCTGTTGATGAGCGGCCCGCCCGGCGCGGGAAAGACGATGCTCGCACGGCGGCTCCCGGGAATCCTGCCTCCGCTGGACGACGACGCGGCACTCGAGGTCGCGGCGATCCGCTCGCTCCACGGAGGAGACGTGGATGCGCTCGACCGGTTGCCGCCCATCGAAGCGCCCCATCACAGTGCTTCGGTCGCCGCGCTCGTGGGTGGCGGATCGCGAGCGGTGCGCCCCGGGGCGATCGTGCGCGCCCATCGCGGAGTTCTGTTCCTCGACGAAGCCGCCGAGTTCTCGCGCGTCGCGCTCGATGCGCTGCGCCAGCCGCTCGAGTCCGGACGCATCGAGATCGACCGCGCGGGCTTCCGCGCGCGTTTCCCGGCGAAGTTCCAACTAGCCCTCGCGACGAATCCCTGCCCCTGCGGAAACTACGGGGTCCGCAATGCCGAATGCATCTGTCCGCCCGTGGCGATCCGACGATACGGCGCTCGGCTCTCAGGGCCGCTCCGAGATCGGATCGACATCGACCTGCAGGTGACGCGCGTGGCGGCCTCGGTCGCGACGGGCGCTGCTGGCTCGGGCCTCACGACGGCCCAGGCGCGAGAACGGGTGGAGCGCGCTCGAATCGCCGCCGCAGGACGTTGGTCCGCAACTCCCTGGCGGGTGAACGCGGAGGTGTCGGGAGCGTGGCTTCGTCAGGGGGAGTGGCGCGTGCCCGCAGTCACCAGGGCGCCCCTGGACCGCGCCCTCGAGCGCGGACAGCTGACCCTGCGCGGATACGACCGGGTTCTGCGTCTCGCCTGGACGCTCGCCGATATCGCCGGCGCAGACCGGCCCGGAGCCGACCACCTCGGACACGCCCTGTTTCTCAAGAGAGGACTCATCGCATGATCGCCGCACTGATGTCGGACGCCCTGCTCCTGCACGCTGCGCGTCAGTTGCGCCCTGACCGGGAGGATCCCGTCGAGACGATCGCCCGGATCGCCTGGAACACCATGACGGAGCCCGGAGACGGGGTCGCCGGAGTGCTGATCGAGCGCCTCGGCGCTGCGGAAGCCTTGCGCGTTGCGTGCGACGAGCGCGGCTTGACCGAGAAGACGCTTCACGAAGCGCGGAAGAGATGGATGCCACGTGCGCGTCCGGCTGCCGTGCACGACGCCCTGCGGGGCGCTCTGGAAGCGGGTTCCGCTCTGCTGCTGCCGGGGGATGCCGCATGGCCGACGGCTGTAGACGACCTTGCAGAGCATGCGCCGACAGCACTGTGGATGCGGGGCGACCCGGCAATTCTGAACATGCGGCAACGCGCGAGCATCGTCGGTGCGCGGGCAGCAACCGCATACGGCGATCGTGTCGCGGCGGAGCTCGCCGGGGATCTCGCGATGGGCGGTGCCGCGGTCATCTCCGGCGGCGCCTACGGAATCGACGGATCGGCTCATCGCGCTGCGCTGGGAGTCGGCGGCGCCACCGTCGCTGTGCTCGCCGGGGGAGTCGATCGCGCGTATCCCGCCGGGCACCAACAACTTTTCGACCAGATCCGATCTTCCGGTGTCGTCCTCAGCGAGCTTCCCTGCGGTGCGGCACCGACCAAGTGGCGGTTTTTGAGTCGAAACAGGATTATCGCCGCGCTCGGCCAGGCGACAGTCGTCGTCGAGGCGGGGTGGCGCAGCGGTTCGCTGAACACAGCCGGGCACGCCTCGTCGCTGGGGAGGCCGCTGGGGGCGGTGCCGGGTCCGATCACCAGTGCTGCTTCTGCAGGTTGCCATCGGCTGCTGCGCGAATACGATGCGCACTGCGTGACCAGCGCCGAAGAGGTCCGCGAGCTCATGGGTGCCGGCGCAGCCTGCCAGGGCGGGCCGTCATTCGCAGAGGATCGTGAAGAACCCGATACCGTTCGGGTGCTGGATGCGCTCAGCAGGAGGGTGGCGCATCCGCCCGCTGAGATCGCGGCACGGTCGGGACTCGCGGTCGACAGAGTCCGCGGGATACTCGGTCTGCTGGGCCTCGACGGGCGTGCGGCGCAGAGTGCCGAAGGATGGCGGCGGGCGTGAGGGGTGGCATGCTGGAAGCATGGAATTCCGGGCGGCGGTGACGCGCTTCCTCACCCATATCGAACAGGTGAGACGGCTGTCGCCGGCGACGGTGCGCGCCTACGATGCTGATCTACGCGATCTCGGAGCGCATCTCGGGGAGCTTTCATTGGGCGACGTCGATCTGGAAGCGCTGCGGGACTGGCTCTGGCACGCAACGCAGCGCGGCGATGCCCGATCGACGTTGGCTCGGCGGGCGTCGACGGCACGTGCCTTCTGCGCCTGGGCGAAGGAAGAGGAGCTGATCAGCCTCGATCCCAGCCTCCGGCTCGTATCGCCCAAGCGTGGACGCACTCTGCCCGCGGTCGCGTCCCAGGACGGCATGCGCGAGCTGCTTGATTCGCGTCGCGCGGCAGCGGCGAGCGGCGACCCGGTGCTGCTGCGCGATCACGCAATCCTCGAAATCCTGTACGGGGCCGGTGTCCGTGTTGCCGAACTCTGCGGCCTTGATATCGACGACGTCGATCGGGAGCGGGCGACGCTGCGGGTACTCGGGAAGGGCGGCAAGGAGCGCGTGGTGCCGTTCGGGCTGCCGGCGCGCGACTCGCTCGACGCTTACCTCACCCGCGGGCGAGGCGCCCTCCAGATGAGGAGCGAACAGGCCTCACCGGCGGTATTCCTCGGAGCCCGCGGTGCCAGGCTCGGTCCTCGCACCGTGTACACGCTCGTCGCCGAGGCGCTGGGTCCCATCGTCGGAAGCGACGCAGTGGGACCGCATGCGCTGCGGCATTCGGCCGCCACCCATCTGCTCGACGGCGGTGCCGATCTCCGTGCCGTGCAGGAGCTCCTCGGGCATGCGAGTCTCGGCACCACCCAGATCTATACGCACGTATCGTCCGAGAGGCTCAGGGCGACGTACCGGCTCGCCCATCCGCGGGCGTGATCGCCTGGCAGCAGGGGAGCAGTACGGCGCGGGGAGCGTCTCCGAAGAGTGCCATCGGATTGATGTACACGCCGTTCCATCGGACCCCGACATGCAGCTGACCCGCCGGTGTGTGGCCGCCCGTGGCGACGTGACCGATCTCTGCGCCGGCGACGATTGCATCCCCGAGGGCGAGATCGGAATCCATCGGCTCGAAGGTTGAGACGAACCCGCCGCCATGATCGATCGTCAGCAGGGGCCGATCGACGACCGTGCCGCGGAACGCGACGACGCCGTGGGCCGGAGCGCGAACCGCAGCGCCGACGGAGGAGGCCAGATCGACCCCGCGATGTCCGGGGCCGAAATCATGGGAGGGTGCGCGGAATACTGTGATCACGTCGCGCGGGCCGTCCAGAGGCCATCGCCAGGACGCAGGGGCCGGCGCAGCGCCGGCAGAGGTGAGGAAGAGCGCAACAAGGCACAGCGACAGCACGAGGAAAGGGCGGCGAAGGCCGTGTGAAGACAGCATGAGCACGATCATCGGCCCTCGAACAGAAATGCATCCGCGTCCAATCCCCGCTGGTGGAGAACCGGCGCCGACGCTGCCGCCGTGGAGGAGAAGTTGATTGATCGCGATCCTGTACACTGGAAGTCGCACCTCGAGTATCGAGGTGACTACGCGTGCCCAGAGCGACTTATGTCGCGGCATTCACTCCCACAGGTCCCTCTCCGCGAGAGGGCGGGTGTGCGCCGGGCACCAGGACAGTCGATCACCTGATCGCGAAACAACCTCAACGGCGCGCGAGCGCCACAACACAAAGGAGACGACCATGGCAGTGGTCACCGTCCGTCAGCTGCTCGATGCTGGCGTTCACTTCGGACACCAGACCCGTCGCTGGAACCCGAAGGGCAAGCGCTTCATCCTCACTGAGCGCAGCGGCATCCACATCATTGACCTGCAGCAGTCGGTCAACTACATCAACCAGGCCTACGACTTCGTCAAGGAGACGGTTGCCCATGGCGGCACCATCCTCTTCGTTGGCACGAAGAAGCAGGCGCAGGAGATTCTCGCAGAGCAGGCGACGCGCGTCGGCCAACCTTACGTGAACCAGCGCTGGCTCGGTGGCCTCCTCACCAACTTCCAGACGATCGCCAAGCGCCTCGCTCGCATGAAGGAGCTCGAGGAGCTCGACTACGAGAACCCGTCTGCTTCGGGCTTCACGAAGAAGGAGCTGCTGCTCAAGAAGCGCGAGCTCGACAAGCTGCACAAGTCGCTGGGCGGTATCCGCAACCTCACCAAGACGCCGTCGGCCCTGTGGGTCGTCGACGCCAAGCGCGAGCACCTTGCGATCGACGAGGCAAAGAAGCTTGGCATCCCCGTGATCGGCATCCTCGACACGAACGCCGACCCGGACGACTTCCAGTACCCGATCCCCGGCAACGACGACGCGATCCGCTCCGTCTCGCTGCTGACCCGCGTCATCGCCGATGCTGCAGCCGAGGGTCTGCAGAAGAAGCACAACCCCGAGTCGGGCGACGCCGAGCCGCTGGCCGCATGGGAGCAGGAGCTCCTCGAGGCTCCGGCCGAGGGTGCTGCTGAGGCTCCCACCGAGGCTCCGGCAGAGGCTCCGGCCGCTGACGCAGCCGACGCCAAGTAATTCCGCGTACACACACCTAACGAAGCAAGGAGCCACCACCATGGCCAACTTCACCATCGCCGACATCAAGGCGCTGCGTGAGCAGCTCGGCACCGGAATGGTTGACACGAAGAAGGCGCTCGAAGAGGCCGACGGCGACCGCGAAAAGGCCGTCGAGCTTCTCCGCCTGAAGGGTGCGAAGGGCAACGCCAAGCGCGCCGACCGTTCGACCAGCGAGGGCCTCGTCGTCTCGCGTGAGCAGGGCAACAGCGTCACGCTCATCGAGCTCGCCTGCGAGACCGACTTCGTCGCGAAGAACGAGCGTTTCATCGCGCTCGCCGACAAGGTCGCGGATGCTGTTGCAGCCGTCAACGCTGACTCGGTCGAGGCGGCCCTGGCCGCGTCGGTCGACGCCCAGACCGTCGGGGACCTGATCTCCGACGAGGCAGCCATCATCGGCGAGAAGGTCGAGCTGCGCCAGGTGCGCACCGTGACCGGTGACGCCGTCGAGGTCTACATGCACCGCACGAGCAAGGATCTGCCCCCGCAGATCGGCGTGGTCGTCGCCTACTCGGGTGACGACGCGGCAACGGCTCGCAGCATCGCGCAGCACATCTCGTTCGCGAACCCGTCCTACCTGTCCCGTGAGGACGTCCCCGCGGACGCCGTCGAGAAGGAGCGCGAGATCGTCACGGAGATCTCCCGCAACGAGGGCAAGCCGGAAGCGGCTCTGCCCAAGATCGTCGAGGGCCGTGTCTCTGCATTCATCAAGCAGGTCGCCCTGCTCGAGCAGGACTACGCCAAGGACAGCAAGCTCTCTGTCGCCCAGGTGGCGAAGGACGCCGGTATCACCGTGACGGACTTCGCGCGCTTCAAGGTCGGCGCGTAGTTATTCTGAAGGGGTTCGGATCCATACGGGTCCGAACCCCTTCTTCATGCCCAGAAGGCACTATCTTGAATCGGGACGAGAGGACATCACACCCATGACTGAACGCACCGGACGCCGCCGCGTCCTTCTCAAGCTCTCCGGTGAGGCTTTCGGAGCCGGCCAGCTGGGCGTCAACCCCGATGTGGTGAGCCAGATCGCCCGCGAGATCGCCGCGGCGGTCGATGAGGTCGAGATCGCGATCGTCGTCGGCGGCGGAAACTTCTTCCGGGGTGCCGAGCTCAGCCAGCGAGGCATGGACCGGGGACGCGCCGATTACATGGGCATGCTCGGGACGGTCATGAACGCACTCGCGCTGCAGGACTTCCTCGAGCAGGCGGGCGCGCCCACGCGCGTGCAGTCCGCCATTTCCATGACGCAGGTCGCCGAGTCCTACATTCCTCTTCGCGCCGAGCGGCACATGGAGAAGGGGCGCGTCGTCATCTTCGGAGCCGGAGCCGGTCTGCCCTACTTCTCGACCGACACGGTCGCTGCGCAGCGCGCACTGGAGATCGGCGCACAGGAGGTCCTCGTCGCGAAGAACGGCGTCGACGCCGTATACACCGCCGACCCGCACAAGGATTCCTCGGCGACGCGCATCGACAAGGTGACCTACCGCGATGCGCTGCAGCGCGGGCTCAAGGTCGTCGATTCGACAGCTTTCAGTCTCTGCATGGACAACAACATGGACATGCGCGTGTTCGGAATGGAGCCCGCTGGCAACGTCACGCGTGCCCTTCTGGGCGAACCGATCGGCACACTGGTCACCGCCTGAGGGCGTGCCGGTGACCGGGGCACAGCCGTGCAGCCCGGTAGAATTGCAAGAACACACTGACGATAGGAGTCACCGTGATCGCGGATGTCCTCGCTGAAACCACCTCTCGCATGACGCGTGCGGTCGAAGCTGCCAAGGAGGACTTCGCCACCGTTCGCACGGGTCGCGCGAACCCCCAGCTGTTCCAGAAGGTGATGGTCGACTACTACGGCTCGCCGACTCCTCTTGCCCAGCTCGCGTCCCTCGCGAACCCCGAGGCCCGTTCGCTGATCATCACGCCGTACGACAAGTCGGCGCTGAAGGCGATCGAGCAGGCGATCCGCGACATGCCGAACCTCGGAGCGAACCCGACGAACGATGGCAACATCGTCCGGGTCACGATGCCCGAGCTGACCGAGGAACGGCGCAAGGAGTACGTGAAGCTCGTCCGCACCAAGGGCGAGGACGCGAAGGTCCACGTCCGCGGCATCCGTCGCAAGGCCAAGGACGAGCTCGACGCGCTGAAGAGCGAGGTCGGCGAGGACGAGATCGCCCGCGGTGAGAAGGAACTGGATGCTGTCACGCGCCAGCACGTCGATCTGATCGATGACGCGCTCAAGCGCAAAGAGGTCGAGCTTCTCGAGGTCTGATCACGATATGAGCGATTCGCGTGGTGACACCGACGCCGACCGCCCGCGCACGCGGCGAGAGGCGCGTGAAGAGCTGACCCCGGATTCGATCGGTCCCGACTCCGTCGAGCCCCCGACGTTCGATGAGGCCCTGATCCCGCCTCGCCCACCGCTTCCGGAACCCGTGGAGCCGGTGTCCGGGGCGGGATCCGCCGTCCGCGAGCAACTGCGCCACGCACGAGGCGAATTCGAGACGCATGTCAACCAGGCCCGCGAGCAGCTGGATCAGGCGAACGAGCGGATCAAGGCCCGTACCGGGCGTGATCTGATCCTCGCGATCCTCGTCGGAGTCGCGCTGGGCGCCCTGCTGCTGGGGTCGTTGCTGTTCATCAAGGAGCTCTTCGTCCCCATCGCCCTGGCGATCGCTCTGCTCGGTGTGTTCGAGCTGACGCGTGCGCTGCGCACTTCGGGACGCCACCTCGACCTGACCCCGCAGATGATCGCGGCAGCCGCGCTCGTGCTGGCCGGTTATTTCGCCCCGGCATGGCTCTACTGGGTCGCCCTCATCTTCGCGGTGGCCTTCGTCATCGTGTGGCGTCTCGTCGCCCAGATGTTCTCGCGGCACGAGCGAACATATGCCGATGTCCTCTCCGATGCGCTCGTGAGCGGTCTGGTTCAGATCTATGTGCCGTTCCTGGCCGGTATCGCGATGATGCTGCTCGCTCAGGAGGGCGGTCAGTGGTGGGTGCTCGGCTTCATCGCCGTCGCGGTTGCCTCGGACACCGGAGCCTACGCCGCGGGCGTTGCGATCGGCAAGCATCCGATGGCTCCCCGAATCAGCCCGAAGAAGACCTGGGAGGGCTTCGGTGGAGCGGTTGTCGCGGCCGTGGCCGTGGGTGTCGTCCTTGCACTCACCCTTCTGGAGCTCCCGTGGTGGGCCGGTGCGATCTTCGGCATCGCGATTCTGCTCACAGCGACGATGGGCGACCTGGCGGAGTCGATGATCAAGCGCGACATCGGGATCAAGGACATGAGCTCCTGGCTCCCGGGCCACGGCGGTCTGCTCGATCGGCTCGACAGCATCCTGCCCTCGACGATTCCCGCACTGAGTCTGTACTTCCTGCTGTCGCCCTGGGCGGTAGCGGGATGAGTTCGAAGACGGAGACCGATGTGAAGGACTTTGAGCCGGATGACGCGCCCACGGCCTTTCGCGTGACGAGTGGTCGTGTGCGCGGATATCACCGTGCGGCAGTCGACACCTTCCTCGCGGCCGCTCGGGAGAGCTTCGAGCACGATCTCGATGAGCTCACCGCGGCGGAAATCCGCATCGCCTCATTCCCGCTCGTCAAGAACGGTTATGTGATCGGCGATGTCGATGCGGCGCTGGGACGAGTTGAAGACGCCTTCGCGGCACGTGAGCGCGAACGATCGGTGCGCGATCTCGGGGCCGAGGCGTGGGTGAGCAGAGCTCGTGGTGAGGCCCAGAGCATCCTCGATCACCTGGCGCGGCCGAACAGGAAGATCTTCGCGCGCACCAGCCTTCTGACCTTCGGGTACCGCGTCGACGAGGTCGATCATGTCGCGGCACGCATCGTCCGCTACCTGCGCGATGGGGATGCCCTATCGGCAGAGCAGCTCCGCTCGGCCGCTTTCCGTATGCAGCGTCGGGGTTATCGTGAGGAGCAGGTCGACGCACTGCTCGATGCGGCGATTGACGTGATTCTGGCGGTTCGCTGAGTGTTCTCATGGTGGACTCAGGCGCAGCTGGCTACACTGAGGATATTGTGACTTCCGGTACTGACATCGAATCATCGGGGGACGTTATCGCTCCCAATGCTCTCGCATCCCGAAAATCACCTTCTCCGGGCGCGAAGCGGCGTTCTCGTCGGGTCTCCGGCATACTCGCGGCGCTGTCGGTCCTGGGACTCGCGGCGGCTGTCGTGGCCCCGACGGGCATGGCCCTGGCAGGCTCCAGTGCGGATGATGTCGAGACCTCGTTCTCGCTGGCTGTCAAGGACACCCAGCAGCTCTCGGTGACTGTCGAGGGGACGACATTCGCTCCGGTCGAGCGCGGCGCGTTCGAGGTCTACGTGACTCCGACTCCGACGCCGGAGCCCGAGCCGGAGCCCGCTTCCAATACGTCGGACAGCGGCGGGACGACCGGCGGTGGGCCGCTCTATTACAGCGGAGGCGGAGCGCCGGCGGAGTGGATGGCTGCGGCCGGAATCTCTTCGGGCGACTGGGGCTACGTCGACTACATCGTCTCTCGTGAGAGCGGCTGGAACCCCAACGCGACGAACTCCTCGTCGGGCGCCTGCGGGCTCGTTCAGGCGCTGCCCTGCAGCAAGGTCCCGGGCAACGGTTACAACCCGATCGACAATCTGCGCTGGGCGAACGGTTATGCGACCGGTCGTTACGGCAGCTGGGCCGCGGCCTACGCCTTCTGGACCAACAACCACTGGTGGTAACCCGCTACGATGGGACGCGCGAACAGAAGGCGCCCGGAGCGCTCGAGCTCTGACGAGTCTTTCGATCGGCTCCTCGCGGGGTGGAAGAGGACAGAAGCCCGACGCGGCCACGAGTGGACTGTGCAACCGGTCTCCGCGCAGCGTGCGGTGAAGGACTACACCTGCCCGGGATGCCGCGGAACGGTGCGTTCCGGATCCGCCCATCTGGTGGTCTGGCGGGCCGATGGCGTACTGGGCGACGCCGCTGATCTGGAAGCGCGCCGTCACTGGCACACCCACTGCTGGAACGTCGCGTGATCCTTCTGCTCGGCTGAGCTGTCTCAGCGCTCGTTCATCCGGGGGATGAGCACCTGGCGGTAGATGATCAGGATGCTGGCGGCGACGGGGATCGCGATGAGCGCACCCAACAGGCCGAGCAACGCGCCGCCGGCGAGGGCTGCGACGACCACGACGGCACCGGGCACGGACACAGCACGGCTCATGATGCGCGGGGTGATCGCATAGGCCTCGATCTGCATGTAGATCAGATAGTAGATTCCGGCTGCCAGCGCGGTTGCGGGGGAGCCCAGCCCCGGGATCAGGCAGACGAGCACGATGATGGTCGATCCGGTCAGCGTTCCGACGAGCGGGATCAGCGAGAAGAAGAACGCGATGACGGCCAGCACCGCGGGGAACGGCGCATCGATGATCGTGAGATAGATGGCGCTGAGAATCCCGTTGATCACGCCGAGCGTGATCTGACCCATGACGTAGTAACCGACGGAGTCGGTGATCTGCTCGGCGAGGTCGACGAAGCGGGCGCGCTTGGATGCGGGGACGAGCTGATAGACCGCCCGCTTCAGCGACGGCGTCGACGCCGTCAGATAGATCGTCAGGATCAGGACGATGAATGCGCCGAACAGGCCCGTGACGATGGTGGTGCCCACGGTGACCACGCTCTCCGTGATGGTCGTCCAGTTCTCGGTGAGCCAGTCGGTGGCGTTGAGGAAAAGGTCGTCCACGAAGCTGCGGCGAACGCCGGGGAAGGTCGCGATGAGCCAGTCCTTGACATCGTCGAGGCGGGTGCTCTGGAGGAAGAAGGTGATCTGGCGGACGAGCTGGCCGATCTGATCGATGAGGATCGGGAGTACGGTGAGCACGATTCCGGCGAAGAGGGCGAGCACTCCGAGGATCGTGGCGAGCACGGCCGCCCAACGGGGGAGTCTGCGTCGCTCGAGGAAGGTGATGACGGGGTCGAGGCCCAGGCTGATGAACAGTGCTGTGCCCACGTAGAGGAGAACGGTCGAGAGCGTTTCCAAACTGCCGATGAGGAGGATGCCCAAGCCGACGCCGAGGGTCGCCACCAGGGCGGTGCGGAATGGATTGTGAACCTTCATCACTGACTCCTCATTGCGGGTGCACCTCAGAGTAATGCGGTTGAGGACAGCGTTCGCCCCGACCTGCCGATGAAGCGACGCGTGAGCTCTCGTAGTCAACACACAGAGAGGTTCGCTAGGCTGAAACGTCGAGCGGAGACCGGACTCGGCGTCACGGTCACGTAAGGAGTCATTTCGTGCGTTTCGTATGGGCCGTCGTGGCCTTCATCCTGGCCACGCTTCTCATCGGAGCGGGCATCGCTCAGCGCACCATCTTCATGGGGCCCGAGACGCAGGAGCTGTCGCTGGTCGTCGAGGAGCCGCAGCCCTATCTGCTGGTGGATGGCGCTGTTCTTCGTGAGCAGCCGGGCCAGCAGACGCTGTTCGTCCGTGGCGAGGGAGAGCTCTTCGTCGCCTATGGGCGCACGGCCGATCTCGAAGCCTGGCTCTCGGATGCCGCATACAACTCGGCGACGATCGATGAGGATGGTCTCGTCGTCGTCAACGGGATCGAACCGGAGCTCGACGATACGGCTGAGGATGGCGAAGAGGCGGACGCCGCTGAGCCGGCCGAAGAAGCCGTCGTCGGTCGTAGCCCTGTCGGCTCCGATCTGTGGCTGCATTCCTTCAACGAAACAGACCAGCTCATCACCGACATGCAACTCCCCGAGGGGATGAGTCTGCTCATCGCCCGTGACGGGACCGCTCCGGCACCGGAGGACGTCGTCGTCTCCTGGCCCCTTGACACGACGACTCCGTGGGCGGGCCCGCTGGTTGCCGTGGGATGCGCTGTGATGCTCGCCGGTCTCGTGATGTACGTCCTCGGGATCCGCCATCAGCGTCGCGGCCGCGGGCCTCGCCGAAAGGGCCCGGGACCGCTGCCCGCGACGGAGCCCATCGACCTCACGATCGATCCTCTGCCCGGCCGCGACGCCCTCGAGCGCCCGGCGGACGGGCAGCCCGGACGCGGGCAATGGACGGCTCAGCGCCGCAGGCGCGTGCTCTCCGTCCCCGTGCTGGGTCTCGCCGCGGTGATGATCGCCGGCTGCTCCAGCGACTCGTGGCCCGATTTCACCTCGTCATCCCCGAGCCCCTCGCCGACGCAGACCGTCATCGCCCCGGAGAACCAGCGGCCCCCGGCGGTCACCGACGCCCAGGCCTCGAGGATCCTTCAAAACGTCTCGACCACGCTGGAAGAGGCGGACGCGGCGCGCGACCTCGAACTCGCGAAGACTCGTCTCGCGGGCGCGGCTCTTGCAGCTCGAACCACCGACTACACCCTGCGGGGTTCCCTGTCCGATCGTGCCCTGCCGGCGGTCATCCCCACGGATGTCATCGAGGTGCTTCTGCCCCAGGCGACCGAGTCCTGGCCGCGCACCGTTCTCGTGCTGAGCAAGAGCAAGAGCGACGACACGGTGCCTCCCGTCATCCTGACCATGACGCAGGCCGATCCGTGGGCCAACTACAAGGTCACCAACATCGCCGAGATGCAGGCCTCGGCCGAGGTTCCGCAGGTCGCGCCGGCCTGGATCGGCACCAGTCTGATCACCGAGAACGCGGCAGCATTCCTGCAGCTGGCACCGGCGGATCTCGCTGCGGCCTTCTCCGACGTCGTCGATGCGGGGGAGAAGAGCGAGTACTACGATCTTTTCGACCCGGTGAGCATCGCGCTTGTCGACTCGCTCATTCAGAGCCGTGCGGCCGTCAAGCAGGCTTTGGCCGATAAGGACGCCGCGGACACCACTTCGCTCGCTTTCGACATCGCGCCGAGTGCGCAGGACCCGGTCGCCTTGGCGACGCTGGAGAGCGGCGCGATCGTCGCAGTCTCCTTCGTCGACAGCGAGAAGATCACGCCCACCTCGGGCGACGCAGTGATCAAGTTCGGGGAGAACCCCGAGGCCAAGGCCCTCACGGGCGTGGAGGAGTCTGCGAAGGGCGTGACGACCACGTACGGCCTGCAGATGTTCTTCGCGGTCCCGGCCCAGGGATCGACCGAGCAGATCAAGCTTCTCGCCGTGCACCAGGACCTCCTCAACGTGGAAGTGATCAAGTGACTGAAATCTCTGCCGCCGCGCTTCGCGGCGCCGTCGACCTGTCGAGTCTGCGCAACCGTCCGGCGGCGGGAGCCGCCCCCGATGGTCAGGATGCCGGGACGGCCCAGCCCGGCGGGTACATCGTCGATGTCACCGATGCGACGTTCGGTCAGATCCTCGAGCTGTCGCGCACGGTCCCGATCGTCGTGGACCTCTGGGCGGAATGGTGCGGCCCGTGCAAGCAGCTCGGTCCCGTGCTGGAGAAGGTCGTCAACGAGCACGCAGGACGCCTGGTGCTCGCCAAGGTCGACGTCGATGCCAACCCCCAGCTCGCGCAGAGCTTCCGCGCTCAGTCGATCCCCATGGTCGTGGCGCTCGTCGCGGGTCAGCCGGTGCCGATGTTCACGGGGGCTGTGCCGGAGGAGCAGGTCCGTCAGGTCGTCGAACAGCTCTTGCAGGTCGCGGCGCAGAATGGCGTGACCGGAACGGTGGGGGCGAAGGAACCGACCGAGACCGCCGGCGAGGACGGAGCGTCGGAGCCGGCCCCGCTTCCTCCGTTGCATGCCGAGGCGTTCGCAGCGATCGAGACCGGTGACTTCGCAACGGCGATCCAGGCCTATGAGAAGGCCCTCGCGGAGAACCCTCGTGACGACGAGGCCCGCGCCGGTCTCGGACAGGTGCGCCTGCTGGACCGTGTGCAGGGAGTCGATCTGCAGCAGGCACGAGGCGCTGCGGCTGCGGCGCCGTCCGATGTCCAGGCGCAGTTCTTGGTCGCCGATCTCGACATCTCCGGCGGACACGTCGATGACGCGTTCGGGCGGCTTCTCGACCTCTTTGGCCTTCTTCCCGCCGATGAGCGGACGCCGGTGCGTGAGCGCCTCGTGGAGCTTTTCGGGCTGATCGGCCCGAACGATCCGCGGGTGGTGGCAGCGCGCAATCGCCTGTCGTCGCTGTTGTTCTGATCAGCGTCCGGTGCATCACTTCCTGTAGCGCAGCCACAGCGTGCTGCGTGCGGGGAGGGTGATGCGTGCTTGCGGCGCGTCGCCAGGAGCTGATCGTCGGCTGACGATCCATCCGTCGTTCCCGCTGCCGGTGCCGCCGTATTCGACGTCATCGGTGTTCAGGATCTCGTCCCATATCCCTTCGACCGGCAGGTCCAGTGCGAGCCGGCTCTTCTCGGTCTCGTCGAAGTTGCTGATGACGAGGACACGACCGCCGTGCGCATCACGGCGTTCGAAGGCGATGACATCGGGATCCCAGGTGGGCGCACCGCGTCGATCGAACCGTGCGCGATCGCGGTCGTACTCCCACAGCGGAGCCGTGCTCCGGTAGGTTTCGTTCATCCGACCGATCAACCGCAGCAGCGCGGCGTGAGGGGGCTGTTCGAGCAGGTCCCATTCCAAGCCGGTGCCGGTGGTCCATTCCGCGAGCTGGCCGAACTCCTGGCCCATGAAGAGCAGCTTCTTGCCCGGGTGGCCCCACATGTGCCCGAGGAACGCGCGCAGATCCGCGAATCTCGCAGCATCCGGCCCAGAGAGTCCGGTCAGCAGGTTCGCCGTGCGATGGGATGTTTCGTCGTGCCCGAGCGGCAGCAGATAGTTCTCTCCGAAGGCATAGACGAAGGAGAAGGTCATTTCGCCCTCGTGATGGGCGCGCTCCACGGGCGTGCGCCTCATGTAACGGAGGGACTCTTCGGCCCAGCCGTCGTTCCATTTGAGCGTGAAACCCAGTCCGGCGTGCTCGGGTGCAGCGGTGACACCGGGGAAGCGGCCGCTCTCCACAGCGATGGTCACGGCGCCGGGATGGCTCCGGTGGACCGCGCGATTGAGGTCTTGGAGGAATCGGATGCCGGCGAGGTTCTCACGGCCGCCATGGATGTTGGGCGTCCACTCGCCCGGCCCGCGGGCGTGATCGAGATAGAGGAGACCGGTGATCGAGCGCAGGCGCAGTCCATCGATGTGGAAGGAATCGAACCAGTAGAGCGCATTCGCTGTCACGGCGGCCCGCACCGCGGCATCGTCGAAATCGATGGCGGTCTCGTACGACAGAGGGTGGATGCCGGTGGGCTCCCATTCCAAGAGGACGCCGATTCCCGCGCGGTGCAGGCGGTCGATGAGGGATCGGAGCTCATCGGACGTGCCGTATCGCGGATCGGGGGCGTATGCCGATGTCGCGCGGATACGTCCGGCCGCTGCGGGCACGGTGAACGGAAGGAATTCGACATGGGTGAAACCGCTGCCGAGCACATGCTCGATCAGTGGTTCCGCGATCGTGGCGTATCCGAGGCCGTCGCGCCAGGAACCGAGGTGGAGCTGGTACACCGACATCGGCTGGGCGACGGCTCGAGTCGCCGCGCGTCTCGTCATCCAGGCACCATCGCGCCAGATGTGCGTCGAGAAGTCGACGACGGATCCGGTGAGGGCGGCGGCGTCTGCGCGGCGGCCGAAGGGGTCGGATGCACGGACCCAGGTGCCGGCATCCGTGAGGATCTCGTAGGCGTAGGCAGTTCCCGGGGAAGCGTCAGGGACGAACAGCTCCCAGATTCCCTGCGGGTCGAGGCGGCGCATCCCGAGCGGGGCACCGGCGGTTTCGGCGAGCGGGCCGACGATGCGAACGGCTTCCGCACGGGGCGCCCAGATGGCGAAGGCGACACCGATCTCGGTGCCGATCGGGCGCGCGTTGGCGCCGAGCGCCTCCCAGAGCCGATCGCGGTCCCCGTTCCGGATGCGGCGCCGATCCTCTTCGCTCAGGGTAGGCGCGTGCCGGTAGGGATCGCCGATGGTCGAAGCTCTTCCGTCGCGGAGCGTTCGCACACGGTAGAAGGAGGGATCGCCGTCGTGCTGACCGATCCACAGGCCGTCTTCGGCAGGGGAGAGCGGGAGGGTCGTGCCGTCGCTGAAGACGAGCGAGACCGCATCGGCATGAGGGCGGAGAACGCGGATCTCCGTGCGCCGGGAACCGGTTCCGGACGCCGCCGGGTGCGGTCCGAGCACGGAGTGCGGCTGCGGATGCCCGCCGATCGAGATCATCCGCGTCGAGAGATCGTCCCCACGTATCGACACCCTTCGATTTTAGCTGTCGGAAAGGGGCGATGGCAGGAGATCCTCAACGCTCCCGACCGGCAACGACGTGCGCGACGAGTGCGTGATGGGGGAGAGTTGAGACATGGTCTTCTATCTCGATCACGCGGCGACGACACCGCTGCGCCCGGAGTCGCGTCAAGCCTGGCTCGCTGCCTCGACGGAACCGGGGAACGCCGCCTCCACTCATGGAGCAGGTCAGCGTGCGCGTCGCCTGCTCGAGGAATCCCGCGAGCGCATCGCGGCAGTGCTCGACTGCGAGCCGATCGAGGTCGTGCTGACATCCGGCGGTACGGAGTCCATCAACACGGCGCTGCGAGGACTCTGGCGCGTTCGCGCGGAGAAGTCCCGGTCGATCGTTCTCCCGGATGGTGAGCACCACGCGACCATGGACACCGTCGGAGCGCTCGTCGCCGACGGTGCGCAGTGCGTGCCGGTGCGGCTCGACAGCGTCGGACGCATCGACGCGGACGCATTCGCCGCAGCGCTTCCGGGAGCCGCTCTGGCGACGGCGCTGGTCGCCAACAACGAGGTCGGCACGGTGAACGACGCAGCCGCGCTCGCCCGGGCGGCGGGCCGGACCGCGGTGCCCATGCACCTCGATGCCGTTGCGGGACTGGGGCATGTGCCGCTGTCCTTCCGAGACCTGCGCGGGGATGCGCCCGCAGCAGGCGGCCTCGTGGCCATGAGTCTGGCCGGGCACAAGGTCGGCGCACCCGTCGGAATCGGGGCATTGATCGTCGCGCGGACGGCGCGGATGGCGCCCTTGCTGCACGGCGGATCCCAGCAGAGGGGTCTGCGTGCCGGCACCCAGGACATCGCCGGGGCAGCGGCGTTCGCCGCGGCGCTCGAGTGCGCCGAAACCGAGCGAGTGACGGAGAATCAGCGGTTGGGCGCACTGCGGGATCTGTTGATCGCCGGGATCCTCGCATCGGTTCCCGCGGCGGAGCTGCTCGGCGATCCCATCGATCGTCTGCCGAACAACGCGCATATCCTCTTTCCCGGCGCTGTGGGGGAGAGCCTTCTCTTCCTCCTCGATGTCGCCGGTGTCGCAGCATCCACGGGGTCGGCCTGCCAGGCCGGCGTCGCCGAGCCGTCGCACGTCGTCATGGCGATGGGGCGCAGCGAGCACGATGCGCGAAGCGTCCTGCGGTTCACATTCGGTCGCACCTCCAGTGATGCCGACGTGGATGCGGTGCTCGCGGTCATCGTGGATGCCTACGCGCGGGCCTCGGGAACTCTGAACGGGCGTTGAGCCGGTGCCGCCGGTGCGCTCGTAGAATAGAGGCATGCGAATTCTGGCAGCTATGAGCGGTGGAGTGGACTCGGCGGTCGCCGCGGCCCGCGCCGTCGAGGCGGGCCACGACGTCACCGGTGTTCACCTCGCGCTCTCCCGCGCCGGTGGAACCCTGCGCAGCGGGAGCCGCGGATGCTGCACGATCGAGGATGCCATGGACGCCCGGCGGGCCTCCGACATGCTCGGCATCCCGTTCTACGTGTGGGACTTCTCCGAACGGTTCCGCGACGACGTCATCGACGACTTCATCAGCGAGTACCAGGCCGGCCGTACGCCCAACCCGTGCATGCGCTGCAACGAGAAGATCAAGTTCGCAGCCCTCCTCGAGCGTGCGCTCGAACTCGGCTTCGATGCGGTCTGCACCGGCCATTACGCCAACCTCGTCTCGACGGAGACCGGACTCGAACTGCACCGGGCGGCCGATGATGCGAAGGATCAGTCCTACGTCCTCGGTGTGCTCACAGCCGAGCAGCTCGCCCACACGTACTTCCCGCTCGGGTCAACCCCGTCGAAGGCTCTCGTTCGTGCAGAGGCCGCCGAGCGAGGTCTGAGTGTGGCTCAGAAGCCGGACAGCCACGACATCTGCTTCATCCCCGATGGCGATACCCGCGGTTGGCTGGCTGACAAGGTCGGTGCGGCGGACGGCGAGATCCTCGATCAGTCCGGCGCGGTGGTGGGCAGTCACGAGGGAGCGCACGCGTTCACCGTCGGTCAGCGCCGCGGTCTCAAGCTCGGGGTCCCGGCCGCGGACGGCAAACCGCGCTTCGTGCTCGAGGTCCGGCCCGTGTCGAACACGGTGGTCGTCGGCCCGAAGGAGGCTCTCGCAATCGCAGAGATCTCCGGAGAGCGGTACTCGTGGGCGGGTGCCGCGCCCCTCGCACCGGATTTCGAGTGCCATGTGCAGATCCGCGCACATTCCGAGCCCGTGCTCGCACAGGCCTCGGTCTCGGATGCCGGTGTGCGGGTGGTCCCGTCGGTCCCGCTCGATGGCGTCGCGCCTGGCCAGACCGCGGTGCTCTATCTCGGCACTCGTGTTCTGGGTCAGTTCACGATCGATACGACGGTCTCGGCGGTTCCTGCTACGGCCTGACGGCCGTGCGCACCGGCATCCGACTGGTCAGCCGTAGGTGTAGAAGCCGCGGCCCGTGGACGTGCCCAGGTAGCCCTTGTCGATGTAGTCGGTCTTCAGCTCCTCGGCGAATGCCTTCATGTCGGGATCAGCGCTGTCCTTGTTGAGCATGTACGGCGTCATCATGCCGACGACGTCGTAGATCTGGAAGGGGCCCAACGGAGCCCCGGTGGAGACGCGCCAGACCTTGTCGATGTCCTCGATGTCGGCGATGCCGTTCACGTGCAGCTTCGCCGCGGCGGCGAGGAAGGGCACGAGCAGCGAGTTGAGCACGTAGCCGGGCTGCTCCTTGTGAATTCGGATCGGGACCATGCCGATCTGCTCGGCGAACTCGACCGCCGCAGCGAACACCGCGGCGTCCGTTCCGGGATGCTCCATGATCTCGCAGGTGTTGAACTTCCAGACCTCGTTCGCGAAATGCATCGCGAGGAACTTCTCGGGACGGTCGGTGAACGGAGCGATCC
The DNA here is from genome assembly GCF_947632095.1 of uncultured Microbacterium sp. Classification (GTDB taxonomy): domain Bacteria; phylum Actinomycetota; class Actinomycetes; order Actinomycetales; family Microbacteriaceae; genus Microbacterium. The sequence goes on along the minus strand of NZ_CANROA010000001.1, from coordinate 204,517 downwards.
GACTGGGCAGCAGAGTGGAGGAGTTCGTTGCGAAGATCGTCCTCGCGGGCGCGACGGCGCTGACCTTCTTCCAGGTGTCCTGCTTGATGTCGAGACGCTCCGGAACCGCCTCGATGATGAGGTCGGCATCCTTGACGGCATCCGTGAGATCGCTGCTGACACGGATGCGCGCCACGGCGGCATCGAGCTTCTCGGGCGTGGCATCGGGCAGATCGCGCAGGTACGAGGGCTTCAGCTGTTCCCAGCGTGCCGGCAGCTTCTGGAGGATCTCGTCGCTGATGTCATAGGCGACGACGTCCTTGCCGGAGTACGCGGACTGAAAGATGATCTGCGACCCGAGCACGCCTGTGCCCAGGACCGTGAGATTCTGCATATTTCCCCCTCTGAGATGGTTTCGGCGGATGCCGTTGCACGGCACCTTATGAGGAGATCAGCCACTTCGGCAAGGCAGCGCGTCTTCGGCGCCGAGAATGTCGGCGGCCGCTCGTAGACTGGATTCGTGCCGGAGAACATTCCCTTGGACGACGCCCGTATCGAGGCGGATTCGCTGACAGAGCGCATCCTCGAGGCGAAGGACGCGTACTACGGGCGCGATACGTCGCTCGTCGACGACGCGACCTATGACGGGTGGATGCGGCGACTCGAAGAGCTCGAGCGGTTGCACCCCGAGCTGCAGGGGCAGGACTCGCCGACGCAGATGGTCGGCGCGGCTGAGGCCACGGGCCTCGATACCATCGAGCACGCCGAGCGGATGCTCAGCCTCGACAACGTCTTCTCCATCGATGAGCTGCGCGAATGGGCGGCGAAGACCCATGCCGCGGCCGGTCGCGAGGTCGCCTGGCTCACCGAGCTGAAGATCGATGGTCTTGCGATCAACCTGCGCTATGAGAACGGAATTCTGACCTCGGCCGCGACGCGCGGAGATGGGCGCGTCGGCGAGATCGTGACAGAGAACGCTCTGCGGCTGGGCATGATCCCGTCGAAGCTGAGCGGCACGGGGCATCCGGAGATCGTCGAGGTGCGCGGCGAGGTGTTCATCCCCGTCGCGGCGTTCGAGAGGCTCAACGCGGCGCAGGCGTCTTTCCGCGAGCGGGCGTATGCGGATGCGCTGGGGAAGTGGGAGGCGCGCAGCGGCGCGAAGAAGCCGTTCGACGAAGAGAAGGCGCGCACGGCGGCCGCCCGTCGCTTCCCGGCGTTCGCGAATCCGCGCAACGCGGCGAGCGGCGGCCTGCGGCAGCAGATCGACAAGAAGGACGGCCTCGAGCTCGAAGCCGGCCGTCTGCGGCTCGAGTCTCTCGACCTGTACGTGCACGGCATCGGCGCGTGGACGAACCCGCCCGTCGCCGCGCAGAGCGAGGTCTATGAGCTGCTCTCCGATTGGGGCCTGCCCACGAGCCCGCACACGAAGGTCTGCGCGACGATCGACGAGGTCGTCGCATTCGTCGAGCACTTCGGGGAGCATCGGCACGACATCGAGCACGAACTCGACGGCATCGTCGTGAAGGTCGATGAGCTCGCGCTGCATGACGAGCTCGGCATGACCTCGCGCGCACCGCGCTGGGCGATCGCCTTCAAGTATCCGCCCGAGGAGGTGCAGACGACGCTCCTCGACATCGTCGTCTCCGTCGGTCGCACCGGCCGGGCGACGCCGTACGCCGTGATGGCGCCCGCGCATGTGGCAGGATCCGTCGTGCGCCAGGCGACCCTGCACAACAAGGACGTCGTCAAGGCCAAGGGCGTCCTCATCGGCGACACCATCGTGCTGCGCAAGGCCGGGGACGTGATCCCCGAGGTCCTGGGCCCCGTGGTCGACAAGCGCGATGGAACCGAGCGCGAATTCGTGATGCCGGTGGGATGCCCCGAGTGCGGCACGGAGCTTCGGTCGATGAAGGAGGGCGACATCGATCTGCGCTGCCCGAACGCCCGCTCGTGTCCCGCGCAGGTGCGCGGACGCGTCGAGCACATCGGATCGCGCGGTGCACTTGATGTCGAGGCGCTCGGTGAAGTGACGGCCGCCGCTCTGACGCAGCCGAGCTTCCCCGAGGTTCCGCCGCTGGTGACCGAGGCCGGACTGTTCGATCTCACACTCGAGCAGATCGTGCCGGTCGAGGTCGTCGTGCGCGACGCCGAGACGGGGCTGCCGAAGGAGGACGAGGACGGCGTCATGAAGACGCGTTCGCCGTTCCGCCGCAACGCCACCGCCGCGGAGAAGAAGGAGGGGGCCGTCGCGAGTCAGCCCTCGTCCCAGGCGGTGAAGCTGCTCGCGGAGCTCGAGAAGGCGAAGACGAAGGAGCTGTGGCGTCTACTCGTCTCGCTGAACATCCGTCACGTCGGGCCGGTCGCCGCTCGTGCGCTCGCACAGTGGTTCGGTTCTCTCGACGCCATCCGCTCGGCCTCGCTCGAAGAGCTGTCGGCCGTCGACGGAGTAGGCGGCATCATCGCGGAGTCGCTGCTGGCCTGGTTCGAGGTGGACTGGCACATGGACATCGTCGACCAGTGGACGGCTGCCGGTGTGCAGTGGGCCACGCCGGGCCACCCGGGCCCGGGCGCCGCCGTCGCCGAGGGGGGAGTGCTCGAAGGCCTCACCATCGTCGCCACCGGCTCGCTCGACGGCTACACCCGCGACGGCGCCCAGGAGGCGATCATCTCCGCCGGCGGCAAGGCGGCTTCGAGCGTCTCGAAGAAGACGGACTTCGTCGCCGCCGGGCCCGGTGCGGGCTCGAAGCTCAAGAAGGCGGAGGACCTCGGCATCCGGGTCCTCGACGCAGCTCAGTTCCGCATCCTCGTGACCGAGGGGCCGGACGCGCTCGACGCCTGAACGACGAAGCAGGACTTCCCGATCGGGAAGTCCTGCTTCAGCGCGAACAGCTCAGTTCTTGTGGCGGGGCTTGCGCTCGTAGCCGCCGTCACGGCTGCCGCGGTCACGGTCGTATCCGCCCCGGCGGTCGCCGCCGTCACGACGCTCGTATCCTCCGCGACGCTCGTAGCCGCCTTCGCGACGCGCACCGCCGCCGCGCGGACCGTTGTCGGGCTTGATCTCGATGAGACGGCCCGAGATGCGGGTGTCGCTGAGCTTGTCGAGGACCGCGGGGTCCATGGTCACGGGGAGCTCGACGATCGAGAAGTCCGGCTTGATGTTGATCGCGCCGAAGTCGTCACGGCCGAGACCGCCCTCGTTCGCGAGCGCACCGACGATCTGTCGGGGCTCGACACGGTGGCGGCGGCCCACCTCGATGCGGTAGGGAGTGTAGTCGCCGCGACCGCGACGCTCGCGCGGCTCACGGGCCGGACGGTCGCGGTCGTTGCGCTCGCGCGGGGGACGGTTGTCGCGCTCGACGGCGGCGGAGAGACGATCGTTGTCGGCATCCAGCAGCAGCGGTGATTCGCCCTGGGCGACGACGGCGAGGGCCGCCGCGACGTCGGTCTCGGGAACATCGTGGTTGCGCACGTAGTGGGCGATGATGTCGCGGAACTTCTCGATGCGACCGGTTTCAGCCAGTGCCGAGGTGATCGCATCGTCGAAGCGTGCGAGGCGCGTCGTGTTGACGTCCTCGATGCTCGGCAGCTGCATCTGGGCGGGCTGCTGGCGGGTTGCGCGCTCGATGCTCTTGAGCAGGTAGCGCTCGCGCGGGGTGATGAAGCTGATCGCGTCACCGGTGCGGCCGGCGCGGCCGGTGCGGCCGATGCGGTGCACATAGGACTCGGTGTCGGTCGGGATGTCGAAGTTGACGACATGACTGATGCGTTCGACGTCGAGTCCGCGGGCAGCGACGTCCGTGGCGACGAGGATGTCGAGCTTGCCGTCCTTGAGCTGGTTGACGCTGCGCTCGCGCTGCACCTGGGCGATGTCGCCGTTGATGGCTGCCGCGGAGTACCCGCGGGCGCGCAGCTTCTCGGCGAGGGTCTCGGTCTCGTTCTTCGTGCGGACGAAGATGATCATGCCGTCGAAGTTCTCGACCTCGAGGATGCGGGTGAGGGCGTCGACCTTCTGCTGGTAGGAGACGACCAGGTAGCGCTGGGTGATGTTCGTGTTCGTCGCGGTCTTCGACTTGACCGTGATCTCTTCCGCGTCGCGCAGGTACTGCTGGGCGAGGCGGCGGATGCTCGGAGGCATGGTCGCGGAGAAGAGAGCGACCTGCTTCTCCTCGGGCGTCTGGGAGAGGATCTCCTCGACGTCCTCCGCGAAGCCCATCTTCAGCATCTCATCGGCCTCGTCGAGCACGAGGTACTTCAGCTCGGAAAGGTCGAGTGTGCCCTTGGCGAGGTGGTCCATGATGCGACCGGGGGTGCCGACGACGACGTGGACGCCGCGACGGAGCGCGGACAGCTGGACGCCGTAGCCCTGACCGCCGTACACGGGGAGGACGTGGACGCCCTTCATCTTCGTGGAGTACGACTCGAAGGCCTCGCACACCTGGAGTGCGAGCTCACGGGTCGGGGCGAGCACGAGCGCCTGGGGGGTCTTCTGGGAGACGTCGAGGCGTTCGAGCACGGGCAGAGCGAACGCGGCCGTCTTGCCGGTTCCGGTCTGAGCCATGCCGACGACGTCGCGGCCGCCGAGGAGGGTGGGGATCGTCGCGGCCTGGATCGCCGAAGGCGTCTCGTAGCCGAGGTCGCGGATGGCCTTCAACACGGGGCCGGTGATGCCGAGCTCCTCGAATCCGAGTGTGGACGGGGCGTCGGGCGTCTGGTCTTGATCAGCAGTCACTTCCCGAGCGTAGCGCTTTCACCTGGGAAGCCGCCTGGCGACAGGCCTCGGGCGCGTCAGCTGCCCGAGGTGAGCGATAGGAGGTTGTCCTTGACCTGACGGCGCAGAACCTTGCCGATCATCGACTTCGGCAGCTCATCGACGACGAAGAGTCGTCGCGGCACCTTGTAGGGAGTCAGGATGCCGCGGACGTACTCGCGGATGCCGTGCTCGTCGAGCTCCGCGCCGGCATCGAGGACGACGGCTGCGACGACCTCTTCGCCGCTGTGGCTGCTCGGGAGGCCGACGACGGCAGCATCGGTGACGTCGGGGTGCTGGCGCAGCGCGATCTCGACTTCGGTGGGCGCGACGTTGAAGCCGCCTGTGATGATGAGCTCCTTGATGCGGTCGACGATGCGGAAGAATCCGGCGTCGTCCATCGTCACGACGTCGCCCGTGCGGAACCAGTCCTCGTGGAACACCGCGGCGGTGGCCTCCGGACGACCGTAGTAGCCGGAGAACACCTGGGGGCCGCGCACGAGGAGCTCGCCGGGCTGCCCGGGGGCGGCATCCTTCGACGGGTCCTCCTGATCCGCGATGCGCACTTCGGTTCCCGGCATCGGAAGACCGATGCTTCCGGCGGTGCGCTTGTCATCGACGGGGTTGACCATGAGCACGGGGGAGCACTCCGAGAGCCCGTAGCCCTCGATGAGCATCCCGCCGGTCTCGGCCTCCCAGGGCTCGACGAGTTCCTTGTCGAGGGCCATCGCGCCGGAGACCGCGATCCCGGTGCCGGCGAGGGAGATGCCTCGCTCGCGCGCACGGGCGAGGAGGCGTTCGGCGATCGGGGGCACGAGCGGCAGGACCGTCGCGGGGCGCTTCTTGACGACGTCGAGCACCATATCGGGATCGAACTTCGGGAAGAGCACGAGACGGGCCCCGACAGACATCGCGAAAGTCAGGCAGAGGGTGAGCCCGTATGCGTGGAACATAGGCAGCACCGCGTAGAACACCGTGCCGGCGCCGCGCTCGACCATCGGGATGCACGAGACCGCCTGCATCGCATTGGCGAGCAGGTTGCGGTGGGTGAGGGAGGCTCCCTTCGGGTCACCGGTGGTGCCGCTGGTGTATTGGATGATCGCCAGGTCGTCGGTCTGCGGACGTGGATGCTGGGCGGCGAGGGGCTCGTGGGAGACGATGTCCTCCCAACTGATGGCGTCGCGGACCGGGCGCGTCAGCTGGGCGCGCTTGGCACGCAGCGAGGGCACCGGAAGCTTCAGCGCAAGCTGCATGACGGCGGGCATTCCCCGGGTGATGTCGACGGAGATCAGCGTGTCGACGGCGAGGTCTGCGGGGAACTCCTGCACGAGGTGGGCGACGTTGCTCCACGCGATGACGTGCTTGGATCCGTGGTCGGAGAACTGCTTGCGCAGCTCGCGCGGGGTGTAGAGCGGGTTGTGCTCGACGACGATGGCGCCGAGTCGCAGGATCGCGTAGAAGGCGATGATGTGCTGCGGGCAGTTGGGCAGGATGATCGCGACGGGGTCGCCTGCGCGGACGCCACGGGCGGCGAGGCCGGCGGCCGCGCGTTCGATGGCCGACTGCAGCTCGCGGTACGTGGTCTCGCGTCCGAAGAACTCGAGCGCCGGGGCATCCGGATAGTCGCGTGCGGAGGCTTGGACGATGTCGATGAGCGAACCGGAGATCTCACCGAGGTCTTGCGGAACTCCCGGAGCGTACGAGGCTGTCCACGGGCGCGGGGGGTCGAACGTGATCATGAATCACAGCATATTGGGACGCGCGACCGGTGACTGCGCACTGCGCGCTCTAGACTGTTGTGGTGTCTGAAATCACCCCTGATCTTGTGCGCCATCTCGGCGTGCTCGCGCGTATCCAGCTGAACGACGACGAGGTGACGCGGCTCACGGGCCAGCTCGATGCCATCGTCGACAACATCGCGAAGGTCGCGGAGGTCGCAACGGCCGATGTCGCCGCGACGAGCCACCCGATTCCGCTCGCGAACGTCTTCCGTCCCGATGTGGTCGGTGAGACGTTGACGCATGAGCAGGTGCTGCAGAACGCACCGGATGCCGCGGATGGCCGTTTCCGCGTGACCGCGATCCTGGGAGAAGAGCAGTGACCGACATCATCCGCCTCACCGCGGCCGAGCTCGCCGACAAGCTGAACGCCGGAGAGCTCTCCAGCCGCGAGGCCACCCAGGCCCACCTCGACCGCATCGCCGCCGTCGACGGCGACGTCCACGCCTTCCTGCACATCAACGAGGGCGCGATCGCCGCGGCGGATGCCGTCGACGCCTCCCGTGCCGCGGGGGAGCAGCTGCACCCGCTGGCCGGTGTCCCGCTGGCCATCAAGGACGTGCTGGTCACCAAGGACCAGCCGACCACCAGCGGTTCCAAGATCCTCGAGGGCTACATGTCGCCCTACGACGCGACCGTCGTGGCCCGTGCCCGTGCGGCCGGCCTCATCGCGCTCGGCAAGACGAACATGGACGAGTTCGCGATGGGCTCCTCCACGGAGCACTCCGCCTACGGACCGACCCGCAACCCGTGGGACCTCGATCGGATCCCCGGCGGTTCCGGTGGAGGCTCGGCGGCCGCGGTGGCCGCTTTCGAAGCGCCGCTCGCACTCGGCTCGGACACCGGCGGATCGATCCGCCAGCCCGCCCACGTCACCGGCACGGTCGGCGTCAAGCCCACCTACGGCTCGGTGAGCCGCTACGGCTCGATCGCGCTGGCGTCCAGCCTCGACCAGGTGGGCCCCGTCACCCGTACGGTGCTCGACTCGGGGCTCCTGCACGATGTCATCGGCGGCCATGACGCGAACGACTCCACCTCGCTGACCGACGCCTGGCCGTCGTTCGCCGAGGCCGCTCGCGAGGGCGCCCGCGGCGACGTGCTCAAGGGCCTGAAGGTCGGCGTCATCAAGGAGCTGCCCGATTCCGGATTCCAGCCCGGCGTCGCGGCATCCTTCCGCGCCTCGCTCGCCCTCATGGAGCAGCAGGGCGCAGAGATCGTCGAGATCTCGACCCCGCACTTCGAGTACGGTGTGGCCGCCTACTACCTGATCCTGCCTGCCGAGGCTTCCAGCAACCTGGCGAAGTTCGATTCCGTGCGCTTCGGCATGCGCGTGACCCCTGAGGGCGGCGCGACGGTCGAGGACGTCATGTCGGCGACCCGCGAGGCCGGTTTCGGCGACGAGGTCAAGCGCCGCATCATCCTCGGCACCTACGCGCTCTCGGCCGGCTACTACGACGCCTACTACGGCAGCGCGCAGAAGGTCCGCACCCTCATCCAGCAGGACTTCGATCAGGCGTTCTCCCAGGTCGACGTCATCGCGACGCCGACGGCACCGACCACCGCCTTCAAGCTCGGCGAGCGCATCGGCGACCCGCTGCAGATGTACCTGAACGACCTGACGACGATTCCGGCGAACCTCGCCGGCGTCCCCGGCATCTCGATCCCGTCCGGCCTGGCCGAGGACGACGGTCTGCCCGTCGGCATCCAATTCCTCGCGCCGGCGCGCGAGGACGCCCGCCTGTACCGCGTGGGCGCCGCGCTCGAGACCGCACTCGTCGACTCGTGGGGAGCCCCCCTGCTCACCCGCGCACCGCAGCTCGCAGGAGGAAAGAACTGATGGCCGCCGCAGCCAAGCTCATGGACTTCGACAAGGCGCTCGAGATGTTCGAGCCCGTGCTCGGCTTCGAGGTGCACGTCGAGCTGAACACCGAGACCAAGATGTTCTCGGGCGCCCCGAACCCGGCGAACGAGAAGTACCACGCGGCGGAGCCGAACACGCTCATCGCCCCGGTCGACATGGGCCTGCCCGGCGCCATGCCCACGGTGAACGCCACGGCGATCCGCTCCTCGATCAGCCTCGGCCTCGCGCTCGGCTGCTCGATCGCCGAGTCGAGCCGCTTCGCGCGCAAGAACTACTTCTACCCGGACCTCGGCAAGAACTACCAGATCTCGCAGTACGACGAGCCGATCGCCTACGAGGGTGAAGTCGTCGTCGAGCTCGAGGACGGCACGCTCGTCACCGTGCCGATCGAGCGCGCGCACATGGAGGAGGACGCCGGAAAGCTCACCCACATGGGTGGTGCGACCGGTCGCATCCAGGGCGCCGAGTACTCGCTGGTCGACTACAACCGCGCCGGCGTGCCGCTGGTGGAGATCGTCACCAAGACGATCTTCGGCACGGACCACCGCGCCCCCGAGGTCGCGAAGGCCTACGTCTCGACGATCCGCGACATCGTGCGCAGCCTCGGCATCTCAGAGGCCCGTCTCGAGCGCGGCAACCTGCGCTGCGACGCGAACGTCTCGCTGCGCCCGCGCGTCGCCGATGGCGAGGAGCCCGCGCCGCTGGGAACCCGCACCGAGACGAAGAACGTCAACTCGATGCGCTCGGTCGAGCGCGCCGTGCGTCACGAGATCCAGCGCCAGGCGCAGATCCTCGCCGATGGCGGCACGATCATCCAGGAGACCCGTCACTGGCACGAGGACACCGGCACGACCTCGCCGGGCCGTCCGAAGTCGGATGCCGACGACTACCGCTACTTCCCGGAGCCCGACCTGCTGCCCGTGCAGCCGGCCGCCGAGCTCATCGAGGAGCTCCGGGCAGCGCTGCCCGAGCAGCCCGTCGCGCGCCGTCGCCGTTTGAAGGCCGAGTGGGGCTTCACCGACCTCGAGTACCAGGACGTGCGCAACAGCGACCTGGTCGACGTCGTCGAGGCGACCATCGCCGCCGGTACGACCCCGGCCGCCGCACGCAAGTGGTGGACGGGTGAGATCACCCGCCAGGCCAATGCGCAGGACAAGTCCGCCGTCGAGCTCATCTCGCCGGCATCCGTCGCCGCTCTCCAGCAGCTCGTCGATGCCGGAACGCTGAACGACAAGCTCGCCCGTCAGGTGCTCGAGGGCGTCATCGCCGGCGAGGGCACCCCGCAGGAGGTCGTGGACGCCCGCGGTCTCGCGGTCGTCTCGGACGACGGCGCGCTCATCGCGGCGATCGATGAGGCACTCGCCGCGCAGCCCGACGTCTTGGCGAAGATCAAGGACGGCAAGGTTCAGGCCGCGGGCGCCGTCATCGGCGCCGTCATGAAGGCGATGAAGGGTCAGGCCGACGCCGCACGCGTGCGGGAACTGATCCTGGAGCGCGCCGCGCAGTAACAGCGACTCCACGTCCGGTTGCCGGGCCGATCCTCGTGATCGGTCCGGCATCCGTGCGTCCGGCGGGCCGGCGTCGATGTCGGAGGATTCGGGGAGAATGGAAGCATGGGGCGCGGTGACGGACGAGGCAGGGTCGTATCCCCGGACGGGGCCGACGATTCGGGTACCCGCATCCTGCACGTCGACATGGATGCCTTCTACGCGGCCGTCGAGGTCATGCACGATCCGTCGCTCGCCGGCCTGCCTCTGATCATCGGCGCACCGGATGGTCGCTCCGTGGTCTCGAGCGCCTCCTACGAGGCGCGGCGATACGGTGTGCGCGCGGCGATGCCGGTGGCCCAGGCGGTCAGACTGTGCCCGTCCGCACGGATCGTCCCGCCGCACTTCGAGCGCTATCAAGCGGTGTCACGGCAGGTCATGGGGGTCTTCGAATCGATCACTCCACTTGTCGAGCCGCTGTCGGTTGATGAGGCATTCCTCGATGTGCGGGGTGTGCGACGGCTGTGGGGGAGTCCGGGGGAGATCGCACGCCTTGTGCGGGCACGGGTGGAGTCCGAAGTGGGGATCACCTGCAGCGTCGGCGTCGCAGCGACCAAGCACGTCGCGAAGATGGCGTCGACGCTCTGCAAACCCGACGGGATGCTGATCATCCCCGAGTCCCAGACCATCGAGTTCCTTTCGCCTCGATCGGTGCGTGCGATGTGGGGTGTGGGCCCGAAGGCGGCGGATGCGCTGGAAGCACGGGGCATTCGAACGATCGGCGACATCCGGGAAGCGCCTCAGGATATGCTCGATCGCGCGGTCGGCCCGGCGCTCGGGGCGCGGATCGCCGCGCTGTCGCGCGGAGTCGATCATCGCGCCGTCGATACGGACCGAGTGGAGAAGAGCATCGGCCACGAGGAGACGTTCGACGTCGACATCACCGACCGCGAGACGCTTCATGCCGAACTGCTGCGGCTCGCCGATCGCGTGGCTGCGCGCCTGCGCAAGGCCGGTTGGGAGTGCGCGTCCGTCGCGATCAAGGTGCGCTTCGACGACTTCACCACGCTGAGCCGCTCCCAGACGCTGCCCGAGCCGACCTCGGTCGGACAGCGCATGGGAGAGGCCGCACAGGCGCTTTTCGAGACCATTGGCCGGCGCGATCCGGTGCGCCTCATCGGCGTCCGGGCCGAGAAGCTGCGCCCCGCGGGAGGGGCGGCGTTCGCGCTGTGGGACGATGATGAGCACTGGCGCAAGGTTGAGGGCGCGCTCGACGATGCCCGGGCGCGCTTCGGGTCTGCGACGATCACGCGCGCCAGGCACCTCGGCCGTGGCGAGGGGCGCGGAGCGCCGAAGCATCCGAAATCCCATGGTCTGGAGTGAACCCGCACAGCGCGCGAGTTCCTGGGATAACGTGGACTCATGCCGAACATCGCAGTGGAACTCGGAAAGCAAGCAGCCTCCTTCGGAGTGAAGAGCGCGTACGGTGAAACCCAGGACGTCGACGGCGTGAGCATCACGCCCGTCGCGCTGACCATGTCCGGCTTCGCCGGCGGTGCGGGAGGCGCGGAGAGCGCCGAAGGCGGCAGCGGAGAGGGCGGAACTGGCGGGGGCGTATCCGTTCCGCTGGGCGTATACGTGCGCCGAGAAGAGGGGCTGCGGTTCGAACCGAACATCGTCACGCTTCTGGCCGTAGCGATTCCTTTCGTCTGCGTCGCCGGTCGCGCGCTGGCTCGCGTCATCCGTGCGCTCAAGAAGTAACGATCCGTTCGCCCTGGCGCTCCAGCGCGGCACCGCCGCGGTTCTGGACGCCGTGGTGGCGGTTGAAGCATCCAATCCGGTCGTGCTGATCGATGGCAGATCGGGGGCGGGGAAGACGACGCTTTCTCGGATGCTCACCGCGAACTGGCCGCTTTCAGCGCGGCCGCAGCTCGTGGCGCTGGATTCGATCTATCCCGGTTGGGACGGCATGGATGCCGGCGCCGAGAAGGCTCTGCACGATGTGCTGCGTCCGCATGCGCGGGGCCTGCTGAGCACGTGGCGCCGCTGGGACTGGAACGATCAGAGCGAAGCAGAGGCGCACGCGGTGAGTCCTGCGCTCGGGCTCATCGTCGAGGGGTGCGGCGTCCTCACCCCGGCATCTGCGCGGATCGCCGATGTGCGCGTCTGGGTCGAATCTCCGGAAACGTCGCGCAAGCGCCGTGCCCTCGAGCGGGATGGCGATGGATTCCGTCCTCACTGGGATCGATGGGCGACGCAGGAGGACAAGCACATCGCGCGCGATGATCCACGCAGCCTCGCCGACGTGACGGTCGTTCTGCCCTAGTCGTCGGTGGGCGGATCCTCCGCGTACTCATCGAGCGCATCGGCGAGCGCGACCAGGGAATCCAGGCGGAAGCCCAACCAGTCGTAGACCCCGAATCGATCGTCGTCGTCATCATGGTCGTCGTCGTCGATCACGCCGAGACGGTCCGCGATGATCACCCGCAGCGCTGCGAGTGTGCGCAACCAGGAGTCGACGTGCGCCGCGGTGATGTCCACCGTGACCTGAGCCATCGCATCGGCTTCGTCGTCGAGATCCGCCACGGGGGCGAGCCCGTCGAGCATCGCCCGGGCATCCGTGGCCCGACGCCCCAGGAGATCTGTGCGGGTGAGCGCAGCGAACTCCGCGGAGGCGTGCTCGTCACCCGGGTAGGCGCTCGGCGTCAGCCGGGCGAGTGCTGGGTCCGTCGGATCGTCGACGGCGAGGAGCCCGGTGAGGTCCTCGACGAGCCGGCGCAGGTTCACGGCCTCGATGTGCGCCATCTCGAGGCGGATCATGCGCTCCATCATGCATCCGCCTTCCGCACGGTCGCCCACAGTCCGTAATCGTGCATCGCCTGGGCGTGCACCTCCATCGTCTCCCGGGGCCCGGTCGCGACGATCGCATGTCCGTCGTGGTGGACGGCGAGCATCAGTTGCGTCGCGTGCTCCTTCGAGTATCCGAAGTACGTGCGGAAGACGCGCACGACGTAGCTCATGAGATTCACGGGATCGTTCCAGACGACGACCTGCCAGGGCACCAGCGGCGCGGCCTGCAGATCGACGTCTTCATCGAGGTCGGGAGCCGGACTCGACATGCTCATCACGCCCATCCCATCTCATGCAGCCGGTCATCATCGATGCCGTAGAAGTGCGCGATCTCGTGCACCAGAGTCGTGTGGACCTCATCGCGCAGCTCCTGTTCGTCATCGCACTGGGCGAGGTGCGGTTCACGGTAGATGATGATGCGATCGGGAAGATCGCCCATGCCGTAATGGCCGCGCTCGGTCAGCGCGAGGCCGTCGTACAGGCCCAGCAGGTCGAGACTGCCGTCCTCCGGGCGGTCCTCGACGACGAACACGACATTGTCGAGTCCGTCGACCATCTCATCCGGCAGCTGATCGAGCTCGTCGATGACGAGTTCCTCGAAGGCCGTGGCATCCATCTCCATCGTGTCCAGCCTATGGGGCCGGAGCCGTCAGTGGACGACGAGCAGGAGTATGGCGAGGCCGAGAAAGAGCGCTCCGAAGAGCGCGTTGAGCGTGCGCACCCCCGTGCGGGTGCGGGTCAGACGGCGGAACGGGCGGGCCGCCGTCGCGAAGAAGCCCCACATCACGATCACATCGACGACGATGACCGTCCCGATGAGGATCAGATACTGGGGGAGAGCCGGCTGATCGAGGCGGATGAACTGCGGCACGAAGGCCAGGAATAAGACGATGGCCTTCGGATTCAGCACGTTCACCCAGAATCCGCGCCGGATCATCGATAGGCGCCCTTCGCGTGTCGGCAGCGGGCCATCGTCGGCAGCCGGCTCGGGAACGCGACTGAGGATCATTCGGATGCCGAGGAAGACGAGATAGGCCGCGCCCGCGCAGCGGATGCCGTTGAACAGCACGGGGGGAGCGGGAGACGATCAGCCCCACACCTGCGGCGACGATGATGACGTGCACGATCAGAGCGATCTGCTGCCCGATGATCCCCCAGACGGAACGGCGCCACCCCTGAGCAAGCGCATTCGACATGGTGTTGATCGCACCGGCGCCGGGCGTGAAGCTGATCACGACGGATGCCCCCAGCACGGAGAGCCAAGCGGTCAGGGTCACAGAGCGATTCTATGGATTGCCCATGCTGTATGTCGTCGCTCGGCAGGAGCCACCGCTGCCGAGACACGGACCGATCACGGTCGACGGCGGATGGATCATGCCTCGACGGCCGGGCGTGCCGGGCTCTCTGCCGAACAGTGGCTCACATGCAAAGATCCCCCACCTGCATACAGGCGGGGGATCTCTCTGGGGTGGCTAACGGGACTTGAACCCGCGACCCCCGCGACCACAACGCGGTGCTCTACCAACTGAGCTATAGCCACCATGTTCCCGCCGAAGCAGGCAACTCCATAAGTGTATTACATGTCTGAGGTGAACTTTGACACAGCGCGCTCCGAAATGGCCCGAGCCTCGTCGCTGGTGGGTCCGGGATCGGCCACGAACACCGCTTCTCGGTAGTAGCGGAGCTCACGGATCGATTCAAGGATGTCAGCCAGTGCGCGGTGTCCGCCGTTCTTCGCGGGGGCTTGGAAGAAGACCCGCGGGTACCAGCGGCGGGAGAGCTCCTTCACACTGGAGACGTCGACGTTGCGGTAGTGCAGGTACTGGTCGATCTGCGGCATGTATTTCGCGAGGAACATGCGGTCGGTGCCGATCGTGTTGCCGGCGAGCGGAGCCTTGCGCTCCTGCGGCACGAACCGCCGGATGTACGCGAGCGTCTGCGTCTCGGCCTCGGCAAGCGAGACGCCGTTCGGGATCTCTTCGATGAGCCCGGAGGTCTCGTGCATGTTCGTCACGAAGTCGTTCATATTCGCCAGAGCGGAGTCGCTGGGCTTGATGACGACCTGGAACCCCGTGTCGACCGGTCGGAGTTCGAAATCGGTGATGACGACGGCGATCTCGACGAGTTCATCGACGGCGAGGTCGAGTCCCGTCATCTCGCAATCGATCCAGACAAGGCGGTCGTTCTCGGACGCAGATACCATGGGGTCATTCTATCGAGGGCAGGGACATCGCCCTGGTAGCGTAGAGAGGTCCGCCTCCGTAGCTCAGCGGAAGAGCAACGGCCTTCTAATCCGTCGGTCGCAGGTTCGAATCCTGCCGGGGGCACAGTCATCCATTGCGCAGCGACTGCACAGCGTCGTCTGCGCGCCAGAAGTCGCCGACGGGACGGAACGTCGAGGTCGGACGGTGCAGCCGTTCCGCGCGATATCGAAGACCCTCATCGGCGGACATCACGCGCAGGTGCCCGATGATGCGTTCGGTGCCATTCTCGACGACCCGCCAGAGCCGATCGGATGCTCGGACCAGATGCTCTCGCGGGGAGTCGATGTTCGGCTGGAGTGATGGTGTTCTCAATGCGCTGGTCATGGCTCCTCCGTTCGCAACGACCGTAGGACGGGCTTCCGACATTGCGCCGACACCCGTTCTGCACGATTCCCTGCGCCGGGGCCTTTGCGCACATGTCCCGGGTTCTGGGCGATGGCGTCACCCGGCGGGAACGCATTCTGGGAGGCATCCGGGCAGGGTCCCGGACGATCGAAGGAGAGCGAAATGAATGACAGCGTCACGATTCTCGGGCGTGTTGCAGCCGATCCGAATCGGAACACCACCAGCGCCGGGGTGCCCGTGGTGAACTTCCGCGTGGCCAGCACGCAGCGCCGTTTCGACAACAAGTCGGGCCAATGGGTCGATGCCGGGACGAACTGGTACAACGTGTCGGCCTTCCGCCAGCTCGCCGAGCATGCGAAGTCTTCCCTGCGGCAGGGGCACCCGGTGATCGTCACGGGAAAGCTCAAGCTCCGCGAGTGGGAGAGCGGCGAGCGCCGCGGGATCAGTGCCGACATCGATGCCGATTCGATCGGACACGACTTGCGTTGGGGAGCGAGCGCCTACGTGGCGGCATCCCCGCGCGTCGTCGCCGGGGCTTCGGCGGAAGTGGCCTCGAATCCAGCAGGACACATGGCTGGGAGCTCGCAGCTACACGGTGGGGAGGTCGCGCTCGACGGCCGCGATACCGCTGAGAATTCCGAATCCGACGAGGACTGGCGTTTGCCGGCGTGAGATCGGTGCGGGACGGAGCCGGCGAATCCAGTGCGAGTGCGCACGCATCATGAGCGACGGTCGGCGGGGTGCGCCGTAGGATCGGAGCGTGCCTCGTCGACTTCGCCCTGTACGTTCCATCTCCGCAGCAGCGGGAGTGCTGCTGGCCGGTGCGCTCGTGTTGACCGGATGCTCCCTCCTCCCGGACCTGGGCTTCACGGGCGATCCGGAGCCGACGGCGACGATCAGTGCACCCGTGCCGGAGGGCACCGCGGTCCCGTCGGGTCCTGCGCTGGTTCCCGATGGAACCGCGCAGGACAACCTGCCGCTCTTCCAATCCGTGACGGCCGAGGTCTGGGCCTCAGACCAGCGCGCCTCCGGGCGCGCCTATATCGATGCTCTGGTGGCGGCAGGCTTCGACAAGGCGGCCATGCAGGTCACGGAAGACGCATCGACGGTCGGAAACGCCGCCGAGAGCCTGCAGTTCTCCGTCCGCTGGGGGAATGCGGAGTGCCTCGTGGGTCAGGTGGGCCCTTCGACCGGTGATCCGGTCACCATTGTCGTCGACCAGCTCGCCGAAGGGCGCTGCCTGATCGGAAAAACCCGACTGATCGACTGGTGACCCAGAGCCGGTAGGCTGGAGTGTCGATCCTCGACGCCTACTTAAGGAGCGGTTTTCGGTGGCAGAGTACATCTACTCGATGGTTCGTGCGCGTAAGGCTGTGGGTGAGAAACTCATCCTCGACGACGTGACGATGTCGTTCCTGCCGGGAGCGAAGATCGGCATGGTCGGTCCGAACGGTGCTGGAAAGTCGACGATCCTCAAGATCATGGCCGGCCTCGATCAGCCGTCCAACGGCGAGGCGAAGCTGACGCCCGGCTTCACGGTCGGCATTCTCATGCAGGAGCCGGAGCTCGACGAGTCCAAGACGGTTCTGGAGAACATCCAGGACGGCGTCGCGATCAAGGCCAAGCTCGACCGCTTCAACGAGATCTCCGCCCTCATGGCAGACCCGGATGCGGACTTCGATTCGCTCCTGGCTGAGATGGGCGTTCTGCAGGAGGAGATCGACGCGGCCGACGGTTGGGACCTCGACTCCCAGCTGGCCCAGGCGATGGATGCTCTGCGCACCCCGCCGGCGGATGCATCGATCGCGCCCCTCTCCGGTGGTGAGAAGCGCCGCGTCGCTCTGGCCAAGCTGCTGCTACAGAAGCCCGACCTGCTGCTGCTCGACGAGCCCACCAACCACCTCGACGCCGAGAGTGTTCTCTGGCTCGAGCAGCATCTGAAGTCCTACAAGGGTGCCGTCATCGCGATCACCCACGACCGGTACTTCCTCGACAACGTCGCGGAGTGGATCGCCGAGGTCGACCGCGGACGCCTCTACCCGTACGAGGGCAACTACTCGACCTACCTCGAGAAGAAGGCCGAGCGCCTCGAGATCCAGGGCAAGAAGGACGCCAAGCTCTCCAAGCGTCTGAAGGACGAGCTCGAGTGGGTCCGCTCCAGCGCCAAGGGTCGCCAGACCAAGTCCAAGGCGCGTCTGGCGCGTTACGAGGAGATGGCTGCTGAGGCCGAGCGCACTCGGAAGTTGGACTTCGAAGAGATCCAGATCCCCGCGGGCCCGCGCCTGGGCTCCGTGGTCATCGATGCGAAGAACCTCAAGAAGGGCTTCGGCGACCGCGTCCTGATCGACGGCCTGAGCTTCAGCCTGCCGCCGAACGGCATCGTCGGCATCATCGGCGCCAACGGTGTCGGCAAGACGACGCTCTTCAAGACCATCGTCGGCCTCGAGCCGCTCGACAGCGGCGATCTCAAGATCGGCGAGACGGTCAAGATCAGCTACGTCGACCAGTCGCGAGCGAGCATCGACCCCGAGAAGAACCTCTGGGAGGTCGTCTCCGACGGGCTCGACTTCATCACGGTCGGCAAGACCGAGATCCCCTCGCGCGCCTACGTCTCGAAGTTCGGATTCAAGGGCCCGGATCAGCAGAAGAAGGCCGGTGTCCTCTCCGGTGGTGAGCGCAACCGACTCAACCTCGCTCTGACGCTGAAGGAGGGCGGCAACCTGCTGCTGCTCGACGAGCCGACGAACGACCTCGACATCGAGACGCTGAGCTCGCTCGAGAACGCACTCCTCGAGTTCCCGGGTTGCGCCGTGGTCATCACCCACGACCGCTGGTTCCTGGACCGCATCGCGACGCACATCCTCGCCTATGAGGGCACGGATGAGAACCCTGCCCAGTGGCACTGGTTCGAGGGCAACTTCGAGTCGTACGAGAAGAACAAGATCGAGCGCCTCGGTCCCGATGCGGCGAACCCGCACCGTTCCACGCACCGCAAGCTCACGCGTGACTGACGAGAACATGGCATCGGCCCCGGCGGAATCCGCCGGGGCCGATGCCCGTCTCCACCTGCCGATACATCTGCGCTGGGGCGACCTCGACGCGTTCAACCACGTGAACAACACGTCGATGCTCAAGCTGCTCGAAGAGGCACGTGTGCGGGCCTTCTGGAAAGCGGACGACACAGAGGACGCCCCGCCGACAGCCGTGATCGAGTCCGGCATCGAGCAGGGCGTTCTGACGCTCATCGCCCGCCAGGAGATCGAATACCTCGCTCCGGTGCCGTACCAACGTCGTCCGCTCGAAGTGCAGATGTGGTTCGGGAAGATCGGCGGATCCAGCGTCGAGGTCTGCTATGAGGTCTTCAACGATCCCTCCTACGACGCGCGCGTCCTCTACGCGCGCTCGACGGCCGTCATCGTGCTCGTGGATGCGGCCACAGGTCGGCCGGTGCGAGTCTCGGAAGACATGCGGCGCGTATGGGGCCCGTATGTCGGACGGCCGATCGCCTACGCGCACCGCTGACGTCGGACCGTCGACGACGGGGCCGAGAACTGTCAGTCCGTGGGGACGCGGATCATGATCTCCTGCGCGACGCTGGCGACGAGAACACCCTCGCGCGTGTAGATGCGACCGGTGGACAGGCCTCTTCCGCCGCGCGCATTCGGCGACTCCTGAACGTACAGCAGCCACTCGTCGACCCGCGCCGGACGGTGCCACCACATCGCGTGGTCGAGGCTGGCGACCTTGAGCCCCCTCGTCGACCACGGGATGCCGTGGGCGCGCAGGATCGACTCCTGGATGGTCATGTCGCTGAGGAACGCGAGAGCGGCGCGATGCAGACGCGGGTCGTCCGGCATCGGGGCGCGCATGCGCATCCAGACCATCTGGCCGGCCTGCTTCGCGCCGTCAGCGGTCACGTACAGCGGTGACTCCACGTGCCGAATGTCTGCCGGGCGCTCGCTGAAGAGCCGCTGAGTGATCGGGTGGGCGTCGTGCAGCAGATCCTCGTCGGAGGGGATATGCTCCGGCTCGGGGACCCCGTCTGGCATGGCTGCCGCATGCTCGACGCCGGGGGCCTCGTCCTGGAACGAGGCGATCATGGAGAAGATCGGCACACCGTTCTGGTACGCCTGCGAACGCCGGGTCGAGAAGGAGCGTCCGTCGTGGACGCGGTCGACCGCGATCGTGAGGCCCTGGGCCGAGTCCCCGGGACGCAGGAAATAGCCGTGCATCGAATGGGCCGCGCGTTCGATCGGCATGGTGCGCTCGGCGGCGATCAACGACTGCGCGAGCACCTGACCGCCGTAGATCCGTCCGCTCGGCATGCTCTGCGACTGGCCGGTGAAGATGTCTTCGGTGGTGCGGGCGCGGGTCTCATCGAGGTCGAGGACATCGAGCAGGTTCTGGACGGATTGCCGTGCCTCGGCTTCTGCGGTCATGCCGGCCCTTTCTGCGACCGATGATCGCCTCATCGGTAGTCTAGATCCTGTGTCTGCACGCCTCCTCCTCGCCGATCCCGATACGGCCCGTGATGTCCTGACCTTCGTGGGCCGAGCACGGAAGGCCTCGGATGAGGGCATTCGGCTGCAGGCGTCCGGGGGAGTGCTCGCTCTGACGGCGCCGGCACTGGCCCCGCAGGGGCTGTTCGATCAGACCCCGACGATCCTCGCGATGCGGATCGTCCGCGCGGATCCTGAGCTGGTCTGCGATCTCGTGATCGATGAACTCATGGCGGACGAGGACGAGAAGAGGATGCTGGTGCTGCCGGAGAGCGGCTTGTCGCCCTCCTGGGCGGGGATCTCGCCTCCGCGCGGGGGCTGGGAGCCCGCAGGCGATCTCGAGGCCTCCACGGTCGCGCAGCGCGCGCAATGGGGGATCAGCGCCGTTGCACGCGGTGCGGGGGCCGGGTCCGGGGAAGAAGCGGTCCGTTCCCTTCGAGCGTCGATCTGGGGCGAGCCGGATGAAGATCTTCTCGGTCTCCCGCGCGGTGTGGCCTTCGCCGCTCATGCGTTCGGCTTCATCTCCGGTGAGGAGCAGGTGAGGGTCACGTCCGCGGGACGCTGGCACCGGCTCGCGTTCTCCCGCGGACATGTGCTGGCCAGGGGACCGATGGCCACGGGCCTCACGGCGGTGCGCCTGACCGGAGGCGAATCCTGAGACATCAGCGCGCTGCTGCGCGCCCCGCCTGGCGGCCCGAGAACAGGCAACCGCCGAGGAATGTGCCTTCCAATGCGCGGTAGCCATGCACACCACCGCCTCCGAAGCCACTGGCTTCCCCCACAGCGAACAGGCCGGGGATCACGGTGTCATGCTCATCACGGGCTCGTCCGTCGAGGTCGGTCTTGATCCCGCCGAGCGACTTGCGCGTGAGGATGTGCAACTTCACCGCGATCATCGGCCCGGCGCCCGGATCTGTGAGTCGGTGGGGAGCGGCGGTGCGGATCAGGCGGTCTCCCCGGTAGGACCGCGTCGCGCGCAGCATTGAGATCTGCGCGTCTTTACCGAAACCGTTGGTGATCTGTGCATCGCGGGCGCGGACTTCGCGGCGCACTTGATCGACATCGAGCACATCACCGCCGGCATGACGGGCCATTTGACGGAGTAGCGTTTCGAAGTCGTCCTCGACGATGAAGTCCTCACCCTCGTCGAGGAACGACTGGACTGGTCCTGTCGGTCCCTTCGCCAGCCGAGACTTCAGGAGGAGGCCGACGTCCTTGCCCGTCAGGTCGGGGTTCTGCTCGCTGCCGGAGAGGGCGAACTCCTTCTCGACGATCCGCCTCGTCGTGATGAACCAGGAATGATCGTGCCCGGTGATGCGCAGATGCTCGAGCGTGCCCAGCGTGTCGAATCCCGGGTAGAGAGGAACGGGAAGCCGTTTGCCTGTCGCATCGAGCCAGAGGGAGGACGGCCCCGGCAGGATTCGGATGCCATGGCTCGGCCAGACGGGATCCCAGTTCGAGATGCCTTCCACGTAGTGCCACATGCGATCGCCGTTGACCAGGTGCGCTCCCGCCGCAGTGGAGACCGCCTGCATGGATCCGTCGACATAGGACGGAACGCCGGAGAGCATGCGCGCGGGCGGCGTTCCCAGACGTGCTGGCCAGGCTGCGCGAACGAGGTCGTGGTTCCCGCCGATCCCGCCCGACGCGATGATGGTCGCACCCGCGCGGATCTCGAAGTCGCCGACGCGCTCCCGCGCGCTCTCGACGCCGCGGGGAGCGGGGGAGTCGACGAGCCGGACACCACGGGCACCCACCACAGCACCATCATCGCTCAGGAGCTCGGTCACCCGGTGTCGAGGCAGGACGGTGATGACACCATCGTCCTCGCCCCGGTGCACAGCATCCGAGAAGGGCGCCACGATGCCCGGTCCGGTTCCCCAGGTGATGTGGAATCGCGGAACGGAGTTCCCGGGGCCGATGGCGCCGTAACCGCCGCGCTCCGCCCAACCGACGACAGGGAAGAAGCCGATGCCGAGGGAGCGCAGCCAGGCGCGCTTCTCACCGGCGGCGAAATCCAGATAGGCGCCGGCCCATTCGCGGGGCCAATGGTCCTCATCGCGATCGAATGCGGCGTTGCCGAACCAGTCGTCCTGTGCGAGCTCGAGGGAATCATGGACCCCCATGCGTCGCTGCTCGGGCGAGTCGATGAGGAACAGGCCGCCGAAG
Organism: uncultured Microbacterium sp.; assembly: GCF_947632095.1. Lineage (GTDB taxonomy): Bacteria > Actinomycetota > Actinomycetes > Actinomycetales > Microbacteriaceae > Microbacterium. The sequence goes on along the minus strand of NZ_CANROA010000001.1, from coordinate 182,538 downwards.
GACCACCACGCCTGCCCGCCGAGATTGCTCCTCGGCTCCTGATCGACGATCACGACGCGTCTGCCGGCGGCGACGGCTTCCGTAGCCGCGACCAGGCCGGACAGCCCCCAGCCGATGACGAGAACGTCGGTGGACAGGGGCCTGTGCGTCATGTGTTCTCCGTCGAATCCTGACTGACTTCACGAGTCGGGAGCTCGGTGCGCCCCGCGGGCGTCGGGCGGATGCCCGGATGCTCCATGGTGTTCACCATGGCATGCGCAGCTCGATCCAGGTAGTCCCAGAGCGTTGCATCGTGCAGAGGGGAGAGCTGGATCTCGTCGAGAGAGGTGCGCATGCAGCGCAGCCACCGGTCGCGGGCATCCGAGTCGACGCGAAACGGCATATGGCGCATCCGCAGCCGCGGATGACCCCGTCGTTCACCGTACGTCGTGGGCCCGCCCCAGTACTGGACGAGGAAGAGCGTGAAGCGCTCCGCGGCCGGACCGAGATCCTCCTCGGGGTACATGGGCTTGAGCACGGGATCGAGCGCCACTTCCCGGTAGAAGCCGTCAACGATCCTCTCGAACGTGGCGTATCCGCCGACCTCGTCGTAGAACGTCATGCATTGTCCTTCGGTGCGCTCGGGGGCTTCGGGTCTTTCTTGCGCCAGATGCCTCGTGCGGGGGGAACGCCGGTGACCGAATTCGGACGGGTGTGCGGTGGGTTCGCTCCGCGCACGCGGCGTGCGCCGGCGATGCCCGTCGGCGTCACCGACTCGAGAGAGGGGACTGCGAGATCGAGTCCTTCGACCGCTCCCTTCAGCCGCATCCGCAGCTCTCTGGCGGCATCATCCATGGCGTTCGCGCGCGTCTTCATGACCACGCGGATGATCAGCGCTTCGCCCTCGACGGACTCCATGCCCCAGACCTCGGGACGTTCGATGATTCGGGTTCGCCACTTCGGATCCTTGGCGAGCTTGTCGGCGGCAGCGAGGAGCGCAGTCTCGACCTCGGGGACATCCGCGTTCGCCGGGACTCCGATGTCGACGATCGCCCGCGCCCACCCCTGGGACATGTTCCCGATGCGGGTGACCTCGCCGTTGCGGACATACCAGAGCGTGCCGTTGACATCGCGCACGTGCGTGATGCGCACGGCGACGTACTCGACGACGCCCGTGGCGAGACCCATGTCGACCATGTCGCCGATGCCGATCTGGTCTTCCGCGACGATGAACAGACCGTTGAGAACGTCTTTCACGATGTTCTGCGCGCCGAAGCCGAGGCCGGCGCCGACCGCTGCGGTCAGCAGCGTGAGCGAACCGACCAGGTCGGGTGCGAGCCGCGTCGTGATCATCACCAGAGCGACGATCGCGATCACGACATTGACGATGTTTTGCAGGATCGTACCGAGTGTTCGCGTGCGCTGGACGAGCCGCATATCGGCCAGGGGCGAGCGCTCGAGCGCCTGCGTGTCGTCGACGTTCGCCTTGACCTTGGCACTGTTGACGATGCGCCGCACGATCCTGCGGATCGCGAGCCGCAGGAGGAACGCGATGACGACGCTCACGACCAGGATTGCGAGCACGTGCGCCATGTTGGCACCGGCCTCGGCCAGCCAGCGGAAGAACGAGCCGAGGGTCTCTTCCAGCCACAGCGGGAACGAGCGGGGCTCGGGCGCGATCTCGAACGGGACGGTGCTCACGCTCCGATCCTAGCGAGCGGGCCTCGGATGCGGCTGTGCGCCGCGTCCGAGGCCCGCTCGATTCCGTGCCGAAGAGGTCAGTCCTGGGTTTCGTCCTCTTCCGCATCGCGAACCTGGGCGGCCAGGGCGCGCTCGACGTCGGCCAGTCCCTCGCTCACGAGACGACGCAGCGCCGGGGCGACGTCGGTGTTCTCGGCGAGCCACGCGCGGGTCGCATCCCGCAGCTCAGCGTTGGCCAGCGGGGTCGGGTACAGTCCGACGATCAGGTAGCTGGCGATCTGGTAGGTACGCGATTCCCAGACCGGAAGCAGCATCTCGAAGTAGCGCGGAACGAACTCGCCGAGCACCTCGGTGCTGTTCGGGTGGACGAACCCAGCGGCCGAGGAACGGACGATCGTGTTCGGCAGATCGGCGCTGTCGATCAACGAGGCCCATGCGGACTGCTTCGCGGCGGACGTCGGCAGCGCCGCACGTGATTGCGCGGCGAACTCGGCCCCCTTGGAGGTGTTGTCCGCGGCCAGTGCGGCCTCGATCGCCGCGGCATCCGTCGCACCGATCGAGGCGAGTCCCACGAGGAGCTGCCACGACAGGTCGGTGTCGATCTCGAGCCCGGGGAGGGAATCCTCGCCGGAGCGCAGACGGCCGATGATGCCCGCCTGCTCGGCGTCGGTCAGCGAAGCGGCGAAGGCGGTGACGAACTGCAGCTGGCTGTCGCTGCCGGCGGCTGCGCCTTCGGCGAGCTCCCACAGCCCGTTGGCGATCTTCGCGCGGGCCGCGTCGCGCTGCGCCGGCGCGACGTACTGGTTGGCCGCCGTGCGCAGCTGCGCGAGCGTGGTGCGGACGGTCGTCGACTCGGTCTCGCGTCCGATGTTTCCGAGCACGAGATCGATGTATGCGGATGCCGGCATCTCGGCGTCGCGGGTCTGATCCCAGGCTGCGCCCCAGACGAGCGAGCGGGCCAGCGGGTCGGCGATCTCGCCCAGGTGCGCGATCGCGGTGGCCAGCGAACGCTCATCGAGGCGGATCTTCGCGTAGGCGAGATCCTTGTCGTTGAGGAGAACGAGGTCGGGGCGCTTGTGGCCCTGGAGCTCCGGGATCTCGGTGCGATCGCCGTCGACGTCGACTTCCTCGTAGTGCGTGCGGGTGAGCGCGCCGTCGATGACATCGTAGAGACCGATGCCGAGGCGGTGCGGGCGGATCGTGGGGTAGTCGGCGGGCGCCGTCTGCGTGATCGCGAAACGCGAGATCAGACCATCCGCGTCTTCGGCGATGACCGGGGCCAGCGTGTTGACGCCCGCCGTCTCGAGCCACTTCTGCGACCAGGTGGTGAGATCGCGGCCGCTGGTGGCCTCGAGCTCGCCGAGCAGATCGCTCAGCTCGGTGTTGCCCCAGGCATGCTTCTGGAAGTATTGGCCGACGCCCGCGAAGAACGCGTCGATCCCGACCCAGGCGGCGAGCTGCTTGAGGACCGATCCGCCCTTGGCATAGGTGATGCCGTCGAAGTTGACGTAGACGTCTTCGAGGTCATTGATCTCCGCGACGATCGGGTGCGTGGAGGGGAGCTGGTCCTGGCGGTAGGCCCAGGTCTTCTCCATCGCGTTGAACGTCGTCCACGCCTCGGTCCACTCCGTGGCCTCGGCAGTGGCGATCGTGGACGCCCACTCGGCGAAGGACTCGTTCAGCCAGAGGTCGTTCCACCACTTCATCGTGACGAGGTCGCCGAACCACATGTGGGCGAGTTCGTGCAGGATCGTGACGACGCGGCGCTCCTTGACAGCATCCGTCACCTTGCTGCGGAAGACGTACGTCTCGGTGAACGTGACGGCGCCCGCGTTCTCCATGGCACCGGCGTTGAACTCGGGGACGAAGAGCTGGTCGTACTTCTCGAACGGGTACGCGACGCCGAACTTCGACTCGAAGTAGGCGAAGCCCTCGCGGGTCTTGTCGAAGATGTAGTCGGCGTCGAGGTGCTCCCACAGGCTCTTGCGGCCGTAGACGCCGAGCGGGATCACGCGGCCGTCGGAGCTGGTGAGCTCGGAGAAGGTCGCCTCGTAGGGGCCGGCGACCAGCGCCGTGATGTACGACGAGATGCGCGGGGTCGGCGCGAAGCCCCACGTCGCGACGTCGTCATGGACGATCGGCTCGGGGGTGGGGGAGTTCGAGACGACCTTCCACGCCGAGGGTGCGGTGACCGTGAACTGGAACGTCGCCTTCAGATCGGGCTGCTCGAACACCGCGAAGACCCGACGGGAATCCGGAACCTCGAACTGCGAGTAGAGGTACACCTCACCGTCGACGGGGTCGACGAAACGGTGCAGGCCCTCACCGGTATTGGTGTACTCGCAGTCGGCATCGATGACGAGCACGTTCTCGGCCTGCAGGCCGGACAGTGCGATGCGCGAGTCGGCGAAGACCTCGTCCGGTGCGATCAGCTCGCCGTTGAGCGAGATCTCGCGCACATCGCGCGCGATCAGATCGATGAACGTGGAGCTCCCCGGCGTGGCGGTGAAGCGGACGACGCTGCGGGATCCGAAGACCTCGGCGCCCTTCGTCAGATCGAGTGAGATCTCGTACGACTGGGTGTCGACGATCGCTCGGCGCTCCTGCGCCTCGATACGGGTCAGGTTCTCTCCAGGCACAGCTTTTTCTCCCAAGGGTTCGGGGTGCGGCCGAGTTTCGACGCGGCTGGCGCCGACGGCAACCCTGACAGCCTACGCCAGGAGCGGCCATCGGCGGCATCGGGAAGTGGGAGGATGGAGGGGTGAGTGCAATCGTTCCTGATGTCGTTCCGTTCGCGTCTGAAGCGGCCGCCGGTGGCGCCGCATTCGTGGAGACCCCGGTCCCGTACGACGCCCTCGTCCTCGCGAGCTTCGGCGGACCGGAGGGGCAGGAAGACGTCATCCCGTTCCTCCGCAATGTCACCGGAGGACGCGGCATCCCGGATGAACGACTCGAGGAAGTAGCCGTCCACTACCGTCATTTCGGCGGTGTGAGCCCGATCAATCAACAGAACCGCGAGCTGAAGTCGGCGCTCGAAGCGGAACTCGCGCATCGCGGCATCGACCTGCCGGTCTACTGGGGAAACCGCAACTGGACCCCCTACCTCGACGACGCCTTCACCGCCGCGGTCGCCGATGGGCACTCGACGCTTCTCGTGCTGGCCACCAGCGCTTACAGCTCCTACTCCAGCGATCGTCAGTATCGCGAGGACATCGCGCGTGTCATGACCGAGAACGACCTCGGTTCGGTCGCCACCGCCGACAAGGTGCGTCTCTTCTTCGACCACCCCGGATTCGTGCAGCCCTTCCAGGAAGGCGTCGACGAAGCGGTGAGCCGCTTCGTCGAGCAGGGGATCGCAGCATCCGACATCCACGTCCTCTTCACCACGCACTCCATCCCGACGGCCGACGCAGAGCGCTCCGGCCCGCGCGACGTCGACTGGGGCGAGGGCGGCGCCTATGCCGCGCAGCACCGCGCCGTCGCCGCGCACATCATCGAGAACCTCGGCGTCGTCACCGGCGGCGCGACCGTTCCGTGGCAGCTCGTCTTCCAGTCGCGCTCGGGTCCGCCGAGCCAGCCGTGGCTGGAACCCGACATCAACGATGTGATCGCGACCCTGCCCGAAGCCGGCGCCAAGGCGGTCGTCATCGTCCCACTCGGGTTCATCAGCGACCACATGGAGGTGCTGTGGGACCTCGACACCGAGGCGCTCGACAGCGCCAAGGCCGTAGGGCTCCCCGCCGTGCGCACGGCGACGCCGGGCACGCACCCGGCGTTCGTCGCCGGACTCGTGGATCTGGTCGTCGAACGCCTCGAGGGAACGCCGGCCGCCGAGCGGCCTCACGCGACCGCGCTCGGACCGTGGCCCGATATCTCCCGACCCGGTGACTGCGAGAACGTCCGTCTCGGTTTCAAGCCCGCCGCGGCCGGACTCGCTCCCTGATGCGCGATGCGCGGGCCTTCTAGGATGGAGCGTATGCGCATCCATATCGCCACCGACCACGCCGGACTCGAGTTCTCCACTCAGCTGCAGGAGCACCTGCGCGGAGCCGGTCATGATGTGGTCGATCACGGGCCGATCGAATACGACGCCGTCGACGACTACCCGTCCTTCTGCATCCGCGCAGCGCAAGCTGTCGTCGCAGATCAGGCGGCCGGCGTCGAGGCTCTCGGAGTCGTCTTCGGCGGATCCGGCAACGGCGAGCAGATCGCGGCCAACAAGGTTGCAGGCATCCGTGCGGCGCTGGTCTGGAACCTCTCGACGGCCGAGCTCGCCCGCGAGCACAACGACGCCAACGTCATCTCGATCGGTGCGCGCCAGCACAGCTTCGATGAGGTCGTCTCCTTCATCGAGCGCTTCATCGCGACGCCGTTCCCCGGTGACGAGCGCCACGTGCGCCGCATCGGCCAGATCGCCGATTTCGAGAACGACGGCACCCTGCTTCCGGACCCCCGCGCCTGATATGCCCGAGGGTCATTCCGTCCATCGCATCGCCCGCCAGTTCGACCGGAACTTCATCGGCAAGGCGCTGAGCGCTTCCAGCCCACAGGGGCGTTTCGCGGAGGGCGCCGAGCTGCTCGACGGGCGTGAAGCGATCAGCGTCCAAGCCGTCGGCAAGCAGATGTTCCTCGAGACCGAGGGAGATCTCTGGCTCCGTGTGCACCTCGGGCTCTACGGGGCTTGGGACTTCGCGGGGGAGATTCTGCTCGATCCGACCATCGCCTCGGCGAACGGACGGATGGGACAGACGAACCAGCGCGGCACCGATCTCGACGGTGACGAATCGATCATGGACGACGACGGCGAGAACTCGCTCTCATCGATCGGGGCTCCCCGCCGCTCCCGCGTGCACGTGCGCATGTCCGAGGACACCCGCGGACTCGCCGAGGACGACCTCGAATGGCCGCCGCCGGTCGTCGGACAGGTGCGTCTGCGCCTCATGACCGATATCACCGCGGCCGATCTTCGCGGCCCGACAGCATGCGTGCTGCAGACCCCCGATGAGATGCTCGCATCCGTCGCCAAGCTCGGACCGGACCCGCTCGTGGGCGATCCCGCCGAGAACGAGGAGCGCTTCGTGCGCGCCGTTCGCAAACGCGGCACCGCCATCGCGCTCCTGCTCATGGATCAGGCCGTGGTCAGTGGAATCGGCAACGTCTACCGTGCCGAGATGCTCTTCCGAGCACGGTTGAACCCGCACATCAAGGGGAAGGACATCCCCGAGGACATCGTGCGCCAGCTGTGGGTCGACTGGGCCTACCTGCTGCCCATCGGCGTCGAGACCGGGCAGATGATGACCATGGACGGCCTCACCGGCGCCGACTACCGTGCGGCGATGGCCCGACGCGATGATCGGCACTGGGTGTATCACCGTGCCGGCCTTCCCTGCCGGTTGTGCGGGACGGAGATCGTGCTCGAGGAGCTCGGCGCGCGCAAGCTCTATTGGTGCCCGCGCTGTCAGGCATGAGCATGGCGGCGACCTGTGATGCCCCGGCGGTGATCAGAGCCGCACGGATCGTCGGCCCCGGGCGAGAGTTCCTCATGGATGACGAGCCGGTTGACGTGCTGCTGGAATCTGGGCGCATCGTCGATATCGCCCCGATGGGGGCGCTCAGATCTCGTGGCGTTGTTCTTGATGCCGAGGGCGCCTGGCTGATGCCGGGATTGTGGGACAACCACGTGCACACCGTGCAGTGGGCGCTGGCTGCCGAGCGAGAATCGCTGGGCGAGGCCACCTCCGCCGCGGAGGCGGCCCGCCGGATGGCCACGGTGGCTCCGCTCGCCGATGGGCGGAGAATCGGAACGGGTTTCCGAGATGCCCTTTGGTCGGATGCGCCGTCCCTCGGAGTGCTTGATCAGGAGACGGGCGCGGTCCCGACTTATCTGATCAACGCCGACGTGCACAGCGTCTGGCTCAATTCGGCGGCCCTCGCCCGCGAGGGGTTCACCTCGCCGGATGGGATGCTGCGCGAACAGGATGCTTTCGAGATTTCCCGACGCGTGAACGCCGCGGATCCGGCCCACGCCGATGAGGCCGTGGCGCGGGCCATGGCCATTGCGGCCTCGCGCGGCGTGACGGGCATCGTCGATTTCGACATGGCCTGGAACGTCGAGGCATGGGAACGTCGAAGCGCCGCGGGGCTGCTGACGCAACGCGTCGAGTTCGCCGTCTACCCCGAGCACCTCGACCGTGCGATCGGCGCGGGGCTGAGAACGGGCGACATCATGGCGGACTCGGGCGGACTCATCACCGTCGGATCGCTCAAGATCATCACCGACGGGTCGCTCGGCACTCGCACGGCGGCATGTGCGCATCCGTACCCTGACCATGGCGGGCGCGGAGTGCTCACCATTGCCCGGGATGAACTCGTCGATCTGCTGACCCGTGCGACCGGCGCGGGGCTCTCCGCCTCGGTCCATGCGATCGGAGACCGGGCAGTGTCATCGGCGTTGGATGCTGTGACCAGCACGGGCGCGACCGGAACCCTGGAACATGCTCAGCTCGTGCGCCACGCGGATCTCGCGCGCATCGCCCGGCTGGGTCTGACCGCCAGCATCCAACCGCAGCACGCACTCGACGACCGCGACCTGGTGGACGGCTACTGGGCGGCACAGACTTCTGTCGGCTACCCGATGGCTTCCCTGTTGCGCGTCGGTGCAGGTCTGCGTCTGGGATCGGATGCTCCGGTGGCACCGCTGGATCCGTGGCAGGCCATCGCCGCGGCCGTGCTGCGCACGGATGACGAGCGCGATCCGTGGCATTCGGAGGAGCGACTCACGGTCGATGAGGCGATCGTCGCGAGCGTGCGGGGTGCGGTTCGGCCGGGCGATCGCGCGGACCTCGTGCTCTGCGGCGCTGATCCGCGCACCGCAGACGCCGCAACGCTGCGCAGCATGCCCGTCGCCGCGACTCTGGTCGCCGGCCGCGTGACGCACAGCGCCTGAGGAAGCGCGAAAGGGCATCGGGACGAATCCCGATGCCCTTCCCGGAGGTGTTCGCGGATTACTCGGCGATGTGGGCGACGAGGAACCAGCGGTCCTTCTCGAGGCCGCGCATGATCTCGATGGCGACATCCTGGCTGGTGAGGTCGATCTCGTCGAGTCCCTCGATCGCAGCCTTCGTGTCGACGAGGATCGCGTCGATGTCGGCGATGATGTTGCGGATGAGATCGGTCGACTGGGCGAATCCTGCCGGGACCTCGGTCGAGTTCTTCGCGGCGACCGCGCTCACACGGGCGTCGATCGGAAGCCCCAGGGCGACGATGCGCTCGGCGGCCTCATCGGCGAATGCGCCGGCGTGCTCGACGATCGTGTCGAAGAGCTCGTGGATGCCGACGAAGTTCGCACCGCGAACGTGCCAGTGGGCCTGCTTGCCGTTGACCGTCAGAGCCTGAAGTCCGAGGACGAGGGGCGAGAGGAACTGGGCCGCTGCAGCGGCGACGGTGGGGTCGCTGGCGGTGGTCGAGATGGTGGTTGCCTTGCTCATTTTTTTCTCCTCCGAAAGTTCTCAAGTCGTGCCTGATGAATACAACGGTACTCGGCCTGAAAGATTCCGCAAGGAAGCTGAGGCTCGGCTTAATGCCCCGAATATCCGCGTAATCACGCGGAAGTGAGGGTAGTCTCACCTCATGAGTATCTCCTCGTCAGCATCCGTTCTCGCCCTTGCCCAGTCGGCTCCGAGCATCGCGGAAGACGCCTTCGTGGCAGACGGTGCACGCATCGTCGGCGCCGTCACCCTCGAAGCCGGATCCAGCGTCTGGTACAACGCGGTCCTGCGGGGCGACTCCGCGCCGATCACTGTCGGTCGCGGCAGTAACGTGCAGGACAACGTCTCGGTCCACGTCGACAGCGACCACGGCGTCACGATCGGGGAGAACGTCTCGATCGGGCACAACGCGGTCGTGCACGGCTGCACGATCGGCGACGGCTCGCTCATCGGGATGGGCGCCGTCGTCCTCAGCGGAGCCGTCATCGGTCGGGGATGCCTCGTCGCCGGGGGAGCCGTGATCCTGGGTGGCACCGTCATCCCCGACGGTTCGTTGGTCGCCGGCGTCCCGGCAAAGGTCCGGCGCGAGCTGAGTGACGAGGAGCGGGCAGGGATCATCGACAACGCCGAGATCTATCACGTGCACCGCGGCACGCATCAGCAGGCCTCACGGCTCCAGTAAAGTGGCTCTTCGGACATTCGGTGGGGGTCATGGGGTCAGTCCGCCGGCGGCGAGGAGCATTCTGAGGCGGTAGTTGTCGCGGTTGCGGAAGCCGCGGGCGAGGCGGCGGTGGAGCTCGATGATGCCGTTGATGGCTTCGGTGCCGCCGTTGTTCGCGCGGCCGGTGGTGAAGTACGCGAGGAACGCGTCGCGCCACCGGCGGAGTGTCCGGCCGAGCCGGGCGATTTCGGGGATAGGACAGGTGTGGAACGTGTCAACGACGGTCGTGGCGGTGACGCGCCCGGCGGTCAGGTCTGCTTGCCGGTAGGCGTCGCGTAGCTGTTGGGCGCAGTGCCAGGCCACTTCCACCTCAACGTGTTCCTCCCGGTGGGTGAACGCCGCTTGGAGTCGGGCGTGCTGTTTCTCGGTGAGGTTCTCCCTTCCTGCGCGGAGGATGGTCTGGATGCCGTAGAGCGGGTCGCCCTTGCGGCCACGATGCCCCAGGGTGGTCTGCTGGACCCGGCGGCGGACCTCGTCAACAGCAGCGGTGCCGAGCTTGACGACATGAAACGCGTCCAACACCGCGACGGCGTCTTCGAGTTCATCGTCGATGGCGTTCTTGTACCCGGCGAACGGGTCAAGCGCGGCCACCTTCACGCGGCGGCGGAATGCATCGCCACGTTGCTGGAGTCAGGTCGCGTACGCCTTCCTTGACCGGCCGGGCACGAGATCCAGCAGCCTGGCGCGCACGCGGCCGTGTTCGTCGCGGGTGAGGTCGACCATCCCGGTCAGCTCTTTCGGACTCTGCTTGCGCGGGTCGACATGGTGCCAGATGTGCTCATCAACGCCAAGGGTACTCACACCCTCGAAGCGCGCCGGGTCAGCAGCCATGCGCTCCAGTTCGGGCACTACCGCCCGCCATACCGTCTTCCACGATGTCCCCAGCTGGCGGGCAAGCCCCTGGATGGTCGCGTGTTCGTGGCGCAGCTGCCTGATCGCCCACGCGATGGCGCGATGGGTGATGGACCCACGGGCAGCAACCAGGCTGGGGACTTGTTCCACGAACGTCTTCTTCGCGCAGTCGGTATCGTCGCACCGCCAGATCCGTTGTCGCCACAGCACCCGAACCCGGGTGACACCCGGCACGTCATGGAGCACACGGGGTCGGCGTCCCCGGCCTGTCGCGATCACCCCGCACGCCGGGCATCCAGTCGGCTGCGGGGGTGTCGAGACCGTCACGACCATCAATGCGTCGTCGCGGTCGACGTGTTCAACCTGCACGCCCTCGAGGCCGAGCAGGAGGTCGCAGCGGGAACACGGGGCGGTAATGGAGCGCGTATCAGGGCACGCCGAAGTATGTTGAAACACGTCGAGGTCCTCGTGGTCAATCAGATAGTCAGCGCTTCTGATCCTCGGGGACCTCGACCCCTACCCGCCCGACCTCACCCGGCGCGCCTCACCCCCACCGAATGTCCGAAGAGCCAGTAAAGTGAGTAGTCGCGGGGCCGTAGCCAAGCTGGTCAAGGCAGCGAGCTCATAACTCGACGATCCGTGGGTTCAAGTCCCACCGGCCCCACCGCTAGCCGCCTCAGAGCGGTCGAGCCGTGATGGCCTCGGCGCCGAGGTCCTTGCGCGCCGTCTTCAGGCACTTCGTGCACAGCAGCTCGACGGTGCGCGGGTGGTCCTCACCGCACGTGCAATCGATCGTGACGCGCCACTTCGCACGGCGTCCGCAGGGGGCGTAGCCCTCGTCATCGCCGTGGTCGCACTCGCAGATCTGGGGTGCGTCGTCGTCCCAGCCGAGCGACATGTCGGCGAAAGCCTGGTCGAATGGATCCGCCGTGAGGTCGGGCAGCACGGGCAGGTGCATGGGACTGTTCTTGGCCATCACATCACGTTCCCGATGTAGGAGTACTTCACGAACACCTCGGCGCCGATTCTGGACTCCTCGAGCACGCCCTGAAGGGCGTTCATCATGTAGTTGGAGTCCCAGCCCATGTAGAGGAAATTCGCGTCATCGAGGCGGTCCCACTGGCCCTTCCACGCCATGCGGTCGTAGATCGGCCCGCCGTGGGCGGCGCAATAGGCCAGCGCTGCCGCGGGGTCATCCGTCCAGGCACGTCGGAAGATGCGGTTGAACAGGGCGCGGACGTCCTTGATCTCCCAGTGCTCGCCCCGGTACTCGACGTAGTCGAATTCGCGGTCCCAGCCCGCCGGCCAGCCGCGACGGCGCACCGCGTCGAGCACCGGTGTCAGCCCGTCATCGTCGATCTCCGGGAGCGCCGGGCGTGCCCAGGTCTCCAGGAGGAGCTGAGTGAGATCGCGAGTCCGTTGGGCGATTGCGGCGGTTCCCCAAGCTTCCTGGTCTATCAGGGCGTGCGTGGCGGGCACGGCGCTTCGTGCATATGCCGTGTCGCGCTTGTCTGCGAAGGATGCTCCGAAGGCCCGCTCCGCCAGAGGCTGTTCGAGCAGCGTCAGGTTGCCCAGCGTCGGGGCAAGGGCGCGGTGGCTGTTCTGCTCGTCCTCGGTGTAGTCGCGCCAGGTGCGGATGCCGTCGCCCGACCAGGAATCGCCCGGCGACAGTGGAACGATGTGCTCGACGTCGAAATCGGTCGCATCGTCGACGTTTTCGATCCGGCTGAGGATGTAGGCGGCATGGGGGAGCTCCACATACTTCAGCACGGCAGCGACCCGCTCATCCGAAGGCGTGATGCGAGCGACGGCCCGCATGAAAGCATCACGACTCTCATCGCGGGCTCGGCACAGACGTGCGATCAGGCGCTCCATCGGAAGGCTGACCAGGGCGCGCCGAAGATAGAGCGCCTGAATCCACTCGAGCGACTCGATGAGCTCGGCGCGCGTCGTCAGCCCGCGTCGGTACTCGCTGAGGCTCCGCAGCACGAGCGGGTAGGCCGAGCGGCCGAACGTGTTCACCCCCTCGAGGTGTCGGCGGATCTTCTCGTCGTTTTCGAGAGCGGGCTCGAGCAGCGCGCCGTAAATCTCGGCGAAGTGACGCCAGGTCGCGGCATCCGACTGCAGGTGCTCGGCGTCGACGCGAGGGAAGGAACGTCGGAAGGCGCTGTACACTCCATGCTCACCATTCGCAGCGATCTCACGCCCGGTGGTCATGACGAGATAATGGCGCCAGAAGGCGCCGATCATCTCACCGGTGTGCTGCTCGATGGGCAACCAGAACCGATTCTCGACGTCGAGCTGCTCGGCGTGCGTCAGACCCATCAGGATGTAGTTGTGGATCAGCTCGTGATCGCGCAGAGGCTCACCGGTCGAGTTCAGGCTCTCGAAGATCTGCTGAGCGTTGGCCTGCGCGCCGAGGGTGATCGAGACGTGCTCGAGCTTCTGCAGACCTGCCCAGATCTGCGGAACCTCGTCGGCATGGATCTGGCTGCGGAAGAAGGCGTAGTTGTCGTCGAAGCGTGACTCGCGGTCGATGTCGGAGCGGCGGTCGAGCACGACGGAGTCGTAGAGGTCCGCCCAGGCGTCGTGCGGGCGCAGCTTCGTGCGCGACGGATCATCCGCGCGCACGAGCACGCGCTCGAGCTCCGCGGCGAGTGCCGGATCGTCTTCCTGCACCGAGTGGTGGAGGGCGGCGACCAGGAGCATGAGCGTGGTGATGCGCTGCTGGCCGTCGATGAGGATCAGATCGGTCTCGGAGGAGTCCTGGGCCGAGAGGATCGAACCGATGAAGTGCCGGTGGGTCTGGTTCTCGCCGGCGACGGCCCGAATATCGGAGAGGAGGCGCTCGCACCCGCCGATGTCCCAGCGGTACTGCCGCTGGTAAACGGGGACGACGATCGATGTTTCGGGTGCGGACAGCCACTGGATGGTTCCGACGGCGTTCGCTTCGACATTCGTGGCGGTGGCCATGGTGTTCGCTTCAGCTCCTCATAGCGGCGGAAACCTGCGCACCGCCCCGAACGAGTCTAGCCGCCGTCGAATTTCCACGGTCGTGTCACACGGCCTGTACAGCGCCCCCTGTTAGGATCGCCTTATCAGGGCTTGTTAAAACGTGCTCGCCCGCGATGAAAGGACATGACCTAACTCATGGGATACATCAAATCTGCAGCGCTTGAAGACAAGGGCTTCGTCATCCTCGACAGCTACGGCGCGGAGATGGACCCGAAGGAATGGCTCGACATCGAGTATGTCGACTGGAAGTCCTCTGGCGACACCCGCTTCGCGCCGCTGGCCAGTGCCAAGGGCGAGATCGAGTGCAACGGCTTCTGGAACCACAAGCCGCCGCGCACCGACAAGGACGGCGTCTGGATCGATTCCCAGACCGCGATCGCTCCGACCCTCACCGCACGCGCGCAGGAGCCGGGTGCGAACGTCGGCCGCTGCCGCATCATCGAGCTGCAGCCCACGCCCTATGGTGAGTGCCTCTACAACCTCCACCAGGATGACAACAACCGTCTGAACCCTGATGGCACCGGCTGGGTCGTCCGCGGATTCTTCAACCTCTCCGATGACAAGGACAGCTACTTCGTCCTGCGCGAGAACCGCACCGACCCGAGCATCGAGTACCGCATCGCGCTTCCCGCCGGAGCACAGCTCATCGTCGACACGCAGCGCCTGTGGCACGCGGCGACGCACAACGGCACCGAGCCGCGCTACTGCCTCATCACGTCGTGGGAGTCCGGCCCCGAGCTCGATGCCTACATCGAGAAGTACAACGGCACCGACCAGCACGAGCAGTTCGAGGTCGCGCAGGATGTCCTCGAGGCGGGTTACGCCGAGCAGGCCCGCAAGGATGCCGCTCGCGCTGCCTACTACGCAGCCAAGGGCCAGCAGGCCAAGCTCGCGATGAGCGAGGCATAAGCACCGCACGTCACTGCACCGATGGGGTCCGCGAGCATTCGCGGGCCCCATTCGTGCATGGGAGGATTCCACCGTGAAAAGTCGTTCTCCTGCACGAGTCGCCGTTGCTGTTGCGGTCTCCGCCGTTCTCGCCGTAGGCATGTCCGGGTGCGAGCAATGGCCGCGCGCAGCAGAGGAAGCATCTGCGATGCTTGCGGCGGTCGAGGGGTTGCCGGGCGTCATCGACGCCTATGAGATCAGCAGGGAGCGCACGTTCGACTCCGGCGCATACGCTTCCGTCACCGTGCAGATGGCCGACACCGCCTCCAGCGCCGAGATCCTCGACGTCGTGACGGCCTGGGGTGAGACCCACAGCGATGATTCGAAGACACGCATCGATATCCAGGTCGACATCGGCGACGACTGCCATCTCACCGTGGACGATGATGCGGATGACCCCCGACTGTCGGACACCGCCGACTTCTTCGTCGCGCTGTGCGATGCGGCGCCCGGCGCGGCCGTCTACCTGGAACTCGGATGGACCGTGCGCAGCGTCTTCGTCAACACGATGACGGACGCCGATGAAGAGAGGCTCGACGCGCTCGCCCAGCAGTGGCGCGAGCTGCCCGGCGCGCAGGTCGAACACGATCACTGGCGCATCGTCGACGCGGGACGGACCCAGAAGCTGTACCAGTGGTGAGCGGACCGCACGCTTGTCATTGCGGGCATGTTGGGTGAGAATGGCCTCATAACCGCATATCGTCCGCCACTTCGTGGATCAGGTCGTAGGGGAAGACGCACCTGACGAAACGGAGAGATCATGGCGACGGCTTACGCACGCGGAGTGGTGTATGTCCACTCGGCGCCTCGCGCGCTCTGCCCACACCTCGAATGGGCTGTCGGGCGCGCTCTCGGTCGTGCAGTGAATTTCGACTGGACGGATCAGCCCGTCCTCGAAGGCGCCCGACGCACCGAATTCTATTGGGACGGTCCCGCGGGCACCGGAGCCCAGATGGCCACGGCGATGCGCGGCTGGGAGCATCTGCGCTTCGAGATCACCGAGGATGCCACGGCGCGCAATGACGGCGGCCGGTGGATGCATACTCCGGATCTCGGCATCCACTACGCGCAGACCGACGCGGCCGGCAACGTCGTGATCGGGGAGGATCGCATCCGATATGCGATGGAGATCGCTGCGGGCGATGCTTTCGAACTGCAGCGAGAACTCGGTGTCGCTCTGGGATCTGCCTGGGATGACGAGCTCGAGCCCTTCCGGAACGTCGGTGATGCTGCCAGCGTCGTCTGGCTGCACAAGGTCGGGTGAGTGCGGCCGATAAGACTCGGCGCGGGAGGCACGAGTATCGGAGGCCGGTGACGAACCCTGGGAACTGAGAACGCGAATCCTGCTCCAACGCTGAAGGTCCTGACCCCGGACGAGGGCAGGACCTTCAGCGTTGGAGCGACGGGTCAGCCGTCGTAATCGGTGAACGCCACGACGGCGTTGTGGCCGCCGAATCCGAACGAGTTGCTGATCACGAGCTGTGGGCCGTCACCGAGCGCCTGGGCGTCGCGTGATACGCGCAGCGGGATCTCGGGGTCCTGCGTGGTGATGTTGATCGTCGGCGGCGCGATGCGGTCGCGGATCGCGAGCACCGCGAAGATCGCTTCGAGCGCTCCTGTGCCGCCCAGCAGGTGTCCGGTGGCGGACTTGGTGGCCGAGACGGGGATCTCGTGCACGCGGTCGCCGATGACGTTCTTCAACGCCGTGTACTCGTTCGGGTCGCCGACCGGGGTCGAGGTCGCGTGCGCGTTGATGTGGGTGATGTCGTCCGGGGTGCGCCCGGCGGATTCGAGAGCGAGCTTGACTGCGCGCTCTGCGCCCTCGGGGGCATTCGCGGTGATGTGGTAGGCGTCCGCCGTCACGCCACCGCCGACGAGCTCGGCGTAGATCTTGGCGCCGCGCGCCTTGGCGTGCTCCTCGGTCTCGAGGATGAGCACGGCCGCGCCCTCGCCCATGACGAAGCCGTCGCGGTCGACGGAGTACGGACGCGATGCGGTCGCGGGGTCATCATTGCGGCGGGACAGCGCCTGCATGGAAGCGAAGGAGGCGATCGTGATGGGGTGGATGGCCGATTCGGTTCCACCGGCGATGACGACGTCGGCCAGGCCCGCCTGGAGGTGCTCGTAGGCGTTCACGAGCGACTCGGTGCTCGACGCGCAGGCCGAGGCCACGGTGCGCGCGAAGGCGCGGGCGGTGAAGTGGAGGGAGAGATTGCCGGCGGCGGAGTTCGGCATGAGCATGGGCACCGTCATCGGCATGACACGGCGCGGGCCCTTTTCGCGGAGGGTGTCCCAGGCGTCGAGCAGCGTCCAGACGCCGCCGATGCCTGTGGCGAAATCGACGCCCAGGCGTTCGGGGTCGACATCAGGCGAGCCCGCATCCTCCCACGCTTCCATGGCGGCGATGAGCGCGAACTGCGATGACGGGTCGAGGCGCTTGGCCACCGGACGGGCAAGGACTTCCTCCGGACGCACGGACGCTTCCGCGGCGAAGGTCACGGGGAGTCCGAGTTCGGCCACCCACTCATGTGCGAGGGACTTGCCGCCGGAAACGCCGGCGAGCAGATTGGTCCAGTTCTCGGGGGCCGTACCGCCGATGGCGGAGGTGGCACCGATGCCGGTGACGACGATGCGCTTGGTCATGGGGTGTGGGTTCCTTGTCGAACGAAAAGCGGGGTGTTCTCGAGTGAAGGGAAAGCGGCGGATGCCACACCCCGCGAAGAGCGGGGGTGGCATCCGTCAGATGTCACTCCTGGCCGGAGACGATGAAGGAGACGGCGTCGTTGACGGTCTTGAGGTTCTTGACCTCGTCGTCGGGGATCGTGACGCCGAACTTCTCCTCGGCGTTGACGACGATCGTCATCATGGAGATCGAGTCGATGTCGAGGTCGTCGGTGAAGGACTTCTCGAGGGCGACCTCCGAGGCGTCGATGCCGGTCTCGTCGGTGATGAGCTCTGCGAGGCCGGCGAGGACCTCATCCTGGGTGAAAGCCATGTGGTTTTCCTCTTTCTTGCGGGTTGTATTCGGAACCGATGAACAGTTTAGGGAACCGGCGGGCCGGATCAGGGGAGGACGACGACCTGCGCTGCGAAAACGAGGCCCGCGCCGAAGCCGATCTGCAGCGCCAGACCCCCGGAAAGCTCCGGGTGCTCCGCCATCAGGCGGTGGCTGGCGAGCGGGATGGACGCCGCGGACGTGTTGCCCGTCGTCTCGATGTCTCGCGCGATGACGGTCGTCTCAGGCAGCTTCAGCTGCTTGGCGAATTCGTCGATGATGCGCATGTTCGCCTGGTGGGGGATGAAGGCGGCCAGGTCGCCGGGTTCGATGCCCGCGGCCTCGATCGCACGGCGGGCGACCTTCGCCATTTCCCAGACGGCCCAGCGGAAAACCGTCTGGCCCTCCTGTCGGAGCGTCGGCCAGGGGATCTCGCCATCGCCGTCGCGGTACTCGGTGAGCGTATGGTTCATGCCGACCGCTCCGGCCTTCGAACCGTCTGAGCCCCAAATCGCGGGTGCGATGCCGGGGGTTTCGCTGGGCCCGATGAGCGCAGCTCCTGCACCGTCACCGAGAAGGAAGGAGATGCTGCGGTCGGTCGGGTCGACGATGTCGGAGAGCTTCTCCGTGCCGATGACGAGGGCGTACCGTGCCGCACCGGCGCGGATCAGCGCATCCGCCTGGGCGATGGCATAGGCGTAACCGGCGCAGGCGGCGTTGACGTCGTATGCCGCGGCGGGGTTCGCGCCGACGCGGTCGGCCACGATCGCAGAGACCGAGGGCGACTGCTTCGGGTTGCTGATCGTCGCGACGATCACCAGATCGACGTCGGATGCCGGGATGCCGGCTGTGGCGATCGCCTCAGCGCCCGCATCCGCGGCGAGGTCGATGGCATTGGTCTCGGCGTTGGCCCGCGTGCGGGTGATGATGCCGGTGCGCTGACGGATCCACTCATCGCTGGAGTCGATCGGTTCGATGAGGTCATCATTCGGGACGGCGTTCTCACCGCGCGCCGCACCGTAGGCGAGGATGCGCGTGTACTGGGGGCCGGTGGCCTGCTTCAGGGTGATGCTCATGCGGCTGCTCCGTTCAGCAGCTCAGCCGCTGCATCGAGATCTTCGGGGGTCTTGACGGCCACGGTCGGCGTGCCGCGGAGTCCGCGCTTGGCGAGACCCGTGAGCGCCCCGGCGGGGGCGAGTTCGATCATGCCGCTGATACCTGCGTCGGTGAAGCTCGACATGCACTGATCCCAGCGGACAGGCGAGGAGATCTGATCGACGATGAGGTCGAGCGCAGCGCTTCCCGATTGCACCACGGAACCATCGCGGTTCGTCCAGAGCGTGATGCTCGGATCGTTCGCAGCGACATCGGCGACCGCCGAGCGGAGTGCGTCTACGGCCGAGGCCATGTAGGCCGTGTGGAAGGCGCCCGCGACCTGGAGCGGGATGACGCGCGTTCCCCTGAGCGGGGCTTCGGCGAGTTCTGCGAGGGACGCCAGGGCGCCGGCCACGACGATCTGGCCGCCGCCGTTGTAGTTCGCGGGGGAGAGGTTCAGCTCATCCAAACGTGCCAGAAGTGCATCTTCGTCTCCTCCGAGGACCGCGCTCATGCCCGTCGGCGTCTGTGCCGCGGCATCCGCCATGGCTCGCCCGCGGATGCCGACGAGACGCATTGCGTCCGCCGCGCTGATCACGTCTGCGCCGACGACGGCCGCGAGCTCGCCGACCGAATGGCCGGCGATGCCATCGGCGGTTCGTCCCGCACGTGCCCGAAGCGCGTCTCCGGCGATCAGTGAGGCGGCGACGATCAGAGGCTGGGCGATGCGCGTGTCGCGGATCGTGTCGGCATCGGATTCCGTGCCGTGCCGGATGAGGTCGACCTCAGCGGCCTCGGAGTATGCGGCGAGAGCCTCGCCGACTCCGTCGAGTTCGAGCCAGGGAGCGAGGAAGCCGGGGGTCTGAGAGCCCTGTCCAGGGCAGGCTACGACAATCACCTGTCCAGTCTGCCAAGGATCGCACCCAGACGGTGGATGAACCCTCACAAGATTCGGTGAATCCTTTATGGGCGTCACACAGGGGCGTGGGGGTCAGCGCGAACGACGGCCCGAAGGGCGCCGGCGGACGCTCTCGCTCGTGCCGATGGAGCCCAGAATCAACGCCGTCTGCAGGATCAGCGCCTCGCGCGGACCCGTGGCGTCCCAGCCGATGACCTCGCTGACACGTTTGAGTCGATAGCGGACCGTGTTCGGGTGAACGAATAGCTCCCGCGCAGTTGCTTCGAGCGAGCGGCCGTTGTCGAGGTAGCTCCACAGGGTGGTGACGAGATCCGTCGAGTGCGCCTGAAGCGGACGGTAGATGCGATCGATCAGCGTCTGCTTCGCCAGAGGGTCTCCGGCCAGGGCCCGCTCGGGAAGCAGATCATCAGCTTCGACCGGACGAGGAGCAGTGCGCCATGCGCGGGCGACCGCAAAACCGGCCAGCGCCGCGCGCGCGCTCTGCCCGGCGTCCACGAGCGCGGCCACCGGAGGGCCGAGGACGACGAATCCCGGGCCGAAAGACGACTCGAGGCGTGCTGCGATCTCCTCGAAGGCGAGGTCGTCCTCGGCTTCCTCCCGACCGGCCACCTGGGCCCGGCCGAGGACGAGCACGAGGCGCGAACCCTGAACGCCGATGAGTACATCGACGGCGAGTTTTCGCGCGGTGCGGCGGACGTGATCGACGTCGAACTGCGGGGGAGTCGTTCCCACGAGCACGCAGACCTCGCCGTGGCCATGCCAGCCGAGCGCCGCGATGCGACTGGGCAGCTCCTCATCGGCCTCGCCGGTGAGGATCGAGTCGACGACGAGGGCTTCCAGCCGAGCATCCCACAGGCCGCGCGCCTCCGCGGCGCGGGCGTAGACATCGGCAGCGGCGAACGCCACATCACGCGAATAGAGGAGGATCGCTTCCCGCAGGACCTCGTCCTTGTCGGCGATGCGCTCCTCGGTGATCTCGACCGTGACGCGGATCAGCTGCAACGTCTGCGTCAGGCTGACGCTGCGCAGCAGCTCTCGCGGAGCCGCGGCGAAGATATCCGCTGCGATCCACGGGGTCGACGTCGGATCATCGAACCACTGGATGAACGAGGTGATGCCCGCCTGGGCCACCAGCCCGACCGCAGAGCGGCGGGCTGGTGGCATATCGGCGTACCAGGGCAGCGTCTCTTCCAGACGCTGGATCGTCGCCGTCGCCAGGTCGCCGGAGATCCGGCGGAGCCAGGCGAGGGTGGCGTCCTTGTCCATCGAGGAGGCAGGCGACGCGGTCACGCGCCGCTCAGCTCTCGCCGCCGGCGTTTCCGCTCGTACCGGCGTTGACGTTGTGCAGGTCGTACTTCGCGATCGCCTCAGCGATCTTCGAACGCTCGATCTGCCCCTTGTCGGCGAGCCCCTGCAGGGCGCGGACGACCATGGACGGACCATCGATCTTGAAGTAGCGGCGTGCAGCGGCACGCGTGTCGGCGAAGCCGAAGCCGTCAGCGCCGAGCGTGTAGTAATCGCCCGGGATCCACTGGCGAACCTGGTCCTGGACCGCGTGCATGAAGTCGCTCGTCGCGATGAACGGGCCCTCGGCGCCCTGCAGCTTCTGCGTCAGGTACGCGACCTTCGGCTCGGCCTCGGGGTGGAGGAAGTTGTGCTCGTCGGCGGCGAGGCCGTCGCGGCGCAGCTCATTCCAGCTGGTGACGGACCAGACGTCGGCGGTCACGCCCCAATCCTTGGCCAACAGTTCCTGGGCCTCGATGGCCCACGGCACGCCGACGCCCGAGGCGAGCAGCTGCACGCGGGGCCCGGTGCCCTCGCCGACAGAGACGCGGTGGATGCCCTTGAGGATTCCCTCGACATCGACGTCTTCCGGCTCAGCCGGCTGCTTCAACGGCTCGTTGTAGACCGTCAGGTAGTACATGACATCGGGGTCGGGGTGGTTGCCGCCGTACATGCGCTCGATGCCGGCCTGGACGATGTGCGAGACCTCGTAGCCGTAGGCCGGGTCGTAGGACAACGTCGACGGGTTGGTCGATGCCAGCAACGGCGAGTGGCCGTCGGCGTGCTGCGTGCCCTCACCGGTCAGCGTCGTGCGGCCGGCGGTCGCGCCGATGACGAAACCGCGCGCCATCTGGTCGGCTGCCGCCCAGAAGGCGTCACCGGTGCGCTGGTAGCCGAACATCGAGTAGAAGATGTAGATCGGGATCAGCGGCTCGCCGTGCGTCGAGTACGCCGTGCCGGTGGTGGTGAACGCCGCGGTGGCGCCCGCCTCGTTGATGCCGACGTGCATGATCTGGCCCTGCGGGCTCTCCTTGTAGGCAAGGAGCAGCTCGCGGTCGACGGCCGTGTAGTTCTGGCCGTTGGGGTTGTAGATCTTCGCGGTCGGGAAGTAGGCGTCCATGCCGAAGGTGCGCGCCTCGTCCGGGATGATCGGCACGACGCGCTCTCCGAAGCCCTTGACCTTCATGAGGTCCTTGAGCATGCGGACGAACGCCATGGTCGTCGCGACTTCCTGGTTGCCCGAGCCCTTCTTGGGGAAGGCGTAGTCCTTGTCCTCGGGGAGCGTGAGCCCGACGTGGGTCGAGCGGCGCTCGGGGAGGAAGCCGCCGAGGTCGCGACGGCGGTCCAGCATGTACTGGATCGTCTCGTCCTGCGCGCCCGGGTGGTAGTACGGCGGGCGGTACGGGTCGGCCTCGAGCTGAGCGTCGGTGACCGGGATCTGCATGGTGTCGCGGAAGAGCTTCAGATCATCCAGCGTCATCTTCTTCATCTGGTGGGTCGCGTTGCGGCCCTCGAAGTGCGGACCGAGGCCGTAGCCCTTGACGGTCTTGGCGAGGATGACGGTCGGCTGACCCTTGTGCTCCATGGCCGCCTTGTAGGCTGCGTACACCTTGCGGTAGTCGTGGCCGCCGCGGCGCAGCTTCCAGATCTGGTCGTCGGTGTAGTCCTTGACCAGGGCCGCAGTGCGCTCATCGCGACCGAAGAAGTGGTCACGGACGAAGGCGCCGCTCTCGGCCTTGTAGGTCTGGTAGTCGCCGTCGGGCGTGGCGTTCATCAGGTTGAGCAGCGCACCGTCGGTGTCTCGGGAGAGCAGGTCGTCCCACTCGCGGCCCCAGACGACCTTGATGACGTTCCAGCCGGCGCCGCGGAAGTACGACTCCAGCTCCTGAATGATCTTGCCGTTGCCGCGGACCGGGCCGTCGAGGCGCTGCAGGTTGCAGTTGATCACGAAGGTGAGGTTGTCGAGGCCCTCGTTCGCTGCGACCTGCAGCTGCCCGCGGGATTCGACCTCATCCATCTCGCCGTCGCCGAGGAACGCCCACACGTGGGAGTCGGAGACGTCCTTGATGCCGCGGTTAGCGAGGTACTTGTTCGTCATCGCCTGGTAGATGGCGTTGATCGGGCCGAGGCCCATCGAGACGGTGGGGAACTGCCAGAAGTCGCGCATCATGCGCGGGTGCGGGTACGACGGGATGCCGTTCGGCGCGCCGGACTTCTCCTGACGGAACGCGTCGAGCTGGTTCTCGCTCAGACGGCCCTCGAGGAACGCGCGAGCGTACATGCCGGGAGAGGCGTGGCCCTGGTAGAAGATCTGGTCGCCACCGGAGGGGTGATCCTGACCGCGGAAGAAGTGGTTGTGGCCGACTTCGTACAGCGAAGCTGCCGAGGCGTAGGTCGAGATGTGACCGCCGACCCCGATGCCGGGGCGCTGTGCACGGTGCACCGTGACCGCGGCGTTCCAGCGGATCCAGTGGCGGTAACGGCGCTCGAGCTCTTCATCGCCGGGGAATTCCGGCTCGCTCTCGGACGCGATGGTGTTGATGTAGTCGGTGGTCGGAACCATCGGCACGTTGAGGTGCAGCTCCTTCGAGCGCTTGAGCATGCTGAGCATGATCTCGCGGCCGCGACCGGGGCCCTTGACGCCGACGAGCTCGTCAAGAGACTGCTGCCATTCGCCGGTCTCCTCCGGATCGCTGTCGAGGGGGCCCTGGGAGTACGGATCCTGGTCGTGAACGGTCACGTGGAGCCTTTCGTCAAGCTGGCAGGTCTTGCCAAGGAAACGGGAAGCGACGCGGGAAGCCTTGTCGGCACAGCACAACGCGCGCTTGGTTCAGCCTAACCCCCATTGAGGTGTGCGGCGCGCAACTGTGACATGGATATGATGGAAAGCACCAGGGCCTTTAGCTCAGCTGGTAGAGCGCCACGTTTACACCGTGGATGTCGTCGGTTCGATCCCGGCAGGGCCCACATCATCCGCATCCGTTGCTTCCGGGCCGCTTTCCGCTACAGTCCAGTCAGCGCCGTCGCATCCGCAGGCGGCTTTCCTATGCTGTGCATTCGAAAGGGGTTCTCATGGCCGACGCCGTTTCGCCTCGATCCACCACCGTTCAGGGCGGTTACCCGCCGGTGACGTTCACCTTCGACGGGGGAGCAGCCACCTGGCTCGGCGTCGGCATCGGCGGGTTCCTGATCACGGTGCTCACTCTCGGCATCTGCTACCCGTGGGCCGTCGTGATGACCTATCGCTGGAAGACCAAGCACACCTACCTCAACGGTCAGCGGCTGCGCTTCACGGGCAGCTCGATCGGCCTGTTCGGCATGTGGATCAAGTGGTTCCTGCTGTGCATCATCACGGTCGGCATCTACGGCTTCTGGGTCTACCCGCGTCTGCAGAAGTGGATCATCGAGCACCAGGTGCTCGACACCGCACGCTGAAGTCAGCTCTCCTCGTGAACGCGGGGATCGCCGTCGAACAGTCGGCCATCGGGACGCCCGAGGGCGGTGATCGCGTCGACTTCGTCGTCGGACAGCGTGATGGATGCTGCGGCGAGGTTCGCCTCCTGGTGCTCGAGCGAGGACGCCTTGGGGATCGCGACGCTCTCTCGTGCGACATGCCAGGCGAGCACCGCCTGAGCGGGGGAGATGCGGTGGGCATCGGCGATCTCGACGAGCACGGGCTCCTGCAGAACGTCGCGCGCCCAGCCGATCGGACTCCACGCCTCGGTGATGATGCCTTTCTCCCGGTGGTAGGCGAGCTGCTCGCTCTGCGGAAAGTACGGGTGTAACTCGATCTGGTTGACGACCGGTCGCACACCGGTCTCGCGCTCGAGCCGCTCGATGTGCTCGGGCAGGAAGTTCGAGACGCCGATCTGGCGCACAACACCGCGCTCGCGGGCATCGATGAGCGCGGCCCAGGCCTGGACGTACTCGTCCTGAATCGGGTTCGGCCAGTGGATGAGGTGCAGATCCGTCGCATCGAGGCCCAGTCGAGCGCGGCTCTCCTCGATGCTCCATCGTGCCTTTTCTCCCGAATGGTGCCGGCCGGGGAGCTTGGTGGTCACGATGACCGAACGGCGATCGGTCGAGGCATCCGCGACGGCCCGTCCGACGGCCCCCTCGTTCTCATAGTTGAACGCCGAATCGATGAGACGGTAGCCGGAATCGATCGCGGCGGCGATCGCTGTCGCCCCCGCATCGCCGTTCAGTCGATACGTGCCCAGTCCGATCGCGGGAAGCTCGAAGCCGTTGTGGGCGGTAGGGGTGGGAAGCGCGGGCATGGTGATCTCCTTCGATGACTGGGGCCAGCGTACGCGGCAGAATGGGGTCATGCGCTGCCCCTGTACATCCGGTGACATCTTCGACAGCTGCTGCGGGCCGATCCTCGCCGGTGCGCGGGATGCTCCCACTGCGGAGCGGCTGATGCGTTCGCGCTTCACGGCATTCGCTCTCGAGGATGCCGCGTACCTGCTGCGGTCGTGGCATCCATCGACCCGTCCCGCTGATCTCGACCTCGACGACGACGTGCGATGGACACGACTCGACATCCTCGATGTCGTGGAGGGCGGCCCGTTCGATGACTGCGGCGTTGTGGAGTTCGAAGCGTTCTACCGCGAGGAGGGCCGGGCGGGGTCGATGCGCGAGCGCAGCCGATTCCGGCGTGAGGATC
Organism: uncultured Microbacterium sp.; assembly: GCF_947632095.1. Taxonomy (GTDB): domain Bacteria; phylum Actinomycetota; class Actinomycetes; order Actinomycetales; family Microbacteriaceae; genus Microbacterium. The sequence goes on along the minus strand of NZ_CANROA010000001.1, from coordinate 156,876 downwards.
GCATCTGGCGATATGTCGACGGCACGCCCGGTTGAAGAATCCGGGGCGGCGGATGTCGGCGCGCGCAGGTAGATTGGACGTGTGAACGCCAGCCCCGAGCAACAGCGCATCCTTCTCGACGTCGCCGACCTGGATCGTCGCCGCCAGCAGGCGGAACGAGCCCGAACCAATCCGGCCGAGGGCCCGCGCATCAATGAACTGGCCGCGCAGCGTCAGGAGCAGCTCCGCGAGCTGACCGCGCTCACCGGCACGCGCGATGATGTGCGCACCGAGCTCAGTCGGCTCGAGTCCGATGTCTCGGTCACCACGCAGCGTCGCACGCGTGATAGCGAGCGGCTCGCGACGTCGACCAACCCGAAGGACGCTCAGGCGCTCGAGCGCGAGGTCGCGAGCCTCGGGCATCGCATCAGCGCCCTCGAGGACGCTCAGCTCGAGGTCATGACCCGCGTCGAACAGGCGGAGGCGGCCGTCGCCGCGCAGCAGGCGCTGATCGACGCGACCACGTCCGAGGGCATCGCACTCACCGCGAAGGCGAAGAGCGCCGCGGCCGCGGCCGGCGAAGAGATCGAGAATCTCACGCGCGACCGCGCAGCGATCGTCGCTGACGTTCCCGCCGATCTGCTCGCGGATTACACGCGTCGTGCGTCGCGCGGAGTCGGCGTCGGACTGCTGCGTGCCAAGACGTGCGAGGGCTGCCGCATGGTGCTCTCCGAGACGCACCTCAGTGAGATTCGTCGTGCAGCGCAGGATGCCGTGGTCTCGTGCCCCGAATGCGGCGGCATCCTCGTCCGCACCGAAGAATCAGGACTGTGACGCGGCGGGCGGATCCGTCCGTCCGGCATTCACTGTGAACGTCCCCGCAGGCTGGCGTCCCGCTGACGGGATCCTGCTTTCGCGCTCATCTGCCGAGGGTCTTCTTGCCGTCCACGTCGACGCGGCGGGGAGTGAGATCGCCCGCCGATCCGTTGATGTCGAATGGGTGCGGAATGCGGAGTACGCCGACCATCCGCGCTGGATCCTTCGCAGTGCGCGTGACATCTACCCGGAACTGCTCTCGGCCGGCATCCGCCTGAGCCGGTCCCACGATCTGCTTCTCTGCCATGCCATTCTGCGCGACACGGATGCTGTGCCGCGCCCTCTGGCGCCATCGGTGCTCTGGCTCCCGGACGACCCGGCGGCGGTGCCTGCCGCGCCCGGGCTCTTCGACGTCGTCGACGAGCGCTCGGCCGCATCGGTCGGGACTCTTCTGGAACAGTTGCAGGAGCAGCGCCGGGTGATCGGCTCGGATCCCACCCATCGCCTCGTGCTGCTGTGCGCGGCGGAGTCCGCAGGCGGCCTGATCGCCGAGGAGATGCGCGCCGCGGGCCTTCCCTGGTCCGAGTCCGAGCACGACCGGATCCTCACCGAGGTGCTGGGCAGACGCCCGGCGGGTGGCGGCCCTCCGGAGAAACTCGCGGCTGCCACCGATGCCGTCCGCTTCCACCTGGGTGACTCCCACCTCCATCTCGACAGCCACCCGCGCCTGCTGCGGGCGCTGCATCGCGTCGGCGTGAACGTCGAATCGACGAGCCGGTGGGAGCTGAGAGAGGTCTCGCACCCGGTCATCCCGCCGCTGCTCGCGTACAAGAAGCTCTCGCGCCTGATGGCGGCGAACGGTTGGTCCTGGCTGTCGGAGTGGGTGCACGAGGGACGCTTCCGGCCGGTGTACATCCCGGGCGGGGTCGTGACGGGCCGTTGGGCTTCGGCCGGCGGCGGAGCACTGCAGCTGCCCCGCGTTCTTCGTTCCGCCGTGCGTGCGGACGACGGCTGGACACTGATCGTCGCCGATGTCGCCCAGCTCGAACCGCGCATGCTCGCGGCGTTGGCCGGCGACATGGCGATGGCCGAGGCCGCTCGTGGTCAGGACCTGTACGCCGGGGTCGTGGCATCCGGTGCCGTCGCCACCCGGGACGAGGCGAAGTTCGCGGTGCTCGGGGCGATGTACGGCGCGACCACGGGCGATAGCGGGCGTCTCGTGCCGCGGCTGCGCAAGGTGTACCCGCGTGCCATGAAGGTCGTCGACACCGCTGCGCGCATCGGTGAGAACGGGGGCGTCGTCTCGACTCGGTTGGGCCGTTCCTCGCCCCGGCCCGATCAGCAGTGGCATGACGACCACAGCGCAGCCGCCAGCGCCGATGCCGACCCCGCGCTGATTCCGCGGGTGCGCGCGCGATCGCGCGAGCGCGGACGCTTCACCCGCAACTTCGTCGTGCAAGGCACCGCGGCCGAATGGGCGCTGATCTGGCTCGCGGAGATCCGCCATCGGTTGCAGGAGCTTCCCCCCGCACGAACGGCTGCTCCGGCATCCGGCCCCTTTGGAACGCAGGCCCACCTGGCATTCTTCCTCCACGACGAAGTCATCCTGCACGTCCCCGAGGAGCAGGCGGATGCCGCGGCCGAGGCCGTGCGCACCGCGGCCGCCGTCGCTACGCGTCGGATCTTCGGAACGTTCCCCATCGATGTTCCGCTGGACCTGAAGATCGTGGCGTCCGCGGAGAAGTAGACTGGTCAGGCGAATGGGTCGGCTGGACGGTCGCGTTGCGGGCAACCGCACCGAGGAACGTCCGGGCTCCACAGGGCAGGACGGTGGGTAACGCCCACCCGGAGCAATCCGCGAGACAGTGCCACAGAGAGCAGACCGCCACGCGTTCCGACGCGCGGTAAGGGTGAAAGGGTGGAGTAAGAGACCACCGGGGGCCATGGTGACATGGCCCGCCAGGTAAACCTCGTCCGGAGCAAGGTCATACAGAGGATGTTGACGCGGCTCGCCGAGTCCTCGGGTAGACCGCTGGAGCGGCACGGCAACGTGTCGCCGAGAGAGATGGCCGTCGAAGGGGATCCTCGAGAGAGACCCCGGAACAGAACCCGGCGTACAGGCCGGCCCATTCGCCCTGAACGCGAGAAGAGCCCGACCGCCTTGGTCGGGCTCTTCTTCTCTTCGCATGACGGATCAGTCGGCGGCGAGGGATGCGGCGCCGATGATGCCTGCGTTATTGCGGTGGATCGCCGGAATGATGGGCGTCTTCAGCTCGAGCAGCGGCAGGAAATCGCTCGCGTTCTTGGACACTCCGCCGCCGACGACGAACAGGTCGGGGCTGAAGAGGAACTCGATGTGCGCGTAGAACTCCTGCAGGCGGGCCGCCCAGTCGGTCCAGCTGAGCTCCTCGCGGTCGCGAGCCGAGGTTGCCGCCCATTTCTCGACGGAGGTGTGCTCGCCGTAGTTCAGGTGTCCGAGTTCGGTGTTCGGGACCAGGACGCCGTTGTACAGGAAGGCCGAACCGATTCCGGTCCCGAGCGTCGTCAGGATCGTGAGCCCCTCGACATCGCGCGCGGCGCCGTGGCGCACTTCGGCGACACCGGCGGCATCCGCGTCGTTGACGAAGGTGATGTTGCGCCCCAGCTCGTCCTCGAAGAACTTCTCCGCATCGAAGTCGACCCACTTCTGGGAGATGTTCGCGGCGGAGAGCGTCTTGCCGCGCTTCACGATTGCGGGGAAGGCGACGCCGAGGGGGAGTGCCGAGTCTCGCACACCGAGCGTGTCGAGCACCTCGTGCACGGCCGTGAGGACGTCGGAGGGAGCGGCACCCTTCGGCGTGGGCACGCGCACGCGGTCCGATTCGAGGGTTCCTCGACCGAGGTCGACGATGCCCGCCTTGATGCCTGTGCCGCCGATGTCGACGCCGATCGCTTTTGCCATGCGAATAGCCTAGCGAGAGGGGCCTGCGCCGATAGGATCATGACAGGCACTGCTCACGGCGGTGCAGCCATGTCTCACGGGGAGGAATCGTCTATGTCCAGCGACGAGAAGAAGTACTGGTACAACTCCCGAACAGGGGAGGTCGAGCATGGTCTCGTATCGCCCGCCGTCGATCGGATCGGTCCTTTCGACACCTCCGAGGAGGCTGCTCGCGCACCGGAGAAGCTGAAGGAGCGCTCGGCGGCATGGGCCGAGGAAGAAGCCATTGAAGAAGACTGGCCTCGGGCGACCGACGCCAGCGGGAAGTAAAAGCACCTATGGGCATGGACAAGCAACGTGACTTCGTGCTGCGGACGATCGAGGAGCGCGGCGTCAAGTTCGTCCGTCTGTGGTTCACGGATGTCATCGGCACGCTGAAGTCGGTGGCGATCGCTCCGGCCGAGGTCGAGGGCGCCTTCGCCGAGGGCATCGGCTTCGACGGCTCGGCGATCGAGGGTCTGACCCGGACCTACGAATCGGACCTGCTCGCGCAGCCGGACCCGACGACGTTCCAGACTCTGCCATGGCGCGGCGAGATCGACCCGACCGCCCGCATGTTCTGCGATCTGACGACTCCGGACGGCCAGCCCGCGGTCGCGGATCCGCGACACGTCCTCAAGCGCGCCCTTGCGAAGGCCGCGGATGCCGGGTTCACGTTCTACACGCACCCCGAGATCGAGTTCTACCTGCTCAAATCGTCCGTGATCGGCCCCGAGGGCCCGGTCCCCGTCGACTCCGCGGGATATTTCGACAATGTTCCCGGAGGCACCGCGCACGACTTCCGGCGCCGTTCGGTGCGGATGCTGGAAGATCTCGGCATCTCCGTGGAGTACAGCCACCACGAGGGCGGCCCCGGACAGAACGAGATCGATCTGCGCTACGCGGATGCTCTGACGACCGCGGACAACGTGATGACCTTCCGCACGGTGATCAAGGAGGTCGCGATCGAGCAGGGCGTGTACGCGACGTTCATGCCCAAGCCGATGAGCGACCAGCCCGGCAGCGGAATGCACACGCACATGTCTCTGTTCGAGGGCGATCGGAACGCGTTCTGGGAAGAGGGCGCGAAGTACCAGCTCTCTCAGACCGGGCGTCACTTCATCGCGGGCCTTCTCAAGCACGCCAATGAGATCGCCGCCGTCACGAACCAGTTCGTCAACTCGTACAAGCGGCTCTGGGGCGGTGACGAGGCCCCCAGCTTCGTCACGTGGGGGCACACGAACCGTTCGGCGCTCGTGCGGGTTCCGATGTACAAGCCGAACAAGAGCCAGTCCTCGCGCGTCGAGCACCGCGGCCTGGATTCGGCGGCCAACCCGTACCTGGCCTATGCGCTCATGCTCGCCGCCGGTCTCAAGGGGATCGAGAACGAGTACGAGCTTCCGCCCGAGGCTGAGAACAACGTCTGGTCGTTGACCGATGGGGAGCGACGCGCGCTAGGGTATTCCTCGCTGCCGGCGAGCCTCGACCACGCCCTGGAGTACATGGAGCGGTCGGAGCTCGTCGCCGAGACCCTCGGCGAGCAGGTCTTCAACTATGTGCTCCTCAACAAGCGCAAGGAGTGGGAGGCCTACCGCGGGCAGGTCACGCCCTTCGAGCTGAAGAGCAACCTCGAGCTGCTCTGATCCGATGTCGCGTTCGCAGTCGGCTATCTCCCTCTCCGCTCTCGCCCGTTTCGGATTCGACGATCTGCGCGCGGGCGCGCAGGCGCTCGAGGAGCTGTCGGAGCTGATCGGCCAGGACGCCGGCGAAATCCTCGCCGGCGTCTCCGCGGCGGATCCCGACAGCGCAGCCGAGGGCATGATCCGCGTCGCGCGACGCGACCCCGCCGTGCTGCGCGCGCTTCTCGCCGACCCGGAGACCCGGATCATCGTCTGGCGGGTTTTCGGAGCATCCACCGGCTTGGCGGATTTCTTCCTGCGTCACCCGGACCAGCTCTCGATCCTGAACGAGATCGGGCAGCTCGTGCCGAGTGCGCCCGCCTTGGAAGAACGGATGCTGGCAGCGGTGCAGGTCGAGGATGGCTTCGCATCATCCGGCGATGAGAGCGCCTGGGTGTCGCTGCGCGTGGCGTACCGTCGGGCACTCGCCGAGATCGCGGCGATCGACCTGCTGACACCGGAGCCGGAGACGCGGATCGCCGCGGTCTCTGCCGCGCTGGCGGATGCCGCGGGCGCGGCGCTGGAGGCTTCTCTCGCGGTTGCGCGCACGCGGGTGGCGGCATCCTGCTCGCGAGAGGAAGTGGCACTCACCCGACTGTCGATCATCGGCATGGGCAAGGCCGGTGCGCGCGAGCTGAACTACGTCAGCGACGTGGATGTGATCTTCGTCGGCGGAACGGCCGATGAGACACGCCTCAGCGAGGCGCGGGCTATCGACATCGCGACGACTCTCGCCCGGGAGACGATGCGCGGCCTCTCCGGCGTCGAGATCGAACCGCCCCTGTGGGAGGTCGACGCGAACCTGCGCCCGGAGGGCAAGCAGGGGGCTCTCGTGCGCTCCCTCGATTCCCATCTCGCCTATTACGACCGCTGGGCGAAGAGCTGGGAGTTCCAGGCGCTGCTGAAAGCGCGTCCCCTCGCCGGCGACGCCGATCTCGGAGCCGACTACATCGAGGCGGTCCAGCCGAAGGTCTGGTCCAGCGCGGCGCGGGAGAACTTCGTCGAGAGCGTGCAGCGCATGCGGGAGCGGGTCACCGACCACATCGATCCCGACGACGTCCGCCACCAGATCAAGCTGGGTCCCGGTGGGCTCCGCGATATCGAGTTCACCGTGCAGCTCCTGCAACTCGTGCATGGCCTCACCGACCCCGACATCCGCACCCAGGGCACACTCGAAAGCCTCGACGCACTCGTCGCCGGCGGATACATCGGCCGCGAGGATGCCGCGATCTTCGCCGCGGACTACCGCACGCTGCGGCTTCTCGAGCACCGGTTGCAGCTACGCGATCTCAGCCGCACCCACCTCATGCCCCGCACGCCGGAGGGCCTGCGCGTGCTCGCCCGTTCGACGGGGCTGGCCGAGGACGGCGCCGCCATCTGGTCGCTCTGGGAGAGCCTGCGCCGTGAGGTGCGCGACATCCACACCCGGCTCTTCTACCGTCCGCTGCTCAACGCCGTCGCCGAGCTGCCCGAGGACGAGCGAAGCTTCTCGCCGGCACGCGCACGCGACCGTCTCGCCGCGATCGGCTTCCGCGACCCGGCCGGCGCATTGCGCCACATCGGTGCGCTCACGACCGGAATCAGCCGGAAGGTGACCGTGCAACGGCACCTCATGCCCATCATGGTGCGCTGGTTCGCCGACGGCAGCGACCCCGACTACGCGCTCCTCGCATTCCGGCGCATCAGTGAGCGCTTGGGAGATTCGTCCTGGTTCCTGCGGATGCTCCGGGACTCCTCCGGCGCGCTGGAGAACCTCACCAAGCTCCTGTCCTCCTCGCGCTATATAGGCGAGCTCATGGAGTGGATCCCGGAGTCCGTCGCCTGGCTCGATAATCGGGAACTTCTCCGGCCGAAGGGAGCGGACAAGCTGCGCGATGAAGCTCGCGCGATCCGCACGCGGCACGCATCGATCGATTCGGCGCTCACCGCGGTCCGGGCGCTCCGCCGGCGAGAGCTGCTGCGCACGGCGATGGGATCCGTGCTGGGTGTTCTGACGATCGAGGAGATGGCCGAGTCTCTGACGGCGATCACCGACGCCACGATCGATGCCGCGCTGCACGCGGTGCGCCGGAACGTCGTCCCCGCAGAGGACGAAGCCTTCCAGTTCGCGATCATCGGCATGGGCCGTTTCGGTGGTGCCGAACTCGGGTTCGGATCGGATGCCGACATCCTCTACGTCTTCGCAGCGAACGGCGTGGAACCGCAGCGTGCGCAGACGCTCGCCACCCAGATGGTCGCGGGGCTCCGGGAGCACCTGACCGATCATCGTCTTCCTCTGGAGCTGGACGCCGATCTTCGCCCGGAGGGCCGCAAGGGGCCCCTGGTGCGCTCGATGACGGCGTATGCGGAGTACTACCGGCGCTGGTCGGTGTCGTGGGAGGCGCAGGCGCTCCTGCGCGCGCGCGGCGTCGCCGGCAGCGAGGATCTCATCTCCGCATTCATGGGCATGGCGGAGAGCATCCGGTACCCCATGGAGGTCGATCAGCTCGCGGTGCGGGAGATCAAGCGCATCAAGGCGCGCATGGAGGGCGAGCGCCTTCCCCGCGGAGCCGACCCACGGCGGCACCTGAAGCTCGGACCGGGAACGCTCAGCGACGTGGAATGGCTCGTGCAGCTCCTCCAGCTCGAGAACGCCTCTCGCGTCCCGGCGCTGCGCACAACATCGACTCTCGACGCCCTCGAAGCGGCCCGGACGGCCGGACTTCTGGGGAACGAAGAGGCCGAGGTACTGAAGGATGCCTGGCTGCTCTCCAGCCGCCTGCGATCGGCGATCACCCTGCGCACCGGGAAAACGAGCGACATGCTTCCCTGGGACCGTCCGGAGCTCGACGCGATCGCCGACCTGCTCGGCTACCCGGAGAGGTCGGCATCGCTCGTGGAGGAGGACTACCTGCGCGTCACCCGCCGGTCTCGGCGCGTGTTCGAGCAGCTCTTCTACAGATGAGTTGCGCCGATCGTGCCGCTGGCCCAGGCTGAGCACATGAGCGACACGAGTATCGGGATCATCTGGAACCCTTCCAAGACGGATGCGGCTCTTCTGCGCGATGCGGTCGATAAGACCTTCGGGAATGCGGCGGAGGGAATCCGCTGGTGGGAGACGAGCGTCGACGACCCGGGCACCGGCATGGCGCAGGAAGCCGTCGAAGCCGGCTGCGGCACGGTCGTCGCCGTGGGCGGCGATGGGACCGTTCGCGCGGTCGCCGAGGCTCTGGCGGGAACGGGCGTCTCCCTCGGGATCGTGCCGCGCGGTACGGGTAATCTGCTGGCACGCAACCTCGCTGTCCCGCTGGACGACCTGGCGGGTGCGCTCGCACGCATCGCGGCGGACGAATCCACGGCGATCGACCTCGGCTGGGTCAGTCTCGACGACGGCCCCGAGCACGCCTTCGCTGTGATGGTCGGATTCGGCATCGATGCCCAGATGCTCTCGGAGACCGACGACGACCTCAAGGACCGCGCCGGATGGCTGGCCTACGTCGAGGCGATGGGACGGGCGATGGCCGGCACCGAGATGACGGACATCGTGCTCGAGATCGACGGCGATGAGCCTCAGGATGTGCGTGGACACACCATGATCATCGGCAACTGCGGCATGATCCAGGGCGGACTCCGCCTGCTTCCCGATGCCCGACTCGATGACGGGATGCTGGACCTGCTGCTGGTGAGCTCCGACGGGGCCCTGCAATGGCTCGAGACCGTGCGCTCGGTCGTCTGGGACAACGGCATCCTGCGGCGTCTCACCGGTGGCGACAAGGCCGTCAGCACGGAATCGACTCGTCACCTCACCGCCGAGAGCCTGCGCGTGCAGCTGGCGAGCCCGCTGACGTTCGAGATCGACGGCGAAGAGCTCGGCGACGTCTCGACGATCGCCGTGCGCGTGCAGGCAGCTGCGCTGCAGGTGTTGTGACGCCGCGCGCCGGAAACGCGGAAGAGGCCGCCCCTGAACGGGACGGCCTCTTCCTTCTGCCTCTTTCGGATCAGACTCCGAAGTAGAGCTCGAACTCGAACGGGTGCGGACGCTGCGCGATCGGCAGGATCTCGTTCTCCATCTTGTAGGAGATCCAGGTCTCGATGAGCTCCTCGGTGAACACGCCGCCCTCGAGCAGGAACTGGTGGTCCTCTCGGAGTGCCTCGAGCGAGTCGAGGAGCGAGTTCGGCACCTGCGGGATGTTCTTGGCCTCCTCGGGGGGAAGCTCGTAGAGATCCTTGTCGATCGGCTCGAGCGGCTCGATGCGGTTCTTGATGCCGTCGAGACCGGCCATGAGCTGAGCGGCGAAGGCCAGGTACGGGTTGCTCGAGGCATCCGGAACGCGGAACTCGATGCGCTTCGCCTTCGGGTTGGATCCCGTGAGCGGGATGCGGATGGCGGCGGAGCGGTTGCCGGCCGAGTAGGCCAGGTTCACCGGAGCCTCGAAGCCCTTCACCAGGCGGTGGTAGCTGTTCAGCGACGGGTTCGTGAAGGCGAGAACGGCGTTGGCGTGCTTGAGCAGACCGCCGATGTACCAGCGGGCGATGTCGCTCAGCTGGCCATAGCCGGCCTCATCGTAGAACAGGGGCTTGCCCTCGCTCCACAGAGACTGGTGCGTGTGCATCCCCGAGCCGTTGTCGCCGTAGAGCGGCTTCGGCATGAAAGTGACGGTCTTGCCCCACTGCTCGGCCGTGTTCTTGATGATGTACTTGAACTTCAGGATGTCGTCGGCCGCGTGCACCATGGTGTCGAAGCGGTAGTTGATCTCCTGCTGACCACCCGTGCCGACCTCGTGGTGCGAGCGCTCGAGAGCGAAGCCCGCGTCGATGAGGTTGAGGGTCATGTCATCGCGGAGATCCGCAGTCTTGTCGACCGGGGCGACGGGGAAGTATCCGCCCTTGAACGGCGTCTTGTTGCCGAGGTTGCCGCCCTCCTCCTCGCGTGCCGTGTTCCATGCGCCCTCTTCGGAGTCGACGCTGTAGAAGCTCTGGTTCGCCGTGGTCGAGTAACGCACATCATCGAAGATGTAGAACTCCGCCTCGGGGGCGAAGAACGCGGTGTCGGCGATGCCGGTCGAGGCGAGGTACTTCTCCGCCTTCTTCGCGACCTGGCGCGGGTCCTTCGAATAGATCTCGCCCGTGCGCGGGTTGTAGATGTCGAAGATCATGACGAGCGTCGTGGCTTCGCGGAACTGATCGATGTAGGCGGTCGTCACATCGGGGATCAGCTGCATGTCCGACTCGTGGATGCTGGCGAACCCGCGGATGGAGGAGCCGTCGAACAGCTGCCCTTCCGTGAAGAAGTCCTCGTCGACCGTGGAAGCCGGGATGTTGAAGTGCTGCTGCACGCCGGGCAGATCGGTGAACCGGATGTCAAGGAACTTGACGTCGTTCTCCTTGATGTAGCTCAGCACTTCGGACGAATCGGTGAACATGTATCACTCCTGGATGATTCGGGATCGCGGCCTTGAGGCCTTCATGAAGACTAGGCACGCGGGATTACTCGGCCGTGTCCTCTTTGTTTCAGCCATGTTACAGAGCCTCGGTAGGATAGAGGCGTGACGGATGCTGAAAACTCATACCCTGGCGAACGTCTCGGTCTCCCCGAAACCGGCCCCGGAAGCATCGGCCGGGCCGGTCGTCGCATCGGCGCTCTGCTCATCGACTACGCCGCTGCGACCATCATCGCCACCGGATTCTTCGGCTACGACCAGTTCGCACTGCCGGGAGAAGCGGGCGCGTCGCTGTTCACGCCGATGCTCGTCTTCGCCGCACTTCAGATCATCTTCATCCCCACGATCGGCGGCAGCCCCGGGCACCGCATCCTCGGAATGCGCATCGTGCTGCTGAACGGCCGATGGGTGGGGCTGTGGCGGCCGATCATCCGCACGGCTCTGCTCGTCTTCGTCATTCCCGCGGTCATCTGGGACCCGGACCAGCGCGGTCTGCACGACAAGATCGTCGGCACCGTGCTCATCCGCGCCTGAGGGCCGGATCAGTCGCGTCCGCGGTTGCGCCGTCGCGCATCTTTCGGGGCTCGCCCGCCGAGGAAGGAGCGCGCCGGATCCACGATGAAGCCGCGTCGGAGCGCCTCACGGCCGATCAGCATGCGGAAGCCCATCTCATCGCGATTGCTCAGGGTGACCTCCGACACCACGAGGCGCCCGACGAGCCGGATCGCCAGCAGCACCACGATGCGCTCCTCGGAGTGGCCCGAGGAGCTGCGAATGCTGCGCCGGTCGTGCACCGGGCACTCGACGATGCGGGAATCAGCATCCGAGTTCTGCCAGGGATTGACTCGGAAACGGACCCAGTCCTCGCCCTCGCGCTCGAAGGCCTCGATGTCGAAGGCGTGCAGAGACGAAGTGCGCGCGCCCGTGTCGATCTTGGCCTTGATCCAATCGATACCGGCATCGGGCAGGGACACCCACTCACGCCACCCCGTAAGAGTGTTTGAATGAGATGTCATAACCACGAAATCCATTTTGGCAGGAGAATCCCGTGAAGCTCGCCGTGCTCTCCCGTGCGCCCCACGCCTACTCCACCCAGCGCCTCCGCGCCGCAGCCATCCAACGCGGCCACGATGTCAAAGTGCTCAATACGCTGAAGTTCGCCATCGACCTCACCGGTGATGAACCCGATCTGCACTTCCGGGGCAAGCAGTTGAGCGACTACGACGCGATCCTGCCTCGGATCGGCAGCTCGATCACCTACTTCGGCACGGCCGTGGTCCGCCAGTTCGAGCAGATGGACGTATACACGCCCAATACCGCCAACGGCATCTCCAGCGCGCGAGACAAGCTCCGGGCGAACCAGATCCTCTCGCGCCATAACATCGCGATGCCGCCCACCGCGTTCGTGCGCAACCGTGCCGACGTGCGCCCGGCCATCGAGCGCGTCGGCGGGGCACCCGTCGTCATCAAACTCCTCGAGGGCACGCAGGGGATCGGCGTGATCCTCGCCCCGCAGGTCAAAGTGGCCGAGGCCATCATCGAGACTCTGCACTCGACGAAGCAGAACGTGCTCATCCAGAAGTTCATCTCGGAGAGCCGAGGACGCGACATCCGCGCACTGGTCGTCGGAGACCGGGTCGTCGCAGCGATGCGCCGCTCCGCGGCCGGCGACGAATTCCGCTCCAACGTGCATCGCGGCGGCAGCGTCGAGGGCGTGCAACTGGACCCCGCCTATGAGCGAGCGGCTGTGCGGTCCGCTCAGATCATGGGCCTGCGCGTGGCCGGCGTCGACATGCTCGAAGGCGATGACGGCCCGCTCGTCATGGAGGTGAACTCCTCGCCGGGACTGCAGGGGATCGAGCAGGCGACCAATCTCGACGTCGCCGGCGCGATCATCGACTACATCGCCGGACAGGTCGGATTCCCGGAGATCGACGTGCGTCAACGCCTGACGGTGTCGACGGGATACGGCGTCGCTGAATTGCTCGTTCACAACGCGGCCGAGCTCGTCGGTCGGTCCCTGGGGGAGTCCGGGCTCTGGGAACGGGACATCACTGTGCTCACGCTGCACCGCGGCACGATGGTCATCCCCAACCCCCGTAAGCACGTCGTCCTCGAAGCGGATGACCGCCTGCTGTGCTTCGGCAAGCTGGAGGAGATGCGCTCGATGATCCCCGAACGCCGACGTCGACGCGCCAAGGTCCGCCGCCTCCCGAAGGAGCCGCTCAGCTGATGACGAAGGCCGGTCCCCGCGGGGGAACCGGCCTTCGTCTTTCGTGAGGCTTTCGATCAACGCGGTCGCTGTGCGCGCACGCGGTTCGGATCGATTCCCTTCGGGATCGGAAGCGAGGTGACGGACTGCGAGACGGAGTCCACACGGCGGATGACAGCGGCCATCGTCGTCTTGTCGATCGCCTTGGGAAGCTTCTTGATGGTCTTCGCGAGCTCGGAGATGTGGACCTCGTCGTCGCCGTGGCCGACGTAGTACACATTGACCGGAACGCCGTGGGCGACGCGCTGCGCCTTGGTGCGCTCCTCGTTGACCAGACGCGTGAGACGGCCCCGCGCGCCCTCGCCCACGATCACGATCCCGCCGCGGCCGATGGCGCGGTAGACGGCCTCCTGGGTCTTCGGGTTGATTCCGACGGGAGTGTCGGATGCCTGCCACGAGCGTCCGAGGCTGGAGCTCATGACGTGACCTGCGGCACCGGGCATGCCGTCGATCTTGATGTACATCGCGCGCGTCGACAGACGCGTCATGAGGAAGAGTGAGCCGAGCACGCCGACCATGAGACCCGTGATGCCCCAGAGGACCAGCGTCCATACCTGGAACGGCGGGATGAGATAGCCGATGATGAGCCCGATGAGGATCGCGCCGACGAGGATCGCGATCTGGGCCCAGGGCAACCAGGGGTACTGCTCACGCGTGAACCGGAACAGGGACTTGATCTGGGAGAAGAACCCCTGACGCTTTTCGGGTTCTGGAGCACGCTTAGCCATAGGTATAAGACTACCGAGTCGGAGAGGGGAGGATGTGCGCGTTCGCGTGGGGCGCACTCGCTCTGCACCGTCACCGCGTCGGCGTCGTTCGTCCCCAGCCGGCGGAAGAGCGTTCTCGGTGATATCGCGGATGACCTCAGATGGAGGACATGGCAGAATCGCAGACCGCATCGGAACGTGCAGCACTCGTGCCGGGGGCGCACCGTGTGATCAGGGCGCTGGAGGGCTCTGAAGGGCCATTTCGTGGGAGGCTCCTGACCTCCGGGGATGCTGTGGTCGTCGGCGTCGCCGCAGAGGAGCTCGAAGCGTGGCCGGGCTGGGAGTTCTCCGGCGAGGACCATGTGTGCGGCGTATCGGATGTGCTGCGCCGTCCAGATGGGCACGATGCGCTGGTGCCGTGGTGCGTACACCGGGTGGAGACGTTCCTCGGGAAGCGTCGCGTCGCCCAGTGCCTGCTCGCGCCGGGGGAGATGGGGACGCTCGTGGTCAGCCTGCTGCGCGGCCTCCGGGCGCTGGGGGCCGCGGATGCGACGGCCGTGGGGGACTGGTGGATCACGGCCGAGGGGCGTCCGGTTTTCGCCCATGGGGACGGAGCCGGGGCACGGATGCGCACGGGCCAGCTCATGGTGAAGATCGCGGAGCATACGACGGATCGTTCGAGTCAGCGGATCCTCGAGGAGATCATCACGGCGCTGGGCGGGAGCCGTCACCGCATCGATGACGATTCCCGCTGGGAATCCGAACTGTTCTCGACCGCGGCGCCGCGCCCGCTGCGCCTCGACGTCTTCGGCCCCGAACGAGCCGCGGATCTGGGGGTCCCCGGGTGGGGTGATCTCGTCGTCACGGACAACGCCCGGGCGTCACGGCAAGCTCTTCGGCAAGAGCGGTCCAGAGACGATGGGGCCAGGGGCTCGCGCGCCCTGTGGGCGGCTGCTCGAGGGCGTGCGATGGCGCTGACAGCAGTCCTGGCGCGTTCGCGCGACCAGCGCCGAGAGGCGCAGCCGAACCGCTCAGAACGCGCATCTGTGGGCCATGGCAGACGGCGTTCGTTGATTCTTGCGGGGGTTCTCGCCGTCGGAGTCCTGACGGTGGGGCTGGCGTGGCCGCAGGCTGACCCCGATGATCCGAATACGCGCATATCGGCACCGGAAAAGCTGCTCCCAGCCGTCGACGAGGACGAGTCCCTTGAGATCGGCGAGAGCGGCGCGCAGGAACAGGAGAAGAGCCCGGCACCCGTCGGGAAGCCGGGCGCGACGGAGGGACACGGAGAGCTCATGACGACACTGCCCGCTCTTCTCTCTGCGCTCCACGAGTGCCGGGAGACGGGGGAGACCTCATGTTCAGCGGCCATCGCGGAGGGCTCGACGATGCCGATGCAGGGACTCGCGACGCGGGGGCCGGCAGCGAGCAGCCCGAGTCTCGTCGACGATTACGGAGATGTCGCCGTCGTGCGGCTGACTCCCCTCGATCCGGGATCAGCGGAAACGGATGCCGTGGCGGAGGTGGCCGAACAGATGCTCGTTCTCGAGCGCAGAGACGAGAAATGGCTGGTGCGCGACGTCTATGACGTCGCGCACCAGCCAGAATAACTCGTCGGAGATCAGGCTCCGAGGTCGGCGGCGAAGTTCGCCGCCTCGAGACGAGCCTTGACCGCGCCCAGGAAGCGGGCGGCATCCGCACCATCGATGATGCGGTGGTCGTAGGACAGCGCCAGGTAGACGTACGAACGGACGGCGATCGCATCCACGCCATCGACCTTGACCAGGCCCGGACGCTTGACGACCGTTCCTGTGCCGAGGATCGCGGACTGCGGCAGGAATACCACCGGCGTGTCGAACAGCGCGCCGCGCGAGCCGGTGTTCGTCAGCGTGAAGGTTCCGCCGGCGAGCTCGTCGGGCTTCAGCTTGTTGTCGCGGGTGCGGGCGGCGAGGTCGGCGATCTCGTGAGCGATCTCGGCGATGTTCTTCGATGCCGCGTCGCGCAGGACCGGTGTGAGAAGGCCGCGCTCGGTGTCAACCGCGATCGACACGTTCTCGGTGGCCGGGTAGACGATGTTCTCGCCCTCGACCGTCGAGTTGATGATCGGGAACGCGCGCAACGCCTCGGCCGCGGCCAGGGCGAAGAACGGCAGGAAGGACAGCTTGTCACCGGTCTTCTGCAGGAACTCTGCCTTGACGCTGTCGCGGTAGGCGGCGAGCGTCGTGACGTCGACCTCGACGACCGTCGTCAGCTGAGCGGTCTGCTGCATGGACTCGACCGCACGCTTGGCGAGGACCTTGCGCAGGCGCGACATCGGCTGGGTCGTGCCGCGCAGCGGCGAGACCTCGAGCGGAGCCGGCGCGGGAGCGGCCGCTGCGGCGGGTGCGGAGGCGCCTGCGGAGGCAGCGGCGAGGACGTCTTCCTTGCGGATGCGTCCCCCGACACCCGAGCCGTTCACCGTGGCGAGGTCGACGCCCTGCTGAGCAGCGAGGCGGCGCACGAGCGGGGTGACGTAGATGCTGTCGTTGCTCTCGGCGGCCTGAGCCTCAGCCGCGGCAGGTGCGGCCGGAGCGGGAGCCGGTGCAGCTGCGGGAGCCTGTGCCGGAGCCGGAGCCGGAGCCGGAGCGGCAGGAGCGGGAGCAGGAGCCGGAGCGGCAGGTGCCGGGGCTGCCGCGGGAGCGCCGGAGCCGACACGTGCGAGCACGCTGCCGACCTCGATGGTCTCGTCTTCAGCGGCCAGGATCTCCTGCAGAATGCCGGCGACCGGCGAGGGGATCTCGGTGTCGACCTTGTCGGTCGAGATCTCCAGGAGGGGCTCGTCGACGGCGATCTCGTCGCCGATGGCCTTCAGCCAGCGGGTGACGGTGCCCTCGGTCACGCTCTCGCCCAGCTCGGGGAGGACGATGTCGGTGGCGTCGCCGGCCGGCGCAGCGGCTGCGGGAGCAGCAGCGGGAGCCGGGGCAGCCTCAGGCGCGGCGGGCGCAGCTGCGGGCGCGGGGGCCGCAGCGGGCTCCTCCGCAGCGGGAGCGGCGGCGGAGCCGTCGCCGATCCGGGCCAGGAGAGCGCCGACCTCGACGGTCTCGTCCTCGGCGACCAGGATCTCTTCGATAACGCCGCTGACCGGCGAGGGGATCTCGGTATCGACCTTGTCGGTCGAGATCTCGAGCAGGCCCTCGTCCGCCTGAACGGTGTCTCCCACCTGCTTCAGCCAGCGGGTGACCGTACCCTCTGTGACGCTCTCACCGAGAGCGGGGAGGACCACGGATGTGCTCATGACGGAGTCTCCTTCAAGAATGTTTATGACTAGTTCAGCTTACTGACACTGACACCGGTTGGTGGTCAGAGTGCGTGCAATGGTTTTCCTGCAAGGGCGAGAAAAGCCTCGCCCAGCGCTTCGCTCTGCGTGGGATGCGCATGTATGAGCGGAGCGATGTCTTCCGGATGGGCTTCCCATGCCACGGCGAGTTGCCCCTCGGTGATGAGTTCACCGACGCGGTCGCCGAGGAGGTGCACCCCGATGATCGGACCGTTCTTGAGTCGCACGACCTTCACGACGCCGCTCGTTCCGATGATTTCGCTCTTGCCGTTGCCGGCGAGGCTGTACTCGTAGGAGTCGACCGCTTCAGCACCGTGCTCGGCGCGGGCTGCTTTCTCCGTGAGACCGACCGAGGCGACCTCCGGATTGGAGTACGTGATCTTGGGAATCTGCGATTCGGGCACCGGTACGGGGGAGAGCCCGGCGATTCTCTCGGCAACGGCGATTCCCTGAAGGAATCCCCGGTGGGCGAGCTGCAGCCCGGGGACGATGTCGCCGACGGCCCAGACGCCGGGGGCGCTCGTGCGCAACATGTCGTCGACAGCGACGAATCCTCGCTCGACGGCGACTCCGGCCTCTTCGAGGCCGAGATCCGCCGTCGCGGGGCCGCGTCCGACGGCGACGAGGAGGTAATCCCCCGTGTGAGTCGTGCCGTTCTCCAGCGTGACGGTTACGCTCGTGTCGTCCTGAACGGCGGTTTGGAAACGGGTTCCGAGCTCGTAGCGGATGCCGCGACGACGGAAAGCCCGCTCGAGGCCCTTGCTCAGGGTCTCATCCTCATTGGGGACGAGATGGTCGAGGCCTTCGATGATCGTGACCTCGGCGCCGAAGGAGCGCCAGACGCTGGCGAACTCGACGCCGATGACGCCTCCCCCCAGGATGAGGACGCGTTCGGGGATCTCGTCGAGCGCCAGGGCCTGTTCACTCGTGATGATCCGGCCGTTGATCTCCAGGTCGGGCAGCGAACGGCTGTATGACCCGGTCGCGAGGATGACGTCTGGTGCAGTGTACGTTTCGTTGCCGACCTGCACAGCGTGGTCGGCGGTGAGAGTTCCGCTGCCGCTGACCACAGTGATGCCTCGGGCCTTGATCAGGCCTTCGAGCCCCGCGAACTTCTTCGCGACGATCTTTTCGCGGTAGGTGCGAACCCCCGCAGCGTCCACGCCCTCCAGCGAGGCGAGGACCCCGACGGACGCGGCCGATCGCACGTGGTCTGCGACCTCCGCCGCATGCAGCAGAGCCTTCGTCGGGATGCAGCCTCGATGCAGGCATGTGCCGCCGAGTTTGTCCTTCTCGATTAGCGCGACCGACTTGCCGAGCTCGGCGGCGCGCAGCGCTGCGGCGTAGCCGCCGCTGCCGCCGCCGAGGATGACGATGTCGAACGTGTGCGCTGCCATCATGCGCCCGGGATGCTCGCCTCGGCGAGGGCGACCAGGGAGCGGACCGTCGCTCCGGTGGGCCCCTTGTCGGTGTAGCCGTACGGTGCGCTGCCGTGCTCGGCGGAGCCGGCGACGTCGAGGTGCACCCAGGGGATGCGCGGTGCGTCATCGCCATCGCCGGTGCGGCCGATGAAGCGCTGCAGGAACAGGCCCGCGTACATCGAGCCACCGGCGCGATCGCCCATATTGGCGTTCTGCATGTCGGCGATCGGCGAGTCGAGCGTGTCTTCCATGTACTCCGGGAGCGGGAGAGCCCAGGCCGGCTCGCCGGCGGTCCGTGCGGCCTCGAGATACTCGGCGACCGTTGCGTCGTCACCCATGACACCGGTGTGGCGGTGGCCGAGGGCGACGAGGATCGCACCCGTGAGAGTTGCGACATCGACGATCACATCGGGGTTCTCACGGCTCGCGGCGACCAGGCCATCCGCCAGGACGAGGCGGCCTTCGGCGTCGGTGTTGAGGACTTCCACGGTGGTGCCGTCGAGCATGCGCAGGACGTCGCCAGGGCGCGTGGCCTTGCCCGAGGGCATGTTGTCGGTGATGCACATCCACGCGGTCACGCGGACGGGCAACTGCAGCGCGGCGATCGCACGGATCGCGGCGAGCACGGTGGCCGAACCGGCCATGTCGAACTTCATGCCGACCATTGATGCCGCGGGCTTCAGGGAGAGCCCGCCGGTGTCGAACGTGATGCCCTTGCCCACGAGGGCGATGTGACGGCCGGATCCGGCCGGGGCGTATTCGAGACGCACCACGCGCGGTGCGCGGTCGGAGCCCTGTGCGACGCCGAGGACGCCGCCGAAGCCCTGCTCCGCGAGGTCCTTCTCATCCAGCACTTCGACGCTGATGTCTGTGCCGGACACGGCGTCCACGGCGCTCTGAGCGAGGTCTGCGGGGCTCTGCCACTCGGCGGGGGTGTTGACGAGGTCCTTGACGAGGGCGAGCGCATCGCCGAGCACGCGGGCGCGATCGGTCGCGGCATCCGTCAACGAATCGCTGTGAACGGTGACCTGCGCGGCGCGGGGCTTACCCGGCTTCGCCCGGTACCCCTCGAAGCGGTATCCGCCGAAGACGGCTCCTTCAGCAGCGGCCGCCGCGTGCTCGTCCAGGCCCGCGGCCAGCGCGAGGGAGACGTGCTCGAAGCCGGTCAGCGTGCGCAACGCCGTGCCGGCCGCTTCGCGGACAGCACCGGCATCCGGCGCGGAACCGACCCCGACGACGGCGAATGCTCCGGTCGCGACGGCGGGCAGATGCACGCGGGCGAACGCGGAGGCGGCGCCGGTGAAGCCGATGGAGTCGAGGATCTCCGCGAGTCCGGGATAGGCCTGGAGCGCCTCGGGGAACACGGTCGTGTCCGGAACGATGAGCACTGCTGCGTCGGCAGCGCTAGCGGGGAAGTTTTCAGTGCTGTGCGAGAGCGCGGGAAGCGTCATGCCTCCATCCTAGGTGCGTCGTGGCTCTCGCCGGCCCGTTGTGTTCGCTGTCAGCATGTCGGCGCCGCGTCCCCGACTGCCACAGGCTCGTAGCATGGATGTATGCCCGAACACGGAAATCTTCATGAGCGCGTCGCCAATGCACCCGACGTTCCCTCGGGGCTGCCGCTGGTCATTCTGTTGACCGGTTTCACTGACGCGGGCTCTGCGGTGTCCGGCCTGATCGAGCACTTGCGCGAGGTCACCGACCCCCAGCCGATCGTCGTGTTCGACAACGACCGGCTTCTGGACTACCGGGCGCGCCGTCCGATCTTCACCTTCGAGCACGATCATCTGAGCGAGTACCGCCCGGCCCGGCTGGAGCTGTCCCTCGCACACGACGCTCTCGGCCAGCAGTTCCTCCTGCTCTCCGGGTACGAGCCGGATTTCTCCTGGGAGGCCTTCACCGCCGCCGTCCTCGATCTTTCGACGGAGCTCGGCACATCCGGCGTCACCTGGGTCCATTCGATCGCGATGCCTGTCCCGCACACCCGCCCCATCAGCACCACGGTCAGCGGCAACAGCAAGGAGATCGCCGCATCCGTTTCGGTGTGGC
Organism: uncultured Microbacterium sp.; assembly: GCF_947632095.1. Lineage (GTDB taxonomy): Bacteria > Actinomycetota > Actinomycetes > Actinomycetales > Microbacteriaceae > Microbacterium. Next base: position 136,261 of record NZ_CANROA010000001.1, on the reverse strand, counting down.
GTCCGCGCACGCAGCTCCCGGCGACGGCCGGCCATCTCCTCGAGTACCGATTCTCCGAACGGGGCGATCGAGTGGTCGGGTTCGTCCTCCTCGTGCCGCATTATCTGGCCGAGACCGAGAATCCCGAGGCCGTCATCGCCGCAGCCGATCGGATCATGGGCTCTACGGGAATCGTCCTCGGTCTCGATGAATTGCGCGAACAGCGCTTGGAGTTCCTCGCGAAGGTGAATGAACAGGTCGACAGCAACGATGAGCTGCGTCAGATGATCCAGACGCTGGAAGGGCGATACGACGCCTATATGGCGGGGCGCGATCCGGACGCCGGTGATGATGGCGGCTTCGATGAGCGCGATCTGCCGAGCGCTGACGAGCTCGCAGCGGAGTTGGAGCGCTATCTCGCGACGCGTCCCCGGGGCGACGAGGACAAGCGTCCGCACTCATGACGTCACAGGATGCGCCCTTCCGGTCCATCCTGTGACATACTGGGTGTCTGACCCGTTGTCAATGACCCCGCCGCAAGGCTGGAGACTTGACAAGGGTCTTACTAGTGTCCGAAATGTCCCGGAGCGGCGTGCCGCTCCGTGAAAGGCGAAACGTGACTCCTGCCGCGACCAAGAACACCCGGACGACGAAGGCGAAAACCGACCCCGAGGCCGTAGAGACCGAGGCTGCTGACGCAGAGAAGCCCGCCGCGGCGAAGAAGCCTGCGGCGAAGAAGGCGACGACCGCGAAGAAGCCTGCTGCGAAGAAGGCTCCGGCGAAGCGCAAGAAGGCTTCCGACGACGATCTGCTCGAGGGCGACTCCGCAGATGCGGAAGCAGCTCCCGAGGAGACCGAAGAGGAGGAAGCGAAGAAGCCCGAGTTCACCGAGCCTCTTCCCACCGGCGCCATCGTCCTCACCTCCAAGGATGAGGACGACGTCCCCGTCTACTCGACCCAAATCACCGGCGCGACCGCCGACCCGGTCAAGGACTACCTGAAGCAGATCGGAAAGGTCGCGCTGCTGAACGCGGCCGAAGAGGTCGAGCTCGCCATGCGCATCGAGGCCGGTCTGTTCGCCGAGGAGAAGCTCTCAGCGATGTCCGCCGCTGAGAAGACCAGTCAGCTCGGGCTCGACCTGCAGTGGGTGGCCCGTGACGGACAGCGCGCGAAGAGCCACCTGCTCGGCGCGAACCTCCGTCTCGTCGTCTCGCTCGCCAAGCGCTACACCGGCCGCGGCATGCAGTTCCTGGACCTGATCCAGGAGGGCAACCTCGGCCTCATCCGCGCGGTCGAGAAATTCGACTACACCAAGGGCTTCAAGTTCTCGACCTACGCCACTTGGTGGATCCGTCAGGCCATCACGCGCGCCATGGCCGACCAGGCCCGCACGATCCGTATTCCCGTGCACATGGTCGAGGTCATCAACAAGCTCGCCCGCGTTCAGCGCCAGATGCTCCAGGACCTGGGCCGCGAGCCCACCCCCGAAGAGCTCAGCCGCGAGCTCGACATGACGCCCGAGAAGGTCGTCGAAGTGCAGAAGTACGGCCGTGAGCCCATCTCGCTGCACACGCCCCTCGGCGAGGACGGCGACAGCGAGTTCGGTGACCTCATCGAGGACACCGAGGCGGTCGTCCCGGCGGATGCCGTCGGCTTCACGATGCTGCAGCGCCAGCTCGAGCAGCTGCTCGACTCGCTCTCCGAGCGCGAGGCGGGCGTGATCCGTATGCGCTTCGGTCTGGGCGATGGACAGCCGAAGACGCTCGACCAGATCGGTGACACGTTCGGCGTGACGCGTGAGCGCATCCGTCAGATCGAGTCGAAGACGATGGCGAAGCTGCGCCACCCGAGCCGTTCGCAGTCGCTGCGGGACTACCTCGAATGATGCAGGCGAATGACGGAAAGGCGCTCGAGACGCGCGTCGACGGCACTCGTTATGCCCGCCTTCCGCTGCGCACGCGCGTGGTGATGCCCGGTGACGATCTCGACGAGATCATCACCGAGTACGCGTCCGGCTCGGTACAAGCCGGAGACCTGCTCTTCGTGACCGAGAAGATCGTCGCGATCACCCAGGGGCGCTCGTACCGTCTCGATGAGATCCAGCCTCGCAAGCTCGCGCTGTTCCTGTCGAAGTACGTCACACGCACCCCGTACGGGATCGGCCTCGGCATGCCCGAGACGATGGAGATGGCTCTGCGCGAGTGCGGCACGCCGCGGATCCTGTTCGCCGCGGCCGTCGCCGCTGTGACGAAGGCATTCGGTCGCAAGGGCGACTTCTACCGCATCGCGGGGGACAAGGCCCGAGCGATCGACGGCCCGACCTCGGGCACCATCCCGCCGTACAACCAGGCTGTCGTGCTGGGGCCGGAGCGACCGAACGAAGTCGCCGCTCATGTCAAGGAGATCATCGGCGGGATCGCCGATGTGGCGGTCGTCGACATCAACGATCTCGGCGGCAACATCCTGGGCTCGACCCTCGACAAGCCCGGCGAGGAGCGCCTTCTGAAGGTCCTCGGCGACAACCCGCTGGGCCAGGGCCACCAGTCGACCCCGATGGGGATCGTCCGCGCGGTCTGAGAGATCTATGAGAAAGGGTCCGGATGCTGAGCATCCGGACCCTTTCTCGTCGCCTCGCAAGAGGCGGCGTGATCGGCTCAGAAGCCGATGACCTCCTGATAACGGGGCTTGTGCCCGGTGCGGATGCCGCTGACGCTCGGCTTGTTCTCGTAGACGCCGCAGCCCCAGTTGCCCTCGACGAGAACCGGCCCGTCGGGGGAGACGACGATGTCCCATCCCACGTACTGAACCTGGGGCACTACGCGGGCGATGTCGTCGATGAAGGCGCGAACCTTTTCCATGTGCGGCAGCTGGAACTCGGCGATCGGGAAATCGGTGTCGGGGTGCTTCTCGTAGACATGGCCGTGCGAGTCGTAGCCGGCGCTCTTCGCGCGCCCGTTCTCGTCGAGCATCGTGTAGAAGCCGCCGAAACTCATCTGGTCGCTCACCTCACCGCGCCCGAACTTCTGAGCCATGGCGAGGATATGGGCCTTCTCTCCATCGAAGAATGCGGTGATGCGGGTGGTGTTGACCGTGCCCGGGCAGACCGCCGCAAGATCCTCATGCTGGCGGATGACCTCTTCGATGAGGAACTCTCCGCGGGAGAGGAGACCGGCGTGGAACTCGTCCCAGTCGGTGACATCGGCGGCGTGATAACGGTGGACGCCGAGACCGGCGACGCCGATAGGCTCCTTCGTGACGATCGTTCCCTGTCGCTCGGTGAAGGCGCGGACCTCATCGGCGTTGCCCTCATCGACGATCATCCATTCGCGGTTGAGGAACGTCGAGAAGCGCTTGTCGAATTCGATCTTGTCCTGGAAGATCCCTCGGTAATCGGGGTGGTCGTACTTCTGCGAAAGCTCGTTGGAGACCGGGTGCGTCATGAATGTCGACCGCTCTTCGCGGGTGAGCATGGCGAAGTCGTAGTCGATGTAGTCCTGGAAGCCCACGTTGCGCCGTGCGGCGGACCAGAGCATGTCGACGACGACGGCCGGAACGGCCTTGCCGTGCTGCTCAGAGGCTTCTTTCGCGCGCTCGACGACCGAGGCGACATCGATGCGGCGAGCACGGGCGAGAAGGTACTTGACGCGCGGGACGAGAGAAAGACGTGACATTGTGCTCCGGAGGTTGGGGACACCTCCAGTCTACGGGGCGGCGGCCTCGCGGAGCCGGGAGCGGCGATAGTGTGGAGAACGTGCACCAGATCCCATCCAGCGCCGCTCCTCGGGCGGTGCTGTCACGGTCGGCGCTGCGGGCCTCGGCTTCGACGGCCCTCGCCGGGGGAGGTCGAATCGCCGATCTTCGCCGCGACGCGCACGGCCACGGACTCCTGCCGGTAGCACGCGCGGTGATCGATGCGGGCGCCGAGCGCGTCCTCGTCGACGGGCCCGCCGAGATCGCTCAGCTCGCGCAGCATGCACTCCCGGCGACGGATGTCGGGACGGTCGACATCGACTCCCACCTCCTCTACGGGATCCCCGGGCAGGGAGCATCCGTCCCTCTGCCTCCGCTGCGTCTTCTCGGCCGCGTCATGTCGACCAAGCAGCTGCGCGCCGGCGACGGCGTCTCCTACGGGTACACCTACCGCGCGGTCTCCCCCCACCGCATCGCACTCGTCACAGGCGGCTACGCCCAGGGCATCGTCCGCGCGCTGGGGAACCGAGCCGCCGTCGAGATCGGCGGCGTCATGCGCCCCATCATCGGCCGTGTCGCAATGGACGTGTGCGTCGTCGATCTCGGAGAGAGTCGGGCCGAGGTCGGGCAGCCGGCGACCTTCTTCGGAGGATCGGGCCCTGCCCGAAGCGCTCTAGCGGAGTGGGCCGACGTCACCGGTCTCACTGCGGCAGAGCTGATGACGGTCGCCGCCAGCCACGCGATCCACGAGGAGGAGGACTGATGGGCCCGGCCCTGCACCTGTCGACGCGGACCTTCGCCGCGAACATCGAGGCGGTCCGTGCGCGGATCGCCCCATCACAGCTACTCCTCGTGATGAAGGACGATGCTTATGGGCACGGGCTGAGCTGGGCGGTCCCCGCGGCTCTCACCGCCGGGGTCAGCTGGTTCGGCTCCTACGACATCGCTGCAGGCCTGCGGATCCGCGAGCTGTCGAGCGATGCGCCCGCCCGCATCTTCTCCTGGGCGACCTCCACCCCAGACGAGGTCGAGCACGCGCTCGAGGCCTCACTCGACCTCGGTGTCGGCACCGTCGACTATCTGGCGCTCATCGTCGAAGCCTCGCGCCGCACGGGATCGGTCGCCCGGGTGCACCTCAAGATCGACACCGGTTTGAACCGCAACGGGGTCCGCCGCGAGGACTGGGGCGAGTTCGTCTCCGCCGCCAGAGCCGCCGAGCGCAGCGGCGCGATCCGCATCAGCGGAGTCTGGAGCCACCTCTCCGAGGCGAGCGATGACGAGGACGACGCTTCACAGCAGATCTTCCTGGACTCCATCGATGCGATCGAGTCCAGCGGGCCGGCTCTCGAGCACCGGCACCTCACGGCATCGGCCGCCTCCTGGTGGCGGCCGGAGCTGCGCGGCACGCTCAGCCGGATCGGCGCCTTCTGCTACGGCATCCGCTCCGCCGACGGCCCGGACCTCGACGGTATCCGCCCGGCCGCCCGGCTGAGCGCCTCCGTCCTGGAGATCCGCGCCGACCACGTCGTCATCGATCTGGGTTCCTTCGACGGCGTCCCCTCATCTCTCGCCGGCAGCAAGGTCGGTACGCCCGCAGGTCCTCGTGCCATGAGCGCACTCGGGCCCATGACATCGCAGGTGGAGGCCTGGCCGGGAGCGGAGATCGGGGACGAGGTCTGGATCTTCGGCTCCGGCGAGAACGGCGAGGACACAGCCACGGCTCTCGCCGAGAGCATCGATACCGTCGGCGAAGAAATGATCACCCGCCTCACCTCACGGGTGAGACGGGTGATCGAAGACTGATCCGGTGCGGTCAGACGGCGTCGACGAGACGGGCCGTCTCATCGTGCCAACTCGTGGCCACGCTGCGCAGCTTCTCTTCGTACTTGCGGCCGTGGTGGGCGCAGAACAGAAGCTCCGAGCCATTCACCTCGGCGGCGATGTAGGCCTGGGCGCCGCAGGAATCGCAGCGATCCACCGCGGTCAGACGGTACTCGACTGCGGAGGTCTCACGTTCGGTCGTGGCGTTCATCTCGGTGCCTCCTCGGGTATCGGCGTCCGGTCGTAATGTGCTCAATACAACCATGATCCCGGGTGAGTCATGCCCGGAAAGCGGTGTGTTTCGCTCACGGCTTACCCCGGTTCGCTCTGCGGCGCGCTCTCGGGGAGTGTCTGAGCCGTTCGACGTTCGCCGACGAATAGAATCGAGGATTGTGACCGCCGAGTATTCCGCCCATCATCTGCAGGTCCTTGAAGGACTCGAAGCAGTCCGCAAGCGTCCCGGCATGTACATCGGCTCGAACGGGTCGCCGGGCCTCATGCACTGCCTCTGGGAGATCATCGACAACTCCGTCGACGAGGCGGTCGCCGGCAATGGATCGAAGATCATCATCATCCTGCATGCCGACGGCAGCGTCGAGGTGCACGACCGCGGTCGCGGCATCCCCGTCGATGTCGAGCCGCGCACGGGTCTGACGGGCGTCGAGGTGGTCTTTACGAAGCTGCACGCCGGCGGCAAGTTCGGCGGTGGCTCCTATGCCGCTTCCGGTGGCCTGCACGGCGTCGGCGCATCCGTCGTCAACGCGCTCTCGGAACGTCTCGACGTCGAGGTCGACCGCGGTGGCAAGACCTATGCCATGTCCTTCCACCGGGGCGAGCCCGGCACTTTCCAGGACTCGGGCGAGAAGCGTCCGGATGCCCCGTTCTCGCCCTTCGAGAAGAGCAGCGCGCTGTCCGTGGTCGGCAAGGCGAAGCGCGGCGTCACCGGTACCCGCGTGCGCTACTGGGCCGACCGCCAGATCTTCACGAAGGATGCGTCCTTCCAGCTGAACGAGCTCGAGACGCGCGCACGGCAGACGGCGTTCCTCGTCCCGGGGCTGGAGATCGTCATCCGCGATGAGCGCGGTGAGGAACCGGTGGAGACCTCGTATCACTACGAGGGCGGCATCTCGGAGTTCGTCGAGTTCCTCGCCTCGGACGCTCCGATCACCGACACGTGGCGGATCCAGGGGGAGGGCACCTTTCGCGAGACGGTTCCCGTGCTCCAGGCGGACGGCACGATGGCATCGACCGAGGTCGAGCGGCGCTGCGCCGTCGATCTCGCTCTGCGCTGGGGGACCGGGTACGAAACCACCATCCGCTCCTTCGTCAACATCATCGCCACACCCAAGGGCGGAACGCACCAGCAGGGGTTCGAGCAGGAGCTGCTGAAGGTCCTCCGCTCGCAGATCGATCAGAACGCGCGCCGACTCAAAGTCGGCGCGAACGACAAGATCGAGAAGGACGATGTCCTCGCCGGGCTGACGGCTGTCCTCACCGTCGAAGTCCCCGAGCCGCAGTTCGAAGGACAGACCAAGGAAGTGCTCGGCACGCCGGCTGTGCGCCAGATCGTCGCCCAGGTGCTGCGCAAGGAGCTCGGCGCACGATTCTCTTCGACCAAGCGCGACGATAAGAATCAGGCCGCGCAGCTCATGGAGAAGGTCGTCTCCGAGATGAAGGCGCGAGTCTCGGCGCGGGCCCACAAGGAGACCCAGCGCCGCAAGAACGCGCTCGAGTCGTCGTCGCTTCCGGTCAAGCTCGTGGATTGCCGTGCGCACGACGTCGAGCGCAGCGAGCTGTTCATCGTCGAGGGAGACTCGGCGCTGGGAACAGCGCGGCGCGCGCGCGACAGCGAGATCCAGGCGCTGCTGCCGATCCGAGGCAAAATCCTCAACGTGCAGCGCGCCTCGATCGGAGACATGCTCTCCAATGCTGAGTGCGCGGCGATCATCCAGACGATCGGCGCCGGTTCCGGCCGAACCTTCGACATCTCCGCGGCCCGTTACGGGAAGATCATCCTGATGAGCGATGCCGACGTCGACGGCGCGCACATCCGTACGCTTTTGCTCACGCTCTTCTTCCGCTACATGCGCCCTCTGATCGAAGCGGGTCGCGTCTACGCCGCTGTACCGCCGCTGCACCGGGTGATCGTGATGAATCCGGGCTCGAAGCCGAACGAGACGATCTACACCTATTCCGAGCAGGAGCTGCATGCCCTGCTGGCGAAGCTTCGCAAATCGAATAAGCGCTGGCATGAGCCGATCCAGCGGTACAAGGGCCTGGGCGAGATGGACGCCGATCAGCTGGCTTCGACCACCATGGACCGCTCCGGTCGTCTTCTGCGCCGCGTGCGCATGGAGGATGCTGAGGAAGCCGGCCGCGTATTCGAGCTGCTGATGGGCAACGAAGTCGCTCCGCGACGAGAATTCATCGTGGAGTCTTCCGATCAGCTCTCGCGTGAGGCGATCGACGCCTGACCACGGCGCAGACGACGATGGCCCGCACCGTTCCCGGTGCGGGCCATCGCTGTTCGTGCGGGTCAGACGATAGGCCGTCCGATGGATCCGATGACGCTGTCGACGGGGACCCCTGACGCATCTCGTTTGACGAGAGCATCGGGAAGCTTCCGGACGGCTCCGTCCGGGCCGACCGCATAGGCGGGGGACGGACCGACCCATGCCGCGATCAGCCGGTCCTCGCCCTTCAGGAAGGCGTGCGCGCGCACACCACCCGTCGCTCGCCCCTTGGCAGGGAAATCGGAGTACGCGGATGTCTTGGCGCGCCCCGGATCAGTGCCCGCGATCGCGCCCTCCGTGCCGGAGACCGTCACGACGACCGTCTCCTGGGCCGGGTCGACGACGGTGAAGGACAAGACCGTGGCGCCGGCAGAGAGCTTGACTCCCGCCATGCCTCCTGCCGGGGCGCCCTGCGGACGCACCATCGCGGAGGAGTAGTGCAGGAGTTGGGCGTCGGAGGTGACGAAAACGATATCGGTGACATCCGGCGCGGGAGCCGCGCCCACGAGGGAATCGCCGGTCTTGAGAGCGATGATCTCCGTCTCAGGGCGGACGGGGAGCGTCGCCGGGACGATGCGCTTGACGATGCCCTGCTGGGTGCCCAGTGCGATCGGAACCTCGGAGGCGAGATCCACGAGGGCGAGGATCTTCTCGGACCGGGTGGTGATCCCCAGATACTCGCGCAACGATGTCCCGGCTGCGAGCTGCACCGAGCTGGCGGGCACGGACGGCAGATCAACGGGGGAGAAGCGCAGGAGCCGCCCCGTGCTCGTGACGGCACCGACATCGCCGCGGACCGTGGCGCCGACCGTCGAGAGGATCGCATCATGCTTGCTGCGGCGCGCGGGTCGGTTCAGCTCCTGCCCCTCGGCCGTCTCCACGCGCACGGCCCGACCGGTCGTGGAGAGTACGAGCAGCGTCGGCGCGTCCGCGATCTGGAGGTCGACATCTCCCGGCTTCGCACGCTTGGGCGTTGCCGGCTTCGCATTCAGCAGCAGCGTGCGCCGTGGCGTGCCGTACTGCTCGGCGGCAGCATCCAACTCCTTCGCGACCTGCGCGCGCAGAAGCGCCGGCGATCCCAGCAGCTCGCGCAGCTGATCGATCTCGGCCTGCAACGCATCGCGCTCGGTCTCGAGCTCGATCCGTGAGAACTTGGTGAGCCGGCGCAGGCGCAGCTCGAGGATGTATTCCGCCTGCACGTCGGACAGCTCGAAGACCTGGCGGAGCTTGGCTCGGGCCTGCTCCGAATCCTCGGAGGAGCGGATGACCTGGATGACCTCGTCGATGTCGAGGATCGCGATGAGCAGCCCCTCGACCAGGTGCAGACGCTCTTCGCGCCGCGCCAGTCGGTAGCGGCTGCGCCGCGTGATGACCTCGAGGCGGTGGCCGACGTAGACGCTGAGCATTTCCTTCAGGCCCAACGTGCGCGGCTGCCCCTCGACGAGCGCGACGTTGTTGATGCTGAAGGAGTCCTCCAGCGGAGTGAGGCGGTACAGCTGTTCGAGGACGGCATTCGGGTCGAAACCGGTCTTGACGCCGATCTGCACGCGCAGGCCGTTCTGACGATCCGTCAGATCGTTGACGTCACTGATCCCCTGCAGCTTCTTCGCCTGCACGGCATCGCGGATCTTCTCGATCAGACGCTCGGGACCCACCATGTAGGGCAGCTCGGTGACGACGATTCCGGTGCGGCGCGGGCCGATCTGCTCGACGGACACCTTGCCGCGCACCTTGAACGCGCCGCGACCGTTCTCGTAGGCGTCGCGGATGCCGTCGAGTCCCATGATGATTCCACCGGTCGGGAAGTCCGGGCCGGGGACGAAGTCCATGAGCTCATCGAGCGTCGCATCCGGGTTCTCGAGGAGGTGGATCGCCGCCGCGATGACCTCGATGAGGTTGTGCGGTGCCATGTTCGTAGCCATGCCGACCGCGATGCCGCTGGCCCCGTTCACGAGCAGGTTGGGGAAGGCCGCCGGAAGAACTGCGGGCTGCTGGAACTGGCCGTCGTAGTTGGGGACGAAGTCGACGACGTCCTCGTCGAGGTTCTCGGTCAGCGCGAGGGCCGATGGCGCCAGGCGGGCCTCGGTGTAGCGGGAGGCAGCGGGGCCGTCATCGAGGGAGCCGAAGTTGCCGTGGCCGTCGACGAGCGGCATGCGCAGCGCGAAATCCTGAGACAGGCGCACCAGGGCGTCGTAGATGGCCGAGTCGCCGTGAGGATGCAGCTTTCCCATGACTTCGCCGACGACGCGCGCGCTCTTGACATGGCCCTTCTCGGGTCTGAGCCCCATCTCCGCCATCTGGTACAGGATGCGGCGCTGCACGGGCTTGAGCCCGTCACGCGCATCGGGCAGGGCTCGTGAGTAGATGACCGAGTACGCGTACTCGAGGAACGAACCCTGCATCTCGTTCGACAGATCGATGTCTTGGATGCGCTCTTCGACGGGCTCGCTGGCAGAGGTGCGGGGCATGTGTTTCCTGGATGCTGTGGGGCCTGTGAAAGACTGGCTCGGATGCCTCCCATTCTAGTGTCGAGACCCCCTGCGGCCCGGATTCTCAGCGGGGTGGCGGACGAGCTGCTCGCCGCCGTCGACGGTGGTGGATCCCTCGGCCCCGCGCAGTCGGTGGTCATGGTCCTCATCGATGGGCTCGGAGCGATCCCGCTGCGGGCGCACGCGGGGCATGCGCGCCATCTGACAGCCGGGATGGCGAAGAAGGACATCGCCCACTCGGTCTTCCCCACGACCACCGCGGCGGCTCTCACGAGCCTCGTCACGGGCGCTGAGCCGGGGGAGCACGGGCTCGTCGGATACGAGGTCCTCGATTCCGGACGCGACCGGATCGTCAATCAGCTCTCCGGCTGGGAGGAGGGCGGCCTCGACCCCGTGCTCTGGCAGCCTCGCCCCACGGTCTTCGAGCGCTTCGTCGCCATGCAGCGGCCGGCGTTCGCCGTCGGGCTCGCCGCCTATGCGCACAGCGGCTTCACCCGGGCAACGCTGCGCGGCGCGACCTTCGTCGCCGAACGCACGCCGGCGGATCGCGTGGCCGTCGCTTACGCGCTGGCGGCCGACAACCCCGGCTCCGTCGTCTACTGCTACCTCCCGGAGATCGATAAGGCCGGTCACCGCCATGGCATCGATTCCGCGGAGTGGATCGCCGCTCTCGAGGAGATCGACGGGGCGCTCGCGTTGCGCGTTCCCCGTGACGTCGGCGTCGTGATCACCGCCGATCACGGCATGATCGATGTTCCGCGTCATCGCCAGATCGTCCTCGAGCCCGGCGATGCGCGCTTCGACGGCGTTCGTCACATCGGGGGAGAGCCGCGGATGCTGCACGTGTACCGCGAGCCGGACGCCGAGGCCTCGGCGCTCGCGGAGCGCTGGCGCGTTCTCAGCGCGGGCCACGCCGATGTCGTCACCCGTTCCGAAGCCATCGACGGCGGACTGTTCGGGCCGCGCGTCACGCCCGCCGCAGCGGAGCGCATCGGAGATGTTCTCGTGATCGCGCGGGGAAACCGGGCGTTCTACGACGGTCGGGACGGAGAACAGCGGTCGCAAGGGATGATCGGACAGCACGGGGCGCTCACTCCCGAGGAGTACCATGTCCCGTTCCTGCGCCGCGGCGCTTTCGCCCGCTGACGCGTCGCGGCTCAGTCGTCCGTGCGGGCGCCGAAGACGATTTCGTCCCACGAGGGCATGGCGTTGCGGCGGCGCTTGCGGCCGGCGCCCTCGTTCTGCGTCTCCGGGCGAGCGGGCGCCTCCTTCTCGGGCTCGCTCTTCTCCTCGGCCGGAGCCTCGAACAACGAGATGGGGCTCACCGACGGGACATCCTCGGCGGGGGGCGCCGGATCCTCGTCGATGAGAGGCGCGTTCTCGCGCTGTCCTCGACGCCGACGCAGGGCTTCGAGGAGGTCGGCGGTCTCGGCGCTGGTCGTCGATCGATCGGGAGCTCGTTTGATCGCGGCGTACTGCACGGCGGGGTCGGAGCGCTCCGGGAGGAACGGTTCGTCGAACGCGGCTTCCGCCGTGGGCTGGGGGAGCAGGCGCGGGCCGAATGCGCCGGAGTCGAAGCGACTGACATCCTTGTAGGGCGACTCGGTTCGTTCGCTGTCTACCGCGCGCAGGCGCGGGATCAATCCGTCGGGCAGCGAACCCTGTCGTGAGAGCTGCGTGGCGTCGCCGTTGATCGGCGAAAGCGCGCTGCGCCGGGGGTCGAAGCTCCATCGGGCGTCATGGGTGACGTCGTTCGCCACGAACTCGACCTTGACGATCCAGCCGGACTCATCCTTCCAACTGGCCCAGCGCTCGTCATGAGCGCTCAGATCGGCGAGTTTGGCGCGGATGGCGACGCCGAAGGTCGGCTGGGCATCCGGCTCGACTTCACTTCCGATGAGCACCGGAACCGCCAGAGCCTGTCCGATGATGTGCTCACGCTCTGCGAGGACCGGGCCTTCGAAGCGGGTGACGTCTTCGACGCCGATGCCGAGGAGTTCAGCGGTCTCGGCGGCGGAGAGCCCGGATCGGATGTGCGCCTGAATCTCGCGAGGACTCGCCGTGACGCGGGGTGCGTCCTGATCGTTGCGACGACGAGCGCGACGGATCTCGCGCTGCAGGACGTCGTCGATGGCGAGCGCGAAGCGCTCACCGCTGCCGGTGGCGAGGATCAGCAGGTCGTCTTCGGTGCCGACTATTGTGACGTTTTCCATGCGAATGCCCCTCTGATGGGTGTTGGTCAATCGTGTCACGGACTGGTGTCAACCGGCGGGAATACTCTGGGCGTGCCGCGGGTTTGGATGATGACGCACGCGCGGCATTTGCTTATCGCTCCGACTTCGTGCAAACTATGCCCGCCGCTTACCCGACGGCACACCCGACCACTAGCACCAGGAAAGTGGAGATTCACCGAATGGCAACCGACTACGACGCCCCGCGCAAGAGCGAAGACGACTCCTCCGAGTCGATCGAAGCCCTCAAGGAGCGTGTGCCCGACAAACTGTCTGGCGCGACCGGAGACGAGGACTCGGACAACCCGACGAGCTTCGATCTTCCCGGTGCAGACCTTTCCGACCTCGAACTCGACGTCGTCGTGCTGCCCGCACAGCAGGACGAGTTCACCTGCATGAGCTGCTTCCTGGTTAAGCACCGCTCGCAGCTCGACCACGAGGGCGCAGAGGGTCTCATCTGCAAGGAGTGCGCTGCCTGATCGCAGACGCTTCACCTATGCGCGCCCCAGCCGTCTCGGCTCGGGGCGCGTTGTCGTTCTCGGATCAGCGATCGGCCGCTGCGCGGGCGTCGCGGATCGCAGCCGCGAGCCGATCGGGCGTGCGGGTCGAGATCGACCAACTGGTCACGGGGTCATCCGGGTCGGTGTTCTCCACACGCACGAGACCATCGATGCCTCCGCGGATGAGATTCCACCCCCGCGCGGGCAGGCCCGGACCGCGCGCCTGTCGCGCCGCGTCTCCGGTGAACTCGGTCACCTCGCCCAACCATCGGGCATCGATGTGGGCACGGCCGGCGTGAAGGACGGTCCCCTCCACGCGGATACGCGCCGAGGTGATGATCAGCAGTGCCACGATCAGGACAGCGGCGCCTATTCCGATCAACAGCGCAGGGAATGACCCCAGAGGGGTGAAGGTCAGCGTGATCATCGGGCCCGCGAGTGCCGCGGTGACCAGGAGCCACAGGCTCGGAGAAAGTCGCTCGCGGTATCGAGCGCGCGTGTCAGCAATGGGGTTCTGCATTAGCCTCAGGGGGTGAGTGATTCCGTCGATCTCCCCATCATTGCATCCGTTGTGCCGCACTACGCCCATCCGGGCGATGCGGGCGCGGACCTCGTCGCGGCCGAGGCCGTGCGCCTCGAGCCCGGAGAACGTGCGCTCGTGCCGACGGGCGTTCGCATCGCGCTCCCGGACGGCTATGCGGCATTCGTCGTTCCCCGCAGCGGCCTCGCTGCGAAGCACGGCATCACGATCGTCAACTCTCCGGGCACCGTCGATGCAGGCTATCGCGGTGAGATCAAGGTGAGCCTGCTGAACACAGACAGCTCCACCGCGTACGATGTGGCCGTCGGGGATCGCATCGCACAGCTGATCATCATGCCCGTGACCCGCGCGAACTTCATTCCGGTCGACGCACTTCCGGACAGCGCGCGCGGTGCGGACGGATTCGGGTCCACCGGCTACCAGAACCCGGCGACTGAGCCCGGGCAGGCAGGAAACAGGAAATGACTGAAGAGATCACCCAGCCGACATCGAAGTCCGCACCCGCGAATCGCGCCACGGACGGCCCCTTCGACGAATCCGAGGCGAATCCGGTTCGCCCGTACATCGACCTCGGCGGCATCAAGATCCTCCCGCGCGAGGGCCTCAATCTCCGCCTCGAAGTGGAAGAGCAGTCCAAGCGCATCGTGGCGGTCGGGCTGGACTACGAGGGCTCGTCGCTCCAGGTGCAGCCCTTTGCTGCTCCGCGAACGCTGGGACTGTGGCACGAGACGCGCATGCAGCTCATCGACCAGGTCCGCCAGCAGGGCGGGCGCGTCCAGGAACGCGAAGGCGCGCTCGGGCAGGAGCTGCTCGCCGAGGTCCCCGGACCGGCATCCGAAGGCTCCCAGCTCCGTCTGGCGCGTTTCATCGGCGTGGACGGCCCGCGCTGGTTCCTCCGCGGTGTGATCAACGGCGCTGCGGCGTCGGATCCTGCGGCCGCGGAGAAGGTCGAAGACCTCTTCCGCTCGATCGTCGTCGTCCGAGGCGGGACTCCGATGCCCCCGCGCGACCTCATTCCGCTGAAGATGCCCGCGACTCCGGGAACCGCGTGACCGAGGAGCGCCCTCAGAGCGAGGCTTCCGAGCCGAGCGCCTCGGAAACAATCGGCGCCGCGCTCGGCGCCGCGGCGCGTCGCGCCGGGCTCGACCCGTCCGACAGCGCCTCCACGCAGAAGGTCGTCTGGTCTGCGATGGGCGGCTGGCGCGGCATCCTCGAATCGGTTCTGCCGACGCTGGCCTTCGTCATCGTCTTCACGCTTCGGCCCGAGCCGCTACTGCTGTCGCTCGGCGTCTCCGTCGGCCTCGCGGCTGTCTTCACGATCGTTCGGCTCGTGCAGAAGTCTCCTCCCTCGGCGGCGATCGGCGGGCTGCTCGCCGCGGCCGTCGCCGCGGCGCTGGCTCTGCTCACCGGCAAGGGCGCCGATAATTTTGTACCCGGCTTCCTCACGAACACCCTGTACGGCGCGGCGCTGCTCGTCTCGGCATTCGTCGGCTGGTCGCTGATCGGCCTCGCCGTCGGATTCCTCATGGGGGAGGGGACGGCCTGGCGGCAGCACCGCCGCAAGCGTCGAGCGTTCTTCTGGTTGGCGATCTCCTGGGCCGGACTCTTCATCGCCCGACTGGCCGTCCAGGTGCCGCTGTACTTCCGTTCGGTGGATGATCCGTCGATCACGGCCATGCTCGGCACGGCGAAGCTCGTCATGGGGCTTCCGCTCTTCGCGCCGATGATCGCCGTGACCTGGCTCGTCGTCCGGGCCCTGTACCCCCGCGCGTCGGACGCGGACACCGCGGACACCGCGGATAACGCGTGATAGATTTATCTTGACGTCAAGATAAATTTTCGACTTCCGCTGGGTGCCCACTCGGAGGACACTGTTAGGTGTGCCTTGCTGGCAGCCAGCTCCCCAGGCGAGCAAGATGGATTCGCCTGTCGCTCCCACAGACTAGAAGGAGACGGATTCGTGTCCACGGTGAACAGCTTCGGTGCCAAGAGCACCCTGACAGTCGGCAGTACCGACTATGAGATCTTCCGGATTGACACGGTCCCGGGCTTCGACAAGCTCCCGTTCAGCCTGAAGGTGCTCCTCGAGAACCTTCTTCGCACCGAGGACGGCGCGAACGTCACGAAGGCGCAGATCGAGGCCCTCGGATCGTGGGATGCCACGGCCGAGCCCAACACCGAGATCCAGTTCTCGCCGGCCCGCGTGGTCATGCAGGACTTCACCGGTGTTCCCTGCATCGTCGACCTCGCCACCATGCGCGAGGCCGTCACCGCCCTCGGCGGCGACGCCAACAAGATCAACCCGCTCTCTCCGGCAGAGATGGTCATCGACCACTCGGTCATCGCCGATCTCTTCGGCTCGGACAACGCCCTCGAGCGCAACGTCGAGATCGAGTACGAGCGCAACGGCGAGCGCTACCAGTTCCTGCGCTGGGGTCAGACCGCTTTCCAGGACTTCAAGGTCGTCCCCCCGGGAACCGGAATCGTCCACCAGGTCAACATCGAGCACCTGGCGAAGGTCATCTACGACCGCACGAACTCCGGCGTGCTGCAGGCGTACCCCGACACCTGTGTCGGCACCGACTCGCACACGACGATGGTCAACGGCCTGGGCGTGCTCGGCTGGGGCGTCGGCGGCATCGAGGCAGAGGCTGCCATGCTCGGCCAGCCCGTCTCCATGCTCATCCCGCGCGTCGTCGGCTTCAAGCTGACCGGTGAGATCCCCGCGGGCGTCACGGCGACCGACGTCGTCCTCACGATCACCGACATGCTCCGCCAGCACGGCGTCGTCGGCAAGTTCGTCGAGTTCTACGGCGCGGGCGTCGCATCCGTGCCGCTGGCCAACCGCGCCACCATCGGAAACATGAGCCCGGAGTTCGGCTCGACGGCCGCGATGTTCCCGATCGATTCCGTCACCACCGACTACCTGCGCCTGACCGGTCGCGATGAGCAGGCCATCGCCCTCGTCGAGGCGTACGCCAAGCAGCAGGGCCTCTGGCACGACGCCGACAACGAGCCCGTCTTCAGCGAGTACATGGAGCTCGATCTCGGCACCGTCGTGCCCTCGATCGCCGGTCCGAAGCGCCCGCAGGACCGCATCCTCCTCTCCGAGGCGAAGACCCAGTTCGAGCAGGACATCGTCAACTACGCGACGCCGTCCGTCTCCGACTCGATGGTCGACCTCGAGTCGAAGCACTCCTTCCCGGCCTCCGACCCGGGCGCCGTGCCCGGCGAGGAAGACGAGGACACCCGTCCCGTGCACATCTCCAGCGGTGTCAACGGTTCCTCGAAGCCCGTTCCGGTGACGACCCCCGAGGGTGAGAAGTACATCCTCGACAACGGTGCGGTCACGCTCGCCGCGATCACCTCGTGCACCAACACGTCGAACCCGTCGGTCATGATCGCTGCCGGTCTTCTCGCCCGCAAGGCGCGGGAGAAGGGCCTGAAGCAGAAGCCGTGGGTCAAGACCACGCTGGGCCCGGGCTCGAAGGTCGTCACCGACTACTATGAGAAGTCCGGACTCGACAAGGACCTCGAGGGCCTCGGCTTCTACACCGTCGGCTACGGCTGCACCATCTGCATCGGCAACTCGGGCCCGCTGATCGAAGAGGTTTCGGCAGCGATCAACGAAAACGACCTCGCCGTCACCGCGGTCCTCTCGGGAAACCGCAACTTCGAGGGTCGCATCAGCCCCGACGTGAAGATGAACTACCTGGCTTCGCCGCCGCTGGTCGTCGCCTACGCTCTCGCCGGTTCCATGCACTTCGACTTCGAGACCGATGCGCTCGGTCAGGATGCCGACGGCAACGACGTCTTCCTCAAGGACATCTGGCCGGCACCTGACGAGATCCAGACGATCATCGACTCGTCGATCTCGCGTGAACAGTTCATCAAGCAGTACGCCACCGTCTTCGACGGCGACGAGCGCTGGACGAGCCTGCCCACCCCGACCGGACCGGTCTTCGAGTGGGACGCGGATTCGACCTACGTGCGCAAGGCGCCGTACTTCGACGGCATGACGATGGACCTCACCCCGGTGAAGGACATCACGGGCGCGCGCGTCATGGCGACTCTGGGCGACTCGGTCACCACCGACCACATCAGCCCGGCCGGAAACATCAAGATCGGCACGCCGGCGGCGAAGTACCTGGAGGAGCACGGTGTGCGCCAGAAGGACTTCAACTCCTTCGGCTCGCGTCGCGGCAACCACGAGGTGATGATCCGCGGCACGTTCGCGAACATCCGCCTGAAGAACCAGCTCGTGCGGGCGGTCAACGACGGCGTCGAGGTCGAGGGCGGCTTCACCCGGGACTTCACCCAGGCCGGTGGCCCGCAGTCGTATATCTTCGACGCCTGCCAGAACTACGCCGAGCAGGGCACCCCGCTCGTCGTGTTCGGCGGCAAGGAATACGGGTCCGGTTCCTCCCGCGACTGGGCGGCCAAGGGCACGAGCCTGCTGGGCGTCAAGGCGGTCATCACCGAGAGCTTCGAGCGCATCCACCGCTCCAACCTCATCGGCATGGGCGTCGTCCCGTTGCAGTTCCCCGCCGGTGAGAGCTGGGATTCGCTGGGTCTGGACGGCACCGAGATCATCTCGATCACGGGCCTGGAAGAGCTGAACAACGGCACGACGCCGAAGACGGTCCGCGTCACCGCTACGCCGAGCGAGTTCTCCGCCGAGGGCAAGCAGACGGTCGAATTCGACGCGGTCGTCCGCATCGACACCCCCGGTGAGGCCGACTACTACCGTAACGGCGGAATCCTGCAGTACGTGCTGCGTTCGCTGGTCTGAGAGCGATAACCACGCACGAGATGGGCTCGGATGCTTCGGCATCCGGGCCCTTCCGGCTTTTCACCGCCAGGCTTCCCGGGCGGACGGCGGTAGGATCGTTCTGTCGGCGTCGATCCATCGAGACGAAGACGTACAGGAGGTTTCGATGCCCATTCTTCCCGGCATCACCGGCCCGCGTGATCTCGACCGCCTGAGCTCGGACGAGCTCGTCACGCTGTCAGAGGAGATCCGCGCATCCCTCATCGAGAACGTCTCGCGCACGGGCGGCCACCTCGGCCCGAACCTCGGCGTCGTCGAGCTCACGATCGCTCTGCACCGTGTCTTCGAGTCTCCGGATGACCCCATCATCTTCGATACCGGGCATCAGTCCTATGTGCACAAGCTCCTCACCGGTCGGCAGGACTTCTCAGCGCTGCGTCTGCGCGGGGGACTTGCCGGCTATCCGCAGCGCTCGGAGAGCGCTCATGATGTCGTCGAGTCATCGCACGCCTCCAGTTCTTTGAGCTGGGCAGATGGAATCTCCCGGGCTTTCTCCGCGACGGGACGCGACGACCGTCATGTCGTGGCTGTGGTCGGCGACGGATCCCTCACCGGAGGCATGACCTGGGAGGCACTCAACAACATCACCGATGACAACGAGCGCAATCTCGTGATCGTCGTGAACGATAACGGGCGTTCTTACGCGCCGACGATCGGCGGAATGTCGCGATACCTCAACCGGGTGCGCACAGCCGGGGCCTATCGCCACTGGCATCGCCGCTCAGATCGCATCTTCCACGCTTTCGGTCCTGTCGGGCGCGCGGTATTCCGCGGCGTTCGCGGCGGCACCCGTGGGTTCCTCTCCCGGTTCGTCAACAACGAGGCGCTCTACTCGAATCTCGACATCAAGTACCTCGGTCCCATCGATGGGCATGACATCGAGGCGCTGACGGAGGCTCTTCAGCTGGCGAAGTCATATGGGGCTCCCGTCATCGTCCATGCCATCACCGAGAAGGGGAGGGGCTACCAGCCCGCCCGCGACAATGACGCCGACCAGTTCCATGCGGTGAACCAGATCGATCCGGCGACGGGGGCATCACTGGGAAGCAGCGCGCGCGGGTGGACGGATGTCTTCTCGGATGCCCTCGTGGCGGCCGGTGAGCGCGATGAGAAGATCATCGCGATGACGGCCGCCATGCTGCGTCCGACCGGTCTCGCACCCTTCGCCGAGCGATTCCCCGACCGCGTCTACGATGTCGGCATCGCGGAGCAGCATGCGGTGGCCTCGGCGGCCGGTCTGGCCTATGGAGGCCTGCATCCGGTCGTGGCCCTCTACGCCACATTCATGGGCCGGGCCTTCGACCAGGTGCTGATGGATGTCGCCCTGCACCGCGCCGGTGTGACCTTCGTGCTCGACCGCGCGGGTGTGACCGGCCCGGACGGTGCCAGCCATCACGGCATGTGGGATCTTGCGATGCTCCAGATCGTCCCGCACATCCGCATTGCAGCTCCGCGAGACGGGACGCGCCTCGTCGAGGCTCTCGACGAGGCCGTGGCGATCGATGATGCTCCCACCGTCATCCGGTTCCCGAAGGGTCCCGTCGCCGAGGAGCTTCCGGCTATCGAACGCTTCGACGACGGCGTCGATCTGCTCTCCCGCGGAGAGAACGAAGATGTGCTGATCGTGGCGATCGGCGCGTTCGCCCCGCTCGCGATCGACGTCGCCGGCAGACTTCGCGCCCAGGGGATCGGCGCTACGGTGATCGATCCTCGTTGGGTCGTTCCCGTGCAGAGCTCCGTCGTTGACCTCGCGCGCGCCCATCGTCTCGTTATCACCCTGGAGGACGGTATCCGCGTCGGAGGCATCGGGACACGGATCCGTCAGGTTCTCCGCGAATCCGGAGTCGATACGGCTGTGGACGAGTTGGGGCTCCCCGACGAGTTCATCGATCACGCGACCCGCGATGAGATCCTCGTCGATGCGGGCCTGACCGCCTCGAAAATCGCGCAGGACATCGTCGCGCAGGTGCTGGGAACACGCATCCCCGTTGCACGCAGCACGGATGGCATCGGCCGGCTGAGCCTGCCCATCTCCGACCGCGGCTGATTCGCTCAGCCTGAGACGGGTGCGGTTGCTTCAGCACGACGCCGGTGCAGAAGCCTGAGGGTCGTCCGCGCCGCCCAGGCCCAGCCAGCCGCAACCGAGACGGCGCAGGCCAGCATCACGAGCCACGTCACCGGACTCTGGAACACCGTCACGACGTCTCCGGAACCGTTGGAGAGCGCGTTCAGCGCACACACGGCGAAGCCCAGAAGCCCGCCGAGGAGCAGATAGGCGACGATATGCACCGTGACGCTTTCGGACCGTCGCAGCAGACGACTCAGCGGCCAGACGATCGGCAGGGAGAGGAGCGTCACGATGGCGGCGACGATACCCCCGAACGGGATCCCGTACAGGAGGTACAGGAGAAGCGTTGACCCGAGTGAGCCCCACGGCATTCCAGCGGTGGCGATCGCGCTGATCATCAGCGTCACCGTGAGGATGATCATGAAAGCGCACCATGCGGCTATCGCGCCGGACCAGAATTCCCGACGTGTGAAAGACAGCGGTGTGGTGTCATGGGACATCACCAAAACCTATCACCGGCACGTCGACTGCTGAAGAAGACGTGGGGCAGGCCGCTGCTCAAGCAACGGCCTGCCCCACATCAGGATCGGCGATCGATCAGCCGCCGATGCCGCGGATCGGCGGGTTGTGGAACGTCGCGCCGAACACGCGCTCACTCGCGCCCTCGCGGTCCAGGTACGGCGAGGCACCACCATCGATGAACGGCCAGCCGGCGCCGAGGATCAGGCAGAGGTCGATGTCCTCGACCTCGGGGACGACCTTCTCATCGAGCATGAGACGGATCTCCTGCGCGAGGCCGTCCTGCACGCGGGTGAGGATCGTCTCGGCCGAAGCCGGCGATGAGCCGACGTTGCCCTTGAGGACCTTCTCCGCGGCCTTCGTCCAGCCAATCACACGGCCCCCCTTGTCCTTCGTGACGACCTCGTCGAGCTCTGCCAGCGCGTGGAAGTTCTCGTTCGCGTAGAAGCGCTCGGGGAAGTGGCGCACCATCGTGTCCTGCACGTGGGCTGCGACCTTCCAACCGACGAGGTCGATGAGCTGGAAGGGGCCCATAGGCAGGCCGAGCGGTCCGAACGCCTTCTCGACCTCGGCGATCGGCGTGCCCTCGTAGACCGCACGCGCGGCCTCGCCCATGACCTTCGCCAGCAGACGGTTGACGACGAAGCCGGGGGCGTCGGCTGTGAGCACCGCGTTCTTCCCGAGTCCCTTCGCGACGACGAATGCCGTCGAGAGGGTCTGCTCGCTCGTCACCGGCGTCTTCACCACCTCGATCAGCGGCATGACCGCAACCGGGTTGAAGAAGTGGAAACCGACGAGGCGCTCGGGGTGAGCGAGGTTCGCGCCGATCTCCTCGACCGACAGCGACGAGGTGTTCGTCGCGAGGATCGCGTCATCCGCGATGATCTTCTCGATCTCGCCGAACACCTGCTGCTTGACGCCGACCTCTTCGAACACGGCCTCGATGACGAAGTCGCAGTCGGCGAACAGCGACTTGTCGGTCGTGCCCGTGACGAGTCCGCGCAGCTTGTTGGCGGCGTCGGCGTCGAGCCGGCCCTTCGCCTCGAGCTTGCCGATCTCCTCATGGATGTAAGCGACGCCCTTATCGACGCGTGCCTGATCGAGATCGGTGATGAGCACCGGAACCTGCAGTCTGCGAACGAACAGCAGCGCGAACTGGCTGGCCATGAGACCCGCACCGATGATGCCGACCTTGGTCACCTTCTTCGCAAGCGCCTTGTCGGGGGCGCCGACAGGGCGCTTGGCACGCTTCTGCACGAGGTCGAACGCATACATGGATGCCGCGAACTGATCACCCGCGACGAGCTCGGTCAGCGCCTCGTCCTCGCGCGCGAAGCCCTCTGCCTTCGTTCCGCTCTTCGCCTTGTCGAGCAGCTCGAGGGCGAGGTACGGCGCACGAGGCATCGTTCCGATCTTCGACTCGAGCATGCCGCGGGCCATCTTGATGGCGATCGGCCACTTCGTGAGTCGCTCGATCTTGCCGGGGACGTTCTTGCGCTCGACCGAGATCTTTCCCGAAAGGACCCCGTCGGCCCAGGCGAGCGAACGCTCGAGGTACGTCGATGCCGGGAAGATGGCATCGAAGATTCCCAGCTCGAACGCCTGCTGGGGCTTGAGAACGCGGTTCTGCTTGAGCGGGTTGGAGATGACGACCTCGAGGGCGTTCTCGATGCCGATCAGGTTCGGCATCAGGTAAGCCCCGCCCCAACCGGGGATGAGCCCGAGGAAGACCTCCGGGAGCGCGACCGCGGCAGCAGAGGCATCCACCGTGCGGTAATCGGAGTTCAACGCGATCTCGAGGCCACCGCCGAGCGCGAGCCCGTTCACGAAGGCGAACGAGGGCACGCCCAGATCGCCGAGCGAGCCGATGACCTTGTGCCCGAGCTGCGCGATGAGGCGCGCGTGATCCTTCGACGTCACCTTGGAGATGTCGGAGAGGTCGGCTCCGGCCGCCAGGATGTACTGCTTGCCGGTGATGCCGACCGCCTGGATCTCACCGGCCGCAGCGCGCTTCTTGAGACCGTCGAGAGTCTCTCCGAGCTCGGTGAGGGTCGCCGGGCCCAGCGTGTTCGGTCGGGTGTGGTCGCGGCCGTTGTCGAGGGTGATCAGGGCGAGAGTCTTGCCCGACGCGAGGCGCACGTCGCGCACCGTCGAGTGGGTGATGACCTCATCGTCACCCGCGAGGGCGAGGATGGGCGAGAAGTCGATGGTGGAGTAATCGGTCATTGCTTCATGCCTCACTTGCGCTTCTTGCCGTCGTAGAACGGGTTCTCCCAGATGACCGAGCCGCCCTGGCCCAGTCCGACGCACATCGCCGTCAGTCCGTAGCGGACGTCGGGGCGCTCGGCGAACTGAGCGGCCAGCTGGATCATCAGACGGACGCCGGATGCGGCGAGCGGATGGCCGAGGGCGATCGCACCGCCCCAGGCGTTGACGCGCGGGTCGTCATCGGCGATGCCGAAGTGGTCGAGCAAGGAGATGACCTGGATCGCGAAGGCCTCGTTGAGCTCGAAGAGCCCAATGTCGGAGATCGTGAGTCCGGCCTTCTTCAGCGCCTTCTCGGTCGAGGGGATCGGTCCGATGCCCATGATCTCCGGCTGCACGCCGGCGAATGCGAACGAGACCATCTTCATCTTCGGTGCCAGGCCGAACTCCTTGACGGCGCCGCCACCGGCCAGCAACGACATCGTCGCACCATCGGTGAGCGGCGAGGAGGTCCCGGCCGTGACCCGGCCATGCGGACGGAACGGCGTCTTCAGGCCCGCGAGGTCTTCCATGGTCGTCTGCGGGCGACGCCCCTCGTCCTCAGTGGCGAGGCCCCATGCGCCGTCGGCGCCCTTGACGGCGACGGAGACGAGGTCGGGCTGGATCTTGCCGGCGTCGTACGCGGCCTGCACCTTGTGCTGGCTGAGCATGCCGTAGCGGTCGGAGCGCTCCTTCGTGAGGTGCGGGAAACGATCGAAGATGCGCTCTGCGGTCACGCCCATGTTCAGCGCGCCCGGGTCGACCATCTTCTCGGCGACGAAGCGCGGGTTCGGATCGGCGTTGCCGCCGATGGGGTGGTGGCCCATGTGCTCGACACCGCCGGCGAGGGCGAAATCGTACATGCCGATGCCGATGGACGCGGCCATCGTCGTGACGCTCGTCATGGCGCCTGCGCACATGCGCTCGACGGCGAGTCCGGGAACCGTGTTCGGAAGACCCGCGAGGATCGCGACCGAACGGCCGAGCGTCAGCCCCTGGTCTCCGGTCTGACTGGTCGCGGCGATCGCGACGTCGTCAATACGATCGGCGGGGACGGCGCTGTTGCGCTCCATCAGCCCGATCGTCGCTTTCACCGCGAGATCGTCTGCGCGTGTGTTCCAGTACATGCCCTTTTCGCCGGCGCGCCCGAACGGGGTGCGCATTCCATCGACGAAGTAGACGTCCGAGATCTCGGCCACTCTGCCTCCAAGGTTAGGGATGGCTTCAGCCTAGGAGGAGCCCCGGACCCAGCGGAATCGCTTGGATCGAACCTACGAATCCGAAGCGGGGGCCTGATCGGCCGATTGAGCAGCATCTACAAAAGCATCTGCGATCTTCTGTGCAGTCTGCTCAATCTGCCAGGGGCGGGCGCCCTGCGCGGCGAGAGCCGCTCCAACGGTCTCGGCCGATGTGCCCGCATCTGCCCAGGCGATGCGGCGCAGCGATTCGGGCTTCAGAAGATTCTCCGTCGGCATGCTCAACTCTTCGGCGAGGGCCTCGACGACAGGACGCGCCGCCTTGAGACGCGCGTCGGCTTCAGGATTGCGCTCGGCCCAGCTGCGTGCCGGGGGGAGAGCATCGCTGGAGACACGGGCACGGGGCAAATCGGTGCTCTCGCGTCCGCGGACGATCGCTTCCCACCAGCGATCCAGCTGCGAGCGGCTGGCACGCCCGGTGAAGCCGGAGACGGCGGCGAGCCGGCTCTTACTGTCGGGATTCGCCATCACGGCGGCGACGAGCGAGCGATCCGGGACCAGGCGTCCCGGGGACGTGTCCTGCTGCTGCGCGTACTCCTCCCGCGCCTGCCACAGAGCACGGGCGATCGCCAGGTTCTTCGAACCCTTGACCTGATGCAGACCGCTCAGTCGACGCCAGGGCTCATCGCGCGGCGGACGCGGAGGCTGTGCGAGAGTAGCGGCGAACTCCTGTGCGGCGAACTCTGTCTTGCCCTGCTCCTCGAGCTCACGGGCTATCTCGTCGCGCACGTCGACGAGGTGCAGCACGTCCAGAGCCGCATATTCGAGCCAAGTGTCGGGCAGCGGACGCGTGGACCAGTCGGCGGCCGAGTGCTCTTTCTTGAGGACGATGCCGAGGGTGTCCTCCACGACGGCGGCCAGGCCGACCTTGTCGTGTCCGAGCAGGCGCGAGGCGAGCTCGGTGTCGAAGATCGTCTCCGGCACGAGATCGAGCTCCCGCAGCGAGGGAAGGTCCTGGCTCGCGGCGTGGAAGACCCATTCCACGGAGCCGATCGCAGCCTGCAGCGGCGAGAAGTCGTCCAGCGCCGGGGGATCGAACAGGAAGACACCGGCATCGCGGCGGAAGACCTGGACGAGGTAGGCCCGCTGCGAGTATCGGAATCCCGAAGCCCGCTCGACGTCGACGGCCACCGGGCCGGTTCCCGCGGCGAGCGCTGCGCACGCCTCTTCGAATGCGATCGTGTCGTCGATGACGGCGTACTCAGTCACGACTAGCCTTTCGTGCGCCGAACACGGCGATGTTCTCTGAACCGGGCGGGAGCCCGGCGAGCATGCCGACGAGTTCGGTCCATGCTTCAACGTGCGGCCGGAACGGTTCTTCCGGCGTCCAAGACGATCGTAGTTCGATCTGGGCGCCATCGCCTTCGTCGCCGAGCGAGCCGAAGCCCGTCGACAGCGTCTTGGTCGAGGTTCCGGATGCCGAGTGGTAGGAAGCGCCGTGGGAGGCGAGGGCATCGATCAGCCACGACCAGGTGACGTCGGCGAGGAGCGGGTCGGTACCGATCTCCGGTTCGAGCGGTGCCTGAGCGAACGCGATGATGCGCCACGCGCCGCCCCAGGCCTCGGGGGTCTCCGGGTCGTGCAGGAGGACGAAACGCCCTGTTCCGTAGATCGAGTCGCCATGGTCGTCCGGAAGGACGTCTGCGGCGAACGCGATCGAGTAGGGGGCGAGTCCCTGGGGAGAGGGGATCTCGCGTATGACGATGTCGTCGCGGAATACCGTGTCGCGCAGCTCTGCTGCGGCACGGGCGAATAGCGATCCGGCGTCGGGAAGTCCGCTCACGGTGACAGGCTAGAGTCAGGAAGCGATGAAGAGTCTCAGGCACGCCGTCGCAATCCTCGTCCCTGCCGCCGTCGCGCTGGCGTCCGCGATCCTGTTCGTGGTCTTCCAGATCGCACGCAGGGTGGTCACTCCCGGGCCTCGGGACATGGACACGCAGATCCTGGCGGTCGACACGGGGGCGCAGACGATCGAGCTGGCGCGAACGCCCGACACGGAGCTGCCCGGCCGATACGGTCTGTTCACCACCGGTAGCCACGACTATGTGAAGCTGGGCGCCGTGCTGAGCGCGGATGCGGAGCGCGTGCGCAGAAAGCTGCTGACGCAGATCGAGCCGGGCTCGCAGATCGATCGGGCGGCGGGTTTCAGCGGCTGGTACTACTCGTCTCCGGCGGAGCTCCATCTCCCGTGGGAGTCGGCCCTGATCGGTGCTCCGGCGGGGCCCTGCCCGGCATGGGTCTTCCCGGCGCCGCTTCCTGCCCTCGTCTCACCGACCTGGGTGATCCAGGTGCATGGCCGGGGCGTCACTCGCGCGGAGTGCCTGCGTGCTGTGCCCGTCTTCCATTCGGCGGGGATGACGAACCTCGTCGTGTCGTATCGGAATGATGGCGAGGCCCCGCGCAGCCGCAACGGCGCGTATTCCCTCGGCGCCGCCGAGTGGCGGGATGTCGATGCTGCGATCGCCTATGCGCTGCGCCACGGCGCTGAGCGGGTGATCCTGATGGGCTGGTCGATGGGAGGGGCGATCGCCCTGCAGACGGCGGTCTCGTCGGGATACCGCGATGCGATCGCCGGCCTCGTGCTGGAGTCTCCGGTGGTCGACTGGCGTACGGTGCTGCGTTTTCAGGCACGGGAGTCGGGGATCGGCGGCCCGCTGCCCACACTCGCGATGAATGCGCTCTCGACGCCGCTCACGGCGCGACTGAGCGGCGCGGAGGACGCGATCCAGTTCGACAGCCTCGACATGGTGGCGCGTGCCGAAGAGCTCGTCGCACCGATCCTCATCCTGCACAGCGAGGATGACGGCTTCGTCCCCGCCGACGCATCGCATGCGCTGGCCGAGGCGCGCCCGGACATCGTGACGATGCCGCGGTTCGGAGGCGCGCGTCACACGAAGCTGTGGAATTACGATCAGACAGGCTGGACGTCGGCGATCGACGCGTGGCTGGTCGAGAACGGGTTCAGCGCTTCAGTGCGACCTGACGCTTGACCCGCATGAGCATGCCGGTCATACCGGCGATGCGCAGCGGCGAGACGGCACGCGTGAGCCCGATCGACTGAGGGTAGTCGTCCGGGATCGCGAGGACCTCGTCGGGGCTGAGCCCCTGGACGCCCTGCGCCAGGATGCTGGCGAACCCGCGCGTCGTCGGCGCCTCCGGCGGCGCGGTGGCGTGCATGGTGACCGCGTCGTCGACGATCTCGACGTAGATGTAGACGGGGGATTGGCATTCTGCCACCCGCTCCGTCATCTCGGGGTGAGCGGCGACCTCGTCGGATACCGGTGGGAGCCCGTTGGAGAACTCCAGCAGCAGCTGGAGCCGCTCCGCTTCGGGCAGCTCAAGGAAATCCTCGCGGATCGAGGCCAGGGCATCGGGGACGTTCGTCGTGCTCACCCCGTCATTCTCACACGGTCACAGCGTGCCCGGCTCGTCGCCGGTGACGATCGGCACGCGCACGGCGCTGCCCCATTCGGTCCAGGATCCGTCGTAGTTGCGGACCTTGTCGAACCCGAGCAGGTGCTTCAGCACGAACCAGGTGTGGCTCGAGCGTTCGCCGATACGGCAGTAGGCCACGATGTCATCGCCATCCTGAAGCCCCGCACCGGCCCGGTAGATCTCATCGAGCTCGGCGCGCGAACGGAAGCCGCCGTCCTCCGCGACGGCACGACCCCACGGAATGCTCTGCGCCGTCGGGATGTGTCCGGCGCGCAGCGAGCCCTCCTCGGGGTAGGCGGGAGCGGTGGTGCGGGTGCCGTTGTACTCCTCGGGGGACCGAACGTCGATGAGCGGGTTTCCGAGATGCGCCAGCACGTCGTCCTTGTAAGCACGCAGAATCGTGTCATCACGCTCGACGATCGGGTACTCCGTCGCCGGGCGCACGGTCGCGTTGGTGGTCGTCCCGCGCCCCTCGGCGATCCAGCGGTCCCGGCCGCCGTCGAGCAGGCGCACGTCCTCATGCCCGAACAGGGAGAAGACCCAGAGCGCGTATGCAGCCCACCAGTTGTTCTTGTCGCCGTAGATCACGATGGTGTCTTCGCGGGCGATGCCCTTGCGGCTCATGAGCCGGGCGAATCCCTCGCCATCGAGGTAATCGCGGACCACCGGGTCGTTCAACTCGGTGTGCCAGTCGACCTTGACCGCGCCGGGGATGTGCCCGGTCTCGTAAAGCAGCACGTCCTCATCGGATTCGACGACGACGAGTCCGGGCTCCTCGAGACGCGTCGCCAACCATTCGGTGCTGACGAGCCGGCCGGGTTCGGCGTACTCGGAGAACTTGTCGACGGAAGAATCGAAGTCGATGGTCACGGGGCGCTCCTCGAGGTGTGTGCGAGCGAAGGCTCTAGTGCTGGCGCGACGGCGTAGTCTTGATCCGTCCCCTTCGACGATAGAGCTGTTCGGCGCGTCCGGCATCGTTCTGTCAGACTTCGACACAGGAAACGCATGACCGACACGATGAACCCGAACGCTGTGCACCTCACCGATCGCCAGCCGGTCGTCACCGGTCCCGAAATGCTGGCGAGCCTGGTCCCGCCGCCGCAGTTCGACACGGCGACCTTCGACAGCTACCGCTCGGATGACGCCTACCCGTCCCAGTCCGAGGCCAAGGATCTCCTCCAGCGCTTCGCGGGCAAATCCGTCGCTGTCAAGCGCGGCGGATTCTTCAGCCGGGCGAAGAAAGAGCCCGAGATGAAACCGGGCGTCTACCTCGACGGCGGATTCGGCGTCGGCAAGACGCACCTGCTCGCCTCGATCTACCACGCGATGCCGGCACGGCGGAAGTACTTCGGTTCCTTCATCGAGTACACGGCGCTGGTGGGCGCTCTCGGATACAAGAACACCGTCGAGCTGCTCCGCGGCGCGGATCTGCTGTGCATCGACGAGTTCGAGCTCGACGATCCCGGCGACACGATGGTCATGACCCGTCTGCTGGGGGAGCTCGTCGGCACCGGCACGCGCCTCGCCGCGACATCAAACACGCCGCCGAACGCCCTCGGCGAGGGGCGGTTCGCCGCTCAGGACTTCCTGCGTGAGATCCACGCGATGTCCGACAGCTTCCAGACGTTGCGCATCGACGGCGTCGACTTCCGTCAGCGAGCCCTCGACGGTCAGGCGATCGTCCACGACGACGCAGCATACGCGGCGCGCATCGCCGCCGCCGGCCCGACGGCATCCGATGATCTCTTCGCCGACGTCATCCGCCATCTCGCCACGGTGCACCCGTCGCGGTACATCCGTCTGATCGACGGGCTCTCTCTCGTCGGCCTGCGCGATGTCGACCAGCTCACCGACCAGTCCGAGGCCCTCCGGTTCGTCGCCTTCATCGACCGTGTGTACGACGCGCAGATCCCGATCGCGGCGACGGGCGTGAGCCTGGACCAGGTCTTCTCCGAGGAGATGCTCGGTGGCGGATACTGCAAGAAGTATCTGCGGGCGATCTCGCGCCTCAACGCTCTCACCCACTCCATCGAGGATCCCGCGGCGCCGTAACGCGATGTTCACATCACGACGCCTCCTGTAACGCAGGAGAAACATCGCGCGCGCATTCCGGTAATCGGGGCTCAACATACTGAAGCCCTCGATCACTTCGAATGTGAGGTTTACGCATGGATTCTCCCGGAAACATCTCATGGGGGATCACCGCTACGGCGCTGGTCCTGCTCATGACCCCCGGTGTCGCCTTCTTCTACGGCGGGCTCGTCAAGGCGAAGAGCGTCGTCAGCATGATGATGATGAGCTTCGGCTCGATCGGCCTCGTCGCCGTGCTGTGGATCCTCTTCGGCTTCTCGATGAGCGCCGTCGAGAGGCCCGGACAGTTCGCGGGCAACCCGTTCGCGGACTTCGGCCTGAGCGGCCTCGCCACGGGTGAGGGCTCGAACGTCGCACTCCTCGGCGTTGCATACGGCGCGACCTTCGCGATCATCACGGTCGCGCTGATCTCGGGTGCCATCGCCGATCGAGCGAAGTTCGGCAGCTGGTTGATCTTCGCGGGCGTGTTCGCCACGGTCGGATACTTCCCGATCTCCGCATGGGTGTGGGGCGGCGGCTGGGTCATGGAGCTCGGCACGACCCTCTTCGGCGCCGACAGCGGCATCGAAGTGATCGACTACGCCGGCGGTACCGCCGTGCACATCACCGCCGGCGCGGCGGCGCTGGCCCTGGCTCTGGTGCTCGGCAAGCGAGTGGGCTTCCAGAAGGGCATCCTCAAGCCGCACAACGTGCCGCTGACCCTGCTGGGTGCAGCACTGCTGTGGTTCGGCTGGTTCGGCTTCAACGCCGGCGCCGAGTGGAACGCCGAGGACATGGGCGGCGTCGGACTCATCGGCCTCAACACGCTCGGGGCCACCGCCGCCGCGATCCTCGGCTGGATCCTCGTGGAGCGCATCAAGGACGGCAAGCCGACCTCGGTCGGCGCCGCATCCGGTGCCGTGGCCGGTCTCGTCGCCATCACGCCCGCCTGCGCCAACCTGACCCCGGGATGGTCCCTGCTGCTGGGCGCGCTGTCCGGCATCGCCTGCGCGCTGGCCGTCGAGCTGAAGTTCCGCCTCGGCTTCGACGACTCGCTCGATGTCGTCGGCATCCACCTCGTCGGTGGCCTCCTGGGCACCGTCTACCTCGGATTCTTCGCCATGGACCAGGGGCTCTTCGTCGGCGGAGACGCACGCCTGCTGGTGGTCCAGGTGCTCGCAGCCCTCGGTGTTCTGCTCTACTCCTTCGTCGTGGCCTTCGTCATCGGCACGGTGATCCAGAAGACCATCGGGTTCCGGATCACGAATGAGGACGAGATCGCCGGCGTCGATGTGGTCGTCCACGGTGAGGAGGGGTACGCACTGGTCGACGCCTGAGATCGATAGGGTGTCGAGGTGAGTTCTTCTCAGAGCATTCTCGGCCGACTCCTCGGCCTCGCCATCGACACCCTGACCAACCGGACGTCCCGACCTTCAACGACGAAGGCGGGACGTCCTCGTGCAACCCTGCGGGTGGATGCCCCATCCGCCGCTCCCACGGTGGAAGCCGGGCGCGCGCGGGGGAGCGACACCGTGCGGATCGACCCCGAGCGCATCACGGATCTCCTGGTCGACTACGCACCCGAGAAGGACGGTGCTCCGGATTCCGGAGAGGTCATCTGGACCTGGGTGCCGTATGAGGAGAACGATGGGCGCGGCAAGGACCGCCCGGTGCTCGTCATCGGCCGTCAGTCCTCGGATCGGGTCTACGCGGTCCGCATGACGAGCAAGGCGCATGAGCGCGACCGCGACTACCTCTCGATCGGCAGTGGTGCGTGGGATTCCCAGGGGCGCGAGTCCTGGGTCGACATCGAGCAGCTCTACAGCGTGCACGATCGGGGTATGCGGCGCGAGGCGGCGATCCTCGACCGCGGACGCTACGACCGCGTCGCCTCCGCGCTCATCGCCCGCTACGGATGGGCGCGCACCGCCTGATGGGACTCATCTCATGGGTGCGTCGCAGGCTCGGAATCAAAAGCCCGCTGCAGCGCCGCATCGAGCTGCAGGAACTCATCACCCGCGCATGGGAGGTCACCGACCCCGCCTCGCGCGACGTGCTCATCACCTACGCGCCGCAGCGCCTCAACGGCATCCCCGATACGGGTGAGATCGTCTGGGCCTGGGTGCCGTACGCCGAGGATCCCGAGCAGGGCAAGGACCGCCCGATGCTCGTCATCGCCCGCCACGACACGCTGCGCGTCTATGCGTTGAAGCTCACGACGAAGGCGCGTCCCGGTGCCCAGAACCTCATGCTGCTCGGACCGGGCACCTGGGACAACCACAAGCGCGACTCCTGGATCGAGATGGACAAGCTCTACAGCATCCACCATCAGGGGATCCGTCGTGAGGCGTCACCTCTGGATCGGAATCGCTTCACGTATATCGCCCAGGCTCTCGCCGATCGGCACGGGTGGCGCGTCCAGATCTGAGGCCGCCCCGCGGAACGGATGTCAAGCCCATCGGACGTGCGAGCGCTGAACACTATCGTGGGCACCCTCATTGAGGAGGACATGATGACGAGTACCGAGCAGACACCCGAGGAGAAGCGGCGCGATCAGCTCACGGCCGCTCCGGCGGCGACCGAGGCGGACGCCGCCCCGCGCATCGAGGTGAC
This sequence comes from uncultured Microbacterium sp., assembly GCF_947632095.1. GTDB lineage: Bacteria > Actinomycetota > Actinomycetes > Actinomycetales > Microbacteriaceae > Microbacterium. The sequence goes on along the minus strand of NZ_CANROA010000001.1, from coordinate 103,461 downwards.
GAGGAGCGGCACGGCGACCCGCGTGGATATCCGGAACGATGCGACCGTGCGTCCCGGCCCCGGGCCGGGGATGCCGGAAGCGGACGCGGGACAGGACCTCAGCGCGCCGGACGCTGAGAGCTCTTGACCGCTTCATAGGCGTTGAGCGCCGCCTGACGCGTCGCACGCAGATCGACGATGGGCTCTCTGCTCGTCGCCCCGCCCCACCGGCGGATGTACTCGCCGTGCGGGTCGAATTTCTCGGCCTGCAGGATCGGGTTGAAGACGCGGAAGTAGGGTGCCGCATCGGCTCCGGATCCGGCGACCCACTGCCAGTTGAACGGGTTGCTGGCGGCATCCGCGTCGACGAGCGTGTCCCAGAACCATTCCTCCCCGATCCGCCAGTCGATGAGCAGGTTCTTGATGAGGAAGGATGCCGTCACCATGCGCACACGGTTGTGCATGTGCCCGGTCTCCCAGAGCTCCCGCATGCCGGCGTCGACGAGCGGAATGCCCGTCTCGCCGCGCTGCCAGGAGACGAGCATGTCGGGGTCGAGGGGCGGCCAGGGGAACGCGTCGAATTCGGGACGAAGATTATCGTCGGCGAGGGCGGGGAAGTGGAAGAGCGTGTGCCAGGCGAACTCCCGCCAGCCGAGCTCTGCGAGGAACCGGGCGGAACCGCCTACCTCGACTGCGGCGTGCCAGGCCGTATGGGGGCTGATCTCGCCCCAGCGCAGGCGGGGTGAGATCATCGACGTCGCGCCCGATGCCGGCTCATCACGAGCCCGGTCATAGTCGGAGAGGTCGTCCTCGAGGAATTCGTGCAGGCGTGCGACCGCTGCGGGCTCGCCGGGTGTCCAGGCGGTGCGGAGCCCCGCGGCCCAGTCCGGCGCTGTCGGCAGAAGTTCCCAGTCGGTGAGCGCATCGGAGGCGATGTCGACCGCGGCCGGCGTCATTCGGGGCGGTTCGGGCAGCGGCAGCCGCGGAGCGGGGAGAGCCTGACAGGCACGCCAGAAGGGGGTGAAGACCGAATAGTGCGTCCCGGCCCCGGTCTGCACGGTCCATGGTTCGTGGAGGAGATTCCCGGCGTGAGAGTGCGCGTCGACACCCTCGTCGCGGAGGCCGCTCTTGAGCTCCGCATCGATATCGCGCTCCGGCTTGCCGTAGCGCCTATTCCAGTGGATGCCGCGCGCCCCGGTCTCCGTCACGAGCTCACGGATCAAACGGACCGCAGGCCCCCGCCGCAGGACGAGGCGCACGCCGCGCTCGGCGAGTCGTTCACCCAGCGAGGTGAGCGAATGATGCAGCCACCATCGGGCGGCGCCGCCGAGCGCGCGAACGCCGGCGGATTCCTCGTCGAGAACATAGATCCCGATGATCGGCGCGCCGGTGGCGGCGGCCGTGTGCAATGCCGGGTGGTCCGCGATGCGCAGGTCATCGCGGAACCACACCAGCACCGGGGCTGTCACGGTGCGACGCCCGCCGCAGCCGGTTTGAACCCGGCGCGCACGTTCTCACAGCATCCGGGGCGGCACACATCGAACCACGGGCCCAGCGACGTGCCGGTGATGCGATCGGCTGGGGCGACCGCCGCGATCCGCTCCTCGATCAGGTCCACGAGACCGCGCACGAAGATCGGATCGGCCCCCGGCGTGGCCGTGCGCGCCGCGCGAAGACCGGCTTCCTCAGCGGCTTCGAGCGCCTCGTTGTCGAGATCCCACATCACCTCCATGTGGTCGCTGACGAACCCGATGGGGGAGATGGCGATCGCCGAAATCCCTTCGGCGGGCAGCTCGGAGATCCGGTCGCAGATGTCGGGCTCGAGCCAGGGCTGCGAGGCCGGGCCGGAGCGCGACTGGTACACCAGCTCCCAGGCGACATCCGCCAGACGTGCGTCCTGGGAGGCTGCGCGCTCCATCACGGCTGCGGCCACGGCGCGGTGCTGGGCCTCATAAGCTCCGCCGGAGCCGAAGTCCTGATCACGGGGGCCGGAGCGCTGAGCGTCGGCGGTCGGGATCGAGTGCGTGGTGAACAGCACCCGGAGGGCCTGGGCGACGATGCCATCGTCGAGGAAACGTCCCAGCTCGTCGACGATCGACGCGACGAAGGAATCGATGAAGCCCGGGTGATCGAAGAACTGGCGGATCTTGTCGATCGTCACGGTACCGACGAGCTCGGTCTCTTCGAGGACGCGCGCGAAGTCCTCCCGATACTGACGGCAGCTCGAGAACGAGCTGTATGCACTGGTCGCAAGACCGAGCAGGCGCGTGTGTCCGTTGCCGGCTGCCTCGCGAACCGACTCGTCGAGATAGGGAGCCCAGTTGCGGTTGCCCCAGTAGACCGGCAGGGGCAGGCCGCGGTGCGCGATCTCCGCCTCGAGCGCCGCTTTCAGGAGGCGGTTCTGCGCGTTGATCGGGCTGACGCCGCCGAAGTGGCGGTAGTGGTGCGCGACCTCTTCGAGGCGTTCATCCGGGATGCCGCGGCCGCGCGTGACGTTGCGCAGGAACGGGATCACGTCATCCTGCCCTTCGGGGCCGCCGAAACCGGCCAGGAGGATTGCATCGTACGGCTGGGGCTGCGCCGCGAATGGCGCGCCGCAGACCGTCGCGGGTGAGGCATGGGGGACAGCAGTGGTGTCGTTCATCGGGATCTCCGAGGTCGAGGGGCGGTTCATCACGCGGAGGTGATCGCGGTGATGATGAGGAGCATCGTGACGGCGAAGCCGCATGCGTAGTTGATCCAGAGGAAGTGCTTCCAGCCGCGGTTCGCGGTTGCGGAATCGGCGTCGTCGACGCGCCAGAACGGGCCGGCGGCGATCAGGTAGGGGATCGCGAGCACAGCGGCCCATGCCGCGGGCGGCCCGGTCGTCAGCATCAGGACTCCTGCCGCGGTCCAGAACAGCAGGGCGACGCGGACGGTCCAGGCGGCGCCCAGCACGGTGGCTATCGAGGCGATGCCTCCGTCGCGGTCGGGGACCACGTCCTGCACGGCTCCGAAGGCGTGGCTGGCCATGCCCCAGAGGAAGAAGGCCACGAGGATCGTGATCGATCCGGCATCCGGAGTGCCGCCGGCGAGCAGGAGCCCGAACAGCGCCGGGCTCACGAAGTGCGTGCTCGAGGTGATCGAGTCGAGGAACGGGATCTCCTTGAAGCGGAACGGCGGCGCCGAGTAGGCGTAGACGGCGAACATGCTGATCGCGAGGACGAGCCACGAGACCGGGTCGCCCACGATCACGAGATACATGAGGAACGGCAGGCACGACAGCCCCGCCGCGATGAGCACTCCGCGGTGGCGGCGCGGGTCGAGAAGTGCGCCCTCGACACCGCCCTTACGGGGATTCTTCAAATCCGAGGCGTAGTCGAAGACATCGTTGATGCCGTACATCGCCAGGTTGTAGGGGATCAGGAAGAAGACGGTTCCGATCACCAGCGTCAGGTCGACCTCTCCCGATACCAGCAGATAGGCGGCTGCGAACGGGAAAGCGGTGTTGATCCAGCTGATGGGGCGGGATGCGGCGAGGAGATCAGTGATCATGACGGCTCCGGAGGAAAGCCCACAGTGCGGGCAGAAGGATCAGGGCGGCGAGGGGGTAGGCGAAGTCTTCGAGTGGAGCGAGTCCGATCCGCAGACCGATGATGTGCTCATCGGCGTACGTGAACAGCCCGACGGCGATCATGACGGTGTCGAAGACCGCCGTGAGGATGAGGAGGGCTGCCCCTCCGAGGAGAAGAGCAGGCAGCCGCACGCCCGCTCGGCGCGGGTGCCGGGTGCGTGCGCGCAGGATGAGCGCGCTGACCCCGGCTATCGCGAGGAAGATGCCGGCAAGAAGCAGATAGGTCATCGCTCCGCCTCGCCGTGCCCGCTCGCGCGTCGGCTCTCGAGCAGACGCTGAGTTCCCAGCACGAGCACCATCGTCACCTCGCAGAGGAACAGCAGGAAGATCGGCTCCTCGAGCGGGAGTTCCGGGGCGAGCATGATGCCCAGCAGGAAAGGGCTGTCACCGCGGGCGAAGATCGACAGGCCGATTCCCGCGGCATCCCAGGCGAGGAAGAAGGCCAGCCCCACCCCGAGCACGAGAAGCGCCGAGGGGAGCGACCGCCCGAGGAAGAGACGGAAGCGAATATCGACCGCGACGACGCAGCCGAAGCTCACGAGCAGCGCGAGGAGATATCCGTAGGTCACGCCGCTGTCTCCGTGGGGCCTGCGCTCTGATCGTCGCGCATGCGCTTGAGCACCAGTTCGGCGCTGATCAGGCACATCGGCAGCCCCACACCGGGCACCGTGGTCGCCCCGGCGTACAAGAGCCCGTCGACCTTGCGAGAGCGTGTGCTGCCTCGGAAGAACGCGCTCTGTTGAAGGGTGTGCGCGGGACCGATCGCGCCGCCCCGCCAAGAGCCGTACTCGCGCTCGAAGTCGGCTGGTCCGATCGAGTGGCGGACGACGATCCGATCCGCGAGGTCGGGGATTCCGGCCCACTCGGAGATCTGCGCGATCGCCGCGTCGACCGTGCGCTCGACCCGCTCGTGCCCCGCTCCATCGTCGCCACCCGAACCGATGCCCGGGTCAGCCGGGACGGGCACGAGCACGAACAGGTTCTCGTGCCCGACCGGGGCGACCGTGTCATCCGTCGCGCTCGGACGGCAGATGTACAGCGAGGCCGGGTCGGGGATGTGCGGCTCGTCCCCATAGATCGCGTCGAAGCCCTCTTCCCAGCGGTCGGCGAACAGCAGCGTGTGGTGGGCGAGCTGGGGGAGTTCTCCCTCGACGCCGAGAAGTGCGAGGACCGCACCGGGGCCGGGGTTTCTCTTCTTCCACCAGCGGGTCGATGTGCTGCGGTGCTCGGGCTTGTCGAGCAGCGTGTTCTCCGTGATGTCGAGATCCGCGGTGGAGACGACGACATCCGCATCGAAATGCACGGATGCCCCGTCGCGAACCGCGTCGACGCCCGTCGCGCGATTGTTCTCCACCGTGATCCGCGTCGCGCGCGTGCCGGTGAGGATCTCAACGCCATGCGCGCGTGCGAGCCGTTCGATCGCGAATATCACGGTCGAGAACCCGCCCTGCGGATACAGGACGCCCTGATCCACGTCGAGATGGCTCATGAGGTGGTACATGCTCGGTGCAGCGGCCGGTGATGTGCCGAGGAACACCGACAGGTATCCGAGCACCTGCTGAACGCGCTTGGAGGGTGAATGCGCGGCGATGAAACGGTCGAGCGGCTGTGCCAGCAGACGCAGGAGACGCGGGAGGCGCTTCACCGTATCCGCATCGACGAGCCCGGTGAGCGAGGAGAAGTTCGTGTACAGGAACTGCTTCGTGGCGATGTCGTACGTCTCGGCGGCCGAGTCGAAGTAGCGGGTGAGTCCCTCGCGGGATGCGGGATCGAGATCGATGATCGCCTCGCGCGCACCTTCTGCGGGCAGGTCGAATCGCTCAGCATCCCCTTCGAAGTAGACCCGGTACCCCGGGTCGAGGCGCACCAGATCGAGCTCCTGCTCGGAGGAGGAGCCGAGCATGCGGAAGAAGTGGTCGAACACCTCGGGCATGAGATACCACGACGGACCGGTGTCGAAGGTGAAGCCGTCGCGCTGGTAGCGGCCGGCTCGTCCGCCGAGCTCGTCGCGCGACTCGATGAGCGAGACGGTGTGACCGTCGGCTGCGAGCAGTGCTGCTGTGGCGAGACCGGAGATGCCGCCGCCGATGACGACGATGCGCTGGGGCGCGGAGGGTGCGGGGGTCACGAAGAGTTCCGTCCAGATAGGGCGCGGGCGAGAATGCGAAGCTTGACGGATGTCGGAACCGAGACGCGGCGCGTGCGCAACTCCGTGGCTGGAGTCACACGGATCTCCGTATTGAGCCGTCCGAAGAGATCGGCGGCGGCGGTCGTCGCCCGCCGGGACCGGCGGGGCAGGCGGCTGATGGCGAGGCGCGCGACGCGGAGGTCCTCTTCGATCTCGTCGGCGACGGCATCCTTGTCGGCATCGCTGAAGGAATCCGGATCGAATGCCGGCAGATAGGTCCGGCCCAGTCGGTCGCAGTCGTCGCCGAGGTCGCGGAGGAAGTTCACCTTCTGGAAGGCGGCGCCGAGCCGGCGGGCGCCCTCGTCGAGGCCATCGTCGATGCGGATGCCGCGACCTTCCTGAGCGAAGACGCGCAGGCACATGGACCCGACGACCTCGGCAGAGCCGTGGATGTATCGACGGTAAGCGGCGTCGTCATAGACGGCATCCTCATCGAGATCCATCCGCATGGAGGCGAAGAACGGGATGACGATGTCGCTCTGGATGCCAGTCTCCCGTGCAGTCGCGGCGAAAGCGTGCACGACCATGTTCGCGCTGAACCCGCGGGCCATCGCCCGCAGCGTCTCCGCCTCGAGCTCATCGAGCATCTCCGCCTTCTCCGCGGGGGAGAGGCCGGCTTCGGCCGCCGGCCCGTCGACGATCTCATCCGCGATGCGGACCAGGGCGTAGATATCGGCGATCTGTCCGCGCGACCTCGGAGTCAGCAGTCTGCTGGCGAGTCCGAAGGATGTCGAGTACGCCGTGATCACCTGCGCGGATGCGGATCGAGCTGTACGGGTGAAGAGATCGAGACCGGTGAGGGTCATGACTCCCTCTCCGCACAGCGACGCGCGATCGCGCGCAGTTCCTGGCGCAACGGCAACGGCAGGGAGGAAGCATCGATGCGAGCGGCGACCTGGTCGCCCTCGTGGGTCAGCAGTCGCTCGATCTCCGCGGCCGCACCGGAATCGACGATGGCCTGGCGCAGAAGAGCCACATCGCCCGCATCGATGCCCCGGCGTCCGAAGAGATGGCTCACCCGAGCCCACTCGGCCGAATGCTCGGCATGGGCGATCAACAGTGTTCTCTTCCCCTCGCGCAGGTCGCCGTCGATCGACTTGCCCAGTGTGTCCGGGTCGCCGAAGACGCCGAGAACGTCATCGCGCAGCTGATAGATGAATCCGAGCGCTGTACCGATCTGGGAGAGCTCGGCGGATGCTTCGGCAGAGGCCCCGGCGAGAGCGGCGCCAATGCGCAGCGGTGCGGAGAACGTGTAGTGGGCCGTCTTTTCGGCCATCATCCGACCGATCTCCGCCGCGTCGGGGCGCATGGCTCCGACCCCGTAGCCGACATCGGCGAGTTCGCCGGCGGCGGTGACGAACATGCTCTCATCGAGGATCTCGTGGATCTTGACACGAGCGGGGCTGTTGATCCGGGCGGCGAAAGCATGCACCGCGCTGATGAGCAGATCTCCGCCGAGCACGCCGGCTGTGTCTCCCCAGGTGCGGCTGTGCTCTCCGCCCAGGCCCGACTCCAACGCATCGGCGACGAAGCGCCCCTGAAGGTTCGGCTCGCCGCGACGGACGAGGTCTGCGTCGAGGACGTCGTCATGGAACAGGAGGGCCGTGTGCATCAGCTCGGTCGCGGCGGCAGCGGTCAGAGCATCCTCCGGCGCATTGCCGCCCAGCGCCGTGTGCGCGAGCAGAACAAGGCCAGGGCGCAGCCTCTTGCCACCGCGGGAGGCATCTCGCATGCGTCGCCACAGCAACTCGTACTGGCTGCCCGAGGCGCCTGCTCGCGCGATCCTTTCGGCATAGAAGGTGTCGAGAACGGCGTCGACGGCGACGCGGGCGTCGGTGCTCGTGAGCATCATCGGGCGACCTCCAGCCCCCATGAGATCATCGACGAGCTCGGCAGGGCAACCATTTCGCGGATCTGGTCGACCATCCACGGGCTGAAGGCCCAGGGCGTCGACTCGATCGCCTGGAGCAGGTGCTCCGGTCGCGACCACTGCGTCTGCATGACCTCGGCGGGATCGGGGGTGACTTCGGAATCGATGACGGCGGCGTAGACCGGGCAGATCTCGTTCTCGACGATTCCCGATGCATCGACGGCCCGGTAGCGGAAGTCCGGGAGAACGAGCTGCAGATCGCGGATCTGCAGTCCGAGCTCCTGCTCTGCCCGCCGGTGGACGGCTTCGGGGATCGGCTCGAAGGGCTCGGGGTGCCCGCAGAACGTATTCGTCCACGTCCCCGGCCAGGTCTTCTTCGTCAGAGCCCGCCGCGTGAGCAGCAGGCGATCGCGCTGCGCGTCGACCACGTAGCAGGAGAAGGCGAGGTGAAGGGGTGTGGCCTCGCCATGCACCTCAGACTTCAGCGCAGCGCCGAGGGGGGACCCGTCGTCGTCGAGGAGAACGACGCGTTCTTCTGGTCCGCTCATGCTTGCTCCCTCAGTAGATCCGTCTATTTCTTATCTCAGTAAACATTAAGCCTAGTTTAAGTTCAATCCGGTTAGGATGATCATGTGAGTGATGACGCGACAGCTTTCTCGATGCTCGACCCACGGATCATGGACCCCGATGGGGAGATCGTCGACCGCTCTGGCCTCAGCGCGGAGGACGTCGATGAGGTAGTGGCCGTGCTCGAGGCGATGAACGAGTGGCGAGACACGGAGCGCAGCATGAGCGAGGCGTCCCGCCGCTACATGCGCCTCGGCGACACAGACATGCGGGCTCTGCGCTTCCTCATCGCACAAGAGCGCAATGGTCAGGCCTCCACGCCCGGATCGATCGCAGCCCACCTGGGCGTGACGGCCGCCGCGACGACAAAGCTCCTGGATCGGCTGGCCGCCGGCGGGCACGTGACGCGCGCGCCCCACCCCGATGACCGCCGAAGCACATCGATTCACGTGACAGCCGAAACGCGGCAGTCGGCGCGCGCCAGTGTTGGACGCAGCCACGCTCGACGCTTCGATGCGATCGCCCAGCTGCGCTCCGCAGACCGCGCAGCCGTCCTGCGGTTCTTCCGCGGCCTGATCGACACCGCCGAATGGGTTCAGCACGACGAAGAGTGAACCCATTCGACAGGAGAACGAAAAAGCCCCGCATGTCTCAGACGTGCGGGGCTTTGCTGTGGGCGATGCCGGACTCGAACCGACGACCTCTTCCGTGTGAAGGAAGCGCGCTACCAACTGCGCCAATCGCCCCGGGAACCGGGGTTCGAGTAACGATATTACCGGACGCTTTCGGGTGCTGCTGACCATTTCGGAGGACACGCGCGAGATCAGTCCCGGGTTTTGCAGACGGGGGATCGTGGGCTAATGTTTCATAAGTGCCCAGCGAGCCGGAAGGCAAGCAGGGAATAACGCGGATGTAGCGCAGTGGTAGCGCATCACCTTGCCAAGGTGAGGGTCGCGAGTTCGAATCTCGTCATCCGCTCGAGTGCAGGAGCCCCCGTGCAGGGGGTTTCAGCATGTGGAGTCGAACTTCCACCTCGCGGTGGCGTGGCCGAGAGGCTAGGCACCGGCCTGCAAAGCCGTTTACACGGGTTCGAATCCCGTCGCCACCTCGCCCACAACTGAATAGCCCAACGGGCGCGATTGGCGCAGCGGTAGCGCGCTTCCCTGACACGGAAGAGGTCACTGGTTCGATCCCAGTATCGCGCACAGCCGAGAACCTCTGTTCGCCAGAGGTTTTCTTGTCTCGACAAGATCGGCTAAAGTAAGAAAGTCCCCCCTGGGACGCATGCGGATGTAGCGCAGTGGTAGCGCATCACCTTGCCAAGGTGAGGGTCGCGAGTTCGAATCTCGTCATCCGCTCTCGAAAAACTGAACAGCCCATTGGGCGCGATTGGCGCAGCGGTAGCGCGCTTCCCTGACACGGAAGAGGTCACTGGTTCGATCCCAGTATCGCGCACACATCCAGAACCCCCGGCTAATGCCGGGGGTTCTGTCGTTTTGTCAATGGGTGTGACCCATCCTTCTTCGTCGACGAACATGTGTGCTTCCCCATCATTGAAAGAGAGGTCGATGATGACCGCCGCCGCTCGATCCGACCGCCCGGAGGAGGGCCGCCCAACCGTCGTCGGGACGGACCCCGACATGAACGTCACAGAGAGTCAACAGGTTGGCAACGAGCCCGACGACGATTCCCCTGAAGACGACGGCGAGAATCGCCCGTCGGCTGTGGACATCGAGGATCTGCCCTGACGCGGCGGTTGCCTCTCCTGCACGGTGGCAGAGAGATCGCGCGCGCAGATCGGCTGATCCTCGCAGCCAAGGCCGCGGCAGCAGCAGCCCTGGCCTGGTACACCGCCCCGCTCATCCCGCTCGCGCAGGACGAGTACTCCTATTACGCCCCGCTGGGTGTGATCATCAGCATGCACGCCACGGTCGCTGCATCGGCACGGGCCGGCGCCCAGACCCTGGTCGGCCTCGGAACAGGAGTCGCGCTGGGGCTGGGAGCCCTCGGGTTGGTGTTCAGCGGCCTTCCGGCGATCATCGCCATCGCCCTGGTCATCGCCGCGGGAATCCTCCTCGGCGGCATCCCGGCGCTCGGCGCCGGGCAGGAGTGGGTCCCGATCGCAGGGGTCTTCGTGCTGCTGCTGGGCGGGGCGAACGCGGATGAATTCTCGTTGTCGTATCTGGTGACCACCGCGTTCGGAATCGTGATCGGGGTCGCCGTCAACCTTCTGATTATTCCTCCGCTGCACATTCGTCGAGCCGATCTGCGACTGTCCGCATTGCGCGATGAGGTCTCCACAGCGCTGGACGAGGTCGCGGATGCCATCAACCGCACCCCACCGGATGCCGAGGCACTCCGCAACGCGACCAGGCGCTTGCCGTGGCGTCGTGATGAGGTGGCCATCAACGTCAAGGAGGCCGAGGACAGCAGCCGGGGGAATCCCCGTGCACGACGCCGCCGCGCGGAGCGCGACATGGTCGGCTCTCGGATGCATGCGCTCGATGCTACGACCCGCGCCGTCTCAGATCTCTCCGACGGAATGCTTTCGGCGATCGAGGAGGACCGAGTTCCGACAGCAGACGTGCGGGAGGCCCTCTCCGCGTCCGTGCGCGCCGCCAGCGCCCTCGTCGGGGCGCCCGCCGATGACGAGCGCGCGGCGGGCAAACTCGGCGTTGCGGAAAGAGCCCTGCAGCACGCGATGACGACGATGAACGCATCGTCATCGCCCGGCGATGCGATCGGTCACGCGTACGCCGCGGCGATGTCGGTGCGGCGCATCATCCGGGCCAGTGAGGACTTCGTATCCGCGCACAGATGACGTTGTCGGTGGACGCCCGCACAGGCGAGTAATCTGGAACCCAGACCTAGTGGAGTGATCTGTGCCTGAAAACGCCCAGCCGAAAGACGGCTTCGCCCTGTTCACCGACCGATCCGTCGTCGCCATGCGCGTCGACGGCGAGCTGAAGGATCTCGCAGCACCCCTGACGGGATCCGAGACTGTCGAGCCGGTCACGATCGACAGCGAAGACGGCCTCTCCATTCTTCGCCACTCCGCCGCCCACGTCCTCGCGCAGGCCGTGCAGCGCATCAACCCGCAGGCGAACCTCGGTATCGGCCCGCCCGTCACTGATGGGTTCTACTACGACTTCGGCGTCGACACCCCGTTCACGCCCGAAGATCTCAAGGCCATCAACAAGGAGATGCAGCGCATCATCCGCGAGGGCCAGCGCTTCACGAGGCGCGTCGTCACCGAAGAAGAAGCCCGTGCCGAGATGGCGAACGAGCCCTTCAAACTCGAGCTCATCGAGCTCGCCGGCGGACCCGGGTCCGGCGCGGATGCCGCAGAAGGAGCATCCGTCGAGGTCGGTGCCGGCGAGCTGACGATCTACGACAACGTCTCCAAGGACGGCGAAGTCGTCTGGAAGGACCTCTGCCGCGGACCGCACCTGCCCAGCACCCGCATGATCGGCAACGGCTGGGACCTCACGCGCATGGCCGCCGCCTACTGGCGCGGCAGCGAGAAGAACCCCCAGCTGCAGCGGATCTACGGCACGGCGTGGCCCTCGAAGGACGAGCTGAAGGCGTACAAGGAGCGCATCGCCGAGGCCGAGCGCCGCGACCACCGCAAGCTCGGCGTCGAGATGGACCTCTTCTCGTTCCCCGATGAGATCGGTTCGGGACTGGCGGTGTTCCACCCGAAGGGCGGCATCATCCGCTACGAGATCGAGGAAAATCTGCGCCGGCACCTGCTGCGCAACGGGTACGACGTCGTCAACTCGCCGCACATCACGAAGAAGGATCTCTTCATGACGTCGGGGCACCTGCAGACGTACTCCGACGGCATGTTCCCCCCGATGCACCTCGACGAGGTCACCGACGAAGACGGCAACATCACCAAGCAGGGCCAGGACTACTACCTGAAGCCCATGAACTGCCCGTTCCACAACCTCATCTTCCGCTCGCGCGGCCGCTCCTACCGTGAGCTCCCGCTGCGTCTGGCGGAGTTCGGGACCGTTTACCGCTACGAGAAGAGCGGCACGCTGCAGGGCCTCACCCGTGTGCGCGGCCTGACCCAGGACGATGCCCACATCTACGTCGCCCAGGACCAGGTCAAGCAGGAGCTCGAGACGAACCTCAACCTGGTTCTGGACCTGCTGCGCGACTATGGCCTGAACGACTTCTACCTCGAGCTGTCCACGAACGAAGAGGGCAACCCCAAGTTCCTCGGCGAGCCCGAGCAGTGGTCCACCGCGATCGACACGCTGCGCGAGGTGGCCGTGGCATCCGGTCTCGAACTCGTCGCCGATCCCGGCGGCGCGGCCTTCTACGGTCCGAAGATCTCGGTGCAGGCGCGCGACGCGATCGGCCGAACCTGGCAGATGTCGACTATCCAGCTCGACTTCAACCAGCCCGAGCGCTTCGAGCTCGAGTACACCGGTCCCGACGGGCAGAAGCACCGTCCGGTGATGATCCACCGTGCTCTGCTCGGCTCGGTCGAGCGCTTCTTCGCGATCCTGCTCGAGCACTACGCCGGTGACTTCCCGGTGTGGCTCGCCCCCGTTCAGGTGGTGGGCGTTCCCGTCGCCGAGCAGTACGGCGAGTACCTCGACGGCATCATCGCCAAGCTGCGCCAGAACGACGTTCGCGCAGAGGTCGATCACTCCGACGACCGCATGCAGAAGAAGATCCGCAACCACACCACGCACAAGGTGCCGCTGATCCTCATCGCCGGCGAGCAGGACAAGGAAGCGGGTACCGTGTCGTTCCGCTTCCGCGATGGCACGCAGGAGAACGGCGTGCCGGTCGCGGATGCGATCGCCCGCATCCGTCAGGCGATCGCTTCCCACGCCCTCGTGCTCAAGGCCGAGGACCTCGTATGACCTGGTCGGGGGCGCCCGAGGATGCCGCGCATCTCGCCGGCGTCCCCGACGAGTTCCAGCGGCTGTGGACCCCGCACCGGATGGCGTACATCCAGGCGGGACCCGAACCGCACCATGAGGAGTGCCCGTTCTGCGAGGCGCCGAAGCACCCCGATGAGCAACGCCTCGTCGTCGCGCGCGGACGCACCGCCTATGTTCTACTGAACCTCTTCCCGTACAACTCTGGCCACCTGCTGGTGTGCCCGTACCGGCACATCGCGACCTACGATCAGGCCACGCCCGAGGAGGTCGCCGAGATCGGCGAGCTCACGCAGATCGGCATGCGGGTGCTCCGCGAGGTCTCGAACTGCGACGGGTTCAACCTCGGCATGAACCAGGGCGCGGTCGCCGGTGCGGGTGTGGACGCGCACCTGCACCAGCACATCGTGCCCCGCTGGCGTTCGGACGCGAACTTCTTCCCGATCATCGCCAAGACGAAGGCCCTGCCGCAGTTGCTCGGCGAAGTGCGCGAGGCCGTGGCGAACGCCTGGCCGGCGGACGCCACGACGCTCTGACGTCCGCTCAGCGCACCTGACGTGCGGTGAACTGCAGACGGGGGTTCGCGTAGAACTCCTGCGCCTCGATGAGCTGGAGCTCGCGCTCCCCGGATTCGAGGGTGAGCTTCAGCAGGTCGAAGACGCTGGATGCTGTGCGCTCCAGAGCATCCTTCGCGCTCCCCGTCGCGACATAGTGGGCGGTGAACAGCGCCGCGGTGACGTCGCCCGAGCCGTTTGCCTTGAACGGCAGGTACGGAGTCGTGACCAGCCAGGCTCCCGCCTGATCCACGGCGAGCATCTCGATCGTTCCTTCGTCACGATCCGGGCGTTCGACGCTCGTCACGAGTGCGATCCGCGGCCCCATCGCGAATGCGGCATCCACAGAGGCAAGCGTCGATTCCAGGGAATCGGGGGAGGTTTCCGTCAAGAAACCGAGTTCGAACTGGTTCGGCGTGATGATGTCGGCGACGGGGACGACGCGTTCACGCAGCAGCTCCGGGATGGCCGGGGCCACGAAGCATCCGGATTTCGCATTGCCCATCACCGGGTCGCATGTGTACAGCGCATCGGGATTCGCCGCCTTCACCCGACTGACAGCGTCGATGATCACCTCGCCGATGCCCTCACCGCCCTGATACCCCGAGAGAATGGCGTCGATCTGCCCGAACACCCCACGGTCCTCGACGCCGGAGATCACCGCGCGCACATCATCCGGGGCGATGAGAGGACCACCCCACGACCCGTAGCCGGTGTGGTTCGAGAAGTTCACCGTGTTCACCGGCAGGACGTCGACGCCGATCCGCTGCAGGGGGAACACCGCGGCGGAATTGCCGACGTGGCCGTAGGCGACGGCGGACTGGATCGACAGAATCTTCATGCGGTGCTCTTCTCACTGCTCGGGCGCATCATCGTGCGCATCATCGGACGGCCGCCGCGATATCGGAGGCCAACTGCTCGGCGTCATCGCCGGAGAGGTCGTGCACCGTGAGGCGCACATGGTTGGAGGGGCGCTCGCCCGCCGTCAGCGAGAAACCATCGCCGGTGCGCACGAGCCAACCGCGACGCATGAGGTGCTCCGAAGCGATGCGCGCCTCGACCGGCAACTCGACCCACAGGCTCATGCCCTCGGAGCCCGCCACCGCGATGCCCCGCTCGCGGAGCATATCGGCGAATGCCGCGTTGCGTGCCGCGTAGTGAGCACCCGCGGCGGCGATCTCGGTCTGCGCCGCGGGGTCTTCGAGAAGGCCGAGGGCGAGACGCTGAAGCAGGTGGCTGACCCAGGTCGTGCCGGGGCTCAGGCGCATGCCGAGGCGGTCGGCGGTCTCCGGGTCGGTCGCGGCGATCGCCAGGCACATGTCGGGCCCGAGGAACTTCGACACCGATCGCAGGAGCGCATAGCGGCGGTGCCCCGGACCGATGATGCTCTCGTACGGTTTCGCGGAGAGCAGGGAGAAGTGGTCGTCCTCGATGATGAGCACATACGGGTGCTCGATGAGGAGGGCCCGTAGTTCCGCCGCTCGAGCGGGGGACAGCGCGACACCGGTCGGGTTCTGGGCGCGCGGCGTGCAGATGATCGCGCGAACGCCGGCGTCGAGTGCGGCACGGAGCCCTGCGACGGTCATGCCCTCGTCATCCACGGGCACGGGAACCGGTCGGTATCCGCCGAGGCGCACGGTGTGGATGCTGCCGAGGAAGCAGGGGTCCTCGAGTGCTACCGCGTCGTCGCGCATGAGAGCTTGGGCGAGCAGGCGCTCGACGGCGTCGACCGCGCCGCTGGTGACGGTGATGCGGAAGTCATCGGCCGCGAGGTCGGGGGACACCCATGACCGTGCCCACGCTTCGAGGCCGGGATCGATGACGGGTTCGCCGTAGAGCACCGGACGCCCGACGACACCGGCGAGGGCGCGGGACGGGTCCGGGATGCGCCGCGGATCGGGGTTTCCGGTGCCGACGTCGCGTAGCACGGTGTCGGGCGTGTAGCCCTCCTGCGCTACCGGCGATTGCTCGGCGATCGTCGTTCCGGCGCGACCCCGGCTGACGACGATTCCCGCTTGGGAGAGCTGGCGGTACGCGGCGACGGCTGTGTTGCGGTTCACGCCGAGCGAGGCGGCGAGTTCACGCACGGGCGGCAGCGTCGCTCCCGGCACGAGCACCCCGCGCTCATGCAGTGCGCGGACGCTCGCGGCGATCTCCGATGCCGTCTCGCCTGTGATGTCGTCGTTCATGTCACCTCTCGAAACAGATTCTAGACCTGTCCGGGACAGTGCTATGTTCTGGCCTAGGTCAAATGAAGTTCTGGATGCTCGAAAGGTTCGCTCATGGTTTCTGAAGTCCCCTCCGTCACCGGTTCACCGCGGGTCAAGCGCGGTCTCGCCGAGATGCTCAAGGGCGGCGTCATCATGGATGTCGTCACCGCCGAACAGGCGAAGATCGCCGAGGAAGCCGGAGCCGTCGCCGTCATGGCCCTCGAACGCGTCCCCGCCGATATCCGTGCACAGGGCGGCGTCTCGCGCATGAGCGATCCCGACATGATCGACGCCATCATCTCCTCGGTCTCGATTCCCGTCATGGCGAAGGCGCGCATCGGCCACTTCGTCGAGGCCCAGGTTCTGCAGGAGCTCGGCGTCGACTACATCGACGAGTCCGAGGTGCTCTCGCCGGCCGACTACGTCAATCACATCGACAAGCACGGATTCACGGTGCCGTTCGTATGCGGTGCGACGAACCTCGGCGAGGCGCTGCGGCGCATCAACGAGGGTGCGGCGATGATCCGGTCCAAGGGAGAGGCCGGCACCGGCGACGTCTCCGAGGCGATGAAGCACATCCGGAAGATCCGCGGTGACATCGCCGCGCTCGGCGCGCTGTCGAAGGACGAGCTGTACGTCGCCGCCAAGGAGCTGCAGGCACCGTACGACCTCGTCGCCGAGATCGCCGAGACGGGGGAGTTGCCGGTCGTGCTGTTCGTCGCCGGCGGTGTCGCGACGCCGGCGGATGCCGCCATGATGATGCAGCTCGGAGCAGACGGAGTCTTCGTCGGATCCGGCATCTTCAAATCCGGTGACCCCGCCGCCCGCGCGGCCGCGATCGTGAAGGCGACGACGTTCTTCGACGATCCTGCCGTGATCGCCGAGGTGTCGCGCGGTCTGGGCGAGGCGATGGTCGGCATCAACGTCTCCGACCTGCCTGCTCCGCATCGCCTGTCCGAACGCGGGTGGTGACGGCATCCGTATCGCGCGACGCACTCCCGCGGCGTTGCGCACAGCGGACGTTGTTGCGCCTGGCGGACTTTTTTGCACGCGACCTCCGCTGTCTGCAACAGTTTCCGCCGTGTGCAACGCGAACCGTGACGACCAAGCGACGGCGGACGCGCGCATCCCACTCGCCCCGGATGCCTCGTGGCGCCTGCCGGTGGGGTGGATGCCGGTGGTGAACGCCCTGCACCGCGAGCTCGTCGCCCTCGTCGGCGACTACGAGATCAACCACGGCGTGTGGCAGAAGGCCGGGCGCCTGCGGTACCTGGCCGAGTTCCCCGTCGTGAGCGCGCGGGCGCGCCGGTTGGCCCATGAGGCGCAGGAGCGCACGGCATCCCTCTGCGAGGTCTGCGGCGGACCGGGGATGCGCGCCGTGGCGTCGCCCCGCTGCGCCAAGCATCCGATGCGCGGGCCGGGCGCAGTCCCGGAGGTGATCGCGGCGCGGCCGGCGTTGCGCACGGCGGACGATGTTGCACGTGGCGGACTTTCCGACCCGAAGCCTCCGCAGCGTGCAACAACCTCCGCGGAGCGGAACGCATGACGATGATCGGCGTGCTCGCGCTCCAGGGGGACGTCCGCGAGCACGAGCGGATGCTGTCGGCCCTCGGCGCCGAGACGATCCGGGTCCGCCGCCCCGAAGATCTCGTGCAGGTGGATGGGCTCGTCATCCCGGGCGGTGAATCGACGGTCATCGACAAGCTGTCCCGGCAGTTCGGGATGCAGCATCCGATCCGCGCCGCGATCGCGGACGGGATGCCGGTGCTCGGCACATGCGCGGGCCTCATCATGCTGGCGGATGCCGTCGCAGACGGCGTCGACGGTCAGGAGACTATCGGCGGGCTCGACGTGGTCGTCCGCAGGAATGCCTTTGGTCGACAGGCAGAGTCTTTCGAGGCGGCGCTGGATGTCGCGGGATTCGATGAACGCCCGGTCGACGCGGCATTCATCCGCGGTCCGGTGATCGAGTCGGTCGGGCCTCGCGCCGGCACCATCGCGATGCTCGACGACGGGCGCGCGGTCGCCGTCGTGCAGGGGAGCATCGTCGGGCTGGCTTTCCACCCGGAAATCTCCGGCGAACATCGCTTCCACGAACGATTGATCACCGACGCGGCGCAGTACCGAGCGCGGAGCCGATAGCGTGGCGGGATGAGATCGCCGATCGGAACCCGGGACGTCAGCGCAAGCGGTGGGACCATGGAGCTCATCGGGAGACGCGGGGACGGATGGGCGCGGATCTCCTCCGAGAGCGTCTCGGTCGACGAGGCGATCGCCCTGCTCGAGCAGAACGCCGGCGAGGAGGGGCGTCCCATCTCCGGATCGCGGGACGTCGTGCCCTCCGGCGCCCCGTTCGCCCCGCGGTTCACACCGGGCGAGACGATCCTGTGGCAGTACTCGCGACATGTCGAGGCCGTCCGCGTGGTCAGAGACGATGAGCGCGGCCTGGTGATCTGGATCCCGGCGGGATCCGAGCGCTTGGAGTCCGCGCCCGCCGATGGTCGCCGCACACGGGACGTCCCGGTCCACGAGCGATTCAGCATCCCGTGGGTGATGCGCGAGACCACCTGGAGGGGGCAGGGCGTCCTGCGCGTCGCGCCGACGGGCAAGCCCTGGTCGCTCTGGTTCTTCCGGGCGCCCGATGGGACGCCCGCCGGGGTGTATGTGAATCTCGAACTGCCGCACCGGCGAATCGGGGGCACGTCACCCAGCATCTACTCACGAGATCTCGTGCTGGACCTGTGGATCGAGGCGGAGCACCCCGGAAGCGAGGACGTCTGGCTGAAGGACGCCGACGAGCTCGCGGCAGCGGTCGACCAGGGACGGTTCACCTCCGCGCAGGCGGAGGCCGTGCGCACCCTGGCCGATCACGCGACGCGGGAGGTCATCGCCTCAGGCGCGTGGCCGCTCGACGAGGGATGGGACACGTGGAATCCGGATGCTGTGACGGACGCCCCGGTGCGACTGCCGGCGAACGCCATCGTGGATGCGGCGCGCGCCCGGTCGGGCCGCACCAGCCTGGAGGGATGATCGGGCGCTCCGAACCCCGTAGACCAACGGCGTCACCGCAATCTCCTAGACTGGACGACGCAGCGATGCGCGTAGACTGAACCGCGCAAAAAGCGCGAGACGATCGGGAGACAGACATGGCAGGGCATTCCAAATGGGCCACGACGAAGCACAAGAAGGCCGTCATCGACTCGCGCCGTGCCAAGTCGTGGGCGAAGCTCATCAAGAACATCGAGGTCGCAGCGAAGCTCGGCGGCGCTGATCTGGCCGGCAACCCGACGCTTTACGACGCCGTCCTCAAGGCTAAGAAGACCTCCGTCCCCAAGGACAACATCGACCGCGCGATCAAGCGCGGTGCGGGAATCGGCGGCGAAGCTGTCGAGTACACCTCGATCATGTACGAAGGCTACGGCCCCAACGGTGTCGCACTCATGATCGAGTGTCTGACCGACAACAAGAACCGTGCGGCGGCCGAGGTGCGCACCGCCCTCAGCCGCAACGGCGGGACGCTTGCCGATCCGGGCAGCGTCGCCTACAACTTCAGCCGCAAGGGCGTCGTCGTCGTGGGCGGCGAGGGCACGACCGAGGACGACGTCATGATGGCGGCGCTCGAGGCTGGCGCAGAAGAGATCGAGGCGCACGGCGAGGGCTTCCAGGTGATCACCGAGGCCACCGACCTGGTTCCGGTCCGTTCGGCTCTCGTCGATGCCGGCATCGAGTACGACTCGGCCGACATCGAGTTCGTCCCGAACCTCAAGGTCGAGATCGACGCCGACACGGCGCGCAAGATCTTCCGCCTCATCGACGCGCTGGAAGACAGCGAGGACGTGCAGAACGTCTTCAGCAACTTCGACCTCACTCCCGAGGTGCAGGCCGAGCTCGAGGAAGACGAGTAAGCACGCGCGCACCGAGTGTCGTCGAAGCCGCCGCTCCGCCGGGCGCATAGCCTGGGGGAGTGGCGGCTTCTTCTCTGCGCGTGCTCGGCATCGATCCGGGCCTGACCCGATGCGGCATCGGGATCGTCGACGTCGATCGCGCCCGGCGCGGAACGCTCGTGCATGTCGGTGTGGTTCGCACACCCGTCGACGCCCCGATCGGCGAACGTCTCGCAGGGGTCGCCGCGGGCATCCGGGCCGTTCTCGCGGAGCACCGGCCTGATGCTGTCGCCGTCGAGCGCGTCTTCGCTCAGCACAACACGAGCACGGTCATGGGCACCGCCCAAGCCAGCGGTGTCGCCCTGCTGATCGCGGCCGAAGCGGGGCTCCCGGCCGCGACGCACACACCGAGCGAGGTCAAGGCTGCGGTCACCGGATACGGGTCGGCGGACAAGAAGCAGGTACAGGCCATGATCGCCCGCATCCTGCGCCTGGATGCCCCTCCGCAGCCGGCCGACGCCGCCGATGCACTCGCGATCGCACTGTGCCATGCCTGGCGTCGCGGTGCGGCAACACCGGACGGCACGAATGCTCTGACTCCGGCGCAGCGGGCCTGGGCAGACGCGGAGCGTGTCGCTCGAACATACGTACGATGACGCGCATAGGATGAGAGCATGATCTCCTCCCTGCGCGGCACCGTGCTGTCCTCCGGCGCCGATCACGTCGTCATCGAGGTCGGCGGCGTCGGATTCTTCGTCTTCGTGCCCGCGGATGTCGCACGCACGGCGCACGTCGACGGCGAGCTGCGTCTGCACACGAGCCTGATCGTGCGCGAAGATGCGATGACGCTGTACGGATTCACGGATGCCGCAGAGCTCGAGGTCTTCACGATTCTGCTCAGCGTCACGGGAGTCGGCCCGAAGTCCGCCCTCGGCGTTCTCGGTCATCTCACCGTCGATCAGATCGCCGCCGCCGTGACGGATGACGACGATGCGCCGTTCCGCCGCGTCTCCGGAATCGGTCCGAAGACCGCGAAGCTCATCGTCGTACAGTTGGCGGGCAAGCTGCCGGAGCCGACTCCCGGCAGCGGGCGCCCGGCTTCCGGAGCCGACATGGTCATCACCCAACTGACCGCTGCTCTCATCGGGCTCGGGTGGTCCGAGAAGGTCGCGGCCGAGGCCGCCGAGCAGACGATCGAGGTCGCAAACGACGAGGACCGCGCCTCGGTGCCGGTTCTGCTGCGCCAGGCCCTCGCATCCCTCGGTCCCGCGAAGGGTGGTTCCGCCCGTGGATGAGCTGCGCGATGCCTCCGAACCCATCGATGAGGCAGAACTCGCCATCGAAGGAGCCCTGCGCCCGAGTAGCCTCGGTGAATTCGTCGGCCAGCCGAAGGTGCGCGGCCAGCTGCAGCTGCTTCTCGACGCGGCGCGCATCCAGAATCGTCCGCCCGACCACATTCTCCTCGCCGGCCCTCCCGGACTCGGCAAGACGACGCTCGCGATGATCGTCGCGCATGAGAGCGAGCGCCCACTTCGCCTGTCCAGCGGCCCGGCCATCCAGCATGCGGGTGATCTCGCAGCCCTTCTGTCGAGCCTGCTCCCGGGCGACGTTCTCTTCATCGACGAGATCCATCGGATGGCGCGCTCCGCGGAGGAGATGCTCTATCTCGCGATGGAGGACTTCCGCATCGACATCATGGTCGGCAAGGGCGCCGGCGCAACCAGCATCCCTCTGGATCTCGCCCCGTTCACTCTCGTCGGAGCCACAACGAGATCCGGTCTGCTGCCGAACCCGCTGCGCGATCGGTTCGGCTTCACCGGTCACCTCGAGTTCTACGAGGACAGCGACCTGGAGCACGTGATCTCCCGCTCTGCCGGCGTGCTCGGTGTGACGCTCCCGACGGATGCTCTCAGCGAGATCGCCCGCCGCTCCCGCGGAACCCCGCGAATCGCCAACCGTCTGCTGCGCCGCGTCCGCGACTACGCGCTCGTGCACGGAGAACGAGGAACGACCTCCGTCTCCGAGGTGAACGCTGCACTCGAGCTCTACGATGTGGATCCGATCGGCCTCGACCGACTCGACCGCGCTGTGCTCGACACCCTGGTACGTCGCTTCCGCGGCGGACCGGTCGGGCTCAGCACCCTCGCGGTCGCCGTCGGGGAGGAAGCAGAGACCGTCGAGAGCGTCGTCGAGCCCTACCTCGTCCGCATCGGTTTCCTCGGCCGCACGCCCCGCGGGCGCGTCGCGATGCCCGAGGCGTACACGCACCTCGGGCTGCGTCACCCCGAGGCTGCCGCATCGGCAGATGACCTATAATCGCTGAAGACTTCACCTGAATCCCCATTGCGCTGGCGCTGTCGGCGTGCATACCGAAAGGCTCTCCGCCATGCCCATGGAATTCGTTCTCTTCGGCCTCCTCGCCGTTCTGCTGGTCTTCATGTTCGTCAACACGCGCAAGCGTCAGAAGCAGCTGAAGGCCGAGCAGGAGGAGAAGGCCACGAAGTCCGTGCCCGGTGCAAAGGTCCTGCTGCAGGGCGGCATCTACGGCACGATCGTCGAATACGACGCCGAGAACCTCGACCGCCCTGCGCACATCGAGATCGCTCCCGGAACGGTCATCGAGGTGCACAGCCAGGCAATCCTCCGCATCGTCGAGGACGAGGCCGTCTCGGATGATGTCGAGGTCGACAGCGCCGATGAGTCCGAGAGCACCTCCCTGTCGGACATGCCCGAAGTCATCGTCGAAACCCCGGAAGAGACCCAGGCACGACTCGAGCGCAACGCCGACGACAAGTAAACCTCTCCTCTCCCGTTCGCGCATCATCGTAGAAAGCTGAACGTACGTGGCTTCTTCCTCTCCAGTCCGTCACGCCTGGAAGGTCCTCATCGGACTCGTCATCGTGACAGCGTTTCTGTTCGGCATCAACGCTCTCGGCGTCTACGGGTTCAAGAAGAGCTCCTGGACACCTGAGCTCGCCCTCGACCTGCAGGGCGGGACGCAGATCGTGCTCAGTGCAGTCACGGAGGATGGTGCGAACCCGACGCAGGAGCAGCTCGACCAGGCTGCGGCCATCATCCGTCAGCGCGTGGACGCGTCGGGTGTCGCCGAGGCTGACATCACGACCGAGGGCGGACGCAACATCGTCGTCCAGATCCCCGGTGCCGCGGATGACGAGACCCGAGCGCGCATCGAAGCGAGCGCACAGCTCGAGTTCCGCTCGGTGATCTACGTCGGTCAGCCCGCGAACCAGTTCGTCGGCGAAGACGGCAACGCGACGCCGTACCCGACGCCGGATGCGACGGCGAACGCCGTTCCCACGCCCGATCCGACCGATGGCAGCGATCTCGCCTGGGTGACGGAGAAGCTCCAGGCCGAGTTCCTCGCCTACGACTGCACCGCCCCCGAGAACGATCCGTCCAACGCACCGGCCGACCAGCCGCTCATCACGTGCGATGAGACCAACTCGATCAAGTACATCCTCGGCCCGACCGAGCTCACCGGCGACGCGATCGACGACGCCACCAGCGGACGCGACCAGCAGAACGGTCAGTGGACGGTCAACCTCGTGCTCGACAAGAACGGCACGAAGGTCTTCGGCGAGATCAGTCAGCGGCTCTTCCAGAACCAGCTGTCGGGTCTGAGCCCTCGCGACCAGTTCGCCTTCGTCCTCGACGGCAAGGTGATCTCTGCCCCGCAGATGAACGCGCAGATCCTCAACGGCAAGCCGAGCATCTCCGGGCAGTTCACGCAGGAGACGGCCCAGACGCTCGCTGACCAGCTCAAGTACGGCGCGCTGCCGTTGAGCTTCACGACCGAGAGCTCGGCGACCATCTCCGCGACGCTCGGAACTCAGCAGCTGCAGATCGGTCTGATCGCCGGTCTCATCGGCCTGGCGCTCGTCGCCCTGTACTCGCTCGTCAGCTACCGTGCACTCGGCGCAGTCATCATCGCCTCGATCGCCGTGATGGGCGTGCTGACCTACATCATCGTCTGCATCCTCGCCTGGCGTCTCGGCTTCCGCCTGTCGCTGGCCGGTGTCGCCGGTCTGATCGTCTCGATCGGCTTCGTCGCCGACTCGTTCATCGTCTACTTCGAGCGAATACGAGACGAGCTGCGAGACGGAAAGTCGATCACCAGCGCGGTGGAAGACGGATGGGGGCGCGCCAAGCGGACCATCTACATCTCCAAGTCGATCAACATCCTCGCTGCGGTCGTGCTGTACATCCTCGCGGATGCAACAGTGAAGGGCTTCGCCTTCACGCTCGGTCTCACGACGATCATCGACGTGTTCATCTTCGTGATCTTCACCCACCCGGTCATGCAGATCCTCGCCCGCACGAAGTTCTTCGGGGGCGGGCACAAACTGTCGGGCCTCGACCCCGATGCGCTCGGAGCCGTCTACCACGCGCGCACGCAATACCGCGCCGTGGCCGCACCGGCAGCCGGACGCGGCGGCGGGAAGAAGTCCCGATCCCGTGGCGAGGCCGAGCGCCGCCAAACGATCGCAGAACGTAAACGTGCCGAAGCCC
Organism: uncultured Microbacterium sp.; assembly: GCF_947632095.1. GTDB lineage: Bacteria > Actinomycetota > Actinomycetes > Actinomycetales > Microbacteriaceae > Microbacterium. The sequence continues at coordinate 79,165 of NZ_CANROA010000001.1, read as the reverse complement.
TCGCGGGCGATAGAACGACCGACGCCGGAAGCGAGGGAGAGCACTGATGGCCTCCATGAATGAGTTCGGCAACAACCTCTACACGGGAAAGACCTCCTTCCCCTTCGTCGCGAAGCGGCGCCTGTGGTTCATCATCGCGATCGCGCTGGTGCTGGGGGCGGTGCTGGTGCCGTTCTTCCGCCCCGTGCAGTTCTCCATCGAATTCACCGGCGGCTCGCAGTTCACCGTGACGGCGCCCTCCTCCACGGACCAGGAACTCGCGTCCGAAGCCGTGCAGGAGATCGTGCCTGACGCCACGACCAAGGTCGTCGTCGTCGGCGGCAGCGACATCCGCGTGCAGACCTCCCAGATGTCCTCGGAGGAGACCCAGGCAGTCGCACGTTCGCTCGCAGCAGCCTACGACGTCGACCCCGATGAGGTCACGGCATCCTTCATCGGACCGGCGTGGGGCGAGAACGTGACCAAGCAGTCCCTCTGGGGCCTGGTGATCTTCCTCGCGCTGACCTTCCTCATCCTCGCGATCTACTTCCGCACCTGGAAGATGTCTGCCGCCGCGATCATCGGTCTCCTCGACGTGCTCGTCATCACGGTCGGTGTCTACGCCCTCGCCGGATTCTCGATCTCACCGGCGGCGGTGATCGGATTCCTGACGATCCTCGCGTACTCGCTGTACGACACGACGGTCGTCTTCGACAAGATTCGTGAGAACACGACGGAGGACGGTGAGAATTCCTCCCGCCTGTTCGGTGAATCGGTGAACCTCGCAGTGAACCAGACGCTGATCCGCTCCATCAACACCTCGATCGTCGCGGCGCTGCCCGTCGGCGCGATCCTCTTCATCGGTGCGTTCTGGCTCGGCGCCGACACCCTGACCGACATCTCGCTATCGATCTTCGTCGGAATCCTCGTCGCGACCTACTCGACCCTGTTCGTCGCCGCACCGCTGTACTCGCTGTTCCGCGAGAACGAGTTCGAGATCACCGAACGCGATGCCAAGGTGCTCGAGCTGCGCGAACGCGCAGCCGCGGACGCCTAATAACTGACACCTGATAACTTCTGTCCGCCGGCCCGCCGGCGGACAGAAGCGTAAGATGACCTGACCCGGAGGTGTGATGTGATGGCGGATGCGAATTCGTCGACGCAGGGATCAAGCTTGAGAAGGCTCGTGCCCCGCATCTTCTCCCGCGCGCCCCGGATCAACGATCTCGACAATCTGATTCGCACGGTTCGGGTTAATCATCCGAAGGGCGACCTCGCGATCATCGAGCGCGCCTACGCGGTCGCCAAGGAGAAGCACGAGGGGCAGAAGCGTCAGAGCGGCGAGCCGTACATCACGCACCCCCTGGCCGTCGCGCAGATCCTCGCCGAAATGGGACTCGGCCCTCGTGCCGTCGCCGCGGCGCTGCTTCACGACACCGTGGAGGACACCGGCTACGCCCTGTCCGAGCTCACCGATACGTTCGGCGACGAGGTCGCGATGCTCGTCGACGGCGTCACCAAGCTCGACAAGGTCAAATACGGCGAGAGCGCCCAGGCCGAGACCGTCCGCAAGATGATCGTCGCGATGTCCAAAGACATCCGCGTACTCCTCATCAAGCTCGCAGACCGCCTTCACAATGCACGCACCTGGGGCTTCGTGCCCCCCGAGAAGGCGGAGCGCAAGGCTCGCGAGACGCTCGAGATCTACGCGCCTCTCGCGAATCGTCTCGGCATCCAGACGGTCAAGTCCGAACTGGAGGATCTCTCCTTCGCCGTCCTGCATCCGAAGATCTACGCGGAGATCAGCAGTCTGATCGCGCAGCGCACTCCGCAGCGCGAGAAGTACCTCAAGCAGGTCATCGAATCGATCAACGAAGACCTCCACGATCTCCGCCTGCGCGGCAAGGTCGGCGGGCGCCCCAAGCAGCTCTACTCCGTGTACCAGAAGATGGTCCTCCGAGGACGCGAGTTCGATGACATCTACGATCTCATCGGCATCCGCGTTCTGGTGAACTCGGTTCGTGATTGCTACGCGGTTCTCGGGGCCATCCATGCTCGATGGACACCGCTGCCGGGGCGCTTCAAGGACTACATCGCGACACCGAAGTTCAACCTCTACCAGTCGCTTCACACGACCGTCATCGGTCCGAGCGGTCGCACCGTCGAGATTCAGATCCGCACCCACGAGATGCACAAGCAGGCCGAGTTCGGCGTGGCAGCGCACTGGATGTACAAGGAGCGGATGAACGGCGGCAAGACAGCCGGCGGTCCGACCGACACCGACATGACGTGGCTCGCGCACATCTCCGATTGGCAGGCGGAGACCGCCGACCCGAGCGAGTTCCTCGACTCTTTGCGCTTCGAGATCGGCGCGAAAGAGGTCTACGTCTTCACGCCGAAGGGACGGGTCATCGGCCTGCCCGCCGGCGGCACGCCCGTCGATTTCGCCTACGCCGTGCACACCGAGATCGGCAACCGCACGATGGGCGCGAAGGTCAACGGACGTCTCGTCCCGCTCGACACGGAGGTCAAGAGCGGCGACGTCATCGAGGTCTTCACCTCGAAGAATCCGGACGCGGGCCCCAGCCAGGACTGGTTGACCTTCGTCAAGAGCACCCGCGCGCGCAACAAGATCCGCGGATGGTTCACGAAGGAGCGCCGCGAAGAGGCCATCGAGCAGGGCAAGGAATCCATCGCCCGCGCCATGCGCCGGCAGAACCTGCCCCTGCAGCGGCTGATGAGCCAGGACTCCTTCGCGGATGTCGCCCAGCAACTGCACTATGAGGACGTCTCCGCCCTGTACGCGGCCGTCGGCGAAGGCCACGTCTCGACGCAATCCGTGCTCGAGAAAGTGACCGCGCTCATCGCGGCGAATGACACGGCCACCGGTGCGATCGATCTACCGGGACACACTCGCATCCATCAGCCCCGCCGCAGCGACTCCGGCATCCTCGTCCGCGGAGCCGACGACATCCTCGTCAAGCTCGCCAAATGTTGCACGCCCGTTCCCGGAGACGGGATCGTCGGGTTCGTGACCCGAGGAAGCGGCGTGTCCGTGCACCGTGCGGATTGCGTCAACGTCAAGGCTCTCAGCGGCGAGGAACAGCGATTCGTCGAGGTCTCCTGGGCCCCCACCACCAAGAGCGTATTCCGCGTCCAGATCCAGGTCGAGGCGCTCGACCGTTCGGGGCTGCTCTCGGATGTCACCCGGGTTCTCAGCGAGCACCATGTCAACATCCTCTCGGCGACGGTTCACACCAACGACGAGCGTCTGGCCATCAGCCGATTCGTCTTCGAGATGGGCGATGCCGTCCACCTCGACCGTGTGCTCAACGCCGTGCGACGCATCGAAGCCGTCTACGACGTCTACCGCGTTACATCGTCCTGATCGCACGGCTCGAGGAGATCTCCTCGAGCCGTGCGATGGCGGCCCGTTTCCCCGGCATCCGGGTTCGGGCGCGCAGCCGTTCCACCGCGCCCTCGAGCAGATCCGTGCTGCACTCGGCGAAGAGTCGGAACCACTTCTCATAGTTCGGATCGCGATCGGCCCACAGCGCGAGATCGCAGAGCGTGCGAAGCGAGTTCGTCACCGGCAGGGAGGCGATGCTGATCAGATCCTCTGCGGGAGCCTGCATCTCATGCAGGACCACGGACGCGGACCCCGCGACCCGCGGACGATGCTTCGTCACCCTCTGCAGGTGGTGGCGCAGGGGAGCGGTGTCTCCGGCGCCGAGCACCCAGGCCGCCGTCGGACCGCACAACCCATAACCGGGAACCAGCAGCGGCCGCAGCGATAGCGCCCGAGCCTCTTCGTTCTCGGGCAGATCAGCCGGCATATAGGCATCGCCCACTTCGAACAGCAGACCGTCCAAGCGCGCGGCGCTCAGTTCGGCCGGGGACAGCAACGCCCCGGGGAGGTGCAGGAGCCACGGATTCACACTGCTAGTGTGCCGTGCCTCCCGATCTCACCGGGGCGGCTGTGGATAAGGTCAGGCTCCGAGGGCCTTGAGCCAGGCGCGACGCGCCTCGAGCGACTCGGCGGCCTGCTGAGCGGCCTTCTTGTCACCGGCCGCCTCGGCGGCTGCCTTCTCGGACTCGAGCTTCTCGATCGCGTCGAGGAGCTGCTGGCTCATGTCGTTGGCGCGGGCCTTGGTCTCGGGGTTGTTGCGCTTCCAGTCGACCTCTTCGCGGGACTTCAGCGCCTGCTCGATCGTGCGCAGCTTGTCGTCGAGCGCACGCTCCTTGTCACGCGGGAAGATGCGGCCGACCTCGTCCCACTGACGCTGGATTCGCGTCAGCAGTGCACGGGCCTGCTTGATGTCGGACTCGTCGGCGACGGCCTTGGCCTCTTCGAGGAGCGCAGTGCGAGCCTCGATCTTCGGCGCGGACTCGGCCTCTTCGGCGGCGGACTGCTCGGCACGGGCGGCGTACAGCTCGTCGCCGGCGGCCTTGAAGCGGGCCCAGAGCGCGTCGTCAGCCTTCCGGCCGGCGCGTCCGGAAGCCTTCCACTCGTCAAGCAGAGCACGGTAAGCGGGGATGCCGTCGACGCCCTGCGGAGCGAGCGCCTCAGCCCGCTGGATGAGCTTGTTCTTGCGATCGCGCGACGCCTTGTGGGTCTCGTCGAGCTCTGCATAGAACGCACGACGGGCCTTGTCGACCGTCGATCGTGCATCGCGGAATCGCTTCCACAGCTGCTGCGAGATGCCCTTGGGCAGACGCGGTCCGCTCTGCTGCTGAGCCTGCCAGGCGTCGAAGAGCGCGGTGACCTCCTCGGTCACCTGCTTCCACTGAACCTTGGAGAGGTCGCGCGCGGCGATGGCCTCGATCTTCTCGACGAGCACGGTGCGCTCGGCGATCGCCTCATCGACGAGGCGCTTGGCCTCGCGCGATTCGGCGGCGCTGGCCTCCGCGAGCTCTGCGGTGAGGGCTTCGAGGCGCTTCTGCAGCGAAGCGAGGTCGCCGACGGCGGCAGCGCCGGTCACCTCGGAGGTCAGGTGCTTGGCCTGGTTCGTGAGGTCACTGGCGGAAGCGCCGCCCGCCTGGTGGCGCTGCTCGAGCGTGTGGACCTTGAAGGCGAGGTCGTCGAACTTGCGGACGTAATAGGCGAGCGCCTCATCCGGCGTCCCGTCGGGGTACTGCCCGACGACGCGGTACTCGTCGCCCTCGCGGACCTCGACGGTGCCGTCTTCGGTCACACGACCCCAGTCGGCGGAGTCGGATGCCGCGACGGGCGAGACCGGTGCCACCGGTGCGGCGGCCGCAGGAGCGGCAGTCTTCGGGGGCATGGGCACGCGCGGGGGTGCGGGGACGGGCGGGGTCGGCTTCGAAGGCTCGGTGGCAGACACGATGTGCTCCTTGCGCGGTCAGTCCGCGTGAGGGGGAAAGGACGTCACTCAGCCTAGTCGGCGGAGGCGCCCGTCGTGAACAGGTCGATGAACGGGTTCTCCAGTGGCGTGTCGCTCACGCCGGGCGCGGGGGTCGTCTCCGGCGCCGGTGCCGTCACAGCGGCATGAACGGATTGGCTCGCGATGGCGCCCAGGATGACGATGCCCGCGACGATGCCCGCGAGCGTGTTGTCGCGCACGCGCCGACTGATCTGGCGCTCGTGCCAGGCCGTTCGGGCGGCGTAGCGGCGGGCACGCTCGTTCTGCGTGCGTGCGGTCTTCGATCGGCGCGCTGCCATGATCATCCTCCTCGCGCACCCGGAGGGTGCCGTATGCGAGCCTACCGGTGCCGCCCCGCCGCGATGTCCGCCACGGCGACTAGCCTGGAGGGATGACGTCCGCACCCTTGCTCTCGGGCCAGACGCCTCTCGCCGTGCGCATGAGGCCGACCTCGCTCGATGAGGTGGCCGGGCAGCAGCACCTCCTACGCGCCGGATCGCCGATCGTCGCACTCGCAGATCCCGAAGCATCATCGCCGGGGGCCGTCTCGATCATCCTCTGGGGCCCGCCGGGCACCGGCAAGACCACGCTCGCACAGGCGATCGCTCGTTCCTCGGGGCGCCGCTTCGTCGAGCTCTCGGCCATCACGGCAGGGGTGAAGGACGTGCGCGAGGTGATGCAGGAGGCGATCACGCAGCGCGACCTCTACGGGCAGACGACGATCCTCTTCCTCGATGAGATCCACCGCTTCACGAAGGCGCAGCAGGACGCCCTGCTGCCCGGAGTCGAGAACGGCTGGGTCATCCTCATCGCCGCGACCACCGAGAACCCGTCCTTCTCCGTGATCTCGCCGCTGCTCTCGCGCTCGCTGCTGCTCACGCTCCAGCCGTTGACCGATGACGACATCGCGCTTCTCATCGACCGTGCCGTCGACGACCCCCGCGGTCTCAACGGCTCGGTCTCCATCGACGACAGCGCGCGCGCCGCGCTCGTCCGGCTGGCCTCGGGCGATGGCCGTCGAGCGCTGACCGGCCTCGAGGCGGCCGCCGCCGTAGCGGTCTCGACGAGCGGCGCCGAACCCGCGGCCCGGATCAACGACGAGCACGTCGCGCAGGCGGTGGACCGCGCGCTTCTGAGGTACGACCGCCAGGGGGACGAGCACTACGACGTCATCAGTGCGTTCATCAAGTCGATCCGCGGTTCCGACCCGGATGCTGCGCTGCACTATCTGGCCCGCATGATCGAGGCGGGGGAGGACCCCCGATTCATCGCCCGCCGCCTCGTGATCTCGGCGTCCGAGGACATCGGTCTCGCCGACCCGCAGGGGCTCGTCATCGCCACCGCTGCGGCGGACGCCGTCGCCTTCATCGGCATGCCGGAGGGGCGGATCCCGCTCGCGGAGGCCACGGTCTACCTCGCCACGACGGCGAAGTCGAATGCGGCCTACAACGGGATAAACGCCGCCATCGCCGATGTGCGCGCGGGCGCTTTCGGGCGCGTTCCGGCGCATCTGCGCGATGCGCATTACCCCGGGGCCAAGCGCCTCGGCCACGGCAAGGGCTACGTGTATCCGCACGATGCCGACCATGGCATCGTGCCGCAGCAGTATCTGCCCGATGAGCTCGTCGGCCGACGCTATTACGAACCCAAGAATCTGGGTGCCGAGCGGGAGATCGGAGCACGCGTCGAACGCATCCGTCGCATCCTCGACGATCGCTGATCGCGGCATCCGACCCATCTGTTAGAATTGAGCGGCTCGAAACTCAGTTTTCGGGCATCTTCTCGTTCACACCCCACCCGTACGGCGCCCCGGCGTGCGCCCTCGGGCAGAACGCGGAGATACGTCCGTGAGACGTGAAAGTCACGTCCACGTCATCGGAAGGAACACTTCGTGGTTACGAAGTCCCAGGACCGCCGCAAGGTCCGCCTGTCCCGTGCTCTCGGCATCGCCCTCACCCCGAAGGCGGCCCGCTACCTCGAGAAGCGTCCCTACGCTCCCGGCGAGCACGGCCGCACCAAGCGCAAGGCCGACAGCGACTACGCCGTCCGTCTGCGTGAGAAGCAGCGCCTGCGCGAGCAGTACGGCATCCGCGAGAAGCAGCTGCGCATCGCCTTCAACGAGGCTCGTCGCATCGATGGCCTGACCGGTGAGAACCTGGTCGAGATCCTCGAGACGCGCCTCGACGCGCTCGTGCTGCGTGCCGGCTTCGCCCGCACCACCGCACAGGCCCGTCAGATGGTCGTGCACCGCCACATCATGGTCGACGGTCAGCTCGTCGACCGCCCGTCCTTCCGCGTGAAGCCGGGTCAGCTCATCCACGTCAAGCCCAAGAGCGAGGGCACCGAGCCCTTCCAGGTCGCAGCAGCCGGCGGTCACGCCGAGGTCCTGCCTCCCGTTCCCGGCTACCTCGAGGTCGAGCTCGACAAGCTCCAGGCCCGCCTCGTGCGCGGCCCGAAGCGCGCTGAGGTCCCCGTGACCTGTGAAGTGCAGCTCGTCGTCGAGTACTACGCGGCTCGCTGATACAGCACAACAGCAGAAGGCGTCGGGCTTCCCGACGCCTTCTGTCGTTTCCGCCTACGATGGAGAGACCGCGCTCGGCGGTGAGGATGACGAGGATGACGACATGAAGAACTTGGTGTGGTTCCTGATCGGTGTGATCGGCGGCTTCGTCGCGGCGCACTTCATGAACAAGGATCCGCGCGGACACGAGGTCCTCGCCGACGCCGATGCGCGCATCACCGAGTTCACGACGATCCTCGGCGATGCCTACCGCGAGCAGGCCGCACGCCTCGTCGAACCCGACCAGAACTGAATCAGCTTTTCCGGACGCCGCCGCCCGACCGCGTCCACCCGTCTCACACAAGGACAGCACGACACATATGAAGACCGCGGACATCGCACAGCGCTATCTCAGCTACTTCGAGAAGAACGGGCACACCATCGTGCCGTCCGCGTCTCTGGTCAGCGACGACCCGACCGTGATGTTCACGATCGCCGGCATGGTTCCCTTCGTGCCGTATCTGCAGGGCCTCGTCCCCGCGCCCTTCCCGCGCGCCGCAGATATTCAGAAATGCATCCGCACCAACGACATCGAAGAGGTCGGAAAGACCGCGCGCCACGGAACGTTCTTCCAGATGCTCGGCAACTGGTCGTTCGGCGACTACTTCAAGGAGGGCGCGATCTCCTATGCCTGGGAGCTGCTGACCTCCTCCGAGGCCGATGGCGGCCTGGGGTTCGCGGAGAAGGACATCTGGGTCACCGTCTACGAGACCGATGACGAGGCCGCTCAGCTCTGGCAGAAGATCGCCGGCATCCCCGCCGAGCGCATCCAGCGCATGGGCAAGGAGGACAACTACTGGCACACCGGCCAGCCCGGCCCCGCCGGCCCCTGCTCCGAGATCTACATCGACCGCGGACCGGCTTATGGTCGCGATGGCGGCCCGATCGTCGACGACAACCGGTTCACCGAGATCTGGAACCTCGTTTTCATGCAGGAGCTGCTCAGCGATGTCCGCTCGAAGACGGACTTCGACATCGCCGGCCCGCTGCCCAAGAAGAACATCGATACCGGCATGGGGCTCGAGCGCGTCGCGATGTTCAAGCAGGGCGTCGAGAACATGTACGAGACGGACCAGGTGCGTCCGGTTCTCGATCGCGCTCAGGAGATCTCCGGCCGCCGTTACGGCGCGGATGCCGCCGATGATGTGCGCTTCCGCGTGATCGCCGACCACGTGCGCTCCTCGCTCATGCTGCTCTCCGACGGCGTGAAGCCCGGCAACGACGGTCGCGGATACATCCTGCGTCGCCTCATGCGCCGCACCGTCCGATCGATGCGCCTGCTGGGCGTCGATGCGCCGACGTTCCCCGAGCTTTTCTCCGCATCGCGTGACGCGATGAAGGAGTCCTACCCGATCCTCGAGACCGAGTGGGACCACCTGTCGGCCTCGGCCGTCGCGGAGGAGGACACCTTCCTGCGCACGCTCGCCCAGGGCTCGACGATCCTCGATCTGGCATTGGATGACACGAAGAAGTCGGGGGCGAAGAGCCTCGCCGGCTCCGAGGCGTTCCTGCTGCACGACACCTACGGCTTCCCGATCGATCTCACGCTCGAGATCGCCGAGGAGGCCGGCCTGAGCGTCGACCGCGGCGCCTTCGACGAGTTGATGCTCGAGCAGCGCACCCGCGCCAAGGCGGATGCGAAGAGCCGTCGCCGCCAACTCGCCGATGTCTCCGTCTACAGCGGTTTCCGCGCCCTCGGCGAGACCGGTTTCGCCGGTTACACCGACCTGGAGACGCAGTCGCGCGTTCTCGGTCTACTCGTGGATGGCCAGCCCGTCACGTCCGCGTCCGAGGGCGACATCGCCGAGGTGATCCTCGCCGAGACGACGCTGTACGCCGAGTCCGGCGGTCAGGTAGCCGACAAGGGCACGATCATCGGGTCGGGCTTCGAGCTCGAGGTGCTCGACGTGCAGAAGCCGGTCGCCGGGCTCATCAGTCACACCGTCCAGGTGACCACGGGCACGGTCGCGGTCGACGATGCGGCGACGACGGTCGTCGACGCCGCCAACCGCCGCGCCGCGAAGCAGGCGCACTCGGCGACGCACCTCGTGCATGCGGCGCTGCGCGATACCCTCGGCTCACACGCGACCCAGGCCGGTTCGTTGAACCGTGCCGGATACATGCGCTTCGACTTCGCCTGGAACCAGGCCCTGTCGGCGCAGACGCGCTCCGAGATCGAGGACATCACGAACCGTGCGGTTCAGGATGCGCTCGAGGTGACCACGCGGATCGTCTCGCTCGACGAGGCCAAGGACGCCGGCGCGATGGCCCTGTTCGGGGAGAAGTACGGCGACGTCGTGCGCATGGTCGACATCGGCGGCCCCTGGTCACGAGAGCTGTGCGCCGGAACGCATGTCGGCAGCAGTGCGGAGATCGGCCTGGTCAGCATCGTGGGCGAGTCCTCGGTCGGCTCCTCCAACCGACGGATCGAAGCCCTGGTCGGCCAGAACGCGTTCCGCGAGCTCGCCGCCGAGCGGGCGATCGTCTCGCAGCTCACGTCGGCGCTGAAGACGCCGCGCGAACAGCTTCCCGATCGCATCGCCGAGATCGCCGCCAATCTCAAGGCCGCGGAGAAGCGCATCGCGCAGCTCGAGGCGAAGGAGCGCGAGGGCCAGGTCCCGGCGATCGCCGCGGGTGCCGAGCAGGTCGGGGCGTTCCGTGTCGCTGCCGTGTCGATCGGCGAGGTCGGCTCGGCCGATGATGTGCGCACGCTGGCACTCAGCGTTCGCGAACGGCTCGGCTCGGATGCCGCGGTCGTCGCGCTCGGCGGCATCGCAGGCGGTCGCCCCGTCGTCGTCGTCGCGACGAATGAGGTCGCACGCACGGCCGGTGCGAAGGCCGGTGCTCTCGCGAAGCGCGCCGCCGGTGTGCTCGGCGGCGGTGGCGGCGGTCGGGACGATGTCGCGCAGGGCGGCGGAGCGGATGCTTCGGCTCTGCCCGCGGCGCTCGACGCGGTCGTCGCAGAGCTCCGCGCAGCGTGACCGGGTTCCGTCGAGGCGTCCGTCTCGGTATCGATGTGGGCAAGGCCCGCGTCGGGGTCGCGCGATGCGACCCCGACGGGATGCTCGCGGTTCCGGTCGAGACCGTCCCGCGAGACGAGAGATCGTTGGCCCGTCTCGCGCAGCTCGCCGAGGAATACGCCCCCCTGGAGTTCGTCGTCGGGCTGCCGGTGAACATGCAGGGCGCCGACACGCCCTCGACGGTGGATGCGCGGGAGTTCGCCGCAGCGCTTCTGAGGCTCACCGGCATCCCTGTCCGGATGATCGACGAACGCCTGAGCACGGTCTCCGCGCACGCCGCTTTGCGCTCATCTGGCAGAAACCAGAAGAACTCTCGTAGCATTGTCGATCAGGTCGCTGCAGTAGTGCTGCTGCAGCAGGCCATAGACACGGAGAAGAGCACCGGCAGCCCGGCCGGTTCCGTGGTCCAGACCGACGAGGAGCCTTCCTGAGCATGCCCGAGCGTGAGACACCCGATCACGACCCGAACAGCCTGTCCGACGATCTCTTCGCGAATTTGCCGGAGCCGTCGCATCAGGTGCCGTCCGTGGATTCGACGCCGCCCCCGCCCGGATCCCGGCGGGCGCGTCGGGAGGCCGCGGCCGCGTCGCCGCGTCAGAACACCGATGCGCCGACGACTCCCGTGAGCGCGCCGATGGCCGATGAACCGCCGATCGGGCAGGGTTCGCCGGTGGCGCCTGCGGCGGAGGGCATCGCCGTGAGCGCCACCCCGGAGCCGACCCCGGCTCCGATCGTGGGCTCGAGTCTCGACGACCTGTTCGTGGCGGAGACGTCGCACGAGGATCGAGCGCCCCGCAAGAAGAAGCGACGCGTCGGATGCTTCGTCACCCTCGGCATCCTCCTGGTTCTGATCGGCGGTGCGGTTTACGGCGGCATCTGGGTCATGAACACCTATGGCGACCAGATCGACGAGCTCATGGGGTGGGGGGAGCCCACCGATTACGAGCCCGGCCAGGCGACGGGCGAGGCGACCATCACGATCCGCGAGGGCGACACCGGCTCGCCGGTCTCCACGGCCCTCTACGAGGCGGGAGTCACCAAGACCGACCGCGTGTTCTACAACTACCTCGTTTCCGAGAACATCGAGGCGCCCTTCTATCCGGGCGTCTACAGCCTGCAGAAGCAGATGACGGCCGCCGCGGCGTTGGAGGCGCTGAGCGATCCCGCGAACCGCATGGAGAACACCGTCTCCATCGCCGAGGGCGGCACGGTATCGTCGGCTCTGAACGCGATCAGCGAGAGCATCGGCATCCCGAGCGCAGATCTGGATGCGGCCGTTGCTGACCCCCGAGCGTACGGCGTCGACACCGACCGTCTCGATGGCTGGTTGTTCCCCGCCGTGTACACCTTCGATCCGGAGGTGACCGCGAGCGAGGTCATCCAGCGCATGGTGGATCGCACACGGGAGGCGCTCAGCGCCGCCGGTGTCCAGGCCGGCGATGAGAACCGCATCCTCACGATCGCCTCGATCGTTCAGCGCGAGGGGCACACCGCGGACTTCGATAAGGTCTCGCGCGTGATCGCGAACCGCCTCGATCCGTCCAACGATCAGACGCACGGGCTTCTGCAGATGGACTCGACGGCACAGTTCGGCTACGGGCTGACGCATGAAGGACCTGTCGCTTCCTGGCCGTGGGACGAGGTCGTGGGCGATGAGAACCCCTGGAACACCTATGTGCACGCTGGTCTTCCCGTCTCGCCGATCTCGAACCCCAGCGAGGCCGCGATCCAGGCAGCGCAGAGCCCTGCCGATGGCCCCTGGTTCTACTTCGTCACTGTGAATCTCGACACCGGTGAGACCGTGTTCTCGGCCACCTATGCCGAGCAGCAGGCCGCCGAGGCCCAGTATCGCAAGTGGTGCGAGGAGAACCCCGACGGCGGTTGCTACTGATGGCGGCAGATGGGCGCACGCGGCTGGAGGTCTGGGGCGATCCGATCGCTCACAGCAAGTCGCCGCTCCTGCACGAGGCCGCCTATCGCGTCCTCGGACTCGATTGGTCCTACGAACGCCGCCAGGTGGATGCCGCGGGATTCGACGCAGCGTTCACCGGCTTGGACGCCAGCTGGCGCGGGCTCTCCACGACGATGCCGCTCAAGGAATCGGCTCACCGGGTCGCCGACCGGCTCGACCGTCACGCGCAGTTGACCGGCGCCGTCAACACGCTGGTCCTCGGCGTCGGCATCGCCGGCTACAACACCGATGTCGGCGGCATCATCGACGCCTTCGCCGGCGCGGATGTCACCGGCATCCGCTCAGCCCGGGTGCTGGGCGCCGGAGCGACCGCTGCCTCGGCCGTGGTCGCCGCAGCCGAGATGGGCGCCCGGCAGGTCGAGGTGCGGGCGCGCCGCCCCGAGCGCGCGGGCGCGCTCATGACCCTCGGATCCGCGCTCGGGATCGATGTCGACGTGACGGTCTTCGAGACGTCCGCCGCACCCGTCGATGCGACGATCGCGACGCTGCCCAGCGGAACGGTCCTGGACGAGACCGTCGCCGGTCCGCTCGCCGCAGACGGGGGAGTGCTCCTCGATGCGGCCTACGCTCCGTGGCCATCGGCGCTCGCGAGCTCCTGGGAGGCGTTCACCGTCATCTCCGGCCTGGAGATGCTTCTGGGGCAGGCCGTGCGCCAGGTGCGCGCATTCGTGAACGGCGATCCGCTCGCGGTTCTCGATGACGAGGATGCCGTCCGCACGGCTATGCGGGCCGCGCTGGGCTGATGCGTCCGTCATGCGGCAAGCAGCCGGGCAAACGCATGCCACACTAGAGACATGCTCCGCGTGCTGACGGCCGGCGAATCGCACGGCCCCGAACTCATTGCCGTCATGGAGGGATTGCCGTCCGGCGTCCCGATCTCCTCCGAGGCGATCCAGGCCGACCTCGCCCGCCGTAAACTCGGCTATGGGCGCGGTTCGCGCATGAAGTTCGAACAGGACCAGCTCTCCATCTCCGGCGGCGTACGCCACGGCAAGAGCCTCGGCAGCCCCATCGCTCTGCGTGTGGGCAACACCGAGTGGCCGAAGTGGATCGAGGTCATGAACCCCGAGCCCGTCGAGCTGACAGACATGTCCCGCGGTCGGTCCGCGCCGCTGACACGCCCTCGTCCCGGGCACGCGGATCTCGTCGGCATGCAGAAGTACGACTTCGACGAGGCTCGCCCGATCCTCGAGCGCGCGAGCGCGCGGGAGACCGCGGCCCGCGTGGCGCTCGGCGCCGTCGCCCGCTCGTTCCTCGGTGAGCTCGGCATCCGTCTGGTCAGCCACACCCTGTCGATCGGCCCGGTTCAGGTCCCCGAGGGAGCCGAGCTCCCCGGCCCCGACGACGTCGCGGCACTGGATGCTGATCCGCTGCGCTGCTTCGACGCCGCCACCAGCGAGCGCATGGTCGCCGAGGTCGATGCCGCGCGCAAGGACGGCGACACGCTCGGCGGCATCGTCGAGGTTCTCGCCTACGGCCTGCCCCCGGGACTCGGATCCCACGTGCACTGGGACCGCCGTCTCGACGCGCGCCTGGCGCAGGCTCTCATGAGCATTCAGGCCATCAAGGGCGTCGAGGTCGGCGACGGCTTCGAGACGACCCGCCGACGCGGCTCCGCCGCGCACGACGAACTCTTCGCCGCGGATGCGGGCATCACCCGTTCCAGCGATCGGGCCGGCGGAACCGAGGGCGGCATGTCCACGGGCACCGTTCTGCGCGTGCGCGCCGGTATGAAGCCGATCGCCACGGTGCCGCGCGCACTGCGCACCATCGACGTCGCCACCGGCGACGCGGCCACGGCCCACCACCAGCGATCCGACGTCTGCGCAGTGCCCGCAGCCGGTGTCGTCGCCGAGGCCATGGTCGCCGTCGAACTCGCCCGGGCCGTGCTCGAGAAGTTCGGCGGCGACAGCGTCAAGGAGACTCGCCGCAACCTCGAGAGCTACCTCGCCGCCATTCCGGCGGAGCTGCGCACTGCGCCCGCCTCGGAAGCGGCGCTGATCGCCCACGATGAGCAGTCCTGACCCGCTGACGACCGTGCTCGTCGGCCCGATGGGCGCGGGCAAGACCAGCGTGGGCCGACAGGTCGCCAAGCGCCTGGGCATCGCGTTCATCGACACCGATAAGAGGATCACGGCCGAGCACGGCCCGATTCCCGAGATTTTCACGAGTCAGGGAGAAAGACGCTTCCGCGAGATCGAGGCGCAGATCGTCGCCGCGGCTCTCGAGGAAGAAGGCGTGATCTCGGTCGGCGGGGGAGCAGTCACCTCGGAGACCACCCGGGAACTGCTGCACCGGCATCCGGTCGTGTTCCTCGCCGTCACGGCGGAAGCCGTTTCCACACGCATCCGAGCCGGAGGCCGTCCGCTCCTCGAAGCGGAGGATCCACTGGCCCGCTGGTCCGAGATCTACCAGCAGCGTCTGAGCTGGTACGAAGA
Source organism: uncultured Microbacterium sp. (assembly GCF_947632095.1). Classification (GTDB taxonomy): domain Bacteria; phylum Actinomycetota; class Actinomycetes; order Actinomycetales; family Microbacteriaceae; genus Microbacterium. The sequence continues at coordinate 63,812 of NZ_CANROA010000001.1, read as the reverse complement.
CGTCTCGGACATCACATTCGACACCTCGAGGCGTCCGATGCAGCGCATCGCCGACGACATCGCGGCTTGGAGGAGAGAACAGGCATGAGCACCACCACAATCAGCGTGACCGGACAGGCGTCCTACGACATCACCGTCGGCCGCGGCATCCTCGACAGCGTTTCGACGGCACTGGACCCCGCCGTGCGCAAGGTCCTCATCGTGCACCCGCCCACGCTCGGCGCACGCGCCGCAGAACTGCGCGAGCGTCTGCTCAGCGACACGAGCAACGGACCGCGCGAAGTCCTCATGGCGGAGATCCCGGATGCCGAGCAGGGCAAGCGCATCGAAGTCGCCGCCTTCTGCTGGCAGATTCTGGGCCAGTCCGACTTCACCCGCACGGATGCCGTGATCGGGTACGGCGGCGGGTCTGTGACGGATGTCGCCGGATTCGTGGCCGCCACCTGGCTGCGCGGCATCCAGGTCATCCAGGTTCCCACCACTGTCCTGGGCCTCGTCGACGCCTCCGTCGGCGGCAAGACCGGAGTGAACACGGCGGAGGGCAAGAACCTCGTCGGCGCGTTCTGGGCTCCGCGCGCCGTGATCGGCGACCTCGATGAGCTGGGAAGCCTCAGCGCGCACGAGGCCGCCGCCGGCTACGCCGAGGTCGTCAAGGCCGGGTTCATCTGGGCCCCCGAGATCCTCGACATCATCGAGACGGACCCTGCGTCGGCCGTGGACACCGCCAGTGACGGATTCCGGCGCTCGGTAGAACTCGCGATCGAGATGAAGGCGCGCGTCGTCTCGGAGGACTTCCGCGAAGCCGGTCAGCGCGAGATCCTCAACTATGGCCACACGCTCGGTCACGCCATCGAGCACGCCGAGCGCTACCGCTGGCGCCACGGCGCTGCGATCTCGATCGGCATGATGTACGCCGCGGAGCTGTCGCGCCTCGCCGGGCGGCTCTCGGACACCGCGGTCGACCGTCACCGCTCCGTGCTCGAGTCGCTGGGTCTGCCGACCACCTACCGCGCCGGCGCATGGCCCCAGCTGCTGGCGACCATGCAGCGCGATAAGAAGTCGCGCGGCGGGATGCTCCGCTTCATCGTCCTCGACGACATCGCGAAGCCGACCGTTCTGCAGGCCCCCGACGAGTCGCTCCTGTTCGCCGCCTACCAGGAGATCGGGGCGTGAGCGCACCCCGCCGGCTGCTCCTCGTCAACGGACCGAACCTCAATCTGCTCGGCACCCGACAGCCGGAGATCTACGGAACCGCGACGCTCGCGGACGTCGAGCGCATCGCCGGCGAGGCCGCCGCCGAGACGGACTTCGAGGTCCGCACCATCCAGAGCAACCACGAGGGCGTCCTAATCGACGCGATCCACGCGGCGCGCGCGGACTGCGCGGGCATCGTGATCAACCCCGGTGGGCTGACCCACACCTCGGTCGCGTTGCGTGACGCCCTCACCGGAGTCTCCCTCCCGTTCGCGGAGATCCACATCTCGGATGTCAACGCGCGCGAGGAGTTCCGCCGCTTCTCGTACCTGCACGACGTCGCGGCCGTTCGCGTGATCGGCGAGGGCGTCGAGGGCTATCGGAGCGCAGTGCGTCAGCTCTCAGCGCTGATCGCGTAGAATCGACTGTCGGCCGCACTTTCGTCACGCTCAGTGAGCGGCCTCTACCTCACGGAAACGGAACTCAGAACGCATGGCATCCACCGCAGACATCAAGAACGGCGTCGTCCTCAACCTGGACGGACAGCTCTGGACCGTCGTCGAGTTCCAGCACGTCAAGCCGGGCAAGGGCGGCGCATTCGTGCGCACCAAGCTGAAGAACGTCGTCTCGGGCAAGACGAACGACAAGACCTTCAACGCCGGCGCCAAGGTCGATATCGAGAACGTCGACCGTCGCGACTTCACCTACCTGTACGCCGATGGCGACGGCTTCGTGTTCATGGACACCACCGACTACGACCAGATCACTCTGAGCGATGTCGTCGTGGGCGACGCCAAGAACTTCCTGCTCGAGAACCAGCAGGTGACCATCGCCCTGAACAACGGCAACCCGCTCTACATCGACCTGCCGGCATCCGTGATCCTCGAGGTCACCTACTCGGAGCCGGGTCTGCAGGGCGACCGCTCCTCGGCCGGCACCAAGCCCGCCACGGTCGAGACCGGTTACGAGATGCAGGTTCCGCTGTTCGTCGAGACCGGCACGAAGATCAAGGTCGACACCCGCACGGGCGAGTACCTCGGTCGCGAGAAGTAAGACGTGGGAGCTCGAACGAAGGCGCGCAAGCGCGCCCTCGACATCCTCTTCTCGGCGGATGTCCGTGGCGAGTCGATCGCGACGATCGTCGCGGCCGAGGCCAAGCGAGCGGCGAGCGAGCCGGCCCGCGAGGCATCCTGGATGTACGCCCGCGAGATCGTCGACGGCATCAGCGACCACGGCGAGGAGATCGATGAGCAGATCGTGACGCACAGTCGCGACTGGCGCATTGAGCGCATGCCCACGGTGGACCGCGCCCTGCTGCGCATCGGCGTCTGGGAACTGCTGCACAACAGCGAGGTCCCCACGGCCGTCGCGATCGACGAGGCCGTGGAACTCGCGAAGGAGTTCTCCACCGACGACTCCGGCGCTTTCGTGCACGGTGTCCTCGCCCGCGTCGCCCGGGCCAACTGATCGGAGCGCTGTCCGACCCCTGTAGGAGGATGTGACCGTGGTCGCTCCTCTCATCTCGGATTCCGCCCTCGCTCGCCTCGCTGATCGAGGAACCATCGAGCGGGGGCGTTCCGTGTTCTCCGGCGGAAAGGTCATCCAGCGGGAGTGGGACGCGGAGACCCGGGTGATGACCGCCGGGGTCAACGGGGCGCACGGGGAGCTCTACCGGGCCTGGGCGCACGTCGACGGCGATGGCGATGCTCTGATCGGAACGTCGTGCTCCTGCCCCGCGCAGTTCGCGTGCGAGCACATCGTCGCGATGGTGCTGCACAGCAACGACCATCGTCAGCGAGGCCGACGCCCCGAACCCGTGGATGCCCCGAGTCGTCCATCCACGAACTGGCGCACGTTGATGGATGCTTCGGTCGGTGATGCTGTGCCGGTTCCACTCGCGCTCGGGCTGGAGATCCGGCACCGTGATTCCATCCGGGAACGCCCCTGGGGTCCGCGTCCCGTGCGGTCGGCAACGACCCGCGATGTCGCGGTGGCTCGAGGCGAGCTGCTCCTGGGAATGCGGCCGCTGATCCGAAGCGAGTCCACCGGCAAGTGGGTTCAGGGCGACATCGGCTGGGATTCCGTGCGGCGATCCCCGCAGCGGTTCGGTGCGGGGATCGCCCGCTGGTTCACGGATCTGCTCAGCATCTCCCGAGATTCGCTCCTGTCGGGCACGGCGGGGGACTGGCTCCTGCTCGACCACGTCGAGTCCCCGTTGCTGTGGCCTCACCTCCGGCACGGCGAAAGCCGCGGCATCCCGGTCGTTACGGCCCAGAAGGGTTTCTCCTTCTCTCTGGCCGATTCCGCGTCGTTCGCCGCCGAGGTTGCGCGCGCAGACGACGGCTCCCTCACCCTGCGCCCGGAGGTCATGGTCGATGACCGGTCCTTCACTCCTGCCCAGGCGCGCCCGATCGGCCATACGGGCGTCTACACCCTGCTTCCGGTCGGCGCTCGCGTCGAGGTGCGGCTCGCCGAGCTCCCGCTCGCCTCATCAGCCCACGCGCTGCTCACAGCCGGCGAGGATGTCGCGGTTCCCGCCGCGGACGAAGCGGAGTTCCTCTCTGGTCTGTACCCGCAGCTTGCCCGGCGGGTCGAGGTGCGCGCCCTCGGTGCGCTGACTCTTCCTGCGCTGCCGGTCCCCGTTCCCACCCTCTGCGTGACGCATCATCCCGGTGACACGGTCCGCTACCGCTTCGAGTGGACATATCGCGGGCACGGCCGGTTCCCCTTCGCTGCCACGACGGCACCGATCCGCGATGCGATCGCAGAGGAGCATGCGCTTTCCGACCTCCAGCAGAGCTGGCAGCGCATCGTCGGTGCGCCCTTCGCCGTGTCCGGCGCGTATCACGACGTGGCCGCCGCTGAATTCGTCACCCATCTCGTACCGCGCTTGGAGGAGCACGGCGTCGCCGTCGTCGTCAGCGGGCGTGTGAAGAGCTACCGGGAGCTCAGCGGCGAGCCCGAGATCACGGTCTCGACGCTTGAGACCACGGATCGTGATTGGTTCGATCTCGGCGTCATCGTCACGATCGACGGTAAGAAGATCCCCTTCACCCCGCTCTTCACCGCCCTCGCGCAACGGCGCACCAAGCTGCTCCTCGTCGACGGCAGCTACTTCTCGCTCGCACATCCCGCTCTCGACGCGCTACGCGAGCTGATCGATGAGGCGGCCGACCTCGCCGAATGGGAGACGGGTGCCCGGATCAACCGCTCCCAGGTGGCGCTCTGGGAAGACTTCGAGGACCTCGCCGATACGGCTCTCCCCGCGACGAGCTGGCGGCGGACGGCAGAGGCGCTCCGCCAGTCCTCCGGGGTCCCGGCGACTCCGGTTCCCCCTGGTATTCGAGCCGAGCTCCGCCCCTATCAGCAGACCGGTTTCGAATGGCTCGCCTTCCTCTGGCGTCACCGGCTCGGTGGAATCCTCGCCGACGATATGGGGCTCGGCAAGACCCTGCAGCTGCTGACGTTGATCCTGCATGCCCGCGAGTCGGGCGAAACCCGCCCCTTCCTCGTCGTCGCTCCGACGTCGGTGCTGTCGATGTGGCAGCAGGAAGCCGCGCGCTTCGCGCCGTCCCTGCGGGTGCGGGTCCTCGATACGACGGCGCTCACGCGCGGTCAGTCGGTCGCGGATGCTGCGGAATCAGCCAACGTCATCGTCACTTCCTATACGCTCGTGCGGCTCGATGAGCAGGAGTGCACGGCTGTGGAGTGGGCCGGACTCATCCTCGACGAAGCGCAGTTCGTCAAAAACGCGCAATCGCAGCAGCACCGTGCCGTGGCGTCATTGCGCGCGGATGCCGTTTTCGCGGTGACCGGCACGCCGCTGGAGAACAGCCTCGGCGATCTGTGGGCACTCCTGAAGCTCACAGCTCCCGGGCTCTTCCCCTCCGCCCGCCGCTTCCGCCAGGAGTACATCCAACCGATCGAGCAGGGCAAGGTCGCCGAGAACGCCGAGGGGAGCACGTTCCGCCGTCACCGGCTGGAGAGACTGCGCCGTCGCATCCGCCCCCTCGTTCTGCGCCGCACCAAGGAACTCGTCGCAGCGGACCTGCCCGTCAAGCAGGAGCAGGTCGTCCTGGTCGAACTCGCCCCGGCTCACCGTGCGATCTATGACACGGTCCTGCAGCGCGAACGCCAGAAGGTGCTCGGCCTCCTGAAGGATTTGGACAAGAACCGCTTCATCGTGTTCCGCTCGCTGACGATGCTGAGGATGCTCGCTCTCGCCCCGGGACTCATCGAGCCCGATGACGCGACGATCGCCTCCCGCAAGCTCGAGACGCTCGTGGAGCGCGTGCACGAGCTTCATCAGGAGCGTCACCGGGCTCTGGTCTTCAGCCAGTTCACCTCGTTCCTGCAGATGGCCGCGCGCAGACTCGAAACCGCCGGCATCCCGTACCTCTACCTCGACGGATCGACGCGCGATCGGCGCGAGGTCATCGAGGAGTTCCGATCGGGGGAGCAGCCCGTGTTCCTCATCAGCCTCAAGGCCGGCGGTTTCGGGCTGACCCTGACCGAGGCGGACTACGTGTTCATGCTGGATCCGTGGTGGAACCCCGCGGCCGAGGCCCAAGCCATCGATCGCACCCACCGCATCGGGCAGGACAAGCCCGTCTTCGTCTACCGGATGATCGCCGCCGACACGATCGAGGAGAAGGTGCTCGCTCTGCAGCAGCGCAAGGCGCGCCTTTTCTCCGCGGTCATCGACGACGACGAGCTCTTCGCGCAGACGCTGACCGCGGATGACATCCGCGGACTGTTGTAGGAATATCTCCGGCTCTACGCCGACAGGCGCTCATCTGCGCACGGGTAGAATCATCAGGTCCACACCAGGAGGAAATGCAATGCGGATCACGGGACTCGGCCACGCCGGGATGTTCATCGAGACCACAGGCGGCAACATCATCTGCGACCCGGTTCTCGGGCCCTCCTTCTTCGGCTCGTGGTTCCCGTTCCCGGACAACCGCGGTCTCGACTGGGAGAAGTTCGGCCGAGAGGCCGATTTCCTGTACATCTCCCACCGTCACCGCGACCACTTCGACACGAAGCTGCTCGAGCGCTATATCCGCAAGGACATCGAGGTCCTGCTGCCGGAGTACCCGACGGATGAGCTCGAGCAGGACATCCGTGCGCTCGGCTACACGAACATCACCTATGCCCCCGCGGGCGAGGTGATCATGCGCGGCGACACGAAGATCATGATCACGCCGCTGCGCGCGCCCAGCGACGGGCCGATCGGCGATTCGTCGCTCAGCGTCGACGACGGCACCGCCTCGGTTCTGAACCAGAACGACTCGCACCCGCTCGACCTCGAGGCGCTGCTGGGCTTCGGCAAGCCCGACGCCTACTTCACGCAGGTCTCCGGTGCGATCTGGTGGCCGATGGTCTACGACCTGCCGCAGGACGCGAAGCAGAACTTCGCCCGGCTCAAGCGCGAGGCCCAGAACAAGCGCGCCATGTTCTACATCGAGAAGGTCGACGCGCCGCACGTGTTCCCGATGGCGGGTCCGCCCATGTTCCTGCGCGACGAGCTTTTCCGCTACAACGGACTCGGCCAGGAGAACGACTCGATCTTCACGGATCAGAAGCAGTTCCTCGCCCACATGAAGGAGCTCGCCCCGCAGTACGACGGACAGCTCTTCATTCCAGGCACCGTCGTGACGCTCGCCGACAAGGACGTCGTCTCGATCGAGCAGACGCTGTACACGCAGGCCGAGATCGATCACATCTTCGATGAGAAGTGGGACTACCTCGAGTCGCAGCGCGCCAGCCGCCAGCAGGAGATCCGCGACGAGGAGGCCTCGCGCGCCGAGATCCTCCCGCCTGCGGAGATGCTCGCCGCCATCAAGGCATGGTGGGAGCCGCTGATGAAGAAGTCCCGGACGATCCGTCTCGGCGTCGGCGGATGCGTGCGCTTCCGCATCGGCGAGCTCGACATGGTCGTGGACTTCCCGAAGGCGAAGGTGCGCGAGTACGCGGGGGAGGAGTGCATCTACTGGTACACGATCCCCGCCGACCTCGTCTCGACCAATATCCGCGACCACGAAATCGACTGGTCGAACTCGATCTTCCTGTCGATGGAGTTCTCCGTCGGCCGCAGCGGCAAGTTCAACGAATTCCTGACGACGTTCCTCAAGTGCCTCTCGGTCGACCGCATCGAGTACGTCGAGAACTGGTACTCGGAGCAGACCGACCAGACCGAGGACGCCCAGATCGGCGACTGGGTCGTCCAGCGCCGCTGCCCGCACCTGCGCGCAGACCTCACGAAGACCGGCAAGGTCGACGAGGACGGCATCCTCACTTGCAGCATGCACGACTGGAAGTGGGATCTGAAGACCGGCAAGTGCCTGAGCACGTCCGGTCATGAGATCCGCGCCGAGCGCTGCCCCGTCACGGATGAGGCGCTGAAGCTCGGGTGACCCGGCGAGGCGCACGGGGACGCCGTGCGCCTGAGACGATAGAGTAGACGCATCAGCAACCTTTAACACCGTCCGAGAGGCGGAGAAGGGAGCGGCGGATGAGCACACGAACAGTGCTGCAGCAAGCCGACATTTCACGGGCGTTGACCCGTATCGCCCATGAGATCCTCGAATCGAACAAGGGCGCGGAGGGTCTGGTCCTCCTCGGCATTCCGACCCGCGGCGTCGCTCTCGCGCAACGACTGGCATCGCTGATCTCTGCGATCGCGCAGGTCCCCGTGTCCGTGGGATCGCTCGATGTCACGCTCTTCCGCGATGACCTCGCGCAGCATCCGACGCGTTCGCCGCAACCCACCGACATTCCCGCCGAGGGCATCGAGGGCAAGACCGTCGTCCTCGTCGACGACGTCCTGTTCTCCGGGCGTAGCATCCGCGCCGCGCTCGATGCGATCCAGTCCATCGGACGCCCCGCCGTCGTGCGCCTGGCGATCCTCGTCGACCGCGGACATCGGGAGCTCCCCATCCGTCCTGACTTCGTCGGCAAGAACATCCCCTCCGCCCGCTCCGAGCGCGTCAACGTCCGTCTCGTGGAGAACGACGGCGCCGATGAGGTGACGATCGAAGTATGAGGAATCTGCTCGACACGCAGACGCTGGATCGTGAGACCGCCCTGCGCATCCTCGACGTCGCAGAAGACATGTCCGACACCCAGTCGCGCGAGGTCAAGAAGCTGCCGACGCTTCGCGGCAAGACCGTCGTCAACCTCTTCTTCGAGGACTCCACCCGCACACGCATATCGTTCGAGGCCGCCGCGAAGCGGCTCTCGGCCGATGTGATCAACTTCGCGGCGAAGGGGTCGAGCGTCTCCAAGGGCGAGAGTCTGAAGGACACCGCGCAGACTCTGCAGGCGATGGGCGCGGATGCCGTCGTGATCCGGCACCCGGCCTCCGGCGCACCTCGCACCCTTGCGACGAGCGGTTGGATCTCCGCCGGCGTCGTCAACGCCGGCGACGGCACGCACGAGCACCCCACGCAGGCGCTGCTGGATGCCTTCACGATCCGCAAACGTCGCTTCGGCGCCGATAGCCGCGGCCGCGATCTCTCGGATGTGCATGTCGTGATCGTCGGAGACGTGCTCCATTCCCGCGTCGCCCGTTCGAACGTCTGGCTGCTGAACACGCTCGGCGCACAGGTCACGCTCGTGTCTCCGCCGACGCTCGTTCCGCAGAACGTCTCGACCTGGCCGGTGCGCGTGCTCTACGACCTCGATGAGGCTCTCTCACAGCGGCCCGACGCGGTCATGATGCTGCGGATTCAGCTGGAACGCATGAACGCCGCGTATTTCCCGAGTGAGCGGGAGTATTCCCGGCGCTGGGGACTGGACGCGGTACGCGCAGGGTCCCTTCCGAGCGGTAGCATTGTCTTGCACCCCGGACCGATGAACCGTGGCCTGGAAATCTCTTCCGAAGCCGCCGACTCTCCGCGCTCCACCGTATTGGAGCAGGTCACCAACGGGGTGTCCGTGCGCATGGCTGTGCTCTACCTGCTGCTCGCAGGTGAAAGAAACGACGAACGAGGGGAAGACCAGTGACCGAAACCCTCGTGATCACCGGTGCTGCGATGCTCGGAGCGGAACGCGCCGACATCGTGGTGGAGAACGGAATCATCGCTGAGATCGGCGACGGCCTCAGCCGCGCCGGAGCCCGCGTCATCGACGCCGACGGCCTCGTCGCACTGCCGGGTCTGGTCGACCTGCACACGCACCTGCGCGAGCCCGGATACGAAGCCTCCGAAACCATCCTCACCGGCACTCGTGCCGCAGCCGCCGGCGGCTTCACCGCTGTCTTCGCGATGCCCAACACGTCGCCGGTCGCCGATTCGGCCGGTGTGGTCGAGCAGGAGCTCGCCCTCGGCGAAGCCGCCGGCTACGCCACCGTGCAGCCGATCGGCGCCGTCACGGTCGGCCAGAAGGGTGAGCGCCTCGCAGAGCTCGGTGCGATGGCGACCTCCCGCGCCAAGGTGCGGGTCTTCAGCGATGACGGCTTCTGCGTCTTCGATCCGCTGATCATGCGCCGAGCGCTCGAATACGTGAAGTCCTTCGGCGGAGTCATCGCGCAGCACGCGCAGGATCCCCGACTCACGGAGGGCGCCCAGATGAACGAGGGCGTCGTCTCCGCCGAGCTCGGCCTCGCCGGATGGCCCGCGGTCGCTGAAGAGTCGATCATCGCCCGCGATGTGCTGCTGGCCGAGCACGTCGGCTCGCGTCTGCACGTGTGCCACCTGTCGACAGCTGGCTCGGTCGACATCATCCGCTGGGCGAAGAAGCGGGGGATCAACGTCACCGCCGAAGTCACCCCGCACCACCTGCTCCTCACGGATGAGCTCGTGCGCGGCTATGACGCCCGTTACAAGGTCAACCCCCCGCTGCGCCGCGAAGAAGACGTGCTGGCCGTTCGTGAAGGCCTCGCCGATGGGACCATCGACATCGTCGCCACCGACCACGCCCCGCACCCCAGCGAGGCGAAGGCCTGCGAGTGGCAGGCCGCCGCCAATGGCATGGTCGGCCTCGAGAGTGCTCTGCGCGTCGTGCACCAGTCGATGGTGCAGACCGGCCTGCTCGAGTGGCAGGACGTGGCACGCGTCATGAGCGCCGCGCCCGCGCGCATCGGCATGCTCGATGGTCACGGCACGCCGCTCGAGGCTGGCATGCCCGCACAGATCACTCTCTACGACCCGAACGTCGCCGGCACCTTCACGACGGCCGACCTGCGCGGACGCAGCGAGAACTCGCCCTATCTGGGTCGCGACCTCCCCGGACGCGTCGAATGGACGATCCACCACGGCCGCGTCACCCTCGCAGCCGGCACCGTCGTAGAGGAGCTGAACGCGTGAGCACGCGCGAAATCGCCATTGCCATCACCATCGCAGTAGCCGTCGTGATCCTCATCACGATGCTCCTGTCCTGGCGACGACGACTCCGACGCGACGGGGTGCACACGGCACCCCTCGGCGTGCCGGAGCATGCCGAGGTGCTCTCCCGTCACGAGGTGCTGTACGTCTCGACCACGCGTCACGGCGAGCCGCTCGAGCGCCTGGCCATCCGCCCCTTGGCCTACCGGGCACGGGGCGAGCTGGCGGTCACCGATCGCGGAGCGGCTCTCGCCCTCGATGGATCGCCGACCGTTTTCATCGCCACGGCGAAGATCACCGAGGTCGCGCAGGCGACGGTCACGATCGACCGCGTGGTCGAGCCGGGAGGCCTCGTCCGCCTCTCCTGGAACATCGACGACGACACGATCGTCGATTCCTACCTGCGCGCCGCATCCGGCACGCCCCTCGAACTCATCTCAGATTTGCAGCGGCTCACCCCCGCGAAAGACACAGGAGCACAGTCATGACCACTACGACAGGCTCGACGAACGCCTCCGCCGTTCTCGTCCTCGAGGACGGCACCCGCTACCCCGGCCGCGCATACGGCGCTGAGGGCACCACGCTCGGCGAGGTCGTCTTCACCACCGGTATGAGCGGGTACCAGGAGACGATCACGGATCCCTCCTACGCCGGACAGATCGTCCTGCAGACCGCACCCCACATCGGCAACACCGGTGTCAACGATGAAGACACCGAGTCGGACCGCATCTGGGTCGCCGGCTACATCGTGCGCGACCCTTCGCGCGTCGTGTCGAACTGGCGCGCGCAGTCCTCGCTCGACGAGGTCCTCGTCAGCGACGGCATCGTCGGCATCAGCGGGATCGATACCCGTGCCGTGACCCGCCGGATCCGCTCCGAGGGCTCCATGCGCGGGGGCATCTTCTCCGGCGCGGCGGCCGGCCTCGATGCCGAAGAGCAGCTCCGCCTCGTGCAGGAGGCTCCGCAGATGAGCGGACAGAACCTGTCCGCAGCCGTCTCGGCCGACGTCGCCACCGTGATCACCGCGATCGGCGAACGCCTCGGCAACCTCGCCGTGCTCGACCTCGGCGTCAAGCAGGCGACGCTCGACAACCTCGCCGCACGCGGCTTCGAGGTGCACGTGCTGCCGCAGTCCTCGACGATCGACGACATCCGTGCGATCGACCCTGTCGCGGTCTTCTACTCGAACGGCCCCGGCGACCCCGCGGCGTCCGGCGATCATGTCGCTCTGCTGCGCGAGGTGCTCGACGACGGCCTGCCGTTCTTCGGGATCTGCTTCGGCAACCAGCTGCTCGGCCGTGCTCTCGGATTGGGCACCTACAAGCTGCCCTTCGGCCACCGCGGCATCAACCAGCCGGTTCTCGACAAATCCACGGGCAAGGTCGAGATCACCGCGCACAACCACGGCTTCGCCGTCGAGGCGCCCCTGGAGGGAACCTTCGACAGCCCCAACGGCTACGGCAAGGTCGAGGTCAGCCACATCGGGCTCAACGACAACGTGGTCGAGGGCCTTCGCGCCCTCGACATCCCGGCGTTCTCCGTGCAGTACCACCCCGAGGCCGCTGCCGGCCCGCACGACGCCAACTACCTCTTCGACCGCTTCCGCGATCTCGTCATCGCCACCCAGGGAGACAAGAACTGATGCCCAAGCGCGACGACATCAAGTCCGTCCTCGTCATCGGCTCCGGCCCGATCGTCATCGGTCAGGCCTGCGAGTTCGACTACTCCGGAACGCAGGCGTGCCGCGTTCTGCGCGAGGAGGGCGTGCGCGTCATCCTCGTCAACTCGAACCCGGCGACGATCATGACCGACCCGGACTTCGCCGATGCGACCTACATCGAGCCGATCACCCCCGAGGTCATCGAGACGATCATCGCCAAGGAGAAGCCGGATGCCATCCTGCCGACCCTCGGCGGACAGACCGCTCTCAACGCCGCGATGGCGCTGGACGAGCAGGGCATCCTCGCCAAGTACGACGTGGAGCTCATCGGCGCCAAGGTCGACGCCATCAAGAAGGGCGAGGACCGCCAGATCTTCAAGGAGCTGGTCATCGAGGCCGGCGCCGACGTCGCGGCATCCGTCATCTGCCACTCGATGGACGACCTGATCGCCGGTGCCGAGAAGCTCGGCTACCCGCTCGTCGTGCGTCCCTCGTTCACGATGGGCGGCCTGGGCTCGGGCTTCGCGTACAACGAGCAGGACCTCCGCCGAATCGGCGGCGCAGGACTCCACGACTCGCCCACCAACGAGGTGCTCCTGGAGGAGTCCATCCTCGGTTGGAAGGAGTACGAGCTCGAGCTGATGCGCGACACCGCCGACAACACGGTCGTCGTCTGCTCGATCGAGAACGTCGACCCCGTCGGCGTGCACACCGGCGACTCGATCACGGTCGCACCGGCTCTGACGCTGACCGACCGCGAGTACCAGAAGATGCGCGACATCGGCATCGACATCATCCGCGCCGTGGGCGTGGACACCGGTGGATGCAACATCCAGTTCGCCGTCGACCCGAGCAACGGCCGCATCATCGTCATCGAGATGAACCCGCGCGTCTCGCGCTCGAGCGCCCTGGCTTCGAAGGCCACCGGCTTCCCGATCGCCAAGCTCGCGGCCAAGCTCGCCCTCGGCTACCGCCTCGACGAGATCCCCAACGACATCACGGGTGTGACGCCCGCGAGCTTCGAACCGACGCTCGACTACGTCGTCGTCAAGGTGCCCCGCTTCGCCTTCGAGAAGTTCCCGGCCGCCGACGCCACGCTGACCACGACCATGAAGTCAGTGGGCGAGGCCATGGCCATCGGCCGCAACTACGCCACCGCGCTGCAGAAGGCCCTCCGCTCGCTCGAGAAGCGCGGTTCCAGCTTCCACTGGGGAGAGGAGACGCGTTCGGTCGAGGAGCTGCTCGAGATCTCGAAGACTCCGACCGACGGTCGCATCGTCACCCTGCAGCAGGCGCTGCGCAAGGGCGCGACGGTCGAGCAGGCTTTCGAGGCCACGGCGATGGACCCCTGGTTCCTCGACCAGATCGTGCTGATCAACGAGGTCGCAGAGACCGTCCGCACCGCGGCCGAGCTCGATGCCGACACGATCCGTCACGCCAAGGAGCACGGCTTCTCAGACGCGCAGATCGCCCAGCTCCGCGGCATCACCGAGCCCGAGGTGCGCGGCATCCGTCACGGTCTGGGCCTGCGCCCCGTCTACAAGACCGTCGACACCTGCGCCGGCGAGTTCCCCGCTCTGACGCCGTACCACTACTCGAGCTACGATTTCGAGAGCGAGGTCGCCCCCTCCGACCGCACGAAGGTGGTCATCATCGGATCCGGTCCGAACCGCATCGGTCAAGGTGTCGAGTTCGACTACTCCTGCGTGCACGCGTCGTTCGCGCTGTCGGATGCCGGGTACGAGACCGTCATGGTCAACTGCAACCCGGAGACGGTCTCGACCGACTACGACACCAGCGACCGCCTGTACTTCGAGCCGCTGACGCTCGAGGACGTCCTCGAGGTCCTCGACGCGGAAGCCGCGAGCGGCACGATCCTCGGTGTCGTCTGCCAGCTGGGCGGCCAGACGCCGCTGGGCCTGGCCAAGGGCATCCAGGCTGCCGGTTACACGGTGCTCGGCACGAGCCCCGAGGCGATCGACATCGCCGAGGAGCGAGAGCTCTTCTCGCAGCTGCTCAACAAGGCGGGCCTCGTGGCCCCGCGCCACGGCACCGCGATCGACGCGGATGGCGCGGTCGCGATCGCCGAAGACATCGGGTACCCGGTTCTCGTGCGCCCGAGCTTCGTCCTCGGCGGACGCGGCATGGAGATCGTGTACGACACCCCGAGCCTGCGCGACTACTTCGTGCGCACGGCGGGCGAGGTTATCGTCGGCGAGGGCACCCCGCTGCTCGTCGACCGCTTCCTCGATGACGCGATCGAACTGGACGTCGACGCGCTGTACGACGGCGAGGAGCTCTATATCGGCGGCGTGATGGAGCACCTCGAGGAGGCCGGCATCCACTCCGGCGACTCGAGCTGCACCCTGCCTCCGGTCTCCCTCGGCCGCAGCGACGTCGACCGCGTCCGCGAGGCGACGCTGGCGATCGCCGAGGGCGTGGGCGTTCGGGGTCTGCTGAACGTGCAGTTCGCGGTCAGCGCGGGCGTCCTCTACGTCATCGAGGCAAACCCGCGCGCGAGCCGCACGGTTCCGTTCGTCTCCAAGGCCCTCGGCATTCCGATGGCCAAGGCCGCCAGCCGCATCATGGCCGGCAGCACGATCGCCGAGCTCAAGGCCGAGGGCATGCTTCCGGCATCCGATGGCTCCCGCGTTCCTCTGAACGCGCCCGTCGCCGTCAAGGAGGCCGTGCTCCCGTTCAAGCGCTTCCGCACCGCGGATGGCAAGACCGTCGACTCCGTGCTCGGCCCGGAGATGCGCTCGACCGGTGAGGTCATGGGCATCGACAAGGACTTCCCGACGGCGTTCGCGAAGAGCCAGGCCGCAGCCTATGGCGGGATGCCCACGTCGGGGACCGTGTTCATCTCGGTCGCCGATGCCGACAAGCGCGCTGTGATCCTGCCCGCGCACCGTCTGCAGCAGCACGGATTCGCACTCGTGGCCACTGAGGGCACGGCGGAGATCCTTTCGCGCAACGGCATCGCCGTGACGACAGTCGCGAAGTTCAGCGAGACGCAGGACAGCAACGAGCGCAACATCGTCGACCTCATCAACGCGGGAGAGATCGACATCATCGTCAACACTCCCTCCGGTGGCGCTGCGCGTGCCGATGGCTATGAGATCCGCGCGGCGGCCGTGGCCGCCGACAAGGCCCTGTTCACGACGATCGCCGTTCTCGGCGCTGCCGTGAGCGGTATGGATGCCGCGGATCAGGGCTTCTCGGTCAAGAGCCTGCAGGAGTATGCCCTCGACCGTCAGTCGGCCCTGTGACGGTTCGTTTCGGCGAGCGGGTTCGGTCGGCGCTCGGCGCACAGGGTCCCCTGTGCGTCGGCGTCGACCCGCATGGCGCGCTGCTGGATGCGTGGAATCTTCCGCGCAGCGCGGCGGGTGTTCGGGAGTTCGGTCTGCGGACCGTGGATGCGGCCGCGGGCCGCGTCGGCGTCATCAAGCCGCAGGTGTCGTTCTTCGAGTGCTTCGGCTCGGCCGGCATGGCATCTCTGGAAGACGTGATGCGCGCCGGGCGCGAGGCCGGTCTCATCGTCATCGCGGATGCCAAGCGCGGCGACATCGGCACGACGATGGACGCTTATGCCGAGGCCTGGCTCGCCCCAGGTTCGCCGTTCGAGGCTGATGCTCTGACGGTGAACCCGTATCTCGGCGTCGGTGCTCTCACCGGAGCCTTCGCAGCGGCCGAGGCTCACGGCAAGGGAGTCTTCGTGCTCGCGGCGACGAGCAACCCCGAGGCGCCGACGCTGCAGACGGCGAAGACCGCCACCGGTGAGACCGTCTCGGCATCCGTCATGACGACGGTGTCCGCGTTCAACGCTTCGCACACGCCCGCAGGGGAGTGGGGCAGCCTCGGTTTCGTGATCGGTGCGACGGTCGATGCGGATGCTGCGGGCATCACGTCCGCGAATCCGCCGGCGCCGATCCTCGCTCCCGGCTTCGGCGCGCAGGGTGCCGGACCCGCAGATCTCGTCGCCCGCTTCGGTGCGACCGCACCCACCGTCATCGCTTCGGAGAGCCGCAGCATCCTGTCCGCCGGTCCCGACGGCCTCGCCGTCGCGATCGACACCCGAATCCGTACCTACCGGGAGATCCTCGATGCCTGACCGCAGTGTTCCCGACGTCGACCGCGCCGCGGCCGCTCGTCGTGCCGTCGAACGGCGGCGCGCCCGCGCGTCGCTGAAGCGCGACTTGACGATGCGCGTCGTGTCACCGCAGTCCGTAGCGGAGAAGGCCTTCGCGGATGCGGATTCAGTGGCCGGTTCCATGCGGATCACCGATTTCCTCCTCGCGCTTCCGGCCATCGGCATCGGCAAGCGCGACCGGATCCTGCAGGAGCTGGACATCTCCCCGGTCAAGCGGCTCGGCGGGCTCGGCGTGCGGCAGCGTGCGAGCCTCAGCCAGTGGCTGGATGCCCGCTTCCCGCTCAACGAAGCCCGCGCCGGCCGCAGCCGCCTGCTCGTCCTCGCCGGCCCCACGGCCGTCGGCAAGGGCACCGTGGCGGCGCACATCCGCGCGACCCACCCCGAGATCCACCTCTCGGTGTCGGCGACGACCCGCGCGGCTCGCCCGGGCGAGATCGATGGTGTGCACTACTACTTCGTCGACGATGCGGAATTCGATCGGCTCATCGCCGACGGCGAGCTGCTGGAGTACGCGGTCGTCCACAACCGGGCGCGCTACGGCACACCGAGAGCACCCATCGATGCCGCTCTCGCAGAGGGCAAGACGGTGCTGCTGGAGATCGACCTGCAGGGTTCCCGCCAGGTCCGCGCCTCCGAGCCGTCCGCCACGCTCATCTTCCTGCTTCCGCCGTCCTGGGATGAGTTGGTCGATCGGCTGGTGGGCCGGGGCACGGAGGATGCCGAGGAACGCGCCCGTCGTCTGCGCACCGCGAAGGTCGAACTCGCCGCGCAGAACGAGTTCGATTTCCATATTGTCAACGAGGACGTCGCCGCAGCTGCGCGCGAGGTCGTAGAATTGTCTGAGGCCACTGCGCGCTGAACGCTTTCGCGCGCGTGCCGCATCGACTTAGCGACGAACCCGTCGCCAGATCTGGAGGTCCCATCATGGCCGGTCACCACAACAAGGGCATCATCGATCCCCCCATCGACAACCTGCTCGACCGTGTCGAGTCGAAGTATGAACTGGTCATCTACGCGTCCAAGCGTGCCCGCCAGATCAACGACTACTACGCCGACCTGCACGAGGGCAACCTCTTCGACAACGTCGGACCGCTGGTCGACTCGTCCGTCGAGGACAAGCCGCTGACCATCGCGCTCCACGAGATCAACGAGGACAAGCTCCGCCTTCGTCACGCCGAGTGAGGGCTGAGTCCTCGATGAGCGCACTGCGCCTTTTCACCTCTGAGTCCGTCACCGAGGGGCACCCCGACAAGATCTGCGACCAGATCTCGGACAGCATCCTCGACGGTCTGATCGCCAAGGACCCGGCTTCGCGGGTCGCGGTCGAGACCCTCGTGACGACGGGGCTCGTCCATGTCGCCGGAGAGATCCGCACCGAGGCGTACGTCGACATCCCGACGATCGTCCGCGATGTCGTGAACTCGATCGGCTACACCTCCAGCGAGACGGGCTTCGACGGCTCGTCCTGCGGCGTGAGCGTCTCGGTGGGCGAGCAGTCCAGCGACATCGCCCACGGCGTCGATCTCGCCCAGGAGCACCGCGACGGTAGCTCCAGCGATGCGCTCGACGGCCTCGGCGCGGGCGACCAGGGCATCATGTTCGGTTTCGCGACCGTCGAGACCCCCGAGCTCATGCCGATGGCCGGCCACACGGCCCACCGCATCGCCGAGCGTCTGACCGAGGTGCGCCGCTCCGGTGAGCTGGCGTTCCTGCGCCCCGACGGCAAGACCCAGGTCACCCTCGGTTATGAGGGCTTCATCCCGAAGACCATCGATGCGGTCGTCCTCTCCACCCAGCACCACCCCGACATCTCCCAGGAGGAGATCCGTCACGAGGTGCGCCGTCTGGTGATCGACCCGGTGCTCGAGCAGACCGGACTCGAGATGCCCTCTGACGAGCGCTATTTCATCAACCCCGCAGGTCCGTTCGTCACGGGCGGCCCGAAGGGCGATGCGGGTCTGACCGGTCGCAAGATCATCATCGACACCTACGGCGGCGCCGCCCGCCATGGCGGTGGCGCTTTCAGCGGCAAGGACCCCTCCAAGGTCGACCGCTCCGGCGCGTACGCCATGCGCTGGGTCGCGAAGAACGCCGTCGCCGCAGGTCTCGCCGACCGGCTCGAGGTGCAGGTTGCGTATGCCATCGGCGTCGCACGTCCCGTGGGGCTCTACGTCGAGACGTTCGGCACCGGCAAGGTCTCCGATGAGATCATCACCGATGCGATCCGTCAGGTCTTCGACCTGCGACCGCAGGCTATCATCGAGGAGCTCGAGCTGCTGCGTCCGATCTACCGCCAGACCGCTGCCTACGGGCACTTCGGCCGCGAACTGCCCGACTTCACGTGGGAGCGCACGGACCGCGCCGACGAACTGCGCCGCGCCGCAGGGCTGTGACGCGCGGGCGCGGGGCGCGGCGATGAGCCGGCGCATCGCGCGAGTGCTTCTGGAGTCCCCGCTCCCGCAGCTCGATCGCCTCTTCGATTACGCGCTCCCCGAGGAACTCGGTGAAGTTCCTCGGGGAGTGCGCGTGCGTGTTCCGCTGCGCACCGCCGGCCGTCTCGTCGACGCGTACGTCGTCGAGATCGCCGAGGAGGATGACGCCGAGCGCCCACTATCTTCGGTCGAGACGGTCGTCTCGACGGTCCCGGTGCTGCCCGACGCGCTGTACAGACTCGCCCGCCGGGCAGCGGAGCGGGCGGCAGGCTCCGCCTCCGACATCCTTCGGCTCGTCATCCCCAAGCGGCAGGTGCGCGTCGAGAAGGCCTGGAAGGCGGATGCCGCGACCCCGGTGCCGACGCCGGAGATGCTCACGCGCTCCGAACGTGTGCTGGGGGAGTACACCCGGTTGAACGAGATTCTCGACGGCTCCGGACGCGCTGCTGTGGAGGCCATTCCGGGCATGAGCGAGGGCCGAGTGCGCTGGAGCGATGTGCTCGCCGCGTCAGCAGCACAGGTGCTGCATTCCGGGGCGTCCGGAATCCTGGTGGTCCCCGACCATCGGGATCTCGACCGTCTGCTCGCAACCCTGGCCGAGTTCGTCCCCGATGAAGCGATCGTCCGCTTCGACTCGCGCCAGACAAACCCCGATCGCTATCGGGCTTTCCTGCGCAGTCTCGAAGACGCACCGTGCATCGTCGTCGGCAATCGTTCGGCTGTTTATGCCCCCGTCCGCGCCGGTCTCATCGCGATCTGGGATGACGGCGATCCTCTTCTCGGCGAGCCCCTCGCCCCCTACGTGCATGCGCGCGATGCGGCGCTGCTTCGCCAGGAGCAGGAGGATTCCGCCCTGCTGCTGGTGGGGCACACCCGCACGACGGATGCGGAGCGCCTCGTCGCGCACGGCTGGTTGGACGATGTACGCGCCGCCCGGCGCGTGCTTCCAAAAGTACTCTTGAGCACCCAGCAGGAGCTGGAGCAGCCGACGCAGCGCGTGCACTCGAGTGCCTTCGCCGCTGCACGGCGTGCTGTGGAAGAGGGGCCGGTGCTCGTCCAAGTCGCCCGCCCCGGGTTCTCGCCGACGCTGGTGTGCGCGGATTGTCGCGCCCCCGCGCGGTGCCTCCCCTGCGGGGGGCCTCTCGGTGCCCGGCATCGCGGGGCGGTGCCGATCTGCGGATGGTGCGGCCGCTCGGCTCGTGCATGGCACTGCCCCTCCTGCTCATCGGCACAACTGCGCCTGGCGGCATCGGGCAGCGAGCGCACCGCGGATGAGCTCGGACGAGCTTTTCCGGGCGTGCGCGTGATCATCGCCGATGGCACGCATCCGGTGGAGTCCGTCTCCGACAAGCCCGCCCTCGTCATCGCGACGCGGGGCGCTGAGCCGCTCGCGGAGAACGGATACAGCGCCGTGATCCTGCTCGATGGCTCGCGCATGCTGCAGGCACCCGATCTGCGGATCGGGGAGTCGTGCCTGCGCTGGTGGTCGAACGCCGCGGCCCTCGCGGCGCCCGGCGCACCGATCCACCTCGTGGGCGTCGAGGGTCGAGTGGGACGCGCGCTCGCGACGTGGAACCATTCCGGGTTCGCGCGCGATGAGTTGTCCGACCGCGCACCTCTGCATTTGCCGCCCGTCAATCGGGTGGCCCTCCTCGAAGGGCTCCCCGCCTCCGTCGAGCGCGGGCTGGCCTCACTGCGCGAGATTCCGCTGCCCCCCGATGCGGTTCTCGGACCGGTGCCGATCGACGGCGATGACGAGCGGGTGCGTGCGCTCGTGCGCTTCGAATACGGAGCGGGTTCCGTCGTCGCCACCACTCTGCGCGCAGCGGTCGTCGCTGAAGCCGTCAAGCGACGTCGCGGCCGCGGCCAGGTGCGCATCCCGTTGTCCGTTCGACTCGATATCCTCGATCCAGAGCTGTAACCCTTCCTTCCGGAGTACCTTCATGAGAATCGTCTTCGCCGGCACGCCGGCGGCAGCCATCCCCACCCTGCGTCTGCTCGCCGCCGAGCATGAGATCGTCGGCGTCGTCACCCGGCCGGATGCCCCGCTCGGGCGTAAGCGCGTCCTGACGCCGTCCGCCGTCGCGCAGGCCGCCGAAGAGCTCGGTCTGCCCGTGATCAAGGCTGCGCGGCTCGATGAGGAGGCGACGGGGAAGATCGCGGCGTTGCGACCCCAGCTGGGCGTCATCGTCGCCTACGGCGGTCTCGTCCGGGAGCCGCTGCTGTCCACTCCCGATGCGGGGTGGATCAACCTCCACTTCTCCACTCTTCCGGCGTGGCGCGGCGCGGCCCCGGTTCAGCGCGCGCTGATCGCGGGGGAGACGAGCCTCGGCGCGAGCGTCTTCCAGCTCGTTGCAGCGCTGGACGCCGGAGACGTCTACGCGACGCGCACGGTCGATATTCCGGCGGATGCCACGGCCGATGCCGCCCTGGAGATCCTCGCCGAGGACGGCGCCGGCCTGACGTTGCAGGTCGTCACGGAGATCGCTGCCGGCACGGCCGTCGGCGTCCCGCAGCAGGGCGAGGTCACGCTCGCTCCGAAACTCGCCCTCGACGACGGCGCTCTCGACTGGACGGAGCCGGCGGTAAGCATCATCGCCCGCTACCGGGGCGTGACGCCGGAGCCCGGAGCCCACACGATGTTCGGCGATCTGCGGGTCAAGGTCCTCGCGCTCTCCGAGGCCACCGACGCCGACCCGCTCGAGCCGGGTGAGGTCGCCGCGACCCGCACCGCGCTTCACATCGGCACGGGCAGCCGTCCTCTCGCCATCACGCGCGTGCAGCCTGCGGGCAAGGGCGCGATGAACGCCGTCGACTGGTGGCGCGGCCGCCGCGATGACGACACGAAGCAGGCCGGCGCATGACCGGCGAGCAGCGACGCGACCGCTCCGGCGGACGAGGGCGCTCTTCCGAACGGACTCGACGTCCGGTCCGCGCGCAGGTCGGGCGAGGCCCGCAGCCCCGCACCGTGCAGCCCGCCCGCCGCGTGGCCTATGACGTGATCCGCGCGGTGGGGGAGTCCGACGCCTATGCGAATCTTCTGCTCCCGTCCGCGATCGCCCAGGCGCAGCTCAGCACGCAGGACGCCGCTCTCGCGACCGAGCTCACCTATGGCACGCTCCGCCGGTGCGGCACGTACGACGCGATCATCTCGTCGGCCGCCGGCCGTGCGGCCGAAGACATCGACCCGCCCGTCCTCGATGCGCTCCGACTCGCGACCCACCAGATCCTCTCGACCCGCGTCGCCTCGCACGCCGCGGTGAACGAGGCCGTCAACATCGTCGCCACAGAGGCCGGGCGCGGTGCGGCCAGCTTCACGAACGCCGTGCTGCGCCGCATCTCGCGCGATACGCCAGGGCAATGGCAGGAGCGCATCGAGGCCGAGGCGCGATCGGATGACGAGCGTCTCGGGCTGCGCACTGCGCATCCTGTCTGGATCATCCGCGCGCTACGGAGGGCTCTGGCCGCCGAGGGCCGCGTCGATGAGCTGGAAGAGCTTCTCGAAGCCGACAACATCTCGCCCGAAGTGACGCTCGTCGCCCTGCCGGGGCTCGCAGATCCCGGCCAGCCCGCACGCCCCTACGCGCCAACCGCGTTCGGATCTCCGGGCGGTAACCCGCAGGCCGTGATCGAAGCGGCCGGCGGAACGATCCGTGTTCAGGACGAGGGCTCGCAGCTGGTCGCCCTGGCCCTGTCCGCAGCGCGTCCGATCGCCGCCGGCGAGCGATGGCTCGATCTGTGCGCCGGTCCCGGCGGCAAGACGGCGCTGCTCGCGGCCATCGCACACCAGCACGACATCGCCCTCGAGGCCAACGAGGTCGTCCCCGCCCGTGCGGGCCTCGTTCGCAAGGCCCTCGAGGCGGTCCCCGGCGACGTCACGGTGCACGAGTCGGATGGGCGGGCGCTCACCTCCGCACATCCCGACCGCTTCGACCGGATCCTCGTAGATGCGCCGTGCACGGGTCTCGGCGCCCTGCGCCGTCGTCCCGAAGCGCGCTGGCGCAAGTCGCCCGCTGATGTCGCGGATCTCACGCCGTTGCAGACCGAGTTGCTCGGCGGCGCGATCGATGCACTCGTGCCGGGCGGCATCGTCGCCTACGTGACGTGCTCGCCGCACCTGGCGGAGACATCGGGCGTGGTCGCCGAGGTGCTGCGCACTCGCGACGATGTGGTCGAGCTGGATGCCGCGGCCGTCCTCTCCTCGGTCACGAACTCGCCGATCGATCTGGGCGACGATGGTTCCGGGCACGTGCAGCTATGGCCCCATCGGCACGGCACGGATGCGATGTTCCTCGCGCTGCTGCAGCGCACGAGCCCTGAAACCGGAGAATGATCCCATGAGCCTGCCCGCGGCGCCGCGCATCAATCCCAGCATCCTGTCGGCCGACTTCGTCAACATGCAGGCCGATCTCGCCCGGATCGCGACCGCAGACTTCGCCCATGTCGACGTCATGGACAACCACTTCGTCCCGAATCTGACCTTCGGACCGCAGATGGTCGAGCGCATTCAGCAGACGAGCCCCGTCCCGCTCGATGTGCATCTGATGATCGAGGATCCCGATCGCTGGGCACCGGGGTATGCCGAGATCGGCGCTGCGAGCGTGACCTTCCACCTGGAAGCAGCCGCAGATCCTGTTGCGCTCGCGCGCAGACTGCGCGGCATCGGCGCTCGCGCCGGCGTCGCGATCAAACCGGGAACACCGGGGGAGAGCCTGTACGACATCCTCGACGAGTTCGATCAGATCCTCGTCATGACCGTCGAGCCGGGCTTCGGCGGGCAGGGCTTCATGCCGGCGACCATGCCGAAGCTCCGATCTCTCGTCCGCGAGGCCCGTCGTCGCGGGTCCACCGTGTGGTTCCAGGTCGACGGCGGCGTCTCCGATGCCACGATCGCGCAGGCCGCCGAGGCGGGCGCCGATACGTTCGTCGCCGGTTCCGCCGTCTACGGCTCCGATAACGTCGAAGCGGCGATCCGTGGACTTCGGGAGCGTGCTCGAGCCGGTAGCCTGGACTCGTGAAGACTTTCGACGAGCTGTTCGCTGAGCTCCGTGCCAAGGCCGAGACCCGCCCCGCGGGTTCCGGCACCGTCGCCGAGCTCGACGCCGGCGTGCACACGATCGGGAAGAAGATCGTCGAGGAGGCCGCCGAAGTGTGGATGGCCGCCGAGTACGAATCGGATGCCGAGGCCGCTGAGGAGATCTCCCAGCTGCTCTACCACCTGCAGGTCATGATGATCGCGAAGGGGCTCAGCCTCGAGGACGTGTACCGACATCTCTGATGCGCTCCGCCCTTTCTCTCTGATCTGAAGGTTCCCCATGCTGCGCATTGCTGTTCCCAACAAGGGCTCGCTCGCCGAGACCGCCGCTGAGATGCTCGCGGAGGCCGGTTACACCGGTCGCCGCGATTCCAAGACGCTCCACGTCATCGACGCTCAGAACGATGTCGAGTTCTTCTTCCTCCGTCCTCGTGACATCGCCACCTACGTCGCCTCCGGTGCTCTGGATGTCGGCATCACGGGACGCGACCTGCTGCGCGACGTGCCTCAGCCGGCTCGCGAGATCCAGGCTCTCGGTTTCGCCCGTTCGACGTTCCGGTTCGCCGGCCCTGTCGGCAAGTTCTCATCGCTGGATGACCTCTCGGGGCTGCGTGTGGCCTCCGCCTACCCGGGGCTCGTCGATGCGTTCCTGCGCGAGCACGGCATCGAGGCGACTCTCGTGCCTCTGGATGGCGCCGTGGAATCGGCCGTCCAGCTGGGCGTCGCCGATGCGATCGCCGACGTCGTCGAGACCGGCACGACGCTTCGTCAGGCGGGCCTGGAGATCTTCGGTCCCGTCATCATCGAGTCCGAAGCGGTCCTCATCAGCCGCCCGGGTGATGCCGAGGGCACCGAGAAGCTGCTGCGCCGTCTGCGGGGCGTGATCGTCGCCCGTCAGTACGTGCTGCTCGATTACGACCTGCCCGCGGCGAAGATCGAGGCGGCGGCGGCGATCGCCTCCGGACGCGAGTCGCCGACCATCTCCCCGCTGCAGGACCCGGAGTGGGTCGCCGTCCGTGTGATGCTGCCCCGCAAGGGCATCAACAAGGTGATGGACGACCTCTACGCCCTGGGCGCACGTGCGCTCCTGGTCACCGCGATCGAAGCCGCGCGCCTGTAATGGCCGTCACGAGTCGCGTCATCCCGTGCCTCGATGTGGCCGCAGGCCGCGTCGTCAAGGGTGTGAACTTCGAGAACCTGCGCGATATGGGCGATCCGGTCGAGCTCGCCGCGCATTACGCCGCTCAGGGAGCCGATGAGATCACTTTCCTCGATGTGACCGCCACGGTCGATGAGCGCGCCACGACGTACGACGTCGTCCAGCGCACAGCCGAACAGGTCTTCGTGCCTCTGACGGTCGGCGGCGGCATTCGCAGCGTCGAGGACGTCGCCCGGCTCCAGGGAGTCGGCGCCGACAAGATCGGCGTGAACTCGGCAGCGATCGCCCGTCCCGATCTGATCGGCGAGATCGCGGATCGCTTCGGTGCTCAGGTGCTCGTCCTCTCGCTCGACGTCAAGCGCGCTCCTGGCACGTCTTCCGGTTTCGTCGTCACGACCCACGGCGGTCGGACGGAGACGACTCTCGATGCGCTCGTCTGGGCGCGCGAGGCGATCGAGCGCGGCGCCGGTGAGCTGCTCGTCAACTCGATCGATGCGGATGGCACCCGTGACGGCTTCGACCTTGAGCTCGTCGGCCTGATGCGCGAGGTCTCCTCGGTTCCCGTCATCGCCTCCGGCGGTGCCGGCGCGGCGTCCCACTTCGCACCGGCCATCCACGCGGGTGCGGATGCTGTGCTAGCGGCCAGTGTCTTCCACTCGGGGCTGCTCAGCATCAGCGACGTCAAGGATGCGATGCGCGCCGAAGGAGTGCTGGTTCGATGACCGATGATATCGAGGCCCGCATCGCCCGCGTCGCCTTCAACGACGTGGGGCTCGTTCCCGCCATCGTTCAGCAGTGGGATACCCACGAGGTGCTGATGCTCGCGTGGCTCGACGCCGAGGCGCTGCGCCGAACCCTCACCAGCGGTCGAGTCACATACTGGTCGCGCTCCCGCTCGGAGTACTGGCGCAAGGGCGACACATCCGGCCACATCCAGCAGGTCCGCGAAGCGCGCCTCGACTGCGATGGCGACGCGATCCTCCTCCTCGTCGAACAGACCGGTGCCGCGTGCCACACGGGGACCCGTTCCTGCTTCGACACCGAGGATCTGCATGCGGTGGACGCTCTGGCACCCGCTGAGACGAAGGCCGGCGACGGGGCGTGAGCATCCTTCGACGCGCACGCAGCATCACCGTCGCGGGGTTCCTCCTCGCCGGCGGCATCGGGATCATCTCCTCCACCCAGACCTGGCTGACCGTTGTCCGTGCAGACGCGGGCGAGGCGATCCTCGTGCCCGGAGCGGATGCGATCGTACTCCTGGCGCCGCTGAGCCTCGCCGTCCTCGCGCTCGGCGCCGCGATGTCGCTCGTGGGGACCGTGCTCCGTTTGATCTTCGCGGCCCTCGCCCTGGCAACCGGCGGACTCCTGGGCGTGTGGACGGTCCAGTTACTCATTGACGTCCCGTTGAGCGCGGTGGCCTCCGTCGTCACCGAGACCACGGGGCTCGCCGGAACCACGGCCCTCGAGATGATGATCGCCGAGATCACCGCATCCGCGTGGCCGATGATCGCTCTCGCCGGCTGGATCGTGCTCATCATCGCCGCGTTGTTCGCTCTCATCACGGGGGCGCACTGGAAGCGGGGAGGACGCCGATTCCGCACGGATGCCGCGCCCCCCGCGACCACCACCGGCCCGGTCGACGCCGTCGACTCCTGGGACGACCTGACCCGAGGAACCGACCCCACTCGGTGACCCGGATAGACTGAACACAACACCCCACGACCGCTCCGGAGGAGAACATGACCAACCCGATCGCTGACCCCGGCCACGGACACTCGCCTGCGGCATGGACCGCTGTCGTGATCATGCTCCTCGGCTTCACCGCAGGAACCGTCTTCTTCTGCGCAGGCATGCCGACCCTCGTCTGGGCTTCCGTGGGCGTCATGGCCGTGGGCCTGATCATCGGCTGGATCATGGCCAAGGCCGGCTACGGCGTCAACGGACCCAAGTACTCGCCGAAGGGCCACTAATGGTCCTCGCCGACCTGACGGCCGGCGCAGTCGAGGACGCCGAGCGCCGCGCGCTCACGCGTCCCCTCGCCGAGGTCGAACGGGCCGCTCTGGCTCGCCCCGCTGCTCGCGACGCGCGTGCGGCGCTGGCTCCGGCGGACCGGGTCAAGATCATCGCCGAGGTCAAGCGCGCAAGTCCTTCGCGCGGTGCCCTCGCCGAGATCCCCGACCCGGCTCACCAGGCATCCCTCTATGAGACGGGCGGCGCCTCTGCGATCAGCGTGCTGACCGAGGAGCGCCGATTCGGCGGGAGCCTGGCCGATCTCGAAGCCGTGACCTCCACGGTCTCGCTGCCCGTGCTCCGCAAGGATTTCATCGCGACGCCCTATCAGGTGTTCGAGGCTCGCGCCGCAGGCGCCGACCTCGCACTGTTGATCGTGGCCGGACTCGAGATCCCGGTGCTCCACGAGCTGCATGCGCTCATCCTGGAGCTGGGCATGATGCCGCTCGTCGAGACGCATTCCGCTGAGGAGCTCGAGGTCGCGATCGACCTCGGAGCGCACCTCATCGGCGTCAACGCCCGCAACCTCAAGACCCTCGAACTCGATAAGAACCTCTTCAGCACGTTGGCCGACCGCATCCCCGCGGATGCGGTCAAGATCGCCGAGTCGGCGGTGCTCGCGCCCGAGGACGTCGCGCGCTACCGCTCGGCCGGTGCCGATGTCGTGCTGATCGGCGAAGCCCTCGTTACCGGCGACCCGGTCTCGACGCTGCAGAGCTTCCTCGCGGCAGGAGACGCCGCCGACCGTGAAGGAGCTCGTTGATGAGCCTGCGCGAGCAGCCCGGACCGTTCTTCGGAGAATTCGGCGGACGCTACATGCCCGAGTCGCTCATCGCGGCGATCGACGAGCTGACCGACGCCTATCACGACGCGATCGCCGACCCGGAGTTCCGCGCCGAGCTCGCGTCATTGCTCAGCTCCTACGCGGGCCGCCCCTCGGCACTGACCGAGGCCGCCCGCTTCGCCGAAAACGCCGGGGGAGCACGGATCTTCCTCAAGCGCGAAGATCTCAACCACACCGGCAGCCACAAGATCAACAACGTGCTCGGGCAGGCGCTGCTGACCAAGCGCCTGGGCAAGACACGGGTCATCGCCGAAACGGGCGCCGGCCAGCACGGGGTCGCGACCGCGACGGCGGCAGCCCTGTTCGGTCTGGATTGCACGATCTACATGGGTGAGGTCGATACCGAGCGGCAGGCGCTCAACGTCGCCCGCATGCGTCTCCTGGGTGCGGAGGTCGTCCCCGTGACGACCGGCTCGCGCACGCTGAAAGACGCGATCAACGATGCCTACCGCGACTGGGTGGCCACGGTCGAGACGACCAACTACATCTTCGGAACGGCCGCGGGTCCTCACCCGTTCCCGGCGATGGTCCGCGACTTCCAGAAGATCATCAGCGAAGAGGCGCGCCAGCAGCTTCTCGACGAGGTAGGACGCCTGCCCGATGCCGTCGTGGCCTGCGTCGGCGGCGGTTCCAACGCGATCGGCATGTTCGACGCGTTCCTCGATGATGCGGACGTGAAGCTCTACGGCGTCGAGGCGGCCGGTGATGGCGTCGACACCGAGCGGCACGCCGCATCGATCGAACGCGGTCGCCCGGGAGTGCTGCACGGCGCCCGCACCTATCTTCTGCAGGACGACGACGGGCAGACGATCGAGTCGCACTCGATCTCGGCGGGTCTCGACTATCCGGGCGTCGGCCCCGAGCACTCCTGGCTCGCCGACATCGGCCGCGCGGAGTACATCCCCGCGACCGACGACGAGGCCATGCAGGCGCTGCGCCTGCTCAGCCGCACCGAGGGCATCATCCCGGCGATCGAGTCGGCGCACGCGCTGGCCGGTGCGCTCCGCCTGGGCAACGAGATGGGACCGGATGCCGTGATCGCCGTGTGCCTGTCCGGCCGCGGAGACAAGGACATGGACACAGCCGCGCGCTACTTCGACCTGTACGATGCCGACGCAGACGAGGAGGGCGCGCGATGAGCCGCGTCGAAGCCGCCATCAAGAAGGCCGAGGACGCTGGTCGCGGCGCCCTCATCGGCTACCTGCCGGTTGGATTCCCCGACCTTCAGACGAGCATCCAGGCAGCGATCACGCTCGCCGAGAACGGCGCCGACATCATCGAGCTGGGTCCGCCCTACAGCGATCCGGTGATGGACGGACTGGTCATCCAGGAGGCGACCCAGGCGGCGCTGGCCGCCGGCTTCAAGATGCGCGACCTGTTCACGGCCGTGCGCGCGATCACCGAAGCGACCGATGTACCGGTCGTCGTGATGACCTACTGGAACCCCGTCGTGCAGTACGGCGTCGACCGCTTCGCCGATGACCTGCTCGCGGCCGGCGGTGCGGGGCTCATCACCCCTGACATCACGCCCGAGTCCGCGGAGGAGTGGATCGCCGCGAGCGAGCGGACGGGGCTCGATCGTATCTTCCTCGCGGCCCCCACCTCCAGCGACGAGCGCCTCGACCGCATCATCGCGGCGTCCACCGGATTCATCTACACCGTATCGACCATGGGCATCACGGGGGAGCGGACCGAGCTCGACAAGGCCGCACGCACCCTCGTCACCCGTCTGCGGGAGCGCGGCGCCGACCGCGCCTGCGTCGGAATCGGCATCTCGACCGCCGATCAGATCGCGGGCGTCGTCGACTACGCCGATGGGGCGATCGTCGGAACGGCCCTCGTCCGCGCGCTGCGCGACGGCGGACTGCCGGCCCTCGCCGATGTCACCCGATCCCTCGCCGCGGGCACCCCGTCGGCTCCGACCTCACACGAGAACTAGAATCGCACTCATGTCCCTCGCGCTTCCCACGGCCCTCAGCGGCGTGCTCACCAGCATCCCGAGCCCGGATATCCAGTCCTTCCACATCGGGCCCCTGCAGATCCACATCTACGCGCTGTGCATCATCGCGGGAATCATCGTCGCCGGTCTCCTGACGAACCGCCGCCTCACACAGCGTGGTGCGGAGCCGTGGGTCGTGGTCGACATCGCGATCCCGACGGTGCTGCTCGCCTTCGTGGGCGCGCGCGCCTACCATGTCCTCACGCACCCGTCGTTCTACTTCGGCGAGGGCAAGAACACGTGGAACCCCTTCGAGTACGGATCGGTCTGGGCCATCTGGGAGGGCGGCATCGCGATCTTCGGCGCGCTCATCGGCGGTGCTGTCGGCGTCTGGCTCGGCTGCAAGTGGACGGGCATCCGGTTCTGGACCTTCGCCGATGCCCTCGCGCCGGGCCTCCTCCTCGCCCAGGCGATGGGGCGCTTCGGCAACTGGTTCAACCACGAGCTCTTCGGCCAGCCGACGGACCTGCCCTGGGGCCTGGAGATCTCCTCCGACAACTCGGCTTTCCCTCCCGGACTCGCTGAAGGAACGCTCTTCCACCCGACGTTCCTCTACGAGGTCATCTGGAATCTGCTCGGCGTGTTCTTCATCCTGTGGATCGGGCGCCGTCTGCAGTTGCAGTGGGGCAAGCAGCTCGCGATCTACCTGATCTGGTACGGCGCCGGCCGCATCGTGTGGGAGTCGATCCGCATCGACCCGAGCGAGATCATCCTGGGTCTGCGCAGCAACGTATGGACCGCAATCATCGGTGTGCTGCTCGGCATCATCATCCTCACCGTCCAGAGCCGCCGCCACACCGGCGCGGAGCCGTCGGCGTACGTCAACGGGCGCACGCGGCCGGATGCTGACGCGGGTGTACAATCGCAGAACGCCCTCGACGAGTTCGTCGACGTGAGTGAGCCTCCCGTCAACGCGACCGACTGAATCCACTGCCACAAGCCTGGATCTCGCGGGCGAGGACAACTCTTTCGAGTCGTCCTCGCCGAGTGCGTTAACCCCCCTGTAGATGAACGAGCGGGCCGACGACGTCCCCAGTGTCGCATTGAGTACCTGAGGACGGTATCGATGTACTTCCAGCCTCCCTATGGCGCCTCCGGCGCTTACCCCCCGAAGCAGGGCCTGTACGACCCGGCATTCGAAAAGGATGCCTGTGGCCTGGCCATGGTCACGACTCTGCGGGGAACCGCAGGACACAACATCATCGCGCTGGCGCTTGAAGCGCTGCGCAACCTCGAGCACCGAGGTGCCATCGGCTCTGACGCCGGCACCGGAGATGGTGCAGGCATCCTCACCCAGATGCCAGACGCATTCTTGCGTGAAGTCACGGACTTCGAACTGCCCGATGCCGGCGAATACGCCGCCGGGCTCGCCTTTCTCCCGCTGCAGGCGGGGGAGCGCCGCGCTCAGAAGGCGGGGATCGAGAAGATCGCCCGCGAAGAGGGCCTGGAGGTCCTCGGATGGCGCACGGTTCCCACGGCGAACCAGCATCTCGGCAAGCTAGCCGATGAGGCCCGCCCCGCGTTCGAGCAGCTCTTCATCGCTGCTCCCGCGGTCGAGCCCATCCGTCCGTCCGGAATCGCTCTCGACCGCATCGCCTACCGGCTGCGCAAACGCGCCGGCCACGAACTCGGCGCCTATTTCGTCTCCCTCTCCAGCCGCACGCTCGGCTACAAGGGCATGGTGACGACGCTCCAGCTCGAGCCGTTCTACCCCGACCTGCAGGATGAGCGCTTCGCCTCGGAACTCGCAGTCGTGCACTCTCGCTACTCGACCAACACATTCCCGTCCTGGCCGCTCGCGCAGCCGCTGCGCATGCTCGCCCACAACGGCGAGATCAACACGGTGGGCGGCAACCGCAACTGGATGCGCGCGCGCCAGTCGCAGCTCGAGTCCGAGCTGCTCGGCGATGTGCAGCCACTCCTGCCGATCTGCACGCCCGGCGCGAGCGACTCCGCTTCCTTCGACGAGGTCCTCGAGCTGCTCACGCTCACCGGCCGCAGCCTGCCGCACGCCGTCATGATGATGGTGCCGGAGGCCTATGAGAAGCAGGCCGACATCGCACCGGACCTGCGCGCCTTCTACGAGTACCACGCCGCGCAGATGGAGCCCTGGGACGGCCCGGCCGCCCTCATCTTCACCGATGGCACGGTCGTCGGCGCAACCCTCGACCGCAATGGTCTGCGCCCCGGGCGCTGGACCGAGACGACCGACGGACTCGTCGTGATCGGTTCCGAGACCGGTGTGCTCGAGTTCGAACCGGAACGCATCAAGCGCCGCGGACGCCTGCAGCCGGGCAAGATGTTCCTCGTCGACACGGCCTCGGGCCGCATCGTCGAGGACGAGGAGATCAAGAGCGACCTCGCCTCACTGCACCCGTGGCAGGAGTGGCTCGACGCCGGAGCCGTACGCCTGGCGGATCTGCCCGAGCGCGAGCACATCGTGCATCCGCCGGCATCCATCACCCGCCGTCAGCGCACCTTCGGCTACACCGAGGAAGAGGTGCGCCTGCTGCTGACTCCGATGGGGCAGAACGGCGTCGAGCCGCTCGGCGCGATGGGATCTGATACCCCGATCGCCGTGCTCAGCGAGCGGCCGCGCCTGATCTTCGACTACTTCACCCAGCAATTCGCGCAGGTCACGAACCCGCCGCTGGACTCGATTCGCGAAGAGGTCGTGACGAGCCTGCGTCTGGGGCTGGGACCACAGGGCAACCTGCTCACGTGGGGCCCCGATCACGCCCGCCTGGTCACGCTGGACTTCCCGGTCATCGACAACGACGAGCTCGCGAAGATCCGGCACATCGACAGGGCCCTGCCGGGCCGGAAGTCCGCGACGATCAGCGGCCTGTACCACTTCGACGCGGGCAGCCACACGATGCAGGAGCGCCTCGACGAGATGTGCGCCGAGGTCGATGCGGCGATCGCCGACGGCGCCGAGTTCATCATCCTGTCGGACCGCGACTCGAACAAGGATCTCGTCCCGATCCCGTCGCTGCTCATGGTCTCGGCCGTCCACCACCATCTGATCCGCCGCGAGAACCGCATGAAGGTCGGACTGATCGTGGAAGCAGGCGATGTCCGCGAGGTCCACCATGTCGCGACGTTGATCGGTTACGGCGCATCCGCCGTGAACCCGTACCTCGCCATGGAATCGGTCGAGCACCTCGTGCGCACCGGATTCATCACGGGCATCAGCCCGGAGAAGGCCGTGCGCAATCTCATCTACGCCCTCGGCAAGGGCGTGCTGAAGATCATGTCGAAGATGGGCATCTCGACCGTCTCGTCCTATGCGGGAGCGCAGGTCTTCGAGGCCGTGGGCCTCAGCCAGGAGCTCGTCGACGCGTACTTCACCGGCACCGAGACGAAGCTCGGCGGCATCGGACTCGATGACGTCTTCGCCGAGAATCAGGCCCGTCACGATCACGCTTACCCCGAGGATGCTGCGGCCCGCGCCCATGAGCGGCTGTGGACCGGCGGGGAATACCAGTGGCGGCGGGACGGCTCACCGCACCTGTTCAGCCCCGAGACGGTGTTCCGCCTGCAGCATTCGACCCGTAACCGGCGATACGACATCTTCCGCGAGTACACGAGACTCGTCGACGATCAGGCGGCCGAGTTGAAGACGCTGCGCGGCATGTTCCGCCTGAAGACGGGGGAGCGCCCGGCCGTGCCGCTCGATGAGGTCGAGCCGGTCAGCGCCATCGTGAAGCGGTTCTCGACCGGAGCGATGAGCTACGGCTCGATCTCCCGCGAAGCGCACGAGACGCTCGCGATCGCGATGAACCGGATCGGCGGCAAGTCGAACACCGGCGAGGGCGGAGAGGACGTCGACCGTCTTCTGGACCCGGAGCGCCGGAGCGCCATCAAGCAGGTCGCTTCGGGACGCTTCGGCGTCACCAGCCTTTACCTCACCGAGGCGGATGACATCCAGATCAAGCTCGCGCAGGGCGCCAAGCCCGGCGAGGGCGGCCAGCTGCCCCCGGGCAAGGTCTACCCGTGGGTGGCGCGCACGCGTCACGCGACGGCGGGTGTGGGCCTCATCTCCCCGCCGCCGCACCACGACATCTATTCGATCGAAGACCTCAAACAGCTCATCTTCGATCTGAAGCGGGCGAACCCGAAGGCGCGCATCCACACGAAGCTCGTCAGCCAGTCGGGAATCGGCGCGGTCTCGGCGGGTGTCGCCAAGGCGCTCAGCGACGTCATCCTCGTCTCCGGGCACGATGGTGGAACCGGCGCCAGTCCGATGAACTCGCTCAAGCACGCCGGAACCCCGTGGGAGCTGGGCCTCGCCGAGACCCAGCAGACGCTGATGCTCAACAGCATGCGCGACCGTGTCGTGGTGCAGGTGGACGGCCAGCTGAAGACCGGGCGCGATGTCATCATCGGAGCGCTGCTCGGTGCGGAAGAATTCGGTTTCGCCACGGCTCCGCTCGTGGTGAGCGGATGCATCATGATGCGCGTCTGCCATCTCGACACCTGCCCGGTGGGCGTCGCGACGCAGAACCCGGTGCTTCGGGAGCGCTTCACCGGCAAGCCGGAGTTCGTCGTGAACTTCATGGAGTTCATCGCCGAGGAGGTGCGGGAGCTGCTCGCCGAGCTCGGCTTCCGCTCCGTGGACGAGATCGTCGGTCGTGCGGATCTCCTCGAGACGGATGCGGCGATCGCGCACTGGAAGTCGGCGGGCCTCGACCTGTCGCCGATCCTCGAAGGGCCCGAGTTCCCGGCATCCGAACCGCGCCGTCACGGTCGCGACCAGGACCACGAGCTCGATGAGCACTTCGATGTGCAGCTGATCGAGATGGCGCGCGATTCCCTCGACAACGGCAATCCGACCATCATCGACCTGCCGATCCGCAACACGGAGCGCGCCGTCGGGACCATGCTCGGCCACGAGGTCACCGCGTGCTTCGGTGCCGAGGGCCTCGCTCCGGAGACGATCGACATCACGCTGCGGGGCACCGCGGGGCAATCGCTCGGCGCGTTCCTACCGCCCGGCATTCTGCTGCGTCTGGAGGGAGATGCCAACGACTACGTCGGCAAGGGCCTCTCCGGCGGCGACATCGTCGTGCGTCCCGCACGCGAGTCGCACATCGCCCCGCATGAGAACGTCATCGCCGGAAACGTGATCGGCTACGGCGCCACCTCGGGCTCGATATATGTCTCGGGCGTCGTGGGCGAGCGATTCCTCGTTCGCAACTCCGGTGCGACCGCCGTCGTGGAGGGTGTGGGCGACCACGCTCTGGAATACATGACCGGAGGACTCGCCGTGATCATCGGCGCGACCGGACGCAACCTCGGAGCCGGAATGTCCGGCGGCGTCGCCTATGTGCACGCGCTGTCGAGCGACAAGGTCAACCAGCAGTCCCGCGACAGCGGAGAACTGCGGCTG
Organism: uncultured Microbacterium sp.; assembly: GCF_947632095.1. Lineage (GTDB taxonomy): Bacteria > Actinomycetota > Actinomycetes > Actinomycetales > Microbacteriaceae > Microbacterium. The sequence continues at coordinate 28,611 of NZ_CANROA010000001.1, read as the reverse complement.
GAGGCGCTGGACCGCGCAGACCTCGAGGTGCTGCGCGGACTGCTCGTCGAGCACGCAGAGCGCACCGGATCCCCCCGGGCGAGCGAGATGCTCGCCGATTTCGACAACACCGCGAACGAGTTCGTGAAGGTGCTGCCGCGTGACTACGCGGCCGTGCAGAGCATGAGACTGGAGGCCGAGCAGTCCGGGATCGACCCCGACGGCGACGTCCTCTGGAACCGGATCCTGGAGGTGACCGGTGGCTGATCCCAAGGGTTTTCTGACTGTGACGAATCGCGAGCTGCCCGCTCGCCGTCCCGTCCCCGTGCGCATCATGGACTGGAAAGAGGTCTACGAGCCCGGCGACAAGACCGTGCTGCGTCGCCAGGCGAGCCGCTGCATGGACTGCGGTGTTCCGTTCTGCCATGCTGCCTGCCCGCTGGGCAACCTCATCCCGGAATGGAACGATCTGACCTGGCGCGGCGAGGATCGCAGTGCCATCGAGCGTCTGCACGCGACCAACAACTTCCCGGAGTTCACGGGACGCCTGTGCCCGGCGCCCTGCGAGAGCGCCTGCGTGCTGGGGATCAACCAGCCCGCGGTGACGATCAAGCAGGTCGAGGTCTCGATCATCGATGAGGCCTTCGAGAACGGGTGGGTTCGCCCCCAACCACCCGAGCGCCTCACCGGCAAGACGGTCGCCGTGGTCGGGTCGGGACCGGCCGGTCTCGCCGCAGCCCAGCAGCTGACCCGCGCCGGTCACACGGTCGCGGTGTTCGAACGCGACGACCGCATCGGCGGACTGCTGCGCTACGGCATCCCGGACTTCAAAATGGAGAAGTCGCACATCGACGCGCGCCTGCGTCAGATGCAGGAGGAGGGCACCCGATTCCGTGCCGGTGTCGAGATCGGCCGCGACATCAGCTGGGAGGATCTGCGCGCCCGTTACGACGCCGTCGTGATCGCGACCGGTGCAACGGTTCCGCGAGATCTGCCGATCCCGGGCCGCGACCTCAAGGGCGTCCATTTCGCGATGGAGTATCTCGTCGAGTCGAACCTCGTCGTCGCCGGAGATACGGTGCCCGACCAGATCACCGCGGCGGGCAAGCACGTCGTCGTCATCGGCGGCGGCGATACCGGCGCCGACTGCATCGGAACCGCGCACCGTCAGGGCGCGCTCAGCGTCACGAACCTCGCGATCGGCAAGCAGCCGTCCGAGACGCGTCCGGACCACCAGCCCTGGCCGATGATGCCGACCGTCTTCGAAGTGCAGTCCGCGCACGAGGAAGGCGGCGAGCGCATGTTCCTGGCATCGACTGTCGAGTTCCTCTCGAACGATGACGGACAGGTGCGCGCCCTGCGCGTCGCCGAGACCGAGTACTTCGAGGGACGCCGCGTGCCGAAAGCGGGCTCGGAACGGGAGATCCCGGCCGACATCGTTCTGATCGCCATGGGATTCACCGGGCCGGAGCAGGTCAGATTCACGGATGCTCTCCGCCCTGCCCTGACCGATCGCGGCGCCTTCCAACGCGATAGCGCCTATCAGACCAGCGAATCCGGCGTCTTCGTCGCCGGCGATGCGGGTCGCGGCCAGTCGTTGATCGTCTGGGCCATCGCCGAAGGCCGCGCGGCTGCCGCGAACGTCGACCGTTTCCTCATGGGGGAGACGGTGCTGCCGGCGCCTGTTACGCCTTCCGATGTCGCGCTGGGCCTGTCGTCCGCGTAGGCTGGGCTCGGCACTGTCGCCAGTTTTGTTCCCTCTCTCACTCTGGAGAATTAGTTGAGACGCGCGAAAATCGTCGCCACCCTGGGGCCGGCAACCTCGAGTTATGAGAACGTCCGAGCCATCATCGAAGCAGGTGTGGACGTCGCCCGGCTGAACCTCAGCCACGGCGACTACTCCGTCCATGACGCCAACTACGCGAATGTTCGTCGTGCGGCGGATGACGCGGGCAAGGCGGTCGCCGTTCTCGTCGACCTGCAGGGCCCGAAGATCCGTCTCGGCAAGTTCGAGGGCGGCCCCTACGAGCTCGCCGCCGGTGACATCTTCAAGATCACCACAGAAGACATCATCGGCAACCGCGAGATCTGCGGCACGACGTTCAAGGGCCTGCCCCAGGACGTCAAGCCCGGAGACTTCCTGCTGATCGACGATGGCAAGGTCCGCGTCGAGGTCGTCTCCACCGACGGCGTGGTGGTGACCACCAAGGTCATCGTCGCCGGCGCTGTCTCGAACAACAAGGGCATCAACCTGCCCGGCGTTGCCGTGAACGTGCCCGCTCTGAGCGAGAAGGACGAGGCCGACCTCCGCTGGGGTCTGCGCATCGGCGCCGACGTCATCGCGCTGTCGTTCGTGCGTAACGCCGAAGACGTCACCCGCGTGCACGAGATCATGGCGGAAGAAGGCGTCAAGGTCCCCGTCATCGCCAAGATCGAGAAGCCGCAGGCCGTCGACGCGCTCGAAGAGATCGTCGCGGCCTTCGACGGCATCATGGTCGCCCGCGGCGACCTGGGCGTCGAGCTTCCGCTCGAGGCCGTGCCGATCGTCCAGAAGCGCGCCGTCGAGCTGGCTCGTCGCAACGCGAAGCCGGTCATCGTCGCCACGCAGATGCTCGAGTCGATGATCTCCAGCCCGGTTCCGACCCGCGCCGAGACCTCCGATGTCGCCAACGCCGTCCTCGACGGTGCCGACGCGGTCATGCTCTCGGGCGAGACGAGCGTGGGCGAGTACCCCGTGGTCGTCGTCGAGACGATGGCTCGCATCATCGAGTCGACCGAGGAGCACGGCCTGGAGCGCATCGCGCCGCTGACCACGAAGCCGCGCACCCAGGGCGGGGCGATCACGCTCGCGGCCCTCGAGGTCGCCGACTTCGTCGAGGCGAAGTTCCTCTGCGTGTTCACGCAGTCGGGAGACTCGGCACGTCGTCTGTCGCGTCTGCGCTCGCGCATCCCGATGCTCGCGTTCACGCCGGAGCCCGGCATCCGCCGTCGCATGGCTCTCTCGTGGGGCATGCGCTCGACCCTGGTCGAGCCGGTCGAGCACACCGACCTGATGTTCCTGCAGGTGGATGACTACCTGCTGAAGAACGGTCTGGCCGTCGAGGGGGACAAGGTCGTCGTGATCTCCGGTTCCCCTCCCGGAATCGTTGGTTCCACGAACGACATCCGCGTCCACAAGGTCGGGGATGCTGTCAACGGAGCCGCACCGATCTACAAGGCAGGTCTCTGACACCTGTTGCAGACGAGGGGGACGGAGCGAACTGCTCCGTCCCCCTCGTCGTGCGCGGAACAGGAATGAACTGTTCTCTCAGGGACTGAGCTTTGGGCTGAAACAGCGAAACCCACCGGATGATCGCCATCCGGTGGGTTTCACTGTTTTTATGTGCCGGCGGTGGGACTCGAACCCACACGTCCTTTCGGACAAAGCATTTTGAGTGCTCCGCGTCTACCATTCCGCCACGCCGGCTGGAATATCGCCGTATCGACTTTAGCGCAGAGCGGGCCCCGTTCCCGCCAACACCCGCCCGGGTGCGGCGACTCCCAGGGTGCGTCCCCTAGAATGGATGCTGTGACCGAGCAAGAATTGTCTGAGCAGCCCACGGCATCCGCCCCTCGACGCGTCGTCGTCGCCGAAGACGAATCGCTGATCCGACTCGACATCGTCGAGATCCTCCGCGACAACGGCTTCGATGTCGTCGGTGAGGCGGGCGATGGCGAGACCGCCGTTGCTCTGGCCACCGAACTGCGCCCCGACCTCGTCATCATGGACGTGAAGATGCCGCAGCTCGACGGCATCAGCGCCGCGGAGCGCCTGCACAAGGCGAACATCGCTCCTGTCGTGCTGCTGACCGCCTTCAGCCAGAAGGAGCTCGTCGAGCGTGCGAGCGAGGCCGGCGCTCTGGCCTACGTCGTGAAGCCCTTCACGCCCAACGACCTTCTTCCTGCGATCGAGATCGCGCTGGCCCGCCACGAGCAGATCATCACGCTCGAGGCCGAGGTCGCCGACATGGTCGAGCGCTTCGAGACCCGCAAGCTCGTCGACCGGGCCAAGGGCCTGCTCAACGAGAAGATGGGCCTGAGCGAGCCCGAGGCTTTCCGCTGGATCCAGAAGGCATCCATGGATCGTCGTCTGACGATGCAGGATGTCGCCAAGGCGATCATCGAGCAGCTCGCACCCAAGAAGGCGTGATTCGAGTCGGAGCCGGTTCACCGGCTCCGACTTCTTTTTTCTCAGGCCGGACGGTCCTTGATCATGTTCGTGATCCGGATCGTCGAGCAGCGTCGCCCCTGATCGTCGGTCACAGCGATCTCGTGGACCGTCACGCTGCGGCCGAGATGAACGGGCGTGCAGACGCCGGTGACGATTCCCGATGTCGCCGATCGCGTGTGCGTGGCGTTGATGTCGACGCCGACCGCGAGGCGCCCGGGACCGGCGTGCAGGTTTGCGGCCATCGAACCGAGCGATTCGCCGAGCACGACGTAGGCGCCGCCGTGGAGAAGACCGACCGGCTGGGTGTTGCCCTCGACGGGCATCGTGGCGACGGCGCGCTCCACCGTGAATTCGGTGAACTGCATGCCCATCTTCTCTGCCAGGGCCCCGATGCCGCGGTGGAGAACCCACTCCAGACCGGTCATCTCGTCACTCGTGCTCACGGATCCTCCTCAGCGGTTGTCTGCCGTCCTCGTTAGGCTGGGGGAGTGACGGACTCCGCAAAGCCTACCCTCATGGTCGTCGACGGCCATTCGCTCGCCTACCGCGCCTTCTTCGCGCTCCCGGTCGAGAATTTCACGACCAAGGACAACCAGCACACGAACGCCATCTACGGGTTCCTGTCGATGCTGGTGAACCTCATCAAGGCTGAGAAGCCGACGCACCTGGCGATCGCCTTCGATACCTCCCGGCACTCGTTCCGCACGGATGAGTACCCCGAGTACAAGGCCACCCGCTCGGCATCGCCCGAGGAGTTCCGCGGGCAGGTGCCGCTGCTGCAGGAGGTGCTCGGAGCGATGTCGATCCCGGTGCTGACGAAGGAGGGCTTCGAGGCCGACGACATCCTCGCCACCCTCTCCAAGCAGGGATCGGAGCTCGGTTATGACGTGCTCGTCGTCTCGGGCGATCGCGACACGATCCAGCTCGTGAACGACGAGGTGACCCTGCTCTACCCGTCGGTGCAGGGGGTTTCGCAGCTGAAGCGCTACGACCCCGCCACGGTGCAGGAGCGCTACGGTGTGCGGCCTGAGCAGTACCCCGACATCGCAGCTCTCGTGGGTGAGACGAGCGACAACCTGCCCGGTGTGCCGAAGGTGGGGGAGAAGACTGCCGTCAAGTGGCTGACCCAGTTCGGCACCCTCGACGAGCTCCTCGAGCGCGCCGAAGAGATCAAGGGCGTCGTCGGAGGCAATCTGCGCGAGCACCTCGAGGACGTCCGTCGCAACCGCCGCCTGAACCGTCTGCTCACGGATGTCGAGCTGCCGCTCGCGCCCGCTGACCTCGCGGTCGCGCCGATCGATGCGCGGGCTGTGCGCGATATCTTCGCCCGCCTGGAGTTCCGCACGCTGTTGCCCCGCGTCTTCGACGCGGTGGGCGCCGGGGAGGATCCCGCGGCGGAAGAGCCTGCCGTGGAGATGCCGTCCGCGGTCGATGCGACGGTCACCGATCTCGTCACGTGGCTCGACTCCCAAAAGGATGAAGTCGCGGTGACGCTCGCCACCGCCGGCGGTCTCGGCACACGTATCGGATTCGCCAGTCCGACCGAGCTCCGCGAGTCGGACTGGACGGATGCCGCTGCCGATGCTCTGCGCACCTGGCTCGAGTCCGATGCACCGAAGGTGCTCAACGATGCCAAGCCGCAGGTGAAGGCACTTCTCCGTGCCGGCGTCCGTCTCGGCGGACTCTCGTACGACACTCTGCTCGCGGGCTGGCTCATGCGGCCGAGCTTCCCCGACAAGACGCTCTCGCACCTGGTCGATCGCTATCTGGGCGAGAAGATGCCGGTCGCCGACCCGTCGCAGCTCGTTCCCGAGACCGACGGTGCGACCCCCGCGCAGGAGGCGTGGTTCACGCTGCGCGCCGCCGCAGCGCTGCGCGGTGACCTGCCCGCTCCGGTGGCAACCGTGCTCACGGACATCGAGCTGCCCAGCGTGCTCGCCCTGGCCGATATGGAGATCGCGGGCGTCGCCGTCTCGCACGAGGTTCTCTCGACGTTCTCCGCCGAACTCGCCGGCCGTGCCGAGGCGATCGCCCAGGAGTCGTTCGCGACGATCGGCCGTGAGTTCAACATGGGCTCTCCCAAGCAGCTCCAGGAAGTCCTCTTCGAAGACCTGCAGCTGCCGAAGACCCGCAAGACGAAGACCGGCTATTCCACGGATGCTGCTTCCCTCGCCGATCTGCAGGAGAAGTCGCCGCACCCGTTCCTCGAGCTGCTCGGCCAGCATCGCGAGGCGACGAAGCTGCGTCAGATCATCGAGTCGCTCGACACGGCGATCAAGGACGACGGGCGCATCCGCACCACGTACGTGCAGACCGGCAGCCAGACGGGTCGCTTGTCGAGCACCGATCCGAATTTGCAGAACATTCCTGTTCGCACGGAGGAATCGCGCCGCATCCGCAGCGCTTTCCATGTGGGCGAGGGGTACGAGACGCTCCTGACCGCGGACTACTCGCAGATCGAGATGCGCATCATGGCGCACCTGTCGGGCGATGAAGGCCTCATCGAGGCGTTCAACACCGGTGAAGACCTCCACCGCTTCGTCGGCGCCCGGGTCTTCGGCGTCGAACCGGCCGAAGTGACGCCCGCGATGCGCACGAAGGTCAAGGCGATGTCGTATGGCCTGGTCTACGGTCTCAGCGCCTTCGGCCTCGCGAAGCAGCTGCGCATCGAGCAGTCCGAGGCGAAGAAGCTCATGCTCGAGTACTTCAACCGCTTCGGCGCGGTGCGCGATTACCTGCGCGCCTCGGTCATGCAGGCGAAGGAAGACGGATATACCGAAACGATCTTCGGTCGACGCCGCCCGTTCCCCGACCTCACGAGCCCGAACCGGGTGCTGCGCGAGAACGCCGAGCGCGCGGCGCTGAATGCTCCGATCCAGGGGAGTGCGGCCGACATCATGAAGCTCGCCCTGTTCCACGTGCACTCCGAACTGCGCGAGAAGGAGCTGCGCTCGCGCGTGCTGCTGCAGATCCATGACGAACTCGTGGTCGAGGTCGCCCCGGGCGAACGCGATGTCGTCGAGGAGATCGTGCGCACCCGAATGGCGGATGCCGCATCCCTGACGGTTCCGCTGGACGTCAGCGTCGGCTGGGGAGCGAACTGGGACGAAGCCGCGCACTGACCTGCCCGACTCCGCGCGCGGGGCGGCGCTACGCTGAGAAGCATGACGCTGACCCCGCGCACCCCTACCCCCATCGATGCCGTCGCCGAGGAGTGGGTCGACACCCTCTCCATCCTCAACCCGACGTTGGGCACCTATATCGGCCGCGACGAGGCCGATGACCGCTATGGCGATCTCAGCCCGGCCGGCCACGACGATTATGCGGCCGAGGTGCGCAAGACCCGCGTGGCCCTTGCCGCGTTGACGCCGACTGATGCCATCGATGAGGTCACGAAGACCGATCTGCTGAGCGAGCTGGATCTCGAACTCGAGTTCCATGACGCGCAGTGGCATCTGCGAGACATCAACGTCATCGCATCCGCGGCGCAGGACATCCGTCAGGTCTACGACCTCATGCCGACGGCGACCGCGGGCGATTGGGAGACGATTGCGAAGCGGCTGTCGGCTGTGCCGGAGACGCTGCGCGGCTACACGCAGACCCTTCAGGAGGGCATCGCCCGGGGCGTCGTCCCCGCGCGGCGCCAGGTGACCGAGGTCGCTGCGCAGATCGCGCGCTACACGGCCGCCGATGGTTTCTTCGCCGAGTTCACGGGCTCGGCCGCTCTCGCCGACGGCGAGATGCCGGCGTCGCTCGCGAAGGATCTGACGCAGGGTTCCGATGCGGCCCGCGCGGCCTACGAGGAGCTGCGCACCTTCCTCAGCGAGGAGCTCGCCCCCGCGGCATCCGATATCGACGCCGTCGGACGCGACCTCTACGCCCTGCACTCGCGCCGTTTCCTCGGCGCCGTCATCGACCTCGATGAGACGTACGAGTGGGGTCGCGAAGAGCTCGCACGCATGGTCGCCGAGCAGACCGCAATCGCGAATGAGATCCTGCCCGGGGCGACCGTCGAAGAGGCCGTGGCGCATCTGGAGGCCGACCCCGCTCACAAGCTCTACGGCACCGATGAGTTGCAGCGGTGGATGCAGGAGACGAGCGACCGTGCGATCGCCGAGCTCGGCGCCACGCACTTCGAAATCCCGGAGGAGATCCGCAGCCTCGAGTGCATGATCGCCCCCACGCAGGAGGGCGGCATCTACTACACGGGCCCGACGGATGACTTCTCCCGTCCCGGCCGCATGTGGTGGTCGGTTCCCGAGGGCGTCACCGAGTTCGACACGTGGCGTGAGCTCACCACGGTGTACCACGAGGGCGTTCCGGGGCACCACCTGCAGATCGCGCAAGCGGTGTACAACCGGGCGGAGCTGAACTCCTGGCGTCGTCTGCTCGCCGGCACCTCGGGCCACGCCGAGGGCTGGGCGCTGTATGCCGAGCGCCTCATGCAGCAGCTGGGATACCTCGATGACCCGGCCGATCGCCTGGGCATGCTCGACGGACAGCGCATGCGCGCAGCACGCGTCGTGCTCGACATCAGCGTGCACCTCGGCAAGGAGCGCCTCGACGGCCAGGGCATCTGGGACGCCGACTACGCGCTCGACTTCATGCGTCAGAACGTGAACATGTCGGATGAGTTCGTGCAGTTCGAGGTGAACCGGTACCTCGGTTGGCCCGGCCAGGCGCCGTCATACAAGGTCGGCCAGCGGATCTGGGAACAGGTTCGCGATGACTACCGCGCCCAGCAGGGCGATGCCTACGACGTGAAGCAGTTCCACAAGCGCGCCCTCGACATGGGTGGTGTCGGGCTCGACACTCTGCGCACCGCGCTGCTGCGCTGAGAATCGCCCGGCGGGGTGCGCGGGAATGCCGCGCACCCCGCTGCGGTTCATTCAGTCACATACGAAAGGGCTGACATGACCATCGAGTTCGGGCTGGACACCTTCGGCGACATCACGCGGGGCGCGGACGGCGAGCTGCTGACCGCCGCGCAGACGATTCGGAACGTGGTCGATCAGGCGGCGCTCGCCGATCGCTTCGGCATCGACTTCTTCGGGGTGGGGGAGCACCACCGCCCCGACTTCGCCGTCTCCGCGCCCGAGATGGTGCTGGCCGCGATCGCCTCTCGCACCGAGCGTATCCGCCTGGGCACCGCCGTCACGGTGCTCTCCTCCGACGATCCCGTGCGGGTCTTCGAACGCTTCGCGACGCTGGATGCTCTCTCCCACGGCCGCGCGGAGGTCGTGCTCGGCCGTGGATCGTTCATCGAGTCGTTCCCGCTGTTCGGATACGACCTGCGCGACTACGAGGCGCTGTTCGAACAGAAGCTCGAGCTGTTCGTCCAGCTGCTCGAGGAGAAGCCGGTCACGTGGTCGGGCACCATGCGTCCGCCCCTCGAGAACGCGGATGTGTTCCCGAAGACGGAGAACGGCCTGCGCACCTGGGTCGGTGTCGGCGGAAGCCCCGAATCGGTTCTGCGCGTCGCGCGGCACGGGCTGGGCCTCATGCTCGCGATCATCGGCGGCCCGGCGGAGCGTTTCCGTCAGTTCGTCGATCTCTACCACCGCTCGACGGCGGCCATGGGCACACCGGTGCTTCCGATCGCCGTTCATTCTCCGGGTCACATCGCGCGCACGGACGAAGAAGCCTGGGACGCGGCATACGCCGGGTTCGAGGCCATGAACAACACGATCGGCGCGGAGCGCGGCTGGCCCGCCTACAGCCGTGCCCGCTTCCAGAACGATGTGGGGCCGGCCGGCGCGATCTATTCCGGGTCGCCCGAGCGGGTGGCGCAGAAGATCGCCGCAACGATCCGCACTCTCGGACTCGGTCGCTTCGATCTGAAGTACTCCACAGGAACTCTCGGCCACGAGCAGATGATGCAGAGCATCGAGCTGTACGGCACCGAGGTCATCCCGCGGGTGCGCGAGATCCTCGCCGCCGACGATTGAGAGCGTTCGGCGCCCGGAGGGACGGCTCTACGATGAACGTATGACCGATAAGACTCCGGGCGCCTCGCTCTCCACACGCCTGGACGGCCTGCCGTTCACCCGTCGTCACGGACGGCTCCTCGCCGGTTCCGGCCTGGGCTGGGCGCTGGATGCGATGGATGTCGGCCTCATCTCGTTCATCCTCGCCGCGCTCACGGTCCAATGGGACCTGACGAAGACGGAGAGCGGTTGGATCGCGTCGGTCGGTTTCATCGGCATGGCGCTGGGCGCGAGCCTGGGTGGGCTTCTCGCCGACCGCTTCGGGCGGCGGCAGATCTTCGCCCTCACCCTGCTCGTCTACGGCATCGCCACCGGAGCGAGCGCTCTCGTCGGCGGGCTCGCCATGCTGCTGGTGCTCCGCTTCCTCGTGGGTCTCGGCCTCGGCGCCGAGCTTCCGGTCGCCTCGACCTATGTGAGCGAATTCGCCCCGGCGCGCATCCGCGGCCGGTTGATCGTCTTCCTCGAGGCGTTCTGGGCCGTGGGCTGGACGGCCGCGGCCCTGATCGGATACTTCATCGTGCCGGCATCCGATTCAGGCTGGCGCTGGGCCTTCGCGATCGGTGCGATACCCGCCGTCTACGCGTTGATCGTGCGCTGGGGCCTGCCGGAGTCGCCGCGCTGGCTCGCCTCGCGCGGACGCACCGCGGAGGCGGAGCGCATCGTCGAGCAGTTCGAGGCCTCGGCCGGAACCATCGCCCCCGCAGCAGAAGCGATCGCTGTCGCTGATGAACCGATCGCCGCGCCCACCGGATCGCGCCTGTCTCGCCTGTGGGGCCGGGAGTTCCGCACGCGCACGCTGTGCATCTGGCTCGTGTGGTTCTGCGTGAACTTCTCCTACTACGGCGCCTTCATCTGGATCCCCAGCATCCTCGTCGACGCCGGTTACGACCTGGTCCGCTCCTTCGGGTTCACCCTCATCATCACCCTCGCGCAGCTTCCCGGTTACGCCGTCGCCGCCTGGCTGATCGAGGTGTGGGGACGCCGACTGACGCTGTCGGTCTTCCTCATCGGCTCCGCCGCATCGGCGATCGCCTTCGGCACAGCGAGCGGCGATACGGCCGTGATCGCCTCCGGGATGGCACTGTCGTTCTTCAACCTCGGAGCCTGGGGTGCGCTCTACGCCGTCACGCCCGAGATCTATCCCACTTCGATGCGCGCCACCGGTTCGGGATGGGCCGCGGGAGTCGGGCGCATCGCGTCGATCATCGCGCCGCTCGCCGTTCCCGTTCTGCTCGTCAAGGGCGGAGCATCCTTGCTGTTCGTCGTGTTCAGCGCGTTCTTCGTCATCGCGGCCATCGCAGCCTGGGGTCTCGTCGACCGTCGGGGCCTCGCTCTCGACGACCGATGACGCGCGGTCGGCTCGGCGGGAATAGGCTGGATGCGTGAGTGCTGTCAGATTCGTCGCCATCGGAGATTCATTCAGCGAGGGCGTCGGTGATGAATTGCCCGACGGCCGCGTGCGCGGCTGGGCGGACATCGCGGCGCAGGGATGGGCGGATGCTGCGGGGCACAGCATCCAGTACGCCAATCTCGCCATCCGTGGCAAGCTCGCCTGGCCGATCATCGAGCAGCAGCTCGAGCCCGCTCTCGCCCTGAAGCCCACGCACCTGTCGTTCAACGGCGGCGGAAACGACATGCTGCGCCCGCGCGCCGATCTCGAGCACATCGCCGACACGTTCTCCCGCGTGCTGCGCCGCTGCGATGAGCAGGGTGTCACCCTCATTCTCCTCTCCGGGGCGAACCCCGCAGGGCAGCTGCCCATGGGCTCCCTCATCCAACGTCGGGGTGATGAACTCTCGGCCGCGGTGCTGCGCCGCGTCGCCGGCCGTGACGACGTCATCCGCGCACTGAACTGGCCCGACCAGGAGCTCGCCCGCGGCGCCTACTGGTCGGAAGACCGTCTGCACATGAACGCCGCCGGCCACCATCGGGTGGCAGCGCGCGTGCTGCATGCACTGGGCTACGAACCGCCCGCCGAATGGTGGGCGCGGTCGGCTACCGCTTCCGCGGGTCCCAGCGGATTCGCCTATTACCGCGAGCATGTCGGCCCGTGGATGAAGCGCCGCATCACACGCACTTCGTCCGGCGACGGACGTACCGCGAAGTACCCCTCCTGGGTGGAACGGGTTCCCCGGTGACGTCGTCGCGGGGGCGTCGGCTTCCGCGCCGCATCACACAACTCCTCGTCGGGCTGTTCCTCTACGGGATCGGCATCGCGTTCATGATCCGCGGCGCGATCGGCGCCGCTCCCTGGGATGTCCTCTCGCAGGGCGTCGCACGCCATGTGCCGTTGACGTTCGGCACGATCACGATCCTCATCAGCATAGTCGTGCTGCTGCTGTGGCTGCCTCTGCGGCAGCGTTTCGGCATCGGCACGGTGCTCAACGCACTGCTCGTGGGACCGTCGGCCGATGTGGGCCTTCTCCTCATACCCGTGAACCAGTCGCTGTGGCTGCGCATCGGTTTCTTCATCTTCGGACTGCTCGTGCTCTCGGCTGCCACCGGCCTCTACATCGGCGCGCACTTCGGCCCCGGCCCGCGCGACGGACTGATGACGGGATTGCATGCGCGCACCGGTTGGCCCATCTGGGTGGTGCGCACCGGCCTCGAGGTCACGGTCGTCGCGGTCGGCTGGTCGCTCGGCGGCAACGTCGGCATCGGAACCCTCGCCTTCGCCCTGCTCGTCGGTCCGCTGTGCCAATATTTCATGCGCATCTTCGCGGTGCGGCTGGATGGGGGAGAGAAAGCGGCGCCGGTATGAGCGACATCGAGATGGCTCGCATCCCCGCGGGTTCCGTGACCCTGCACGATGCCCGGAGGAAGATCCATCGCACGGTGCACCTCGAAGCTTTCGAGATCGGCGTGTATGCCGTGACCGAGGAGCAGTTCGCCGAGGTCCTCGGCATCGAGGCTCGGCATCCGCGACGTCCTGCCGCTGATCTCAGCTGGTTGCGCGCCGTCCGCTTCTGCAACGCGGCCTCCGAGTGGGAGGGCCTCGACCCTGCCTACTCCTTCGACGGCGAGGACGTCACCTGGCATGTCGACAGCGACGGCTACCGCCTGCCGACGGAGGCGGAGTGGGAGTACGCCTGCCGCGCCGGGTCGACGACGCCGACGTACGGACTGCTCGGGGACATCGCGTGGACCGCCGCGGACGGCGTCCGCGCACCGCAGGACGTCGGCGGACGGATGCCTAACCTGAACGGCCTGTTCGACACGCTCGGCAACGTCTGGGAGTGGTGCTGGGATCTGCTGGATCCGGCCCGCTACGACGAATACCGGGTCTTCCGCGGCGGCGGCTATGCCGACGATGCGTGGAATGTACGCGCATCGGTGCGTCGCGGGGGAGCGCCCCGTATGCATCATGAGGATGTCGGCATGCGCATCGCGCGGGGAGGGTTCGACGCGCTCGACGCGGCTCAGGGATGGTCGGCGAAGGCCGACCGGGAGCGAGCGATCGACGATGGCGCTCTCCCGTCGGGCTGGACTCCGCGCCGGCGCTGAGCCGTTTTCAGAAGCCCATGCGAATGCGGGTCTTGCGGCGTTCGATGAGGATGAACGTCACCCCCAGCGCCCAGAGGGGCACCTGCATGAAGAACGCCAGGCGGAAAGCATCCAGTGAATAGGTGTCCGGAGTACCGGCGCCCTGCAGGTCGAGCGTCACGCCGATGAGGAACACTGCGAGGAGAGCAGCCACGAAGCCGCCCGCATTCGTGAGTCCGGTCGCCGTGCTCAACCGATGAGCGGGGTTGTGCGTGCGGGCATGATCGAATGCGATCATCGATGCGGGTCCGCCGAAGGCCAGAGCTACGGCGAGCACATACAGCAGCCAATCGGGAGCCGAACCGGGGTAGAAGATCACGGCGAGCCAGGCGATGCACTGAATGGCCGTCGCCGGCAGTACGAGTGCCAGCGAGCGCTGATTCGGCATCCGACGGGAGAGATCCCCGATGACCGGCCCGAGGATCATTCCCGCCACGACATATACCGATATGAGCCCCGCCGCGCGTGCAGCGGAGAGACCCTCGCCGGCGGTCAGGAAGGGCATGCCCCACAGGAGCACGAACGCCGTACCCGCGAAGGGCGTCGTGAAGTGCGACCAGAACGCGAGGCGCGTGCCGGGGTGACGCCAGGCCGCACGAATACCGACCTCCGTATCGACCGATGAGGTCACGATGCGCACCACACCCGTCTCGGTATCGACGGTGACGTCGGCGGGGGACTCCGGCGGATGGTTGCGGATGAGCGCGAAGACCAGGATGCCGAAGAGCACCCCGAGTCCGGCGAAGCTGCCGAAGGCGATCGACCACGACGTCGAGTGAAGCAGCGCTGCGAGCGGGACGAGGGCGATGAGCTGACCGGCCTGACCGATCACGCCCGTGAGCTGCACCATCACCGGTCCACGCTGCGAGGGGAACCAGGTGGCGACCAGCCGCAGGACCGCCGGGAACACCGCGGCATCACCGGCGCCCAGCAGTACGCGCGCGAGGATCGCGATGCCGATGCTGGGGGAGAGGGCCATCGTCAGCTGCCCCAGCGCCATGAGGAACATGCCCGCCGTGATGATGGGGCGCGCGCCGTATCGGTCCAGCAGCACGCCGATCGGGATCTGCATACCGCCGTAGACCGCGAGTTGCACGACCGCGAAGAGCGAGAGGGTCGCAGCATCCGCGTGGAAGCGCTCGGCGGCGTCGACGCCGACGGCTCCGAGAGATGTGCGGTTCGCTATCGCGAGCATGTACGCGGCGACGCCGACGGCCCAGATCAGCCAGCCTCTCCACCCGGGTATCTGACGGGGAGCGGGGGAGGCGATCGGCACGCTCTCTACGCTACCCCTCGACGGGAGAGGACTCCGGCGACGGGGCCCCGAGACGCGTCTTCTGCTCCTGCCACTCTCGCCAGGTGAGCCAGATCACGACGAGGTCGAAAACAGTGAGGAGCACCATCATCCAGGTGAAGTGGAAAATGATCTCATACGACTGGTAGACGATGAATCCCGCGATCACGACGAGCGTCCACGGGTACGCCCACAGCTTCTGCTTGAGCAGTGCCCACACCATCGCGATCTTGATCGCCCCGTGCAGCATGAGGTACCAGCCCGCGAAATCCGCCGAGTCCGCCCCGAGCCTATCGGCGAAGGCGTTCATCCACTGGGCGATCGCCGAATCCGGATGCGAGACGAAAGCGTGGACGCTGACCCAGCGCAGCATGCCGCGCAGATGTTCGATATCGATGATCAGGAGAGCGAGCCCGCCGAGCAGCTCCAGAACGCCATTCAGGCCTTTAAGGCCGATCATCGCGTCGAAAACACGATCGAGCAGGCTTCGTCCCCCGGGTGCCGTCATGCGGCGAGCCTATCGGCTGAGGGATCGCTGGTCGTGCATCGAGCGCAACACCCCGTACCGAGTAAGGAGAGAGAGAAAGTCCGGTGCGTCACACACGGATAGCCTGAAGGCGTGGCTAGAGCAGAGAATCGATACCGCGGACGACATGTATCGGGTCAGAGCTCGCTCAGAGCTACCCTCGCCGTCGTCTCTTATGCGGGCATCCTCCTCATCGGATCCGGATGTTCGATGCTCGGGTTCGGGGGACCGGGGCTCCACGGTGATATCGAGCCGGGAGCGGGCGCGTACTCCGTCTATTACACCGATATGGATACGCGTCGCGGTAACGCGACTACCGTCGACGATGACGGAGCCGTCATCGCGACCGCAGAACTCACCGCGGTCAATCTGTCCACCCGCATCGACGCGCCGACGACCGTGGGGTTGCTCGGTGCACGCTCCGCAGATCTTGCCTTCGTGAACGACGACGGATCGGTGGACACCGGACACCTCGACTACCCCGAGGGGACCGGCGTCACGGCCGCAGCCTGGTTGGGAGATGACGAGATCGCTTCGCTCGTCAATGTCGGCCAGGATGGGCAGGGCTACTCGAACCCTCTCGTCGTCCATGACCGCACCGGCAAGACGCTGCGCAGCCTCGAACTGCACGGGTACCTGGAGAGTGCGATCCTCCACGGCGATGAGCTGTACTTGGCCGGCCAGATCGAGGCATCTGAACCGGAAGGCGATGGATCACGGATCATCGTGGTCGATCCCAACGAGATGACGGTGCTGGCCCAGCACGACTGGCCCGGCACAGGCGGAATCCAGTCATGTGCGATGACTGGTGAGACGCTCTATTGCCTCGAGTCCGATTCATTCCACGATATTGATGACTACCCCGAATTCGCCTGGAACAAATTGGTTCGGATAGACACGGTGACCTGGGATAAAACGCTCATCACCGAGTTCTCGGACACGGGAGTCCGAATCGAGAACCTGGGGGAGCGGATCTACGTGCTGCTGGAGCATGGCGTCGCGTTGCTCTCGCCCGATGGCGCTTCCGTCGTCCTCGAACGCGAGTTCGGGGACGGGGAGGATGCGAAGGCCGAACGACTGGTGGCGTCACCCGGCGGGCAGCTCGACCTGTACGTCCGGGACTTCTCATTCGCAGATCGAAGCGGCGGCCGAACCTACGTCGGCGATGTGCTCCGTCTGGATGCCGCCACGTTGAAGACGACGCGGAGCACACCCATGGAACTGCCCGGCGCTCAGTTCGTCGATCTGCACGCGATTCCTGCGGAGCTCTTCACGCTCAGCGACTGACGGGGCAGTGTGAACGCACGGCTTTCGAAACCCGATCTGACATAATGTGCATTATCGGCTTATCCATTGCAACCGATACAGCCCTCGAACCGATCAACGCATCACGCCGCTTACTGGTGAAAGACCTCCGCATGCTCCGCGCACAATGAGAGCATAAGTACGAACCAGAGCGAGTCGACAAAGTTCAGGAGTCACCCAGCTCGCTGCACGACACCGATGCCAAGTAGGTGTCCGCTGAAGTCCCGGATACCGGGCGTCGAGCTCGATGCCCGAGCAATCGTGCGGGCCGCCATCGCAGCATCCGGGCCGGCGTCGGCCGGGACCTGTTCGAGGAAGAGCCCCGCAGGGCCCTCGATGCCGTGGACCTCGACATCCGCGATACCGTCCCGCGACAGCTCATCGCTGAGCTCTTCCGAGGTATGGAAGTGTCCTACTGGAAAGCGGATGCGCGGAGAAGGCTTGCCGTCTCGGAGCAGGCGGATCCATTCATCCGTATCTCCTGTCGCCGGATCGGTGGTCAGGTAGAGCTGACCGAAGGCGATGAAGCGCGAGATGGCCCCGGCGAAGATGTGACCGCCCTGACGGGTGACCCGCACGGCCTCCGCGATCGCGAGATCGCGAGCCTCCGGTTCGGCCAGGTGATACAACGGCCCGAGCATGATCGCCGCCTCGAACTCCGCGTCCGAGAAGGGCAGGTCCCGCGCATCATCCACCTGTGCGTCGAGGCCCGACCTGCGGGCCGCATCGACGTGGTTCTGCACCGGGTCAATGAGCATGACCTCATATCCCGCGTCGCGGAGGGCGACGGCATGAGCACCTGCTCCCCCGCCGATATCGATGATCCGAGAGCCCGCAGGAACGTGCGAACGGACCAGCTCCTGCACACGGTCGAACTCGAGCGGCCCCTGCGCAGAGCGCGTCGTAAGGCGCGCCCGCTCGTCGAACACACCGCCGTAGTACTCCTGAATGCGTCGGTCGATATCAGCCTGCAGCGTCATGCGCGCTCTCGTCTGTCGATATCCCCGCAAGCAGTGCGGCGACGATATCTGACTTGCCCGCGGTGTACGCGCCCCAGCCGGTCGCGGTGGCGGCAGACTGCCGCTTCACCTCAAGATAGCGATGCCGCGCCGCGGCGTCGCTTCGCAGCAAGTCGCGGAAGGCCAACCGACGCCGCCATTGCTCACCTCCGGCTTCAACGACGTGCACCACTGCCTCACGAGCGCCCCGAGACGGCACGCTCAACCACGCGTGGCGATCACGACACCCTTCCTCATCGAATCCCGCGTTCTTATGAACCCTCGATACGACGGCGATCTGTTCTCTTGGCACACCCACGAGCACATCCACGACATCCTTTGCCTCGTATGCCGGGACTGCCGTCGAGCCAATATGGGCGATTCGAGCGCCAGGAGCGAGACTGTGGATTCTCGCCGCGAGCGATTCGAATCGCGCATGCCACTCCGCGTCTTTTCCGCTCACCAAGATCACAGCGGTACCGTCGTCGTTCACCGCACCCCCACGTACTCCGCGAGGTACTCGCCCGTCAGCGTCGATTTCGCCGCCACAAGATCCGCCGGCGTGCCCTCGAACACGATCCGTCCGCCGTCATGCCCCGCTCCGGGACCGAGGTCGATGATCCAGTCCGCGTGGGCCATCACCGCCTGATGGTGTTCGATGACGATGACGGTCTTGCCAGTATCCACGAGACGGTCCAGCACGCCGAGGATCGTGTCCACATCTGCGAGATGAAGCCCCGTCGTCGGCTCGTCGAGCACGTAGACGTCGCCTTTCTCCCCCATCTGGATCGCCAGCTTCACACGCTGGCGCTCACCGCCCGACAGAGTCGACAGGGGTTGGCCGAGCGAAAGATATCCGAGACCGACATCGGCAAGGCACTGGAGGATCTTCACCGCCGCAGGCAGCTTCGCTTCCCCCTCGGAGAAGAACTCCAATGCCTCCGCGACGGGCATATCGAGCACCTCGGTGATGTCCTTGCCTGCGAGCCGGTATTCGAGCACCGATGCCTGGAACCGTTTCCCGCCGCAGTCCTCGCAGGGCGTGGAGATGGTGTCCATGAAGCCCAGCTCGGTGACGATGACACCCGCGCCCTTGCACGACGGGCACGCACCCTCGGAATTGGCGCTGAACAGCGCCGGTTTCACCCCGTTCGCCTTCGCGAAGGCCTTCCGGATCGGGTCCAGCAGGCCCGTGTACGTCGCGGGATTACTGCGCCGGGACCCCTTGATCGCACTCTGATCGATCGCGATGACGCCATCGCGAGGTGCCACCGAGCCGTGGATCAGCGAGCTCTTGCCGGAACCTGCGACACCCGTTACGACGGTCAGCACCCCGGTCGGGATGTCCACATTCACGTCCTGCAGGTTGTTCGCATCCGCACCGCGGACCTCGATCATTCCGGTCGCTTCGCGCACAGCATCCTTCAGCGAAGCCCGATCCCCCAGGTGCTTTCCCGTGAGCGTCCCACTGGCACGAAGATCATCGACGGAACCTTCGAAGCAGATCTCTCCGCCTCTGGATCCGGCTCCTGGTCCGAGATCGACGACACGGTCGGCGATCGCGATCGTCTCCGGCTTGTGCTCGACGACGAGGACGGTGTTGCCCTTGTCGCGCAACTGCAGCAGCAGCGCGTTCATCCGCTGGATGTCGTGCGGGTGCAGGCCGATGGTCGGCTCGTCGAACACATAGGTCACGTCGGTGAGCGCCGATCCCAGATGCCGGAGCATCTTGATGCGCTGCGCCTCTCCCCCGCTCAGCGTCCCCGACGGCCGCTCCAGGCTGAGATACCCCAATCCCAGGGTGACGAATGCATCGAGATTTGCACGCAGGGAACCCAGCAGCGGGCCGGCTCCGGGGAGCGAGAGACCGCGGACCCACGCTGCGAGATCCGTCACCTGCATCCGACAGGCATCCGCAATGCTGATGCCCCCGATCTTCGACGAGCGCGCACCCTCGGTGAGTCGGGTGCCATCGCATTCGGGACAGGTCGTGAAGGATGCCACGCGCTCCACGAACGCGCGGATATGCGGTTGCAGCGCATCGAGGTCCTTCGACAGCATCGACTTGGTGATCTTCGGGATCAGCCCCTCGTAGGTCATGTTGATGCCGCTGATCTTCACCTTCGTCACCTCGCCATAGAGGAAGAGGTGGCGCTGCTTCTCGCTGAAGTCCTTCACCGGTTTATCGGCCGGGTAGAACCCGGATTCGGAGAAGCCCTTCACCATCCATCCGTCAGCGGTGTAACCGGGAACCATGATGGCGCCCTCGTCGAGCGACTTGGACTCGTCGACGATCTGCGCCAGGTCGAGATCGGAGACCGCTCCCCTGCCCTCGCACCGCGGACACATGCCGCCCAGGTAGACGGCATCCTTCACGATCTTGCGCTCGCCGTTCGGCCCGGTCATCACACCGCTGGCCTTCTGCGTCGGAATGTTGAAGGAGAACGCCGTGGGGCCCCCGATATGCGGCTCCCCCAGCTTGCTGCACAGGATGCGCAGCATCGCATTGGCATCCGTGACCGTGCCGACCGTCGAACGAGGGTTCGCCCCGAGCCGCTCTTGATCCACCAGGATCGCCGTCGTCAACCCTTCGAGGACGTCGACGTCGGGACGCGGGACCGAGGGCATGAACCCCTGCACGAACGCGCTGTAGGTCTCATCGATCAACCGGCGGGATTCGGCGGCGATCGTATCGAAGACGAGCGAGCTCTTCCCCGACCCCGAGACACCCGTGAAGACCGTCAGCCTCCGCTTGGGAATATCGACGTCGATGCCCCGAAGGTTATTCTCCCGGGCACCCCTCACCCGGATGAAATCATGCGCATCCGGCGTAGCCCGATCGCTCATAGAACCTCCTCGTTCACCGGGTTTTGTCCGGGTGCGACAATCTTTTCACGTCGCCGCACCCGCCGGTACCGGACTTAGCACTAATGTGTGGCGTATCCGCCAGGTTCTTCGAGAGAGGCCCCGCATGTCTGACACCGCCCCCACAGCAACGCCGCTGTTCCGATCCGCACGGATCGCCCTCGCCGTCTTCGGCGTCCTCGCACTCATCGCAGGCATCGCCATCCTCGTCTGGCCGCTGAAGTCGGCGTTCCTCGTCACCGGAATCATCGCCGCGTTCTTCATCCTCGCCGGCGTCACCTACATCGGACTCGGCATCTTCTCGAAGGCCAAGGGCTGGTGGGCACGAGTCGGACACATCGTGCTCGGGCTTCTCTACATCGTCGCCGGTGCCTTCGCTTTCGTGAACCCGGTGGATGCCGCGCTGGGCCTGGCGATCTTCACCGCGGTGTTCATCGGTGTCAGCTGGATCGTCGACGGCATCGTCTCCCTGACCCTGCTCCACCAGGACGGCTCCAAAGTCTGGACGATCCTCTACGCACTGCTGAGCATCATCGCCGGCGTGATCGTCCTGTTCTCCCCCATGCTCGCCGCCGTCGCACTGTGGTGGGTCCTCGGCATTTCGCTCGTGGTTCTCGGCATCATCCAGATCATCCGTGCGATCACGCTCGGCAAGGACGAGCCGACGATCGCCGCGGAGACGGCACCGGATGCCGTATTCGCGCCGTCGGCGGCGCCCCCGGCGAACGGCTGACCGCGCACGAGAACGACGAAGGATCCGCCGGAGCATCCGGCGGATCCTTCGTCGTACAGGGTGCTGTTACTCAGCGATGAAGCCGCTCGTATCCCCGACGAGACGCGTGTTGTCGGCCGGAACGGGGTCGACAGCTGCGCGCGCGACCTCGGCCGCGAACTCGGAGACGTTGTAGAGCTTGCCCGCCGACTCGCGACGACCGGCGATGGCACCGGGGTTGGCGCGCTCGAGCAGGGTCGCGGTGATCGTGCCCTCGATCATGTCGCCGGAGACGACTGTGAAGCCGATGCCACGAGCTTCAAGCGTCGGGATCATCTCGCGCAGGGCATCTTCACCTGCGCGCTTCGACAGGGCGACGGGCTCGTACTCGGGCATGGTCGGCGTCGTGCGGATGAAGTGCGCCTGGTGGCTGGTGACGAAGACCACTCGGGATCCCTCGCCGAGCAGCGGGAGCGCGGCGTTAAGCACGTTGAGCTGGGCGTCGCGGTTGAGAGTGAGCGCGTAGTCCTCGGCCATGCCGGCTTCCATACCGCCCGACGCGTTGAGCACCAGCACATCGAGCGTGCCGTACTCCTCGACGATCTGCGCGAACATCGCGGCGACCGAGTCGGCATCGGTGAGGTCGGCACCCACCGTGATCGCCCGACGGCCGAGCTCGCGCAGCTGCGTCGCGAGCTTCTCGGCGCGCGGTGCCTTGTTGCGGAAGTTGATGACGACATCGGCTCCCGCTTCGGCGAAATAGCGGACGGTGTCCGCACCGATTCCGCGTGACGACCCCGTGACGAGGGCGACCTTTCCGTCGAGAGAACCTGCGGGCAGAACGTCGGTCACGGTGACTCCTTGAAGTGCGGGGAAAGCCGCGGAACACGCGACCTCAACACCTTACCAATGCCCCTTCTCCCACCCCGAAACGGAGAATTGCCGCGTGGTAGGTTGACGGCAGAGGAGGACACATGAACGATGCTTCGGTATTCGTGGAACTGGTCACCGAGTGGTCGTGGATCGGCTGGCTCGTCCTGATCGCCTTATTCCTCGTTATCGAGATGCTCACGCTCGATTTCACCTTCCTCATGCTCGCGCTCGGCAGCGGTATCGGTCTCATCACCGGGCTCATCGGCACTCCCCTCTGGGCGCAGCTGCTCATCGCCGCTGTGGCGGCCGCGCTGTTCATCCTCTTCCTGCGCCCACCGCTGCTGAAAAGGCTTCATCGCAACGAAGACCCGACGAAGTCGAACATCGACGCGCTCATCGGTCTGCACGGCATCGCCCTGTCCGACATCACGACGCTCACCGGACAGGTGAAGGTCAGCAACGGCGACACCTGGACCGCGCGCAGCGAAGGCGCGCAGATCCCTCGGGGAGCCCCGGTAGAGATCGCTGCGATCAACGGCGCGACCGCTATCGTCCATCACCTCAACGACTAGGAGAACCTCGTGAACGATTCCTCGTTCATGCCCGCAACGATCGGGTGGATCCTCGCGATCGCCGTCATCATCTTCGTGGTCGTCACGGTCGCGCGCGCGATCCGCATCATCCCGCAGGCGACGGCCGGCGTGGTCGAGCGACTCGGCCGGTACCATAAGACCCTCTCCCCCGGTCTGAACATCCTGATGCCGTTCATCGACCGGCTGCGACCCCTCATCGACATGCGGGAGCAGGTGGTCTCCTTCCCGCCGCAGCCGGTGATCACCGAGGACAACCTCGTCGTATCCATCGATACCGTCGTCTACTTCCAGGTGACGGATGCCCGCGCCGCCACCTATGAGATCGCGAACTACCTCGGCGCCGTCGAGCAGCTCACGACGACGACGCTGCGAAACGTCGTCGGAGGTCTGAACCTCGAGGAGGCCCTGACCAGCCGCGATGAGATCAATGGTCAGCTGCGCGTCGTGCTCGACGAGGCCACCGGCAAGTGGGGCATCCGCGTCGGTCGCGTCGAGCTCAAGGCGATCGATCCGCCCGCATCGATCCAGGATTCGAT
This sequence comes from uncultured Microbacterium sp., assembly GCF_947632095.1. Classification (GTDB taxonomy): domain Bacteria; phylum Actinomycetota; class Actinomycetes; order Actinomycetales; family Microbacteriaceae; genus Microbacterium. The sequence goes on along the minus strand of NZ_CANROA010000001.1, from coordinate 5,190 downwards.
GGAGAAGCAGATGCGCGCCGAGCGCGACCGTCGCGCGGCGATCCTCACCGCCGAGGGCACCAAGCAGTCCGCGATCCTGGAGGCCGAGGGGGCGCGCCAGGCCGAGATCCTGCGCGCCGAGGGAGACAAGCAGGCCGCGGTTCTGCGCGCTCAGGGCGAGGCCGAGGCGATCCAGAGCGTCTTCGCCTCGATCCACCAGGGCGCCCCGGACGACAAGCTGCTCGCCTACCAGTACCTCCAGATGCTCCCGAAGATCGCCGACAGCCAGTCCAGCAAGCTCTGGATCGTGCCCAGCGAGCTGACAGAGGCGCTGAAGGGCATCGGAGGGGCATTCGCCCCGCGCGCCGGCTCGCAGCCGCCCACAGGAATGCCGGGAGCGTGAGCCACCCGTATTTCGAAAGGGCCCGATACCCTCGTGTGCTCGCTCATCGAGGACTCATAACGGGTGCTGGCGCCGACTCCGGCATCTGGGAGAACACCGCAGCGGCCTTCGCCGCAGCGCACGCAGCCGGCGCCGAGTACGTGGAGACGGACTGCCGAGTCACGGCGGATGGCGATGTCGTCCTCTTCCACGATGAACGCTTGACGCGGATGCTGAAGGATCACCGAGCCGTTTCTCAGGTGCGCACGCGGGAGCTGCGCGAGCGCTTCGCGGCCCACGGAGGACTCCTCACGGTCGGCGAGATGCTCGAGATGTTCCCGGAGACGCGTTTCAACATCGATGTGAAGACGGATGCCGCGGCACAGGTCCTCGGGCCGATCATCGCACCGCACGCCCACCGAGTGTTGGTCACGAGTTTCGTCGATTCCCGTCGCGAACGAGCCGTTTCCGCAGTCCTCGCGGCCGGCGCGAAGATCAGGCCGGCGACGTCCGCCGGCCAGCGCACCACGATGCGCGTTCGTGCTGCCAGCGCCGTGGGCCTGTCCGCTGCAGGAGCGTTACGGGGCATCGACGCGCTGCAGATCCCTGAACGTTTCGGAGCACTCCGGGTTCTCACGCCGTCGCTTCTGCGCGCTGCTCGCCGCTCGGGCGTCGAGGTGCACGTCTGGACCGTGAACGAGCCCGCCGAGATGCGACGTCTCATCGGGCTCGGCGCAGATGGCGTCGTCACCGACCGTGCAGATCTCGCGCTGAAGGCGCTCCCCGCCGCTTTCTGATCGCGGGCCTGGGATTCCACTGTGAAACGCCCGGGTATCGTGCCTGCGTTGAGCCGCTCCACAGGCGCGTTCGATATACCTGAGAGCGACGAGAGGACCACAAAATGGCAGACCGCAGCTTGCGCGGCATCCGACTCGGCGCCCAGAGCCTACAGAGCGAAGAAGGCGTCGTTTTCATGGAGCGCCGTGAGACCACGTACCTGTGCGAGACGTGCAACCACGTGACCAACCTGATGTTCGCCGCCGACGCTGAGCCGCCGCAGACCTGGGAGTGCCGCGCATGCGGCGCCGAGGCTGTGCTCCGTGTCGATGGGAAGACCATCACCCCTGATGCCGTCGACGAGAAGGCAGCCCGCACGCCGTGGGACATGCTTCTCGAGCGTCGTACGCGCGCTGAGCTCGAGGAGCTCCTCGAAGAGCGTCTCGCGTTCGTGCGCGCCCGCCGTGGCGACACCGCTCAGGAGAAGATCGGCGCCTAAGACCGCCGACGACGGGCGCGCCACCACCCGAAAAGGAGCGCGCCCAGTCCTCCCCAGAGCAGAACCCGCTGCACAACTGGGCCGAGGACGACACCCGCTGTGAGGCCGGTGCGAAGTTCGACATCGTCGAGCATCGCACCGGCCTCATCGGCGTTCAAGGAAGCGATCGTCGTCCCGTCTGCGCTGATGATCTGGCTGGCGCCTACCGTCGAGATGTTGACGACGCTGCGGCCCGTCTCGATCGCACGCATACGGGCGAACGCCAGCTGCTGCTGGTTCTCATCCGTTCCCCGGAAGTCGGCGTTGTTCGTCTGGAAGACGAGTACCTCCGCTCCCCCGAGCACGCCCTCACGGATCACATCGTCGTAGATCACATCGAAGCAGATGGCGAGGCCGACGAGGATGCCGTCGACGTCGACGAGCGGCGGATTCGTTCCGTGCGTGTACTCCCGGCCGATGAGCCCGATCAGATCGGGCACGATCGCGTTGTAGAACTCCCGATCGGGGACGTATTCGCCGAAGGGAACCGGGTAGCGCTTGTCATGGATCTGATCGGCGGTGCCGTCCGCCGTCCACAGCATCGACGTGTTGTAGTAGAGCCCGTCTCGCCCCGTCGCGGTGTTCACCAAGAGCGGTGCGTCGATCCGATTCGCGAGTCTCGTGAGGCGGCGGGCGGTCGACGCATCCTGGAAAGGATCGTAATCGACCCCGCCCTCGGGCCAGACGAGAAGATCGATGTCTTCTCCGATGAGCGGGCGGGTCGCCTCGGTCTGCGCATCGATCACGGAATACGGCTCCCGCTCATCGAAATAACCCGTGGGGCCGTTTCCCTGCACCGCGGCGACGCGGATGCTGCCGGAGGGCGTCGTCGGAAAGGCCGGAGTCAGCAGGAGGACGAGTCCGAGCACCACCGGCACGGCAAGGCGGACCGGACGCCGCCAGGCGCGCAGGCGCACCACCTCGAGCACCATGGCGACGAAGAACACGATGAGGAAGCTCAGCCCGGTGACACCGCCCCAGGAGGCGACGGTGGCCAACGGGCTCTCCGACTGGGTCATCCCCAGACGCGCCCAGGGGAAGCCCGTGTACGGCCAGGAACCGAGAACGAGCTCGCGCCCGGCCCAGAGCGCCGCCACGACGGCGGGCAAGAGAACCAGACGTGCGCTCGACGAGGGGAAGGCCCGCGGAAGCCAGCGGTAGGCCAGAGAGATCGCGACGAGACCGACGCCCGTGAGCACGCCCTCGAGCGTTGCCAGGGCTGCCCAGGGGAGCACGCCGAGATATCTGGACGTCCATTCGACGAGCAGGAAGAAGAACACGCATCCGTAAACGAGTCCGACCAGCAGCGCTCCGCCGATACGGCGCCCGATGAGAGCGGGCAGCACCAGGGCAACCGAGAGGAACGCCGACAACCACAGCCCGACCGATGGATAGCTCAGGTCCATGAGGACGCCGGCGAGGGCCGCCGAGATCACGGCCAGCCACAGCGGCATCAGCGCGCGCTCCGTCGCACCGCCCTCTCGGTCTCCGGTCACGTCGACGTATATGCCACGATGCCGCGCCGCACGCCTTCGAGCGCCTGCCGCGCCGTCCGGGCAAGCGTCGCGTCCTCGGCGACGATCGAGAGCTGGTCGAGAAGATCGATGGTCTGCTTGCTCCAGCGCACGAAGTCCCCCGCGGCCATGTCGGCCTCGATGAGCACGCGGTCGAGCACGGCACCGCGTGCCCAGGCGTGCATCGCGCCGGAAAGCCCGGCGGCGAGCGGCTCGGAACCGGGCAGATGGTGGCTCTGCTCGAGGTCGTCGAGCTCCGCCCAGAGCTGCTCGGTCTTCTCGAAGGCGACGCGGAACGCTCCGCGGGGAAGGCCGCGCCCTCCCGAGGTCGCCTCATCGCGCCGCGGCTCGTACACGAGGCTGCAGGCCATCGCCGCGAGCGACGGCGCATCCAGCCCCTTCCATAGCCCCTGGCGCAGGGACTCGGCGACGAGCAGGTCGCGCTCGCCGTAGATCCGCCGCATGGTGCGCCCGGCATCGGTCAGAGCCGTCTCCTCGCCTTCGCCGGTGACGTAGTCCAGTGTCGTGAGCACATCGACGACGCGGTCGAAGACCCGTGCGACCGTCCCGGTGCGTGCCTCGATCTGCGAGCGTGTGCGGTCGGTCTGCCGCTTGAGCTTCCAGTAGCGCTCCGCCCAGCGCGCGTGCGCCTCACGGTCGGGACAGCCGTGGCATCCGTGCCTCTGCATCACCGTGCGCAGCTTCTGGATGCGTTTCATGCGCTTATCGCGCGCCGCGCGCGCACCGTGAGCATCTTGACGGTTCTTCTTCTCGAGATCGCTGAGCTCGCGTCGGATGCCGGCGTACTCCAGGAAATCCCCGTGCTCGCACTGCATGGCGGTGCGGTAGCCCGTCAGAGACTCCTCGGCCTCGCGCACCTGGCGCGCCAGCCCCACGACGGCACGATCAGCCTGGAACTGCGCGAACGATGACTCGAGCACCTCGCGCGCCCGGGGGCGTCCGAAAAGGTCGATGAGGTTGACGGCCATGTTGTATGTGGGCCGGAAGCTGGAGTTCAGCGGATACGTGCGCCGTGAGGCGAGAGCGCCCACCGCCTGCGGATCCATGCCCTCGGTCCACTGCACCACCGCATGACCTTCGACATCGATACCGCGGCGTCCGGCACGGCCCGTGAGCTGGGTGTACTCGCCCGACGTTATCGCGACACGCGCCTCGCCGTTGAACTTCTCCATCTTCTCGAGCACGACCGTGCGCGCCGGCATGTTGATGCCCAGCGCCAGAGTCTCGGTCGCGAAGACGGCCTTGACGAGTTTGCGTCGGAACAGCTCTTCGACGACCTCCTTGAATGCCGGGAGGAGGCCGGCATGGTGCGCCGCGACGCCCCGCTCGAGGTTGTCGACCCACTCGAAGTAGCCGAGAACCCCGAGATCCTCGTCCTTCAGTGATCGGGTGCGCTCCTCGACGATCTCGCGGATCTCGGCACGCTCTTCCGCGGTCGTCAAGCGCAAGCCGGAACGGCGCACCTGCTGGACCGCGGCATCGCATCCGACCCGGCTGAAGATGAAGAAGATCGCCGGCAGCAGGTTCGCCCCGTCCAGCAGGCACACGACCTCCGGTCGATCCATGCGTTCGATGCGACGCGGGTTCCCCCCGCGAATGGCGCGCTTGCCGCCGCGCTGCGGACGCTGCTCGCTATGCCCGCCTCGGCGACCATGGCGCGCGCCGTATCCGCGCGAGGATTCATTGCGCGATCCCGAGGACCCGCGCAGGCGCATGAGCTCCTGGTTCACGGTCGCCGTCGCGACACCGGCACGGTCATCGAAGAGCGGGAGCAGATCATCCCGCACGAGAACATGCTGCTCGAGAGGAACCGGCCGGATCTCCGAGACGATCACCTCGGTGTCGCCACGGACCGTGTCGAGCCAATCGCCGAACTCCTCGGCGTTCGATACCGTCGCGCTCAGGGAGACGAGACGCACGCGCGTGGGCAGGTGGATGATGACCTCTTCCCACACCGCCCCGCGGAAACGATCGGCCAG